>CAWAOA010000007.1:440000-667293 GCA_963783655.1 uncultured Chloroflexia bacterium
CCTCTGCTCTGCGCAGGCCTCACTCAAAGACCATCAACGTCTTCCTTACCTACCACTCTTCAGTTGTTAAAGTGCCGCCTCTGCGTGATGCTCCCGCTCTTAGAGACAGAATTGCCGACGTTACCGCCGGCACGTCAGACTGGCTCTTTGATTCGAACACCTGCGTAACAAGCGGATCGCTCCGCTGCCCGCACGTGATCGTGATCTAATCACAACACTAGGTTATGTCAAATCGGAGATCATCACTTTTCAAGCCGCCGGGCTCTGAGAGCCGGGCGATGTCGTGAGCAGCAACTACCGTCACCGCACACGAAGCTGGAGTCTATCACTTGCGTCTGGACCTGTCAAATCTGGCCACTTCGCATTTCTGAGGACCCCAGGCGGCTCCTCGCCGCCTCGTCTCCGCTCTCTGCTTCCCCACACGCTCGCCGGCACAGCCGCTTGCGGCTTGCACCAGACCCGGTGGAGGGTCGCCTTTCGCATCGACGCCATATTTATACTTTAGCCTAGAGAAGATGTCAAATCTGACCGGTTTTCTTTTCACAACCCGGGCCGCCGGCTCCGGCGATTTCGCCCGGAGGAGCACGATGTCCTCCAGAAAGACAGCACCCCGGGCGCTTGCCCGAGGAGCGGACCGGGATAGTAACAGACGCCCGGTAGAAACGCAAAAACGGGCTGCTCACTCGAATCGCGGGACACCACAGTCCTACATTTGGATGAGTGGCCGGCGGCAAATCCGGTTCGCTACGTGCTTTCCGGTCCGTGCCGATCCCCGACGACCACCAGCTTGATCGCCGCTTCTTGAGCGCAAGACGAGGCGAACTAAACTGAGTCCACGGTGACACCGTCATGCTACGAGCGCAATGACGTGTGGCTCCCACCCTGTGCTCAGTTCAGAAGACACGGGCAGCGAGGAGCTCGGAGACAAGTCCGTGGGCCGCGTCCAGCGCCACCGGATCGATGCACGCCAGCGTATCTCCGTCCGTGTGACTGACGTGTACCAGGCCTGAGCTGCTCAAGGCGAGCGCAGGGAAACCCCGGAAGGTGAAGGTGGAGTGGTTGCTCTGCGGCCACGGCTCCACCCATACGACCCCGGGGTGCCGCGCCGTTATCGCCCGCATCCGCGCTTCCTGCTGTCCGGAAGCGTTGAACGGAGCGATGCTGAGAGCGCTCAACAGGTACCCCATGCCGTCCATGTTGATGCATCCTGCCGGCGCGCCCAGGTCAGCTCCTGCCCGGCGAACGTACTCGTCGTCTCCGATGGGCAGGTACTCCTCTCCGCAGAAAGCCACGAATTCGAGCGGGTAGCGCGGGCCCTCAGGCAGCTGCGCCTGGCTTGTGGCAAGCGCGAGGAGCACAGCCACACCGCCGGCGTTGTCGCAAGCGCCCGGCGTGTCCACTTTGGTGTCATAGTGCGCGCAGATGACGAGCCGCCCCTGCGGGCGGGCCGGCTGTGTTCTTCCGACAACGTTCGCCGCCCGCCCACGCCCCTTCTCGGCGTCGATACGCAGCTTCAGCGGCGACCGGCCCCTCGATCCGAGCAGTCGCAAGCCCGAAGAGCGAGGCAGCGTGACCGAAGGCAGCAGGAACTCATCGTCCTCGATCAGCCGGTCCAGGTCGCCCGCCTTCTGCTGCAGAACCAGCACGGCGAGAGCGCCCCCATCCTCGAGGGCGGTCACGATCCGCTCGTCGCGTTCCGCCTTGAGGAACCAGCCCTTCGCCGCCACCGGCTGCCCCGACAGGTCGCCGTAGAGGACGGCCACCTTCCCACGCAGATCTGCGACCTCCAGCTCGCCCAGCGTCGAAGCATAGAGTGCGGGGGCCTCGATATCACAGGGCGGGGAGAAGGGATTCGCGCGAGCCGGCAGCAGTTCGTCTCCCATCTCGAGACGAGTCGACGCATGCCTCCAGGTTGGGCACGGGTAAGTCTGTCGCTCGACGGTCAAACCGGCCGCGGCGAGCTGCCCTGCAATGTATTCCTCTGCCGCCTGCGCTTTCGCCGACCCTTGCGGGCGCGCGCCGATCGTCTCCACCAAGACCTGCATGTGCTCCCAGATCCGGTCTTGCATCTCCTCCACTCCTCCTGGTTATGGCCGCCGGCGCAACGGGCTAAGACGGATATCTGCGCCTCGAAGACCCGATTTCAAGCGTCCGCGACGCCGCCACTGCGTCCCCCACGACACGGCGACCGGGTGCACACAATTTAGACTCCATTCAGGGTTGGGTCAAGGCTTGAAAACGACGCACGCTCGTGCTACGCTGCCACAGAATAGGAGTGCAGCATGATAGAAGCCACGGGGTTGACTCGCCGATTTGGCGCTTTCACGGCCGTTTCCGGGTTGTCGCTGAGAGTCGAGACAGGGCACATTCTTGCGCTGCTCGGCCCCAACGGCGCCGGCAAGACGACCACCATACGTATGCTCGCGGCGCTGCTCGCGCCCTCAGAGGGGGAGGCGCGCGTCGCCGGCTTTGACGTGCGTCGCCAGGGAACGCAGGTGCGCGCTTCGATCGGCCTGGTCACCGATGCTCCCGGACTATACGAGCAGATGCCGGTTTACGACTATCTGGACATGTTCGGCACGATCTACGGGATGAGCCCGGCGGAGCGCCGGCGCCGCATAGCCGAACTGCTGGCGTTCTTCGACCTCGAGCCGCACCACGGGCAGAGGATGGTAGGCTTCTCGAAAGGCATGAAGCAGAAGGTGGCCCTCGCGCGCGCTCTGATGCACGAACCGCCGGTGCTCTTCCTCGACGAGCCCACGGCGGGGCTCGATCCCATGGCAGCGCGGTCGGTACGCGAGTTGATCCTGGGGCTGAAGCGCAGCTTCCGCGCAATCGTCCTTTGCACGCACGACCTGGACGAAGCAGAGCGGCTCGCCGATGCGGTGGCGATCCTGCGGGCAGGGCAGATCGTCGCGCTGGACACGCCCGCCGCGCTGCGGGCGCAGCGGGCCGAGAACGCCTCCGGCACGCTCGTGCGCATCCTTCTCGGAGGGCGAAACGTGTCGGATCCGGCTACGCTGGCCTCGTTGATAGACGGGGCAGCGCCGGAGATCGTCGACCTTCAGAGGAGCGGGCCGGGAGCAGCTCCTGGGCGCCACCGAACTGGTGTACCGGACCTGCACCCCGCGCTCCGTCAACCCGCGAGTGATCGCCCGGCTGGTCTCGGACGGGGCGGAGGTGGTGTCGGTGTCTTGCGAAGCCCCAAGCCTGGAGGATGTCTATGCCTCGGTGATGGACGGCGACACGCCGGACGGCGAGACAAGGAGCGGGACATGAACGGCGAACCGCGCGTGGCGCACCCGCTGCGCATCGCCTGGGTGATCGCCCGGCGTCACATCAAGGAATCGCTCCGCAACCGGAGCACGTACGTGATGGCCGGCTTCTATCTGCTGCTGCCCCTGGCGCTGGTGCTCTTCACGCTGCAGCCGATTCTCTCCCAGCCCGCCGATTCCCCCGCCGGCCGCCAGGCCGGCGGCACGATGGCGGTGTACCTCCTGATGGCGGGCCTGCTACCGTGCACGTGGTCCGTCGGCATTGCGGCAGGCGCATTTGCCGCCGAAAAAGAGCAAGGCAGCCTGGTGCCACTCCTGGCGACACCGGCCTCCAACAACAGCATCTTCGCCGGCAAAGTAATCGGCGCAGTGCTGCCGTCGTTGACGTTGGCAGCGGTTGGGGTATTCGGGTACCTTACCGAGATTGCTCTGCTGTTCGGGCCGGACACCCTCAGACTGATGCCGCCCTTGCTGGCTGCGTTGATCCTGGCGCTGCTCCCGGGGGTATCGTTGTTAGGCGCGGGCATTTCGAGCATGATATCTGCCCGCGTCAACACGGAACAGGTTGCCAACCAGTATGGATCGATCATCCTGACGCTTATCTGGCTTGCTCTGTTCCTGGTCGTGCTGCGCGTGTTGGCGTGGGGGATCTGGCCGTTCGCGATAGCGGTTGTCGCGGTGTTCGTCATCGCGGTAGCGCTGGTCGTCGTCAGTGCCGCAACCTGGCGGCGCGAAGAGGTGATGGCGCGGCAGTAGTGCGAACCGGTGACCGTAACCATTAGGGGGCGATAGGATGATCTCAGCTCAACAGTTAGCCGATGCTTTCAGAAGAAATGCGGGGATCGTGCGCAATCAGACCGAAGGCCTGGACCATTCCGACAGCCTGATCCAGCCGGCGGGCGGCGGTAACTGCATGAACTGGGTGGTAGGGCACCTGTTGACCTACCGCTTCCGCACCCTGGAAGTGATGGGCCAGGCGGCGCCGGGGGTAGACCGCCTGGCGCGCTACCGCCGCGAGTCCGAACCGGTGACCGGCGACGGCGAGGGGGTATTACGGCTGGACGAGCTGCTGCGACTCCTCGACGATTCAGAAGCGATCCTGGCAGAGGCGCTTGTAAGTGCCAACTCCGATTTTTGGGCGCAGGAGCTGCAGGTGGGCCAGCGCACGACTACCATCGGGCAGCGGGTCTTCTTCAACTATTTCCACGAGTGTTATCACGTCGGTCAGCTGGAGCTGTTGCGTAACGCCGCGGGCAGGCATGAGAAGGTAATCTAGTTACGATACCTTTCAGATAAGGGCCACAGCCTCGCGGAACGACTGAGCGAGGGGTTGTGGCCAGCCGAAGTGTTCAAGGCGTTTGAGCCGGAAGTTGGACATCTTGCGTTTGACGATCCGAGGGTCAGTGCGCAAGCGGCGCTCCGGCAAGGGCCTGGCTGCCAGATCATTGAGCCTAGACCACCATAACTCTTGACAACCGGCCGCGTTACCTACAGCGCTGGCCACGTGACCAGGGTTCTCCCCACCGTCTGTCCAGTCAGCAGACGGTCCGGATGACCGGTGACCGGATGCCCCTTCTCTGCTATGCTTGTTCAGCGGCAGCCTGGCGAAACTCGACGCTCATCAGCGGCAACGTAGTCGAGGAAGTGCGCAAGCTGAAGAATCAGCCCGGCAATAACATCCTCATGGACGGCAGCAGCGTGCTGATACACACGCGGGTGGAAAACGACCTGGTGGACGAATACATGTTGCACGTCTACCCTCTTGTGCTGGGCAGCGGCAAGCGGTTGTTTCCAGAGGGCAAGCGCGAAAGGTTGAAGCTCATCGAATCACAGGCGCTGCCAACGGGTGTCGTGTTTCAGCACTATGAGCATGACAGACTGTAGGGTGTCCACCTCATTGGAACTCTCTGTCAATCTATCTGTCGTGGCGCAGATTGCGCCAAGCGTAGGAATAGGTCGAGCGCAGCGATGAAGAAAAGAATAGCGATGTGAGCCGCCAGCGCGCCGCGAGAGGCCGCGCCGAGCTTTCTCGACCGCCGGCCACCCTTCCGGAACAACCCATGAGGAGCCTGGACAAACCTGATGAAGAACACGAATCAAGGAACAGTCACTGTTGGGGATGGGAAACTATACTATGAGGTGGCCGGGAGTGGCGCACCCCTGGTCTTGTGCCATGCCGGCTTTGTCGATAGCGGCATGTGGGACAGCCAGTGGGATGAGCTTGGCCAGTTCTTTCAAGTCGTTCGATTCGACATGCGCGATTACGGCAGATCCGGCCGGGCGCAAGGGCCGGTCTCACGACGCAAGGATCTGGAGGGCCTTCTCGATCAGCTCGGGATCCAGCGTGCAGTGCTGGTGGGATGTTCGATGGGCGGCACGATCGTTCTCGATTTTGCACTTGAACATCCAGAGAGGGTAGACGGGCTGGTTCTGGTTTCAGCAGTTCCCAGCGGTTTTGAGATGCAGGGAGATGCGCCGCCCGATCTGCTCGCTATGATCGCTGCTATGCAGCAGGGCGATCTCAAGCAGGTTTCTGAATTACAGCTGCGCCTCTGGGTGGATGGCCCTTACCGGCAACCCGAGCAAGTCGATCCTCAGGTGCGCCAACGGGCAGCCGAGATGAACTGGATCCCGGTGGAACACGGGACATGGCGAATCGACACTCAGCCGGCTGACCCCCTCGATCCACCTGCGGTGGCGCGGCTGAACCAGATCCGTGTTCCGACGCTGATCGTCGTCGGAGCGCTGGACCATCCGGAATTGCTGCGGGCAGCCGACGTGATGGGAAAAGGCATCCCTGGAGCGAGGAAGGTGATCATCGCTAGCGCCGCCCATGTGCCGAATATGGAAAGGCCCGCGGAGTTCAACCGGGAGGTTCTGAGCTTCCTGAGGGATGCAGGATTGTCCGAATAAACTGGGGCTCTCTCGTGCAGGGCTAGAGCCAATACCTTTCAGATAAGGTCCACAGCATACGAGCCATCGGGCAAGCGGCGCACAAGCTGCGGCTTGACGTGGGCAGGCAGACGGGCCAGCACCTGGGCACTCTGGTCGACGGCCCGCTTAACCATGTCAAAGTCATAAAAGCCGGTGTCCCACAGGATGAGCATGCCGGGTCCGACCGAGCGCAGCAGGCGCAAGCCGCCCAGCCGTTCGCCGGTCTGGCAGGGCCAGACACCGGCATCCACGATGGCATGCGTGCCGCACTCGGCCAGGTACACGGCCTTGACTTGCGGGAAGGCACTGTCGCCCCGCGCGCCGGTATGCCGACCGGAAGCGGCCGCATTCTCCGGCGTGTCTGGCACATCCTCGGTCGTGCCGTCAATCGCCATCAGGCGCAGACCGAACAGGAAAGCGCCTGGCGTCTCGGGCGTAGCCAAGGATTGACAGACCCGATGGAACAACGCCACCAACGGCCGGGCACCCAACTGGTAGCGCCGTTGTGAAATGGCGCCGTCGTTGGCCACCGGGTAGTCCGGGTCCGGCCAGATGTAACGCAGGCCTTGCGCAATCTTGCGCATCACTTCTCCGATGGAGGCTCGGCTGCAGATGTTCATGGCAATGGTCACGAGCACCGTCACCAGCATGTTGAGCTTGCGCTCGCGCTGCTCGCACACGCCGGTCGCTGCCAACGCAGCTTGCACGTCGGCCAATGGCACCGCTCGCTCGATGGCCTCCAATGTCAACTCGCGGCAGAACTTGCTTTCTGCCCCGATCTCGCGTAACTTGAACCTCAAGAGGTGACTCCTTGGCGCTTTCGTTTCTTCAACTCAAGTATGCCAAAAAGGTCACCTCTTTGCCTACTCATAGGCTTATCTGAAGGGTATTGAATTTAGGCAGACGCGAGCCCGGCGGCGAGGGGTGCAGGGGCCCCGACCTGCCTCGTTCCGCGGCTGAGGCGTGATCTGCGGAACGAGGCGCCGGTCGCCGGTGCGGGCTCAGGGTCCAAGGTTGCGCAGCGTCGTGACCACGTTAGGCAACCCGCGCCGCGACCAACACGCCCCACAAGGGGGCTACACTACGGGTTGTGTGAGTGGAGCGCCCGTACCCGGGCCGCGGCGTGTCCACGTTTACCCACCTGCGCCGCGTCCCGGGCAACGCAAGCGCGCTGCTTCCCAACGCCCCGCCGGTATTGCGACAGCAAAGCTGGCGGGAAGGGAGCCGGGCTGCCTCCTGTGACGCAAATATCCGCCTGCTTTGCAGCTACAGTATTAATCAGGGACGGCATCGACACCAGCGACGCGCCGCTGCCAGCGTTTCGACTTCCGACGCATCGGCACCCGAGTCATGGTAGAGCTACCCGCGCAGAAACGCGAGCATCAGCTCGTTTACACGCTCCGGGCAATCGTTCTGGACCCAGTGGGACGAATCGTTGATTCGCTCAAGGCGATAGTTTGGCACCCACTGCGGATTCGGGGCTGCCAGGGCGGCATCCAGGTACGGGTCGCGATCGCCCCAAATGATCAGCACCGGTGCATCGACGCGGCGAAGGTTCTGAGTCAACCCAAAGGGTCCACGCATGCCAAGGGCGCGGTAATAGTTTAGGGCGGCGGTCAGCGCACCCGGACGCCGGATCGCCTCGATGTAGCGCTCGATGTCCTCGCCCGTGAAGGCATCTCGGTGGACAGGTTGCCGCCGGAATACGAGCGCGCAGCGCGCCATAGTCGTTCGCGGACACCAACAGTTCGGGTAGCCGGGGTAACTGGAAGAAGGCGACGTAGCTGCTGCGCAGCCACTGGCGCGGCATCCGCAGGCCAAGCCGCACCGTTCTTTCAGGATGCGGCGCGTTCAGGATCACGAGTCGCTCGAGCATATCGGGATAGCGCATGGCGAAGCGCCACGCAACGACCCCTCCCCAATCGTGCCCAACGATCGTCGCGCGGCGCTCTCCCAACGCCGCTATCAGCCGCGCAACATCTTCCGTCAACCGGTCCAGCGTGTAGTTGCGCACGCCCCGCGGTTTGTCGGTGAGGTTGTAGCCGCGCTGATCTGGCGCCACAGCCCGATAGCCGCCCTGGGACAGCGCGGCCAGTTGGTGGCTGGTACGAGAACCATGCCTCTGGAAATCCGTGCAGCATGATCACGGACGGCCCCTGCCCCGCCTCCACATAGTGCATTCGAAGACCGTCCAGATCGGCAAAGGCGTGCTTGAATTGCGACTCGTCGACTGTCCCCATGGGAGGCATTCTCCTCTCGGCAACGCGGCTCTTTACCGGCGCCCGGCAAAGATATTCGCGCCAGGGCCGGCCAGATGCAGTAAGGGTTGCAGCGGACGGACCGGAGATGAGGATGGATTATTGAGAAGAGGGTCGCGAAACGTGGGTTAGCAGCCGGCGAACATAACGGAAGGGCAGAGCAAGGAACCGTGGTTGGTCCGGTTCCCTGCTCCTCTTGCCCGGGGCCGGTGCTACGGCTGGGTGAGACGTTCCTTGAGCCATTCCCGAAGGTTCGTCGGGGAGAAGAGCTCGGTCTCCATCTCCTTGATCTGCTTCGAAGCGGGGGTGCTCGCCGGCATCTCGAAATTTGCCAATATCTCCTGTACCGGCACCCCGAACGCATCCGATACCTCTGCCAGCGTCATCCAGCCCTTGATATCATCTGGGTTGGCGCCTGTTAGATTGACCTTCTCACCGGAGGTATCGAGCTTCCCTGATACAGTCCAGAGCCCTGCGGCCTTTGCGCCGCCGATCGTGCCGAGAAAGATCACTACTACGACGAGCCCGAAGAACAGCGGATTGACTTTCATGTTGCTTCTCCTCAGTAGCCGAGCTTGAGCTCGAGGGCGCCCTCGCGAGGGCACTTGTCCACGCACTCGAGGCAGCCGATGCATTCCGCGCTCTTGATCTTGTCCGCGGTGTGGACGGGCAGACCCATCGGGCAAGCACGGCTGCAGACGGCGCACGACTTGCAGGCGTCGCCCTCTCGCTTCAGGTACACCGGGCTCAGCTTGCTGACCAACCCGGTCGCAGCGCCAAGCGGGCATGCATACCGGCACCAGGGACGCTCGACGAAAAACGAGGCGACGAACGTCAGACCGAGGACTATCAATCCAGGGCCAATGCTGAGCTCTACCAGGCCGAAAAGCGCAGCCCAGGGGTCGTAATCACGAAAGACCAGGAACCCGTAGACGGCGGCGCCGGTAACGGCCCAAACCAGCACAACGTACTTCAACAGGCGAAGGGGCCGGTCGACCACCGCCAGGCGAGCACCGCGCCGCTTGATGCTCTTCACCGCTTTCCGCACGAACGGCACGCGCCGCTGCAAGAACCGGCTGAACCCGGACGTCAGATCCTGGATGAGCCCGAGAGGGCACACCCACCCGCAGAAAGCGTTTCGGGCCACCAGCGCGGTGGCCAGTGCGGCGACAAGCACAACCAGATTCGAGAGGTGGGTATGTGACACGAATTTCCCGCCGCTTGTCACGTAGCGGTAGAGGGTCTCCAGCCCGCCAAGCGGGCAATATGCCTCCCAGGACGCGGTGATGGTGGCTCCGGCTTCGCCAACGAGCACGTGCCGGATCGCGATGAAGGCGATAAAGGCTGCGAATCCGAGCTGCACGACTCTGCGGAGCGTGCGATGCGAGCGAAGCGCGGCAAGTCCCTTTTGCCGTGGCTTGATGCCACTCTTCGACTGCGGAACGCTGCCGGGCAAGTACACTTGAGACGTCATCTGTAACCTCCTGATGTAGCACCGACAATCGAATGATAGGATCTAAATGCGCAGAATTTGTGCGAGCGCTTTGAAGAGATTGTGAAGAAGCGGGCGAAGCGGGGCGAATGTGCGAGATCACACAGAACGAGCGTTATGGGGACGGTAGACTGCGAGAGATCTAAGTCGCCGCCGTGATGGAGCATCATGACCCGTCTCTCCCGCCTGCTGCTGGTTCTGCTACTCCAGCTCGCCCTCGCCTACCCCAATTCCAACTCTGCATCCGCGCAGAGCGGAGGGTGGCCACAGGTCGCCCTGGTACGTGTCACGTCGGGACTCGATCTACCGGTGGCCATCACCCACGCAGGGGATGGGAGCGGCCGGTTGTTCGTGGTCGGGCAGCGCGGGGTAATTCGGATCGTTCGCGATCGCACCCTGGTTCCTCAACCGCTTCTCGATATCTCGGGTAAGGTGCTCTGCTGCGGCGAGCAGGGGCTGCTTGGCCTCGCATTCCCGCCCAATTACGGTCAAAAGGGACACTTCTACGTCAATTACACCGATGGAAATGGCGACACGATTGTGGCCCGCTATCGGATAACCGCGAATCCAGATGTAGCCGACGCGGCAAGCGAGCAGATCGTTCTCCGGGTGGCTCAGCCGGCGCCCAACCACAACGGCGGCCAGTTGCAGTTTGGTCCGATCGATGGTTACCTGTACATCGGGATGGGCGATGGCGGCGGGGCGGGTGATCCGCAAGGGCGGGCACAGAACCCGATGGATCTCCTGGGAAAGCTGCTGCGGATCGACGTGGAGACGGGAAACCCGGCGACCTACACGATCCCGCCTACCAATCCCTTTGCCGCAAACAGCGCTTACCGCCCGGAGATCTGGGCGCTAGGGCTGCGCAACCCGTGGCGGTTCTCCTTTGACCGGGCAACGCGCGACCTCTGGATGGCAGACGTGGGACAGGGATCCTGGGAAGAGATCGATCTGCAGGCTGCAAACTCAACCGGCGGGCAGAACTACGGTTGGGATATCATGGAGGGGGCTCACTGTTTCGATGGCACCACCACGTGCAATACAACGGGACTGACGCCGCCGATAGCCGAATACGATCACAGTGCAGGCGATTGCTCAATAACCGGCGGCTATGCTCATCGAGCCCCGGGAGCCACAGCGACCGCCGGGATGTACATCTTCGGCGACTACTGCAGTGGGCGGATTTGGGGACTCCGGCAGGGGACGAACGGATGGGAGCGCGGGATTGTGGCCCAGGCCGCCGCATTTGCGGTCGCCTCATTCGGTGAGGACGAAGCCGGATCCCTATACGTTACCGACCGTGGCGCCGGCTCAATATACCGCCTCGTGGATCGCAGCACGTTGATCCACGCGCTCCGGCTGCCGCTCATCTACCGGTGATGAAAATGTACCAGCTGCTTCTCTCCGGGTTGCGATCCGGTCTTCTGGTCCTGGCGGTACTCGTATTGAGCGCATGCCGCGTGGCTACAGATGCGCCTGCTGCCGTTGACAGCGGAGGCGCCGCCGCGCGCGCAGCAGGTCGCCACGGCCGTAGCGGTGGCCGAGGTTCCGGCGCAGGCGCTCGTGGAGTGGGGCGAGTCGATGGCGTCGGGACCGCCCGCGCCGCTCGTCCGGCCGGCGACTGACCCGGAAGGCGCTTCCGCCTCCGCGACAGCGACTTCCCCGGCCGCTACCACCGGGCGTTACGCCGTTCCTCGTTCTGAAGCCCTGGCCGGCTACATGCTTGATCTGGTAAACCAGGACCGGCGGGCCGCCGGTCTGGCCGAGGTCCAGTGGGACGCGGGAGCAGCCTCGGCCGGACAGCAACATGCCACCGAGATGGCAGAAGCCGGGTACTTCAGTCACTGGAGTCTGGAAGGTCTGGGGCCGGACCATCGTTACGCTTTCGCAGGCGGTGCGAGCAGCGTCATGGAGAACCTGCACCTGCACTGGCGAACGCCAGGATTCGGGCCGCGGAACGAAGCTGATTGGCGAGAGGTGATCCGGAAGGCCGAGGAATCGCTGATGCAGAGCCCAGGCCACCGCGCCAATATCCTGGCGCCCGAGCACACGCACGTGGGGATCGGGATGGCGTACAATCCCCAGCAGGGACGCTTCCTGTTGGCCCAGGAATTCACCAATCATTACGTCGTCCTTCAGCCACTCCCCGAGCGCGTGCCCCTGGGCAGCAGCGTCGTCGTGACCGGGCAGCTCTGGAACGGCGGAACGGAACCACTGCTCAACCTTGCATACGAGCCACTTCCTGCGCCTCTGTCTGTCGCGGAGCTCAATTCCCGCTCGACGTACGAATCGGTCGCCGAGATCTACGGTCCCCTCTCATTGCGCGCCGACCGCAACGGCGCATTCAGCCGCACCGTCCGGCTCGACCACGGTGGCAAGCCCGGCCTGTATCACATCCGCATCTGGGTGAACACCGGCAGCGCAGTGGTGCTGGCGACCGAGGTAATCATGCGCGTCGAATAGCGTGGGGCGCGGCCCCATGGGGCTGCGCAGCACAGATTCTCTCGCAGTTCTCCCCTAGCATTATCCTGGTTGATGTTCGGACGCGACAAGGACCCTCCGATGCCTCAATTGATACTGGTGATTCTGGATGATATGCGCGTCGCTGCCGCGGCTGCTCACCGCCTGGCGCGAAATCGGCGTGCCCGGAGCCACGATTCTCGAGAGCGCCGGCGCCCACCGCGCAGAAGGGTGGTTGGAACGCGCAGGGCTCGCAGGGCTCGCGCATCTCTTCGAGGCGGATGAGGTGCGGCGGCGGACGGTGATGGCCGCCGTGAGCGACGAGCTGGCGGGGCTGGCCATCGCCGAGGCAGAGCGAGTTGTGGGGGGCTTCGACCGGCCCAACAGCGGCATCCTGATCGCGCTGCCGGTATTACAGGTGCTGGGCATCCAGAAGCGCGAGACACCCGCAGAGCCGGCGCTGTCCGGTACCGGTCTCGCGGCCGGTCCGGCCCGCATCGCATCGGTGGCGGACGCCGCAGCCTGCTCGCCGCCGAGCCGGCGATCGTACACCTGGACACTCCCCTGGCCGAGGTAGCGCAGGCGCTCGCGGCACGCCCGGCACGGAAGTCGCGGGTGTCGTTGGCGAAGACGAGCGTCTGGTTGGCCTCCTCGACCGCAAGACCCTTGCCGACGGGCTGCTGATTCAGGTCTTTCCCGAGGAATTCATGGCCGGGATCTCGGAGCTGGATGACGTTCTGCAGTTTGCCGAGCACAGCCGTATGCGCACCGCGCGTGACGCCATGCAGCCGCCGCTGTTCGTCCAGCCTGAGGATAGCGCCAAGGATGCGTTCCGCCTGCTGCACCAGCACGGCCTGGAAGGGCTTCCGGTGGTCGACGAACAGCACCGAATTATCGGGTATCTGAGCATGATGGAACTGCTGGCGCTTCTCGTCACGCCGTCCCCCGGCGGCGAGGAGGCGCGATGAATCAAGTGTGGCTGGCCGGCGGCATCTTCCTGGTGATCTATGGCCTGATCGTGACAGAGCGAGTGCATCGCACTACTGCCGCCCTGCTCGGGGGAGTGGCCGTGATACTCGCCGGGATCCTGCCTCAGCACGATGCCTTCGCGGCAATCGACTGGAACGTGATCTTCCTCCTGACGGGGATGATGGTGATCGCGAACCTGCTCCGTGAGACCGGGATCTTCCAATGGATCGCCGTGCAGGCCGTACGCCTGGGAAAAGGCAATCCCTATCGCATACTTGTGATCCTGTCGCTGATCACTGCATTCACCTCGGCACTTCTCGACAATGTGACGATCGTCGTACTTGTAGCGCCGGTGACGCTGATCGTAACGGCCAACCTGCGCGTGAGCCCGGCGCCGTTCTTGCTCGCCGAGATCTTCGCGTCGAACATCGGCGGCACTGCGACCTTGATCGGCGATCCCCCGAACATCCTGATCGGCAGCGCCGCCGGCATTGACTTCCTGACTTTCGCCGCAAATATGGGGCCGATTACGCTGGTGATTATGGCGGCCTTCGTCGCCCTCACGTGGTGGCTGTTCCGGCCCGCGTTGGTGGCGGCTGCTCCGAAGCCGGCGACCGCGGCGGGTGCGAAGGCATCTCCGCCGGCGGTGCGCCCACTACCCGAGCTTGGTTCCGTAAACTCCTCCGACTTGATCGGCGATCGCCCGGTTCTGGTCAAAGGGGCGATTGTGCTTGCGGGTGTGCTCGTGGGATTCCTTCTGCAAGGAGCTCTGCACCTGGAACCGGCGACGGTCGCCCTGACAGGTGCGTCGGTATTGATGCTGTGGGTGAGAGCCGACCCGCACCACGCCCTTCGCGATGTCGAGTGGAGCACGCTGATCTTCTTCGTCGGTCTCTTCATGCTCGTCGAGGCAGTCGTGAAGGTCGGCATTATCGGGCAAGTAGCGGGAGGGGTGATCGCGTCACCGGAGGAGACTTGCGGTTGACGTCGACCACCCTCCTATGGTTCTCAGCGGCCATGTCGGCCATCGTCGACAACATTCCGTACACCGCGACGATGATACCGGTTGTGCAAACGATCGGGCAGAGCATGCCTGCCGAACCGCTGTGGTGGTCGTTGGCGCTGGGGGCATGTCTGGGTGGGAACGCTACCCTCGTTGGCGCATCGGCGAACATCGTCGTCGCCAACCTGGCCGATCGCGCCGGACATCCGATCACGTTCAGGCAGTTCGTCCGATATGGCTTGCCTGTGACAGTGATGTCGCTCGTCCTGGCGACCGCTTACGTCTGGCTCCGCTATTTATGAGCGAACGTGCGGGCCGGCCTATGGCCTGCCCAACCAGCGAATGAAGACTTCCCATTCGCGCACGCAGGGATGGTTCGCAGGGATCTCGCAGTAACTTTCCAGCTCCCCCTTCAACCGCGGATGGACGATGGGAAATTCACCGCGGTCCAGGTAGCCGAAGAAGCGCTGGTCCAGGTGGATAACCCGCAGCGTGCCGTCGCGCTCGAGCCAGTGGATCACGCAGATGTCCTGCTCAGGGTGAGTGCGGGCGTGTTCCAGCTTGTCGGGGCGGACCCACAGGGGTTCGGCTGGGGAGACTGCCTTCGTCTGCGGACCGGTGACCTCCAGGAACACGTTGGTTTCGACCACCCACAGGTCGGGTCCACCCCGTTCGTGCTCGTGCGATGCTGCGGTGCCGCTCAGGAAGTCGCTCGTGGCGGCCCCGAGCCCCCAGGGCAGCACCTCCCATCCGGTCTCCGCTTCGATCCGCGCGGCGATGCCGCGTTCGCTGTTCGGCAGCCCTGTCCCACTGCCGGCGGTAGATCCGTTTCCAGAAATCGGCGTCCATGCGCTACCCCTGCCTCAATTCGCCGGCGGGAGTCTGTCTCTCGACCAGCGCGATCTCCCGGGCATCGAGGCCGTAGAGGCGGTACACCGCGGCATCGAGGGAATGCTCCGCCGCGTCCCACCGGCTCTGCAAGCGCGACGGACGGCTCCGGCCGGCGAGACCTTTGCGCAGCGCGATCAGGGCTTGCACGGCTTCGACCACGTCTTGCCGGCTGCGGCGCAGCACCGGATCGGCTTCCACAATCAGCGGCACCGGGATCCGGCTCGACGCAGGGCCGTCGAAGTGCATGGTGCGCACCGCCCGCGCAAAAACGAACCGGTACACGTACCAGTTCACCAACCGCGAAAGCAGGAGCCCGAGCAGGTACTCTCCCGGCAGGGCAGACACGTTGGTGAGCTGATTGACCGTGTCCAGAATGGCGATCCCGTTTGCGTCTTCCTCGTCGAGCAGGGTAGCGATGATGAGGACATGATCCACGGGCTGCTGCACGTGGGCCAGGATATTCTGCACAAGTATGCTGCCTGGTTTGGGAAGTGAGCCGGGCGGGAGGTCGACTCCCCCAGGCAGATATCCTTTCTGGCCGGCCAGCCCATAACGACGCACCTGCTTGCCGCCGATCGCGCGCAGCCCGGGCGGGGCGTCCAGGAGCTCGCCCTGATGCGGGCCACCGCGACGATTCGACGTGAAGTCGCCCAGGCAGGCGCCCGCAGCGCTCACCTTGCGCCCGATGGCCATCTCTTCGGCGGAGATGCCGTTCACGAGGAACCCGAAGCGCCGGCATTCGCTTTTCTGCACCTGCGCAAGGGGCACGAACCGCTCGCCCTCGCGCCGGAACGAGGGGTAGCTTCCGCTGGGTTGACCGACGCACTGGAAGTAGAGTACCTGCTCGAGCTTGACATCGCCCCACACCTTGCCGGCGTCAACCAGCTCGCACAGGTCGTCCAGCAGGAGCTTGCGCACCCCTGCCCAGTTCGAGGCAAATGTGAAGGGCTTCGGGACGATGAAGCCGCAGTCCCCGCCCGCTCGCGCCAGACGAACGGCTCGCGCCATGATCAACGCCGCCGTGTCAGTGCTGCCCAGACCAAAGCGCCGGTTCAAGTAACGCTGCTCGTGTTTGTCGAGCGCCGCGCCATACGGGGGATTGCCGAGGACAACGTCGAAGCCGGAGCCGGCGGGCGGCGCGGTCACGAAGACCTCGGGGAATTCCAGGGGCCAGTGGAAGCAGGCAGGCGGCTGCGCCGGCTCAGCCAGGCCGCCGTCGAGTGCGCGACTCGACAGTGCCCGTGCCGTCAGCTCATCGGCGGCTCTGCGCAGCAGGCGAGAACCAGGGTCGCGCGCGGTGTCCTTCGAGCGGCGTCTTCGAGCCGCGATGGCCGCCTCCACGCTCGATTGCAGCGATTCGAGGTCTTCGGGTGCGATCCCGATCAGGCTGTTGCCGCAACGCAAATTCCCCGTACAGGGCGCCGGGGCGCCGGGGGCCGTCGCTTCCAGCCAGACCGTCGAACGCGCCAACGCCACCGCCAGCGGGTCCAGGTCCACCCCGTAGATGCAGCGCTCCGCGACGCGTGCCCGCCACGTCGCCGGGAGCAGCTCGCCGTCTGGGAGATGCGCATCGCCGCCGGCCAACACCAGTGTTTCCACGGCGAAGTTGGCGAGGGTGTGCAGCGCGTTGGCCGAGGAAGTGACCGGTCCCCATCGCTGGGTCACAGACACGGAATTCGAGCAACTGCTCCTGCAGAAGCAGGCGGACTGCGCGACTGGCGGCCGGAAGCGAAGCGCCCGGCGCTCCTGGATCGGGATGCGGGCTCGCAGCGGAGTTGGGCGCGTCCATCCCGGCGAAGAGCGACGCCCGCAGCTCCTCGAGCCCCTTGCGCACCGTCCTCCGGACGATGTAATCCACCACGTATTCCGGCGTGTAGAAGGCGCCATGGACTCGCCGGCTGCCGTCACGCCCTGCGTCCATCATGGTTTCGTAGGCAGCGCCGAGCGCACGTACCGGGAGGTCCCGGTAATCGACAGGGCGCCAGCCGTCGTCGTCGCGGAGACATGCCAGGCGCAGCAGAGCGGGGCCGAAGTAGCGGTTCTGAATGGATTTGCGGAAGGGAACAGGCGAGCGTGCCACGTGCGACACGCCGAACCCGAAGCTTCGGGGCGGAAGCGAACGCCAGGCGCGCTCGAAGGTCGCGTGCCAGGTCGTCCCGCGTACGGTACGTTGTTCCGGCTCCGTCCCGGCCGCGGCAGCCAGTCGCACCAGGTCCGCCACGACCGCAACGGAGGGAGCCAGCCCGCGCTTCGGCGAAGAGCGCAACCAGGACGCGGCAAGCCAGATCGACGGCGTCGCCCCGGGCCAACTCGTCCGCGTCCCCCGCCGGGTCGCCCCTGGCAATGCGCGCTTCCCGATAGCCCGCATGCAGCGATGCTAACGCTTCGCGCGCCTGCGCGACGAGCAGCCTCTCGCAATCAGACACGGCTGCCTGTGAGGCATCCCGGTGCGCCTGAAGGCGTGTGCTGCCGGCGTCGCCCGGCGCCCACGACGAGCAGCCGAAGAAGTTCTGGAGGGCGAGGGCGATTGCGCCGTCTACGTTCCCAGACGCTGCCTTCGCAAAGTCTAGCTGGAGATAGCTTTCGTAAGGTCTGAGTCCGCCCTGAGAAAGCAGGCGCAGGCGGTGGCCATCGGCCAGCATACCCCATTCGCAGCCATGGTCGCGCACGGCCTGGACAGCCTGGGACATCCAATACGCGTTTTTGCCCGCACAAACAGCCAG
The DNA here is from genome assembly GCA_963783655.1 of uncultured Chloroflexia bacterium. Taxonomy (GTDB): domain Bacteria; phylum Chloroflexota; class Anaerolineae; order CG2-30-64-16; family CG2-30-64-16; genus CAWAOA01. The sequence continues at coordinate 458,006 of CAWAOA010000007.1, forward strand.
ACCGGTCATGCCGGGGACGAGACACACGCCGAGGGCGCGATCCGGGGCGGCGGGCGCAGCGAGCATGACTACGCCGGAATGGCGAATCGATGGGGTCACCGAGAAGCCAAGGCGCGCAAGCATTGCCGGCACCGGGCCGGCGTCCCCGGCATCGGAGGAGTGCGCGAGCCGGTGAAAGGTCCGATGCCAGAGCGGCTGCGTCTGCATCCGGATTGCCCGAGAGAAGGCGAGCGAGATATTCGTGGGAGAAGAGCCCAGTGTTTTCGATGGGCATGTTGGCGACCTGGTCCACGGGCGCATTCGGCGACGACCGGAAGTATAGCATAGGGCGGCGGGGTGAGGACGGCCCGTCAAAGCGCGGTGCAGGCGAGAACGCACAATTACCACCCAACCGCCATGAGCCCGCATCCACCCTCGGCCAAACAAAGCCTTTGCGTCTTTACGTCTTTGCGTTGAAAGTGCCCCGGCGCCAGCCCACCAGCATCGGCCGCGTCCCGCACGAGTCGGGTCGCGGGGGCGCGGTATTGTGGGGGTGTGGGCACGGGTAAAGCAACTCGCTGTACCGAGGTTCGCGCACCGTTAGCATGGGCGGCGAGTGCTTTACGGCTACGACGTGTATGGGACAGTCACGTCTGCGGCGAGTGCTTTGTTCACACGTTCGCCTGCCTTCGCCGCGAGATGCGCATCGGACGCGACCAGAGAATGCGCATTTTCGGGACTTGGGGTATGCTAATGCTGCCGCTTTTTTGGACCCAATCGGACCGAGGGTTCGCGGCCTGCACTCTTCCGAACACCGCTTCATTCGCCGTGCCTCGCAAAGCGAGGCTCCTCTTTAGGGAGCTATCATGGAGCTCGACAAAAGAGAATTGTACCGGTTCCCCTGGTCGATGAACGACAATCCCATCGCATGGCTCGAGGTCAGCGACATCTGCAACATCCACTGCGAGGGGTGTTACCGCCAGCACCTCACCGGGCACAAGACGCTGGAAGAGGTGAAGGAAGAGGTCCTCTTCTTCAAGCGCTGGCGCAACCCTGACAATGTTTCGATTGCAGGCGGCGAGCCGCTGATCTACCCGCATATCGTCGAGCTTGTCGCCTTCATTGCGCGCCACAAGATCAAACCTGTGATCCTTACCAACGGCGTGGCGCTGAACCACGATCTGCTGCGCGAACTGAAGCGTGCGGGGCTGGCCGGATTCACCATTCATGTCGACAGCCATCAGAACCGGCCCGGGTGGAAGGGGAAGAACGAAGCCGATCACAATTACCTGCGCGAGGGGTACGCCGACATGATCGCCAGGGTTGGCGGGATGTACGTCATCTTCAACTCCACGGTCTATCCGTCAACCTTCCACGAGATTCCGGATGTATTGCGGTGGGGACAGGCGAACCCGCACAAGGTTCACGGCCTTGTGTTCATTACCTACCGCACGGCTACGACTGCCGATCACATGGCGACCGACACGTCTGATCGCCAGGTGGACTTTACGAAGCTGAGCTACACACGCGACGAATTCTCGGAGCACTTCATCACCTCGCCGGAAGTACTCGAGCTGATTCAGGAGCATTGCCCGGAATACGAGGCATCGGGATATCTGGGCGGCAGCGTGCGGCACGACACCTTCAAGTGGCTGACCGGCGCCATGATTGGCTCTCGAGGGCGCATGTATGGTTCGATCGGGAAGCGGACGATGGAGATAGCGCAGGCCGGGCACCATTTGTTCTGCGGGACCTACCTGGCATACCTGTCCGAGGCGAAGGTCGGCCGGAAGGTGTTCCTCACATCTCCGTTCGACCCGACGGTGAGAGCGGCCGCGAGGCGGTGGTGGCAGGCGGTCCGGGAGCGCCCTACTCGCCTCTTCGACGGGATCTACGTGCAGAGCATCGGCATCATCCAGGCGCCTGATCTGCAGTCCGATGGCCGGGCGGATATGTGCGACAGTTGCCCGGATATCACGATCTACGACGGGAAGTTCATCAACTCTTGCCGCATGGACGAGTACCGGTTGTTTGGCGGATTCCTGTCGGTGGTGGAAAAGCATGACTGATCCGGATACGTCTTTCGCCGTCGCGCTCTCGCTGGCGTTTGCCACGGCCAGAACGTTACCGGCGGAGGACGTTCCAGTACTCGAGGCGGCGGGACGCGTGGCGGCGCAACCAGTCCGCCGCGCTGCTGGATTGTCCGGCGGCGGACATCTCGCTCAGAGATGGCTACGCGCTGCGTGCAGGTGATGGTGACGGCGGGGCGCGCACGGTGACCGGAGTAGCGAGCGCAGGCCATCCATTCGAAGGCGTGCTGGGACCCCTCGCCGCCGCCCGCATTCTGACGGGCGCCGTGATCCCGACCGGCGCCAACACAGTCGTGGCGGACGAGGAGTGCGACCGGGACGGCGAAACGCTGCACGTGCGCATCGACCCGCGGTTGGGGCGTAACATCCTGGCGCGCGCGGCGCACACGTGGCGGCCGGAACCCTGCTCGTGAATGAAGGAGAGGAAATCCGGCCGTCGATGGCCGGGGTTCTGGCTGCGGCCGGACACGATACGGTTAGCGTGGTGCGCAGGCCTCGCATCGCCGTTCTGGCCGTTGGAGACGAGCTGGCGCTTCCCGGCCGCAACCTGAACCACGGTGAGGTATACACAAGCAACCTGATCTCGATCGCTTCCTGGTGCCGGGAGTTCGGCATGGTAGCGATCCCAGGCATGGCTCCCGACGATGAGACGGGTATCGCACGCGGCTCTGCAGCGCCTCGAACCGCAGGCGGATGCCATCATCACGTGCGGCGGCGCAGGACGCAGCGAGCGCGACCTGGTTACCGCTGCCCTTGCCGGGTTGGGGTGGGTGGAGCAGTATCACCACGTCCGGTGCGTGCCGGGGAAGACGACCAGCATGGGGGCGTGGAACGGCAAGCCCGTCTTCTGCCTGCCCGGCTCTCCCGGCGCCAATCTCGCCGCTTTCCTGATCCTCGCTCTGCCGGCGCTGCTGCGGCTGGCGGGCCGCGCCGGGTCGGGGTTGAGCAGGGTGCAGGTCGAGATCGCCGAGCCAGTACGGGCCGACCCGGCGTGGACGCGGATCCTTCCGGGGATCCTCGAGCAGCAGGGTTCAAGCCTGGTGTTCCGCCGGCCGCCCGGATCTGGCGCGCTGCAGGAGATGGCGCGGGCCACGGCGCTGCTCGTCGTGCCGGAAGGCGCCGGTCCGCTGGAGGCCGGAATGGTCGCCGAAGCGCTCGTGCTGCCGGGCGCGACGCTGCCGGCGGGAGCGCTGCCACAAACGGCAGGCGGCTTCGAGACTGCGCCGGTCGTCTCGTTTGTGTCGAAGTCCGGATGCGGCAGGACCACCTTCCTGGAGAAGCTGCTCCCAGAGCTGGCAGCCCTGGGGGTCCGGACCGGGATCTTGAAGCACCACGTCCATACGAGCGGTTTCGACGTGCCGGGAAAGGACACCGACCGGCTGGCGCGCGCCGGCGCTGCCCGTGTGGTGGGGATGTCCCCGGTGCAGGTTGCGCTGTTCGAGCAGCTCGAGGGCCCTGCCGAGGCGGAGAAGCTGGTGCAGCGCTTCATGGCGGATCTTGACCTGGTCCTGACGGACGGACTCAGGCGCGCCGCGTTCCCGAAGATCGAGGTGCATCGCGCTGCGTGCGGCGACGAGCTGCTGTGTGAGGCCGGCGAGCTTCTGGCGCTGGTCACCGACGAGCCCGATGACCGTTCAGACGCCGCAGTATTCGATCGAGGATGCTGCAGGCGTGGCGCGATTCCTGGTTGATTGGGCGCGCGAGGCGCGGAGAAGAAGATGAAGATGCTGAGACCCCTCACGCCGTACGAGTTTGTCCGCAGTCTGGTTCGCATTCTGCGCGGGCGACCGCAGATCCCGCGGTCCCTGTCTGGCAACCAGATGCTGCAGACGATACTGCGCAGGCGGAGCGTGCGCAGCTTCAACTCCACGCCGATACCCGACGACGTATTCGCCGCCATTCTGGAAGCCGGCCGGATAGCGCCCTCAACCGTGAACCTGCAGACCTGGAGCTTTGCCGTCTTCACGCCCGACGAGTGGCTGGCTCGTTTCGGTTCGGCCACCTGCCGTTTGGCGCCCAGAGGGCCGTCATCGTGATGGGCGACACCGTGCGTGCGCGCAGCGCGATCGAGCTGTTCCCCGAGAGCCCGCTGGTCGAATATACCATTGGCGTGATGAATGCCTCGCTGGCGGCGATGTGTATGAACCTGGCGGCGGAAGCACTGGGCGTGTCGTCGGTCATGCTCTCAGAAACGGGGCGTACGGGCATTCTGGATGTCAGGCATTTGCGAGACGTCCTGGATCTGCCCGACCGGGTGGTGCCGCTCATGACCATCGTCTTTGGCTATGGGCGCAACCTCCGCCCTCCGATGCCGCCCAAGCTGCCGCTCGGGGAGATTACGTTCCGCGACAGCTACGTCCCGCCCGACCCCGATACGATGCACGATTGGTTGTCTCAGATGATGGCGGGATATGCGGCGAGCAGCCCCGGCTCCTCGTTCGAAAAGCAATTGCACGTGTACCGGGCGAAGATCGAGGACGCCGAGCGCGAGCTTCAGCGGTGTGTGTTGGGCGACCGGTCAACTCAGGGCGGCGAGGGTCCCTGACGCGGCGGTGTGCCTGTCCGCGCCGTTCCGGAACCAGAAGAATACTCTCTGGGCCGAGTGCGATCGCCAACACGGAAGCGAGCTTGCTTGCGCGTTTTCGGAATTCAGCGTATGTTAACCACCGCTTGGGCCGTGGCGAATCCTGCCGGTTCGCAATGAGCCAGGCGACATGCCGAACTCCCATTCGGGAGACGGGGGAACCGTTCGTGGGGTGAATCGCACAGGCGGCGCCGTGCGCCGTGCGTAGGGTAGTCTTCCAACCCGAACCCGTCAGCTAACCTCGTAGGCATCCGGAAGAGGCAGGAGCACTCAGGCAGCACGACTGCGCCCTCTCAGGGCCCCCTTTCACCTACATCCTGTCCTCTCCAGGCAACCTTGCACCTGGCGCCGCGGCGCCGGGCGGACTTTGTGTCCCCGCAACAAAGCAACAGGAGAGAACGCGTGCTTGAATCCCGTACTGTGGTAGCCGGTGCATTGGGCGAGTGCGTGCACGTGGCCGGCGTGATGAATTTCCTGCGTCTGGCGGAGGAGGCCGGCTGGCGCACGGTCTTTCTCGGTCCTGCCGTGTCACCCGAAGCGCTGCTTCAGGCTGCTCGCACACACAACGCGTCGATGGTCGGCGTCTCCTACAGGCTCACGCCCGAAACCGGCGAGAGGCTCCTGGGGGAGTTCGCAGAGGCTGCCGACGAGCTGCACGCACTCGGGCGTGCGCTTTGCCTTCGGCGGCACGCCACCGGTGGCGGAGCGTGCGCGTTCGCTGGCCGGCTTCTTCGAAGCGACCTTCGACGGGTCGGAATCCCCCGCCGATGTGCTCGCCTACCTGCGGGGGCAGGCGAATGGAGATCAGCACACCATCCCCCCGCAGCGACTCGTGGACAGGATAGCCGCCCGCAGCCCCTATCCGCTGATCCGGCACCACTTCGGCCTGCCGACAATGGACGATACGCTGTCGGGGATCGAGCAGATCGCCGCGGCTCGCGTCCTGGATGTTATCTCGCTCGGCATCGACCAGGATGCGCAGGAGAACTTCTTCCATCCCGAGCGCCAGGATGCCCGCCGCACGGGCGCCGGTGGCGTGCCGGTGCGATGTGCGGACGACTACCGGACACTGTACGCAGCTTCTCGCATGGGCAACTACCCCCTTATGCGGACCTATTCCGGCACTGACGATCTGATCGAGCTGGCGGAAATGTACGTCGAGACCATCAACATCGCCTGGGCTGCCGTGCCGCTCTTCTGGTTCAACGCGATGGACGGCCGTGGTCCGCATGACCTGGAGCGATCGATCGGCGAGCACCAGGCTCTGATGGCGTGGTATGCCCGGCGCCAGATACCCGTGGAGCTCAACGAATCGCACCACTGGGGAATGCGAGATGCGCACGACGTGGTGTTCGTGGTCTCGGCGTATCTCGCGGCGCACAGCGCCGGCGCCGCAGGGGTGGGCGACTACATCGCCCAGATGATGTTCGATAGCCCGCCGGGGGTGGCGGCCCGCATGGACCTGGCGAAGATGCTGGCCTGTCTGAGGATGTCGGACCGGGCAGCAGAGCGCTATCCGGGCATGCGCATCTGGAGACAGACTCGCGTGGGGCTTCTGAGCCACCCGCTGGACCCCGAGGCGGCCCGCGGCCACCTGGCCGCGAGCACCTACCTGCAGATGGCGTTGCGCCCGCACATCGTACATGTGGTGGGACACACCGAAGCGCATCATGCGGCGACCGCGGACGACGTGGTTGCCGCATGCAAAGTGGCGCAGCGTGCGATCGAAGATGCGCTGCAGGGCGCACCGGACATGACCGCCGATCCGTGCGTGCAGGAGCGGGTCGAGGAGCTGGTATCCGAGGCAAGCGTGACCCTGGATGCCATCGCGGCGGCTTGCCGGACCTGGCGTAGCCGACCCGCTGGCGGACCCTGCCACTCTGGCGCGTGCCGTGCGAACGGGGCTGCTCGATGCGCCTCACCTGCAAGTCAAACCGTTTCGCGCGCGGGCAGGTCGGCCACGCGGATCGATGCGACGCGGAGCGTGCGTTGCCGTCGATCCGGCGAGCGACGCGCCGGTGAGCGAGCGGCAGCGCATCGATGCGCTGCAAGCGTAAGTGCGATTTACGTTTCGCAATGATGGGGGCAGGTATTTTGAAAGGAGCAACACAATGAACACGGGTAAACCACGTTTTGCAGTGATCGGCGCGGGACACGGCGGGAAGGGGATGGCCGCTCATCTGGCGCTGATGGGTTTTCCCGTCGTGCTGTTCAACCGGACACCGGAGCGGGTGGCGGCGATCAAGTCGCGCGGCGGCATCGAGCTCGAGCGCAACGACGGAGGCGCCGGTGGCTTTGGGCGACTTCAGATGGTCACTTCGGATTATGGGCGAGGCGCTGGAAGGCGTCGACATCGTGATGGTAGTGACTCCATCGTCGGCGCATCGCGAGGTGGCGCGCGGATGCGCGCCGCACCTGCGCGACGGGCAAATCGTGGTACTGAACCCCGGGCGGACATGCGGCGCGATCGAGTTCATGAAGGTGAGTCGCGATCACGGGTGCGAGGCCGACATCACCGTCGCAGAAGCGGGCACCTTCATCTACGCCAGCCGGAGCGACGGTCCGGCTCAGGCGCGTATCTTCCGCGTGAAGGAGGCCGTGCCGCTCGCCGCCTTGCCTGCAACCCGCACGCAGAGCGTCCTCGATGCCCTGGCCCCGGCCTATCCGCAGTTCATCGACGGCGGCAACGTGTTGAAGACCAGCCTGGACAACATGGGCGCCATCTTCCATCCGGCCCTGACGATCTTGAATGCCGGATGGATCGAGGCGACACACGGCAACTATCAATTCTACATCGACGGTGTGACGCCGTCGGTCGCCCTGGTGCTGGAGGCGCTCGACCGGGAACGGATCACCGTGGCGGCCGCCCTGGGGATCCGCGCGCAGACGCGCGCAGGAGTGGCTCCAGATGGCCTACAATGCCAGCGGGGAGAACCTGCACGACGCGATCCAGTACGCAGACCGGCTATTATGGGATTCAGGCGCCGCCGACCCTCAATCACCGGTACATCTTCGAGGACGTCCCGATGAGCCTCGTGCCGATCGCAGCGCTGGGCCAGCGCTTCGGCGTGTCTGTGCGGGCCATGGACTCCATCATTCGTCTCGCCTGCATCATCCACAAGACCGACTACTGGCGCCGGGGCCGCACGCTCGAGAAGCTCGGGATCGAGCAGCTGAGCGTGTGCGAGCTCGGGCAATACGTCAACGAAGGCACCTGGGGCGGTACCTGCTACGCTCAGCCGGACGAGCCCGGGATGATGAGCGTGCCGGGAACGGTGTCGTCGGAATTCGCGTAAGCGGGGGCGAGAGCTACAGCCGCCTACATCAACACGGCCAGGAAGCGCTCTAGATCATATCGCGCTGCCCGGCCGGCCGGGGCCAGGTCAGAAAGCATCAGATCAAAGCCGTGCTCGGTCTCGGCGAGCTCTACGAGCACGACAGGCACACCGCAATCCTCGAGGCGGCGCTTCAGATCGCGCGACTGGCCAACCCGCACCAACGAGTCGTGGGTGCCGTGGACGATCAGTGTCGGGGGACAATGCGCGCCGACGTGGTTCACGGGAGAAAGGAGCCGCAGCAACCGCTCCTGCTCTGCGGGCGTGCCCGGAAGCAGGAGCGGCCAGACCCCGGCACCTACACTCTGCAGCGATGCGGCCTGCTTCGAGAACGACTCGATGGCGGACACGTCTGCGCCGGTTGTCCACTCCCATATACGAGCGAAGAGCTGATTAGCCTCAAGGTCGGCAGGGCTGCGTGAAGGCTGGGGCGGGCTGATGGCGGCCACGGCCCGCATAAATTCCCGCTCCTGCGGTAGCTCGGCGACGCCGTAGAAGCTCACCACCCCGCGGCACCCGGGCGTCCTGCCCAAGCAGGTCGGGAGGCGTCAGCAGCCGGTGGCCCGGAGTATACGCAGCGAGCAGCGCCAGGTGCCCACCGGCGGAGCCGCCGGCCAGCACGATGCGGTCCGGATCGATACCGAGGCGCGCGGCGTTGTTCCGGGTCCAGGCGACAGCACGCTTTATGTCACCTACCATCGACAGCATGTCTGCCTGTGGGCACAGTCGATACTCGACATCCACCACCACGTGACCCTGCGCCGCCAGATGCCGGAACAGCGAGCGGGTGCCAAAATCCTTCTGACCAACCACCCAGGCGCCTCCGTGTGCGTAGAGCATCGCAACCCCGGTGTGCTCAACCGCGTGCGGCGGCGACCAAACGTCGCAGAGGAGCTGTTGCGGGCCGGCATCTCCGGTCCCGCCGCCGCTCCAGTAAGCAACGTCCCTCTCGAGGACCGGCTCTGCCGCCGGTGATGGCAGCCAGGGCGCCCACCTGCGATTCAACATCGAGTCACGTTGGGCCGGTTTCAGGGTCGCGTACATGCGAGCCCAGATGTCCGCGCCGAAAGCGTGCTCGAAACCGTGATGGGGCGCAGTGACACGTCCGATGTGCACCGCCGACGCGGCGGCTCCGAGCAAACCGATGATGGACGCGACCGGGCGCCTTGAGGAGTACCCCCAAGAGCGCGGCAAGGAGACCGGCGGCAGCCAGGAAGGTCGAAAGCCCGGAGGACACCAGCTTGATCACACCCAGGCCACGCCAACTCCGTGCCCGGACGAAATGGACACTGCCGCCGACGAGCGACGCAAGGGCGATAATGTAGGCAAAGCCGCCCGCGACGGCGCGCAGCAGAGAGCTTGCACGCCGGCACGATCTGCACGTCCCGCTCATCTTCAACCTCCTCGCCCGCAAAGGCGCACCTTGTACCAAGACGAACAAGTTCATTGTACTGCGGCCGGTTGGGTTGGAAAAGGGGGATTCGTTCCGCGTCTGCAAAGAAAGGAGCCCGGTGGCACCGCCGTTACCGGGTTCCCCTTGGTCCGACCTCTACCCGTTAGTGCAGGATCAGCGAGCCGAGCGCGCTCGAGTTGTGGATCTGCAGAAGTACGGGCGCGCCTGCGGATGCGGCGCCGGTAACGTACGTCGTGCCCTGCCGCACCCAGGGACCCGATGCACTGACAGAGGATGCGAATCCCTCCGAGGTCAACCTTGCCGCCAGTTCGACAGGGACACGCAGCTCCACAGACGCCATGGCAGTCGAGATGCGAGCGTTCGTGGCCGCGCGCATCTGCCCGGCAAAATCGAGGCAGCACGACATGGCGCCGCCTTCGACCACCAGCTCAGCGCAGTTGGCATTGCCAAGGCCGATCACCTCGACGGCTCCGGCGCCGAGCGCGATCTTCAGCCGCTCCATCCGCTCCGGATTTGGCGCGGAAAATGCAAGATCGGCTTTTCCCGCCCCAAAAAGCAACGCCATCTCGCGCAGCGGCAGCCCACCCGTTTCCAGCTTGCTCTCGCTGGCCCCGGTCTCGATGGTCAGAGAGTAGGGCCGGGCAGTCCCGAGGGCGATTTCGAGCAGCGGCGCACGAACGCCGGTAGCGGGAATGCTAACGGTCTCGATGTGCATATGGATACGCACTGTGCCGCCGTCCTGCGTGACCTCAACCCGGGTATTGCCGTTCGGGTCTGTGTATTTCCCAGTCGCCCATTGCTCGCCCTCGCCGCGAGTGACGACCAGCCTGCAGGCGCCTGCGGCAATCCGCAAATGCAGGTCGGCCGCTTCCGGGAACTTTACGTCGATCGGATCCTGTACTTCGTTAACCATCATACCCTTCTTCATTCCTGTTCCGTCGCCGGTGGCCTGGCAACCGCCACCCCTCAAAACGGACTCGACAGCGCGTCAGCGAGCAGTCTCGCCGATCAGCAGGTTCTTCGCGAGCACAACAAGCCCGAGCGCGATCAGGAGCAAGGGGCCGTAGATGTGCCACCCGATGTTGGTCACCACCAGGATGGGGATGCCAAAGAAGATGAGCGCAGGCACGATCGCTTCCGAGTACCGGCCGCGCAAGAAGAGATCGGTTACCGCTGTGACGCCGATGACGACCATGATCCCCGGCCAGAACCAGTTGGCCATGAAGATCACGCCCAGCCCGATGAGGAAGAGACCCCCGGTAATACCCTCACGATAATGTTTCTGTTCCATGCCCGACCTCCTGGATGTGACGGGGCGATTCGCGTTCCCCGTATGTGAGGCAGTATCGGGCATACTGTCAACTTCCGCACCGGGAGGCGGGAGGGGATCGAACCTGGCCCACCGGCCAGTTACGCGGTGGACAAGCGGGGAGTCCCTCTCCGCAAGGAGCCCGTAAGCCGCTTCGGGACGAACCCGGGCAGAGAGACACCCCGGTCCGGCAGATCTGCCAGACCGGGGTGCGGTTTACCGGGAGGATCCCACGCCCGGACGAGCTATCGCATCGCGAAGTCGTCCACGTACACGGTAGCCCGGAGGCTGGTCAGCACCATGAGGACCTGCGCGTTGGTGGTTCCAGATGGCGCTACCAGCTGCGCAGACACTTTGGTCCAGCCGCCGGTCGGCGCGGAGATGGTCGCGATCGTGGTGGTGCTGATGTTCTGGTTGGTCGATCTGCGCCAACGAACCTGGACGCGGAACGTGAAGTTGTCGGTGGTAGGCGGCACGTACACCCAGCCGGCAACGTCGTAGGTGGAACCGGCAGCCAGCCCTGTGACCAGGCCGGTTATGGTATAGCCTGCGTTGGTCGTCGAGGAGTGCCGGCCGCTGAAGCTGTCACTGCGTGCCGCGGCGTTGGTTCTGCGGAACGCACTGTTGGTGCTCCATGAGTCCGGTGCGAGGTCGTTGTTGGCGTCGATTTCGAATCCGGGATTCGCGATGCGATTCGCCTTCGCCATAGACGCCGTGGCGAACGGCGAACGGGACGATTCGTTGCCCGAGAAGTCGACGGCCGTTACCTGGTAGTACGACGCTCCCGCCGGAGCCAGCGTGTCCTCGAACGTGGGAGACGTGACGGCGGCGCCGGTAACTCGTACGTACGTGCCACCTTCGGTGGCGCTCCGGTAGACCTGATACCCTGCTACGTCTACCTCTGGGTTGGCCGTCCAACTCAGCACGATGCCGGTGTTGGTAGCAGCGGCAGCCAGCCCGCCGGGTGCGGACGGAGCGGTCACGTCGACGCCGGCGCTGGCTGTGGCAGGAGCAGATTCGTTGGAGCTGGTGTCCACCGCCGTCACGCGGTAGTACGACACCGCCCCGGAGGGAGCCCCGGTATCCGCGAAGGCGGAGCCAGTGAGCAGCGCCGGGTTTAGCTTCGTGAAGGTGCCGGCCGGCGCTCCGCTGCGGTACACGTTATAGCCCGCCAGGTCGGTCTCGGTGTTGGCGTTCCAGGTCAGGTTGTTACCGACCGCTGCCACCGTCGCCGTAAGCCCGGTGGGGCCGGCCGGCGGGACCGAGTCGCGAACCGTCACCGTGACGCCGGCGGCTGGGGTCTCGAGATTGCCGCTGTCGTCGACCGCGCGGCTCCTGATTGTGTAGGATCCCGGCGCAGTCGGGGCGTCCAGGCGAACGTCCACGTTGCGCGTCCGGTGGCCCGGTGCCAGGTCGTGCCGCCGTCGACCGAGACCTCGACGCCGCCGACCCGCCGCCGCCGGCATCGGTGGCGGTGCCGCTGATCGTCACCGCTGCGCCCGGAGTCAGGACTGCGCCGGCGGCCGGAGAGGTGATCGATCGAGGTCGGCGCGGTGGCGTCGGTCGACGCGCGTGGCCGCCACGAGGCCGGCCTGCAGGGTGGCCGGCTGCACGCCCATGTCGGCGAACAGGTTGACCGTCGCCTGCTGCATGCGAACATCCGGCGTCGATGCTGCCGCGGTCGTGAGCGCCATCCAGGCCCCAGGACCACTGGACGGTTCCCGGCGCCGAAGACGAGCGCGCCGCTGCTGTGCCGGTAGAGCGTCAGGTGGTGCGTCGCCGTGCCCGGGCCGTAGGTGGAGCCGTAGTCCTGCAGCACAGGCGCGTTCGGGACGGTGGTGGTCGACATGCGAACCAGCCCGGCCGGCCGGAAGCCGTTGTCGAGGTCCTCGTCCCACTCGTAGCCCGAGCGTGTCGGCGGCGAGCGTGGCGGACTGCCCCGGCCGCCAGCGTGGCGATGCTGGTGTTGCGCCAGAAGCGCATCTTGCCGTCCGCCTCCGGCACCGCGATGGCCGTCGTCGCGCCGTCGTTGACCATGAAGAACTGTGCCGGTCAGCGCGTTCTCCGGCCGGCCGCCATCGGCCGGCGGGCTGAAGCGCGGGTCGCGCCAGGTGCCGGTCCAGACCGGCGTCGGGATCGATCTTCGCGTTGGCGTGCGTCTCCTTGTAGCAGACCAGCGTGCGGTACGGCGTGCCGGAGCCGTCGATGCTGTTCTCCCAGCGCGTCTTCCAGAACACCTCGTTGCCGCTGAAGAACGCCAGGTGCACGCCGGCGTCGCGCGCCGCCTCGACGTTGCGCCCGCTGCCCGCCCGACCAGTACTCGTCGTGGCCGACCGACAGGAAGACCTTGTGGTTGCGGATCAGCTGGCCGCGCCGGTCGGTGTCGACGCCGGTGAAGTAGCTGACGTCGTAGCCGTTGGCCTCGAGCCAGCGGACCATCGGGTACTCGGCGTTGAAGAGCCAGTCCTGACCGCCGTCAACCGCCCGGGTGTTGAACGGCCGGTTGTAGCTGACCTTGTAGGCGCGGTCCGGGCTGGTGCCCGGACCACCCTGGTACAGGCTGTTGCCGCCGTAGTTGTTGTAGGCCTGCCAGGTGGTGTCGGAGGTCTGGAACAGCAGGTCCGAGGTGCTCGCGTCGTCGCGCACGACGAAGACGATGTGGCTCGCCCCGCCGGTGTCGGCTGCGCACCAGCTTGGCGAAGTAGATGCCCGACGCCGCGTCGCCGGCACCGCCCACGAGGCCGAGACCGCCCAGTTGCCGCAGTCGATCAGCCCGGTGGCGGCGTCGGTGAGGCAGGCCGGCTGGTTCTGCGGAAGCGCAGCCGACGGCTGGACCGTCGCGACCTTGCGGGCGCCAGCGCCGCCGTAGTAGCCCATGCGGTAGATGTCGAGGCGGTAGGCCGTGGCGTTCGTGTCGACCTTGAACCCGACCGTCTCGCCGCGATTGACGCTGATGTCGGTGGCGAAGCCCTGGATGCTGGAGTCGCCCGCGCCGGTGATGTCCCACTCGCTGGCCGGATTGCCCGGCAGGCAGTTCTCGGCGACGATCGCGTTCGCCGGTGCGGCGCATGCGTTCGTTCCGGTGGTGAACGACCAGCGTAGAGTCGGCCGCCAGGGCGATCGCCAGTGGTGTCCTTGACGCCGGACGCGCCGCCGGCAACGCGCGCCGTGTAGACAGTCGTGGCCGCGAGTGGCGCATTGGGCGTGAGAGTCGCCGTCTGCGAGGGACCGTCGTAAGCGACGCCGCCGGGACCTGTGTGCTCCCCGGACCGCGCAGCACGAAGGTGCTGGCGTTTACCGTCACCGGGTCCATTGCCTCGCTGAAGGTAGCCGAGACGGCCGTCGCGACCGGCACTCCCGTTGCGCCGTTAAGCCGGCGACTGGCGCGTCACGGCCGGCGGCGTGTTGGCGGACGGTGGCGGCGGTGAACACCACATCCACCCAGTAGTTCGACGCCAGCCAGCTATTGGTGGGGAACGTGGTCCCGCCGCCGTAGGCGTAGACGCCGTTGCCGCCGCTGACGCCGTCTCTGAGCGGGTGGAGTGGCGGCCGGTCGATACCGGCTGCAGAGAAGAAGTTGGAGTTCGCGGCATAGTTGCCGTTAGGCGCGTAGTACGAGGCCACGTAGATCGTGTTGGCGGTGATGGCAACCGGCGTCGTGAAGAGCGCATGCTGCCAGCCGCCGGCGGTCTCGCCGCTGAAGGTCACCGACGCCAATAGCTGTCCCGATACCGTCCACAGGTTGCCCACGTGCGTGCCGGTGTTGCCGGTCCCTTGTAGAAGCGAATGCCGGTGATGAAACCGTCCATGTCTGAGCGGAACTTGACGCCAAGCTCGACCGCGCTGGGATCATTCTCCGAGGCAACGGCCGGAATTGCGCTGTCCGGCCAGATACTGCAGGGACACGGTGGTCCGGATGCGGTGGTGAACGACCAGGCGACACTCTGTGCGAGGGCGTTGCCCGCCAGGTCGGTCACACGCGTGCCCGAGGCGCCGCCGGCGAGGGTTGCCGTGAAGACACCACCGCCCGCGAGCGGTGCTGCCGGTTGCAGCGTCGCCCGCAGGGTCGAGGCGCTGTAGCTCAACTGAGCCGCCACGGCGTTTCCCCCTGCATCTCGCAGAGCGAACGTGGACGAGCTGATGCTCGCCGGATCGAGCGCCTCGCTGAAGGTTGCCTGGATCGCGCTGCGCCACCGGACACCGGTCGCACCGGCGGCCGGCGTGGTCTGCGTCACGGATCGGCGGCGTGGTGTCGGCGCCGTAGGTCGCGAGGTAGTTGCCGCCGTGCCGCGCGAAGAAGGCGTACTCCACGCCCTTGATCGCCCTGAACCGATTGGGTCACCGGCGCGCCGTCGCGGGTCATCCCGGCCAGCGCGCAGGCTTCCGAAGTCGAGCGGCAGCATCGCCTGCAGGCCGTTGGCGGCTGTCCCGGCGTGACCGTGAAGCTCAGCGCCGAGCCATTCCAGGCGATCCGCCGAAGGTCGAGGCATTGCGGCCGTCCAGCCAGGTCAGCATCTGGCGTGCCGAGACGATCGGGCACGCTGCGCGCGCGGCGCCGACGCGACACGCGTCCGATTCGGCGAGGATCGCCGCGTCGGTGTGCGCGTTGACGGTGAAGACGCCGTAGTAGCCCTCGGCGGCCCGACGGCGTGGTCGAGCAGAGTGTCCGATGTGTACGGGTAGGTCTGGCCGGACTCGTCGGTCATCTGGGTGGCGGCCTGGTAGACGTCGATCGATCGCTGCCGTCCAGGTCTGCGAAGCGCATCGGCATGCCGAGCCGGTGAAAATCCCGGCCGGTCGTGCAACCCAGCTCGGCGGCCAGTAGTAGTAGTTCGTGTCCAGCCGCATGCCGTGCCGAGCTCGACCTTGGCGCTGGCTCGCCCAGTCGCTCCAGACGATGCAGTGCGTGCGGTTGCGTCTGTGGCGCGGGCAGGCTCGGGTACTTGCGCTGACCACGCCGCGAGCTGCTGGTCGAAGGTCTGCTGCAGCGACGCGCAGTGTGTAAGTCGGCGCAGTCGGTGGTGACGTGCAGCCCGATCTCGAAGCCCTGGCCGCGTACGGCGGCCGCCTGCGCGTCGGTCAGCGGGCGTCGACGGGATAGATGTACGACGTGCCGCGCACGCACTCCCAGTTCGCGACCGAGCAGCCCGCCGGGCTGGCTGCGATGTACTGGTCGAAGCGGCCGGCGGTGCCGTCGTTGCCGTGGTCGTCGCCGGTCATGACGACGACCGCCTTCTTGCCGTCTCGGGAAGTACCAGAAGCGCGGCAGCGGCTTGCGGCCGGCGTTCATCGTGGATGATCAGGTTGGCCAGCAGCCGCTGCTGCTCGTCGGCCTGCGGGATCGGCCACCTTGTTCAGGTCGACCCAGTCGGGCTGCGGGTCGCCGCTCGCGCGCCGTAGAACAGGTCGTCGGGGCGGATCGGCGTGAAACCGTCGCGCTCCTGGCCCGCCCACGCCGGGTTGCCCTGCCGCGTGTAGACGATCGAACGCGCCAGGTCGTAGGTGAACGCCGCCGCCTCGCCGGACGCCCGCCGTGCGCAGCGTGACCGCCGGGTTGGCCGTCGCCGTGGTCGCGTCTGGAGTAGAGCGTCGCGACCGCGGTCGCGCCGTTCAGGGTGTAGCGGTCGGCGCTGCCGTGGAACTGCATCGTCTGACCGACGATCCCGTTGCCGGGCGCGCGCGGCGTGTCGACCAGCAGGTAGCCGTCGGCCAGCGTGCGTGCCGCGCGTCGGTGAGGCCGAGCAGGCCGGCGAGCTGCTTGTCGGGCGCGCATCGCGATCAGGTTGCCGCCGCCGTTCACCCAGTCGCGAGAACATCGGTCACCTGCGCCGGCGTCAGCGGCATCTTCGCGAGCATCACGACGTCGTAGCCGCCGAGTGAGGCGGCGTCACCGCCGAGATGTCGGCGACCGAGAACGCGTTGAGGCCCTCGGTGCGCAGGATCTCGGCGTAGTAGCCGCCAAACGGGTCACCGGAGGTCGTGATGACGAGCACGGGGCCGCCAGGGTCCGGCGTTCAACGGGGCTGCGGCTGCGGGGGCGGCTGCAGCGGCTGTAGCATCCTGAGCAGCACTCAGGGTCGGCTCTGGCGCCTTTCGACCGGCCGGTGGGCCAGGTGGCCGCAGAGATAGGCGGGCATTGCCCGTCGCGACGTCCCACACCACCAACTGATTATCGCGCCCGGTTGAGGCGAGCTCCTTACCGTCGCTGCGGAACGCGACGGCGGTAACCTGGTCCTGGTGCCCTGCCAGGGTCCGGATACGCTGCCCGGTCGCGGCGTTCCAGAGCGCGATACGATTGTCGTCGCCGCTGGCAATCGTGCTCCCGTCCGGGCTGAATGCCACCCCACGGCTGCGGTTCGCGCCGCGCATCAGCTGCCGCTGCGCGCCCGATCCGGCGTCCCACACTCTGGCGGTGCCGTCCTCTCCGGTGCTGGCGATCGATCGCCCATCCGGGCTGATCGACACGGCGGTCACGGGTCCGGCGTGCCCGCGCAGCGTCGCGCGATCCGTTCCCGAAGCGAGGTCCCACAGCTTGATGCGAGCGTCGTCGCTGCCGCTCGCGCAGGGTCCGGCCATCGGCTGAGAATGCGACCGCCGAAACAGAGTCCAGATGTCCGCGGAGAACAGTGCGGAGCCCGCCGGCAGTGTTCCAAATGAGGATGCGCGTGTCTTCCCCGCCGCTGGCCAGGGACGCACCATCCGAACTGAAGGCCAGCGAGAGAGCAGGCTGTTCGTGTCCGTCGAACTGGCGAATCTGCTGCCCGGAGCCGACGTCCCAAAGACGGATCACACTATCGCGCCCCGCGCTCGCGAGGGACTTGCCGTCCGGCGCAAATGCAACAGCGGTGGCAGCACTTGCGTGCCCGGGCAGGGTACGCAGCAGCGCCCCGGTGGCCTCGTCCCAGATGTGAATCTGCCCGTCGGCGCTTCCGGCTGCGACGAGCTTTCCGTCCGGACTGATTGCGACGGCATCAAGCCCCGCCGGTGGATCGACACCAGGGGCCGGAACCGGCGCAGAGGCGGGAGAGCCTGCCGCCGCCAGACCCGCCGACGGCAGGGGTCCCAGAACGATTGCGATCGCTATTATCAGGCCAAAGAACTTGTTCATATGCCCACTCTCTGGATTTGCGACTCCACGGTGCAAGCCAACGTGTCCACTACGTAATCCTGCTCGGCCTCTGTCATCTGGTGGTAGAGAGGCAGGATGATCGCACGATCTTGCGCTGCTCTCGCTCTCACGCAGTCCGGGGCACGCAGTGCCGCTCCCGGCGCATTCACCCGACCCACATCGCCAGGGCTCTCGGCCGTAGGCGGGCTCGCGGTGCGCACACATGATGCCGCGCCTCGTCGAAATCCCGGCGTCGAGCATCGCCTGCATGACGGCCCGCTGGTCGCACCCGTCGGGAAGCCGGACGCAGAAGCTCTGCCAGTTGCTGCGCGCCCACTCCGGTTCGAACCGGCAGCGCCAGACCGGGGATCCCGCCGAGCTTGCCCACGTATCGTTGCGGCCAGCTCACGGCGACGGGAAACGATCTCCGGCAGGCGCTCGAGCTGAACTCGCCCGACGGCGGCCTGGATGTCGGTCATGCGGTAGTTGTAGCCGAGCTCCGGATAGTTCTCGAAGATGACCTCGCGCGGCGCCGTGACGCACGGTGTCCGGCACGCTCATAAAGTGCTGGCGCCAGCCGCGGAATTGGCGGTCCCACTCGGGGTTCGCGGTGGTCAACATCCCGCCGTCACCGGTGGTCAGGAGTTTGCGCGGGTGAAACGAGAAGCAGGCGATATCGGCGTGGGGCGCGCCGATCCATCTGCCAGCCGCGACCGAGATCGACCTGGCTGCCGATGGCGCACGCGGCGTCCTCGATCAGCGGGAGGCCATGTCTGCGGGCAACCGGCAAGAGCGCCGCCAGGTCGCAGGGCATCCCCATCTGATGCACGCAAAGGATGGCGCGTGTCCGTCCGGTGATGGCCGGCTCGACGAGCAGCGGATCGATGTTGAAGGTGCCCGGCTCGATATCGACGAAGACCGGCACCGCCCCGCAGTAGCGAACGCTGTTTGCGGTCGCGATGAACGAGTGGCTGACCGTGACAACCTCGTCTCCTGGCCCCACTCCCGCTGCCTTCAGCGCCAGATGCAGCGCCGCAGTGCAGTTCGAGACCGCGCAGGCGTGTACGGTGCGCCGGTGGCGCCGGCGAATTCACTGCTCGAACGCAGCGACCTCGCGGACC
Source organism: uncultured Chloroflexia bacterium (assembly GCA_963783655.1). Taxonomy (GTDB): domain Bacteria; phylum Chloroflexota; class Anaerolineae; order CG2-30-64-16; family CG2-30-64-16; genus CAWAOA01. The sequence goes on from CAWAOA010000007.1 coordinate 476,946, forward strand.
CTGCGTAACCCAGCCGGACAGGATGGCGCGTCCCGCCGCAGCGGCGTCGCGGTCGTCAAGCCACGGCCTGGTGAGCGGAATGCTGAAGCGCTGCTCCGCCATGTTGCCCCTCCGATCTGGCCAGTTCCTGGCCCCACCATTCCACCAGGCGTCGCAGGCCCTCGTCCAGCGATACCTGCGCTGTGAAACCCAGGGCCGACCGGGCTCTGGATACGTCCGCGAGACGGCGGGTCACGCCGTTGACTTTCCGGGCAGGGCCGTACTCGGGCACGAGATCGCTTCCCATGACCCGCAACAGCGCCGACGCCAGCTGGTTCAGGCTGGTTTCGGCTCCGCTTGCGACGTTGAACACGTCGTCGGTGACACCGGCCTTGGCCGCCAGGATGTTGGCCCGGGCGATGTCCTCCACGTACACGAAATCCATCGTCTGCTGACCGTCGCCGAAGATCAGCGGCGGCTTTCCGGCCAGGATCCGATCCATCCACCGGATGAGCACCTCTGTGTAAACCCCGTGAATGTCCATGCGTGGACCGTAGACATTGAAGTAGCGCAGCGCCACGTAATCGAGGCCGTACATGTCGTAGAAGCTGCGCAGCAATCCCTCGTTGAAGGTCTTGGCCGCGCCGTAGATGGTACGGTTGTTGTACGGATGGTGCCGTTCGGTGGTGGGGAATTCCTCGGCGAGGCCGTAGATCGAGGCAGAAGATGCAGCCACTACCTTTTTGACGCCGGCGTTCACCGCGGCCTCCAAAACATTGTAGGTGCCGTCGACGAGCACTTCGAGCGCCAACCGCGGCACCTCCGCACATTGGGTGATGCGGATCGCAGCCTGGTGAAACACCAGGTCGATTCCACGCATCGCTTGCTCCAGCAGCTGCAGGTCTCGGATATCCCCGTCAATCACGCGGACCCGTGGATCGAGCAGAGCAGTCCGCAGGTTCGCGATGCTCCCGCGCACGAAGTTGTCGAAGACGATCACTTGCTGCACGGGCTCGTGCAGCAGTTGATCCACGATATGTGAACCGATCAGCCCGGCTCCGCCGGTTACCAGCACATTCTTGCCGTCCATCTACCCCCCATCTCCCCGTGGCACGTCGTCGCGCCATCGAATGAAACGAGCCGGAACCCCGGCGACGATTGCGAACGGAGGGACGTCCTCCGTGACCACAGCACCGGCGCCCACGATGCTTCCCCGGCCGACGGTGACGCCCGGCAGCAGAACCGCGTTTGTCCCGATGTCGGCCCACGCCTCAACGTGAACCGGCTTGATGATCAGATCGGTTTCGATCACCGGCACGTCCACCGGGATACCCGTGTGAGCGGACCCGAGCACCCTGGCTCCCGGTCCCCAGCCCACGTGGTCATCGAGCACCAGATCGCGCGCATCGAAATAGCTCTGCGGCCCTATCCAGACGTGGTCCCCGATATGGCACCGGCCGTCAAAGCGCCCCTGGATGTAACTCTGCGAGCCGATGAAGACGCCGTCACCGATCTCGAAGGTCTCCGGGTGCTTGAAGCCCACCCCCGCGCCAATGGTGACCGAGCATCCGAAGCTGCGGGCAAGGGCGCGCCAGATCGCGCGGCGTACCAGAACCTCCAGCGGGTCATCACCCTGGCTGAAAGCGCCGTAGATACGCAGCAAGCCGTCACGGCCGTACTCCTGCTTCAGGAAGGCGGACAATCCCGCCTCAAATTCTGGATCAGGGGCAGGGCCCGCAGCCCGTGCACCGCCTTCACGATACGACCGGCAGCAGTTGCGTCAGGCATGCTCGCCCTCCCCTCGGATCACCGAGGCGACCGATTCCATCTGCTCTGCGGTGAGCTCAGGGTACATGGGCAGGCTCAGCACCTCACCTGCTGCTCGTTCAGCGCAGGGAAAGTCGCCCGGCCCGTATCCAAGCTCGGCGTACGCCGGCTGCAGGTGCACCGGGATCGGGTAGTGGATTCCGGTGTGGATGCCGCTGTCGCTCAGTCTGCTCTGCAGCGCCTGGCGATTGCGGGCGGCAACCGCATAGACGTGATACACGTGGCGTGCATACGGCATCTGAACGGGGGTGCGCACGCCGGAGCCGGCGAGCAGGTGATCGTAGCAGCTCGCGTTCTCGCGCCGGGCCTCGGTCCACTGCTCGAGGTAGCGCAGCTTCACCCGCAAGATCGCGCCTTGCAGCTCCTCCAGCCGGTAGTTGTAGCCCTTGAGCACGTGATGGTATTTGCGCTCCTGTCCCCAGTCGCGCAGCATGCGGATTGTTCTGGCGTGCCCGGGATCGTTCGTCACCACCATCCCGCCCTCGCCGTAGGCGCCAAGGTTCTTGCCCGGGTAGAAGCTGAAACAGCCGAAGTCCCCGAGGCAACCGGCACGCCGGCCCTGGTACTCGGCGCCGTGCGCCTGACCGGCATCCTCGATGACGAGCAGCCCGTGCCGCCTCGCGATTTCGAGGATCGGGTCCATGTCGGCAGCTTGGCCGTACAGGTGAACGGGCAGGATGGCACGGGTGCGCGGGGTGATGGCCTGCTCGAGGCGCGCCGGATCCATGGTGTATGACACCGGGTCGATGTCCACGAAAACCGGTGTGGCGCCGGTATAGTCGATGGCCGCCACGGTAGCGACGAAGGTGAACGGCACAGTGATTACCTCGTCGCCCGGACCGATGCCCGCAGCGAGCAGCGCCAGGTGCAGCGCGCTGGTGCCGGTGTTCACGCCGATGCCATGCACCGAACCACAGTAGGTCGCAAACTCCTCCTCGAAGGCGGCCAGTTCGGGCCCCAGCACGAAGTTGCCGTTCTCGAGCACCTTACCCACCGCAGCATCGACTTCGGTCTTGATCTGCCGGTATTGGCCTTCAGATCGACGAAGGGAATCATGCGGAAATCCTCTCCCGATGGAGCTCTACCGGCCCCTGCCCTGCTGGCGGAGCGATTCGTTTGCCGATTCGAGTATGTGCACCACTCGCAGGCCCGCGTGTCCATCCGTCTCCGGTTGGCGACCGTGCTCGATGCAGTCGACCAGGTGTGCGATCTCGTCGTGCAGCGCCTCAGTCATCGGAAGCTGCGGCGCCCACATGTCCCCCATGCGGTAGCCCACCAGCATCTGGTACACCGTTTGCGCCGTTTCCGTTGGTGGCGCCGGCTCCATTGCCGTTGTTGCCGTCGCCCCCGTGCCCGTTCCCCGACAGGGTAACGCCTTTGTCGTAAACCTTGATCTTCTCGCTGGGCTCGAGATCGTCATAGACGATCATCTGTTTGGCGCCGCCGATCAGAGTCCGCCGGATTTTCACGGGCGCCAGCCAGTTGACGTGTACGTGGGCGATGAGATCTGTCGAAAAGACAGGTAAGGTAGGCGATGTTCTCGGCTGGCCCCACGTGGGAAATGCCCGGCGGACACGGCCACGGCTTCTCGCCGAGCACATAATCCAGAATGGCGAGATCGTGCACGGCCAGGTCCCACACGACGTTGACGTCGCGCTGGAACAGCCCGAGGTTCACGCGCACGGAGTCGTAGTAGTAGAATCGGCCCGAGCGTCGCCGTTGCGACGATTTCCTCGATCTTGCCGGACGGCGCCGGTGTAGACGAAGGTGTGGTCCACCATCAGCACGAGACTGCGCCGGGCGGCCTCGTCGATCAGTTGCTGCGCCTGCTCCAGGCGTCGCCGTCAGCGGCTTCTCGACCAATACATGCTTGCCTGCGCGCAGCGCTTCAAGGGCCAGGGCGAAATGCGTGCTGACCGGCGTGGCGATCGCGACCGCATCGACCGTCGCGTCGCGAAATGAGATCGAGAGTAGTCCGGTACGCGTGACGCGGGGTAGCGCCGCTGAACGGTTGCCAGCCGTTCGGGATAGCAGATCGCAGACGGCGACAAACCGCACAACCGGGCGCCTCGGCGAAGTTGCGAACGAGATTAGGCCCCCAATAGCCATAGCCGATAATTCCGATACCGATCATCCTGTGCCATCCTCTCCGGCCCGCGCAAGGAGAAGCGCGGGAACGCCTGCGACTACCGCCCCGGCGGGTACATCTTTCAAAACGACAGCCCCTGCGCCGACCATGGCCCCCTCGCCGATCGTCACCCCACACATAATCACCGCCCCGCTGCCGATCGAGGCGCCGGAACAGACCCTGGTGGGGATGACCGCCCAGTCCGATTCCGTTTGCGGTCTTCCCCCGGCGCTGGCTCGGGGACGGCGGTCGTTGATGAAGATCACACCGTGACCAACGAACACGTCGTCCTCAATCGACACCCCCTCGCAGATGAAGCTGTGCGAAGAGACTTTGCACCGGCTGCCAACCCGCGCGTTCTTCTGTATCTCCACGAATGCGCCCACTCGAGATTCGTCTCCGATGGCGCAGCCATAGAGGTTGACAAGCTCCGGGTGATGAATGATCACCCCTTGACCCAGCCGGACGTCGGGAGCAATCGGCATCTCTTCTCCTCAGATCAATGCGCAGCGAGAAACGGCAGCGCAGGCAGACTTGAAGCCACAACCGGCAGCACCAGGTAGATGGCGATGTTGGCGAGCCCATGGGCCACGCCAACGCCGCCGATGGATCGCGCCCGGGGGGCCAATACGCCGAACAGGTAATTGGCCCCAAAGACCAACGCCAGTCCCGGCAGTGAACGATTCCCCAAGCTCATAGCGCAGGCCAGAAGCGAAACGAATACCAACGCTCCCCCCGGCATTGCGCTCGAGGCGAGGGGCAGCAGCAGCCCCCGGTAGACCAGTTCCTCCGTGAAACCGGCGAATACGAGCAAGACCGCCGCCGCGAGCAGGAAGAGTCCCGTACCGGAGTCGGGAGTCAGCAGCGGGGCGGGTCGCAAGATCAGATAGCCAAGGATGCCTGCAGCCAACCCAACCAGGATGGCCACGGCCTGGGGTCCGAACGCACCTCTCTGCAATCCCAGCCGCCCGCGCACCAACCCGAGGCAGCGGACGACGCTCCAGGCCGCGAGCAGCAGCGGCAGACCCACGGCGGGGTACCATGCCAGCGGGTGAAGCCCCGCCAGCGGTAGCGAGAGGGACAGAATGCGCGTCACCGGCGCCAGCGCGAGCGCGATCACAAGGTCTCTCTGCGGTCCGACGCGTCCCATCGCGCCCTGGTATAGCAGCGCAACCAGAAGCAGCGCATGAATGGTCAGCCCCACCGTAGCCCCCCGGGTTGCGACGAGCAGCTCGGCCAGAACGACAAGCAGCAGGTAAGCCCATGGGAGTGCCCGCGAGATCGAAATCGCGCTCGATTCGTGCCTGGTGCGGTAGACAGCCTGCCGGGAGTCCGACTTCAACGCAGCACCTCGAACACCTTGACCAGGATGGTAGCGAAGAAGACGACGATTAGCGGCAAAAGACCGATGTTCAGCGCGCTACTGAGACGCTCCGTGCCCCGCTCCTGAAGTCCGCCCGCGATCTCCTTCTGAGCGAGCAATCCCACCAGCAACAAGATGGAAATCGCCGCCAGATGTGCCCAGGCGCCCGAGCCAATGCTCTCCGCCACAGACCATGGAATGGTTGTTACCATGTTCGTAATGCTCCCTGAATGGTCCACTGTCTCTCGTAGCCGGCAAGGTACAACGCCAGCTTCAGATACTCTTCGACGGTGACCAGCCTGCCCTCGGCGGTGGTCCACCAGTTGTCGGCAGAATACCAATGTCCGGGCACGACCTGGACGCTGATACGGATTCCGGTCCCGGCAAATGCATCGCCGAGAATCAGACGAGCTCGCCTCGCATGAAACGTGCTCGTAACGACGATCAAGGAGTTCCAGCGCTGCTCTTCGGCTATACGCCGCAACTCCACCGCTTCCTGATAGGTGGTCGCTACCATCTGGCGACCTACGATGATCTGGCTGCGAGAGACGCCTGCCTCAACCGCCTGATCGCTGACGGCACGACCGTAGTTCAGGGCCGGCTTCTCTACCCCTGCCCACATGTCCGTCACTGCGAAACGCCGGGCATATCCGGCGAGAAGAAGCGCGGACGCCGCATCTACCCGAGATCGCTCGCCCGCCAGGGGCGCCACTGCGTCGGACTGAACGAGCGGGTCCGACACGATCAAGAAGGACGCCGGGACGGCGAGCCCCGCACGCAGCAATGCAATCGCTGCCAAGACGGTCACGGCCAGCAGGCCGGCGCTGCGGACGCCCTTCACCCTTATGCACCGGGCGCGGACTGTGCAACGTCGACAAGGATGTTCAGGTTGCGCAGCGGCCGGTCGTCGTTTCCGGCGAAGAGCAGGAATTGGACCTCCTGATCCACGCCCGACCACGGCATCCGCCACGACATCAGTTGTTCGTGCTTTCCACCGGGCCCAAGTGTTACAGGGCTGCCGGTCGCGACGCGCGTGCTCTGCCCGCTGCCGCCGTCCACGACCCATACCTCGACCCGATAGGTTCTGTCCTGCTCCTCATGGTTGTTGATTCCGACCGTTGTCGCGATCGACGTGCCCTCGATGGCCTGGCGCGGGTAGCGCTCCGCCATTCCTTCTTGTCCCAGAACGTAAAACTCGGTGGTGCGAGCCGCCCGGTTCGTGGAAAGCTGAAACGCAGCAAACAGCCCGGCGGCCAGCGCCATCACGAGCCCGGCGGTTACCAGCACCTGCCCGCCCGGCCAATTCCGGCGAGCGGCCTTTGAACGCTGTCGCCCGACTTCGACACTTCCCTGTGGGGATGCCCCCCAAGCCTCCGGTCCCCGCGCGTGCCACAGGCGGGCCGCGAGAATTCCCGCAGGCGCGGCGTGCGCCCACAACACCACTTTCGGAAGCTGCCCAGCGGGCGAGGACGAGGCGGTAGCGTGTTCCTGAGCCTGTGCGCCCCCGGCTGCGTTGGCTACGACACCGGCGTAGGCAGCGACGGCGGCGCCCAGGGCCCAAAGTCCCGCGGTACGCCTCTGTGCATCGATCTCCCCCGAAGCCGGGATAGCGGACACCGCCACGCTGGATGCCGCCAACCGCCTGCGCCAGAAGGCGGCGAGACTGAAAGCCAGAATCCATACGGACAGGGAGAATGTGATCGGTCCGGGAAGGATCCCCATTCCGAGCGAAACCAGTGCCAGCGCCAGCAGCGCCACCGCCACGATGCTCAGCGCACTGCTGAGCGCGACCCGCTCCGTGCGGTCCAGGTCGTCGTGACGAGGGAACAGCGCAGCGGCCAGCGCGTATCCGGGCACAAACAGCACACCCAGCAGCCCAAGAGGGATCCGCAGCCATGCCACCGGCAGCGCCGGCAAAACGGGGACACACGCCGCAGCGACCACAAGCAGAAGCAGGTCGGCATAGCGTCGCCACGCCGGCAGCCCGCGACCGCGGCCGGCAGCCGGCGACGCTGCCGTTCGCCTGTATTGGGGAATACGGCGGCGGCGCTTCATGCCCATCTTTCCCTCACAACCGGTATGGCCACAGCTTGGTACACTTCCAGCATTTCGCAGGCCGCTCGCTCCCAGGTGAAGCGTGCGGCGTGTTTCAGACCTCGGTTCCGGAAATCAGCGCGTTTTGCCTCGTCCCCGAGCAGCGAGAGCATCGCCTGTGCCAGCGCGTCTACGTCGTACGGGTCCACCGTGAGAGCCGCATCTCCGACGACCTCCGGCAGCGACGACGTGTTGGACGTGATCACGGGCACGCCGCAGGCCATCGCCTCGAGTGGGGGCAGACCGAATCCTTCATACAGCGACGGGAAGAGAAAACACTCGGCGCCGCTGTAGAGCGACGGCAAGTCCTCGTCCTTCACGTAGCCCGTGAAGTGCGCCCGATCGCCTAGCTGCAGCCGTTCGAGCGTCTCGTGCATCTCGCCGGTGCGCCACTGCGTCTTGCCCACAATCACCAGGCGGGGCGTGCTCGCGTAACCGTTGCGCTTGAGAACGACCGCGTAAGCCTCCAGCAGTCGCGAGAGGTTCTTTCGGGGGTTGAGCGCACCCACGTACAGCAGATAGGGTGTTGTGATCCCGTAACCGGCCAGGACCTGTCTGCGCTCGGGTCCGGCAGGGATGGGCCGGAAAGATGAGTCGATCCCCTCGCCGGACACCCGGATCCGTTCTGCAGGCACGCCGAGATGACCGGCGAGCGCTGCACGCGAGAACTGGCTCACGGTGACCACTGCCTCTGCGCTGCGTGCGGCAAGCGGAAGCAGCCAGCGGTACCGCCAGTTGTCCAGATGATTGTGCGACTCAGGGCAATCGTACGGCACGGCGTCGTGAATTGTGACCACTCGCGCCGTCCTACCCGCCGGCAGCAGGAAGGGTCCCACGCCGTTCGGATCGTGGATGACGTCGAGACGGAAACGCAACGCGGCGGCCGCCACGGCCGCGTGCCCCAACGTTGTGAGAACCGGCAGCAGCGAGCAGCCCGGCAGTGCGTGCCGCTCGAACTTCGTCCACAAGCCTTGCGGATCGGCGCGCTCGGTGGTGAGCAACACGATCTCAGGCGCGTCTGGAATGGCTGCCATCGCCCTCAGTAACTCCACGGCGTAGCGACCGATCCCTGTTGGCCTGCGATCCAACCCGTAGGTCAAGTATCCGATGCGCATCTCCACCTCATGGCTGGTATGGGGTCTCGGGGCGCCGGTGATACAGCGCGGCTTCGCCGTTGTCGAATACCCGGAAGGCGTTGGGCGGCACAGGGAGCGGCAACATGAGCCGCAGGCTGCGCAGGCGGGTCACCTCCGTGATCAACACGTTCCGCGTGCTATCGCGGAGTGACCAGGCCGTCAGCTCGTTCCCGTTCCTCGAGCCGCCGGCGGCCGTGTCAAATGCGACCAGGAGTCGCTCGTCGAATTCGGTCCAGATCTCGGCGTCCTTGAGATGGGCATCTCCCCACATGATGGCTTCCATCTCAGCCGGCTGGTAGAAGGTCCATTTATTGCTCACCAACGGCTCGTTGGTTGCCTTCATGATGGAGAGGATCGCCACCACCGAAAGAAGCAACGCCAGCACGGGCTGAACCAGCCGCGAAAGACGAGGCGGCTGCCACCCGGCGAGGGCAGCGCCTACCAGCGCCACCGCCATGATGGAGAACGAAGGGAAAATACGGTGCTGCAGGTTACTGCCCAGCACACCGCTGGCATCCGAGAGGATCGACAGCACTCCCTGTATCGCGAACGACGTGTAGAGCAGCCACATGAGTTGGGCCGCACGCGTGGCCGGCGCGACGCCACGGAAGAGCCAGCGAATTCCCTGTGCGGCCCAGATGATGAAGGACGACACGAGCACGCCCCAGTTGGCGATACTGACCAACAGGTAGGCCGACACGCTAATCCACGCGAGCTGCACTTGCGCATACGGGTTCGTCGCGCTCTGTCCGCCCGTCTTTTGCACATCGAGCAGCAGCGCGGCAATGCGTTCCCCCATGTTCCTGAGAACCAGCAGATCGTGCTGCGCCGGTGAATAGACGAAGAACGTAACCAGGTAGATCAGCACCAGAAAGCCGAACACGGTATAGGGCAGACGGCGCAAGGCAGCCCCGCTCTGCTCCATCAGCGCCGGGCTTCGGCGGCGCAGCAGGGCCGCCAGCGCCACCGCCCCGGCCACCGCGATCATGAATGAGTGCGCTATCAGGTTGTTGCTGACGATGAGTGCAAAAGCAGCCAGGTGGAAGGCGACGACGTGAGAAGCGAGCAGCACAGGCCGGCCTCGCAGGCGGAAACTTCGCAACAACAGGAACAGAAGCACGAGCATCAGAGTTCGGGTGAATTTCTCGTGCGAGCTGCGCAGAACGACGAACAGGAACTCCGGCTGAGTCATGAGCAGGAGCGTTGCCAACGTCGCTCCGCGGGCGCTCTCTGTGAGCTCGCGGTACAGAACCCAGGCGGGGAGCACCACGACGGCGGCGGTCAGTGGATAGATGACCTGCTGGATCGACGCAACATCGAGTCCGGTTAGCGCCACAATGTAGGCAGACAGCACCTGAAATGCATAACCGTTCGGATAGACCGGCTCCGCTGAGGAAACCAGCTTTCCTTCGCCGATGAATGTGCGTACCACGCGTGCAAATGTCGCAGAATCGGCTTCTGCCCACTGACCAGAAAAGCGAACCACGGCGTAGATGCCGGCGACGAGCATGAACGCAAGTGGGCCGGCCCACGGCGGCAGGGCAAATCGCGCGCGTGACGTCGAGCCTGCGCGGCTACTGGAGATCATCTGCCCTCCGAGATGCGGATCGCCAAGGTGACCAGATCGTGAACGGCAGCCAACAAAGCGCACAGCACCAGCCCGGCGGCTGCCGGGAGGATCGCAGCGCCGCTCGTGCTCGTGCGGACCAGCACGTCCGTCCCCGCCGTGATCGCGGAGACGGCAGCCCGGTAAGTTGGAAGCTCAGTCAGATCGCCGCCGGCGCCGCTAAGCAATGGCTGAAGAGTCCACCGTCCGGCGACGGATGGGGCCCAAGAGAGCTGAACCGTCTGCGCGGTCTGCCCCGGAATTGAAACCGTTCGGGTCATCGCCAGGGTGCGCGAACCGTCGGGCGAGGTGGCCCACAATTCCAGGATCGAGCCGTACAGGTCTTCAGCGCCTGCATTGCGAAGCGCAATCTTTACCGGAGCCGGTGAAAGCTCCGTGGCCAGTACCGGCAGCATCGATGCGCTGATCTTCGCGGGGCTCATCGCTTCGACCGAGAAGCGACCTGCCCGGTAGGTCACTGCGTACCGTCCAGGCTTGAGATCCGATACCGGCATTCCGGCGGACGCAGCGGCGGTTCTGGCATCAAACCCCGTTGGTAGCTCCAGTGCGAAGCGGAATCCCCCGGGAACCGTGCGCATCGCGTTGATGCTGCCGCCCGGAATGCTCAACCCTTTGGCGCCAAAGGACGATAGCCATGCCCGCATGTCGGGCGCCTGTCCCGCGCTTTGCCCGGGCTCCGCCACGCCCAGAAAGTCCTTCCAGCTGGCCCCATCTACGGGGAGCGCAACAGGAGCCGTCTCGGGAACGGCGTCCAACTCCACGATCTGTGCGCCTTCAGGCCCAGAGTAGATCAGGTATTTATCGAACGAGTAGAGCGCTTCCAGAACTTCGCCGGCAGCAGCGCGCTGCCCCGCCACCTGTGCGCCCATCCACGGGACGCGCTCTCGGGTCCAGCCGTTCACGAACGCGCTGCCGTCCAGGTTGTGCGTTCGCAGGATCTGCCCGTTACCCAGGTTCCACACGCCGCCCTGGGCGAACAACAGGTGCACCCGCCGGTCTATCGGAGAGAAGTACAGGCGAGGCTCCCGGTCATAAGCCAGGCTATACTCTCCGCGGAACCCTTCCTTCAGGCGTCGCGGATCGATGGTTGCGAAGGTGAGGTACGGAGACTCGTAGTCGGGCGGGCGGACGGCAGAAGTACCGTTTATCCAAGCCGCGAGAGCGTAGTTATCCTCGACACTGTAGTCGTAGATGCCCTCACTCCCCGGTTCGCCTGCCGTCGCTTCCACGAACGTCACGGCTTTCCAGGATCGTCCTGCCAACCACGATGGAAACTCTTGGTAGGGAACGGCGTTGACGACGGTGCTGCCTATGACGACTTGCGAATCCGGTACGTGATTGCCCGCAGCCGTGAGCGAATAGCGCCACAGCCCGTCCGATTCCCCCGTCCAGCTCATCCGGACGGCCGTGCGCTGCACGTTGGCAGGCGGCGGACCAAACGGGTCGTCCGCCGGCCACAGGTCAGACCGGATCACCATGTTGGGCTGGAGTCCGGCTCTGGAATCGAAGCGATAAAAGGCGAAGGGCGCCTCGAAATCGATCGCAGGCGGATGGCTGATCGAGTTGATCTGATATTGACCGGCAGTATGAAAACCTGCCCAGGTCATCGTCATCGAGCGGCCGACCGGATCGAAGTAGATGGGCTGGACAGGATCGTACGTGCCTTTCTTGTCCAGGACGCTCAGATACGGCCACGATGGCATGAAGGGAGCAGCCATTTCGTACGGAACCGATGCGTCCATCCGCATCGCCGCCTCAAAGTGCGGGTAGCCTTGTCCCTCATCGATGCCTCGCATTACCTCACGCGTCACCCACTTTGGAATCCCTGGCCGTTCGCTTCCAACGCTTGTCAGCCACTTGATCTGCCCGGTAACAGGATCTGCCTCACGCGCCTCGAGATCAAAGTTGGCCGCGCCGTCGATGAGCCATTCTCCGGTGCGCGGCCAGATTACCAACGCCGGCGCCATGCCTGCGGCCAGCACGTAGCCATCTCCGGCCACGTGGATGCCGGCGCGCGCCTGTGCGTTGGTGGGAAAATAGACGCGAGCAGTGGGGCGCCCGCTCTCCAGCCTGAAGTCAACCACCAGGTCGACCTGACGGTCGGACGTCCAGCTAAATAGATAGGCATCGGTCGTGGTGTTCCCCCACTGCCACCACGGTTGGCTCTCCTGCACACCATCCGGGATCGTGTGCCCCCGCGCCACGAGCACCACCTCGAGCTCGGCGCCCTGCCACTCGCCACGCCACGACGCGACCTGGTTTGCGGCTTGCGCCGCGAAGCGGCGCCGGTGCAACCAGCGCTTGCACCATCAGGACGAGCAAGAGCAGTACCGGCAGTCGTTTCATCCCGCGCTCAGATTCGCTGCTCTGCGCCAGCCTTCGAGTAAGGCCACGCTCCACAGCTGGTATGCCTGCCTGGTGGACTCGACGCGACGAGGTCCGCCGGGCAGCTCCGGCAAGTGTGGAAGCCCTCGCGTGTGTTCGGCGATCCACGGAGCCAGTGGCCCCGCGACCCAGCTCAACATCGGCGCCTGGAACGTCTGCTTGCGTCTCGATGTGATCTCCGGCGTCAACACATCTGCGAATGCTGACTTGAGCATCCCTTTCAAGCCGCCGGCCAGCAGTTCGGAGTGAGGGAGCTGGGCCACGAGACCCATCGAGCTCGAGGTCCTGCAGCGGAACGCGTGCCTCAACCGACGCACTCATGCTGGTGACGTCAAGCCGGGTGTTGTAGTGCTCGGGGACCATCAGCAGCATGTCCAGCCGGGCGAAAAGCTCGGGGTCGTTGATGCAGAGACCGCGCGGCAGGCAGGCCGCCGCATCCCTGGCGGCGATCAACACGTCATGAACGAGCTCGTGCACGTCACAGGCAGGCATTCCCGCAATGGCGGCTGCCTCTTCGACGGTGAAGTGCACGCCGGAAACGGTCTCGTAGCGCTCGAGCGCAGGCTTGCGCCAAACACTGGCGGCACCCTGGAGATTACCGCGCATCGAAGCGGACAGTCCGGGTGCACGCGACGCCATCGCGAATGCGGGTCCGAGGAGTGGAACCCTGTTGTAGCGGTCGCCCCGCAGGGCAGCTGCGTACGTTGGATAGCCGAGGAACAGCTCATCTGCACCATGCCCGGTCAGGACTACCGGTACCCCTTCGGCGCGCGCCCGCCGGCTGAGATGCACTTCGGCCGCGGCATACAGCTCGACGACAGGTTCGTCGACGAGGTCAAGGAAACCATCGATCTCTTCAGCAAGCTGTTCGGGGCGGAATTCCACCTCATGATGGTTCAGGCCAAGCCGAGTCGCAGTCTGCGCGGCCAGATCGGCGTCGCGCCGCGCATCCGGGTCGGATGCGGTGGAGGCCGGGCGCAGGCTGAACGAGTGCAACCCGGGGTGTTCCCGGGCAGCGATTGTCGCAATGACGGTGGAATCGACGCCACCGCTGAGGAAGAGGCCAACGGGGACATCTGAGATCAGTTGGCGGCGCACGGCGTCCTCGACCGTGTGGCGAAGCTGTCGCACGCGCTCGCGCGGTCCGGAGGTGAGTGGGACCGGGTGGCTCCAGGCACGAGGCAATACTCGCAGATCTCGAGTCCCTGCAGCACCGAATACCACCATCTCACCGGGACGAACCTTATGCACCCCGTCTACCAGAGTGAAGGGGGCGGGCACAAATCCGAAGTAGAGATACAGCGCCATGCCGGATCGGGAGAGCCTGCGGCTGCTATAGGGCCGGAGCGCCCGCGCCTCCGAGGCGAAGTAGACCGACCCCTCGCGCTCGACGTAGTACGCGGGCTTGACGCCCATTGGATCCCGCGCCAGGGTGAGCGCCTGCTCCCGCTTGTCCCAAATCGCGACGGCGTAGATCCCGTTCAGACGAGCCAGCGTCCCTGCGATCCCCCAATGATCGAGGCCGCGCAGGATCGTTTCCGTGTCTGACCGAGACACGAACGAAGCGCTTGCCTCGCGCACCAGGTCGCCACGCAGATCGAAGTGGTTGTAGATCTCACCGTTGAAGCCGAGCACGTATCGCTGAGACTGCATTGGTTGATCCCCGTCGGAAGACAGGTCTTGAATACTCAGCCGACGTGTGGCGATACCATAGTCGTGCTCGACGACTTGGCCGGCCTGATCGGGACCACGATGCCGGATTGTCTCGCTCCATCGTTCGAGATCCGGCTCCGCGCCCTTATCAGATCGCAGGAATCCAACAAAACCGCACATTGTTACCCTTTCCCGGCCAACCGGTAGTCCTCATAGACAATTTCCAGCGCCTGCGCCGTGCGCTCCCAACTGAACTTGAGTGCGTGCGGGCGAGCCGCCTCTCCCAGGCGCCGCCGCAAGCCGGGATCACAAGCCAACAAGGAAAGCGCGTCTTCAAGCCCACTTTCGTCGCCGGGCTGCACGAGCAGGCTGTTCGAGGGGTGCACGACTTCCGGCAGGCCGCCGGTGGCGGATGCGATCACCGGCAGGCCGAGCGCCAACCCTTCGAGCGCCACCAGGCCGAACGCCTCTTGCCAAACGGAGGGGACGACGACCACATCGCCCGAAGCATACGCACCGGGCATCTCGTTGGTGGGCACTCTTCCAAGGAAATGAACGCGTCCGGCCGCCGCCGCTGTCGCGAGCGCCTGGTGCACCTGTTCCTCGTAGGCACGGGAGGGGTTGAGCGCCGTCACGCTCTGGTCCCACAAGGCGGCGCCGCCGGCAATCGCAAGGTGGGCACGCGTGTCTCGCTCGGCGAGACGGGCAAAGGCGCGTGCCAGGTGGAGCACGCCCTTCTCGGGCACAATGGCTCCGGCGTAGAAGAAGACGACGTCGCCCTCGGATACGCCCCACTTCGCGCGGATCTGGCGGCGGTAGTCCACCCATCGCTCTGGGTCGAAGAAGATGGAGTCGACTCCGTTGTAGATCTTCGCCACTCGCCGGGGCACGTTTCGTTCAAGCTGAGACTGCACAAACCCGGAGACACCGATGATGACGTCGCTGTCCCTGTTGACCGCTCGAAAGTCTGCCGGCTTCAGCGAAACGTCGTGGCCGTCGTTTCCTCGATAGAGCGGGTCGGTTTGGAAGTAGGCAATCCGTATGCCCGCCCGCAGGAATCGCAGATAGTAGCTCACATGGCCCTGAACCACGTCGTAGCGCCTGCGATGTGTCAGGGCGACCAACGGGGCATGTGTTTGGAAGTCAGCGCTCCGGCTGCCGAGCCGGAGGCGCGCCCAGCGAGCCCGCCGGAGTCCCAGCAGCCGCACACCCTTCCACTCGGTCTCCCAGGCATCTTCAGCCACACTGGCGATCGTAACGTCGTGGCCCATCCTTGCCTCGCGCGCGACCGATCTCGAGAGCCACTCGCACAGCTCCGCTGGCAGAGTCCATATCTGGATCGCACGGCACCGTCAGGCTCCCGACGGCGTGTAGTATGTTCACATCCCCTCCTGCGCCCGCCGGATCAGAGGCAGCCTCAACCGTTCTAGTTGGGTGCCGAGCCACTCTGAGAGGAGCAAGCCCGGACTCAGGGAGTTTCTGGCCCGGCGGAACTCGTTCCAATCATGCCAACGCATGCCTGCGGGCATCAGCCGCATGTGGTACTCCCGAATCTGATCCAGATCCGGCTCACCGGCGAACAACTCGGGAAGCATGAGGTCAAGCTGCGTCAAAGCGGGTGGCAACGACCGCACATCGGTGTACGCGTCACCCGCTTCATAGAGAGTCGAACCGTGAACCCCGGGGCGAACCCGCGACACGCGCAGATACAAGGCCTCGAGGTAAGTACCCCAGCCGCGACCCTGGTGCACGGCCGTGATCCCGCGCCGTGTCGCCTCGCCAATTTCGCTCCGAAATGCATCATCCTCAATCAGTTCTGCCAGGACTGCCTCGTATTCGGGGCCACTACGCACTTCGAGCAGGTTTCCGGCAAGCCCCGGGGTGTCTGATCCAAGCACGCGTGCGTCGTCCGAGTACGGAAAGCGACTCACGAGCGGGACGCCGCGGCTTCCAGCCTCCAGGAGCGAAGTGATCGAGGTCACGGGGTAGGAGTCGACGTAGATATCCGCCGCGTCGTAGAGGGCAGCAGTGTCCAGACGGGTACCGAGAGCACAGATGCGCCCGCCAACCTCGCTGGCTCGCGGCCTCCCAACCCTCGTCCGCATCGGGACCGGCCACCAGGAGAACGGCGTTCTCGTACCGGCGCAGGAGGGCCACGTGCCGTTCCGCAAAGTGCCGTCCGCGGAGGCTCTCGTACTTGTGAGGACGCGCGATGGAGAGAAGCACCACGGCATCCTCGGGAAGGCCGAGAATGCGCCTGGCCTCCGAGCGCGAGCTGCTGCGCTGGATCTTGTCCAGCACGATCGGGACGAGCGCCGTACGCTGGGCGGAAACGCCGCGGCACGCGAGCGTCAGTCGCTGGCCCGACTCACGCAGATTCGCCACGATGTCACTGACGATGCCACCGACCCAGAAAACGTGATCGGCGTGGTTGATGTATGCTATAGGCGGCGATCCGTGTTTGGCTGCAAACGCCAACACCGGAACAATGTCATACGGGTGAACATGCAGGGCCACCAATGCGGCGCCTTCGGCGATCGATCGCAATCGCCGGGCCCATGAAATCAGCCCGCCGGGTCTGCTGTTGAGGACCCACACCCTGCCACCACTCGCCGCAACTGCATCCGCGAGCGGCTGCGGCACGCTGTACCCACCCTGGCGGGTGAGCACTACCGAGTGACGCCGCATGCGGTCATGCCTGATCCAGCGCCACACCATGCGCGAATCGCCTCCGATCCCGGCGGCGCGCGTCAGCACGTGGACGACATGTTCCTGCTCGCCCGTGCGCCTCACCTTCGCCTGACGCATGGGCACGACACGCCCGTCCCTGCCAATTGCCAGCAAGATGCTCTCGAGCCGCGGGCTGGCAAAAAGTCCCGTGTGATGCGACATCGCCAGATTGGCTGCAATTTGGGCATGGACGGCTGCCGCGTCCAGGCGCCCGGCACGCATGAACTCGGTGGCGTGATCCAGCAGCCCCTGGAATTGCGAGAACCGCTGCTCTATCTTCTTTTCAGACTCGGCGCAATCGTAGATCACATTGCCTCTCGCCATCAGGATTCCGCGTGTGCACACGCCGGCCGGATCGGGAAGCCCGCCACACGTGAGAGGGCATAGACGCTCCCGGCTGCTGCCAGCGCCGCAAACACGAGCGACAGCGGTGTCCGCCACGCCTCAAACCCAACCGCAGGTATGACGCGCACAACCAGGAGGGCGCACAGTGCCGCTGCCATGAGCGCCTTGTTCCGCCAGGTGAGCGACAGCCCGACGTCGCGGCGCACGATCGCCCATACCAGCAGGTAGTGGACGGTATAGGTAAACAGGAACGCTGCCCCGACCCCGGGCAATCCCATCCACCGCATGCCGAGCAGTGAAGACACCAGGATGTTGGCGCCGGAAATCAGTTCCACGACGAAGAGGGTCGTGCTGCGTCCGCGTGCCAGGATCACCATCCCTATCGTCCAGCTCAGGAACTTCAGCAGGTCTCCCACCAGGTACCACTCGAGCACACGAGCGGCGGGCGCGAACTCGGAGGAGTAGATCAACGGGATCAGGTACGGCGCCAGCGCCATGGTCCCCAGGATCATTGGCGCCGCGAGGAGCAGAACCAGGTAGTACTGCTCGTTCACGAGCCTGACCACGTCAGCGGGCCGGTGGCTGATCGCCGACAGCCGGGGGTAGTAGTCCATTCCCATCGCGCTGATGAGGAAGCCCAGGTAGTTCACGGAAATTACCGTCGCTGCCCGGTAGTACCCGACGCTGGCGGCATCCAGAGTGTGGAGCACGAGCGACGGCAGAAGAAACTGCACACCGGTGCCGACCAGCATGCTTGCCGTGTACGGCGCGCTGAATCTCAGCAGGCGGGCGGCTGCCCTGGCGGCCTCTTGCATCGACGGCCGGACGGCCGTCGCGATGCGTGCGCCGCGCAGTAGCAGCGTCGAAATGCCAAACGTCACCGCGGCGCTCGCCAGCAGTCCGGGTGCTACCCCCTGTTCGCGCCAGAGGTACACAAAGCCAACACTCGTCGCACTGCTGGCGACCGTTGCAAGTACCCCGAAGAGGCGAGGGTGCGAACCCGGTGGTGGGCGTTCAGGGTGCTCGTCTGGACATTCGAGGCCAGCGTGAAGACCAGGGCTACGGCCATCAACAGCACGTAACCCGCATGCTCGCTGCCGCCCAGCATCCAGGCGCCGATCTGCTCCCTAAACAGGATCATGATGAGCACCGATGCACCGCTCATCGCGAGGAAGAGCAGCCACGCTCCGCGCTGCAGCGCAGCTACCTCGTCACGCTCGTCGCGCGCCAGGGCGTTCGCCCCCATCCGCACCAATCCGACACCGACACCGGTTCCGGCCAGGAGGCCGCCCAGTCCCACCAGATTCTGGAGGAGCCCCATGAAGCCCAGGCCGGTCGAACCGAGGAGGACAGCCCACACCTTGGAGGAGATCAGCCCAACCAGGATGCTGACGATTGAGCTGCTGCTCAACACCAGCGTGGCGCGCAAGATCGATTTCACAGGGCCACCACCTGCCTCATCGCGTGCAGATAACGCTCCGCAATCTGGGATTGGGCAAATTGGGCCGCGCGTGCGACACCGCGCGCCACCCGGCCTGGCTCGCGACCGTGCTCGATCGCCTCGCCGATCGCTTCCGCGAACGCGTCCGCGTGCGGCTCGACCGTCCATCCGCAGCCGGCGACCATCTCCGGCATCGAGCCGCGATCCGTAACCACTACCGGCGTGCCGGCGGCCATTGACTCCAGGGCGGGAAGGCCGAATCCTTCGTAGAGGCTCGCCGTTACGAACACGTCAGCGGCCCTGTATGCTGCCGCCAGCAAATTGTCGTCGAGCCGATCGAGAAACAGGACGTCCTTTCCCGGAATGAGCCCCATGTCGTGGGCGAGAGCGAGAGTGCGAGCACGGGCGGCGCCAGAGCCTGCGTGTCCCGCTTTGAGCAGCTGAGCGTCTGGGTAGCGCACCCTGACCGCGCCCAGCACCTGGAGCAGAAGCGGCATGTTCTTGCGGGTAATCTCGGTGCCCGTGTAGATCAACAGGGGCCGGCCCAGAGGCGAGCCTGCCACGGACCCCACGCACTTCTCGCGCGTCTTCACGGGTTCGGGCACCCTCGGGAGCGACAAAGAAGACCGGAGCGATCATGTTGTGCAGCACCCGTACCTTCGGCTCCAGCTCGGGCATGTGCCTGAGCAAGCGTTCGCGGGTGAATTCCGAGACGGTCGCGATCAGCGAGGCATAGCGCAATCCGAAGAAGCTGCGGCGCACCGCGCGGTACGTGAGCCAATCCATCTCATCGCGATCCCCCGGGAAGTCGACCACTCCGATATCGTGAACGAACACCAGGCTCGGGAGGTCACACCCTCGCAACGCTTCGGCGCCCGTGAACCGGGGCAGCAACACCATTTCGGCACCCGCGGGGAGCCGCAGTCCGGTTGGGAAGTTGCGGAGGACGGGAACCGGCAGCACTCTCGGCCACGCGTCCAATAGCCGCACACGATCCCCCCAGCAATTGCCCAATCCAAAGAACAGTCGCCCGATGCCCGTGTCGCGGCGGTACCCTTCGAGCCCCGGCACGGCGGCAATCAGCGGTTTGTAGATGGCCGGCAGCGCATTGGCGCTCAGCGGTAGAGTCGCGGGGATCATATTCCCGCCTCCTTCCGGATCAGCGCCGCCATCTGTCCGGCGGTGTAGGACCATCTGAAGCCGGCTGCCCGCGCCAGTCCACGCGTACGGAGCTCCTGCCACAAGACGGGATCAGTCATCAGGTGGATGATCGCGCTCGATAACCCGGTGCAATCGCCGGGCGTGCATTTGAGCTGCAAGCCCGCATCCCCGACAATCTCCGGAAGCGAAGCCGCGCCGGCGTAGATCACCGGCGTGCCGGACGCCATCGACTCGAGCGCCGGCAGTCCGAAGCCTTCGTACAGGGACGGGAACACGCATGCGCTTGCCAGGTTATACAGGAAAGGGAGGTCGACTTCGGGTACCTCTGCGAGATGGTGAACGGCGGCCGAGATCCCCAGCGACTCCGCCAGCTCCGCCAGCATCCGCCTTTGCCCCTCGAACTGCGCTCGTCCGGCCCAAATCAGCTCCACCGCCGGCAACTCGCGCCGGACCGCTCGCAACGCGTGCCACAGCGCCGGCAGATTCTTGCGCGGGTCGGCTGAGCCCACATAGAGCAAGTAGCGCTTGCCGGCGTCCAATCCGTAGCGCTCCGCCACGACGCCTGCGCCGTCGCGAGGATGGAAGCGCTCGTGATCGACACCCAGGTAGACAACGTCAATCCGCTCAGGCGCGATGTGAAGGTGCCTGACGAGGCAGTCGCGCGTGTAGTGCGAGTCGGCCACCAACCGGTCGGCACGCCTGACGCCCTGGAGAGAAAGCCAATCAAAGAAACGATCGAAGACGGTGCGATATGAGCTGAGCGCCCGGTCGTTGCGCAGCATGTAGGGGATGATGTCGTGTACCGTCACGATCACAGGACCCGCGGGCCGGCGAAACATCAGCAGCGTCGCGAGGTTCTGGCTGGCCAGATGGTAGGCCTGCGCGTCGGGATAGTCGGCCCAAATCGGGAAGTTCTGGAAGAACGCTCCCAGGTCGATCCGAACCCGGCGCAGCGCCGCGTAGGCAACTGCCGGCAACGGCGGCATCACGGGCGCCACGCGGTGAGACTGATATCTCCCTCTCGGAAGGCATCCTGAAGCATCTCCGCGTACCGGCCCACGCCGGTGCCCGCGTGTCCGGCCTTGGCAATCAGGACGAGCTGCATGCTTGCCTCCCCTCCGGCGTGCACCAGGCGAGGATCGTCCGCTCGGCTGTCTCGACGTTGCGCCGCGCGTGAAACCGCTCCAGGGCGTACGAACGCGCCGCCTGTGACATCAGGTCGCGGCGTTCTCCGTCCGAGATCAAGCCCTCCATGGCAGACGCGAGCGCTTCCGCATCACGCTCGGGGACCAATATTCCGGTCTCCGGTGGCGTGAATTCGTCCATACACCCGGTGTCGGTAGCTACGATGGGCAGGCCGCACGCCATCGCCTGCCACGCCGTAATACTGAGCTGCTGGACCCACAACTTGCTCGTGATACTGGGCAGAACGAGGAAGTGGGCCGCGCGCATAAAGGGTGGCAGATCGGCGTTCTTGATCGTGCCGGTCCAGGTGACGCGCTCTTCGAGCCCCAGATCACGCGCCTGAGCGTGCAACCTGTCGCGCTCGGGGCCGTCGCCGACGATCATCAGATCTGCCTCGCAGCCCCGATCGATGAGCTGCCGGTATGCGGCGAGCAGATAAGCGACTCCCTTCACCTCGTTGAGGCGGCCAACGTATAGGATGGTGGGTGCGGATGTGCGGGTTGAAACCCGGCTCCCGTCGGGCGCAAACTCCTCGGGATCGACTCCCCACGATCCATAGATCAGGTTCACCATCTTCTGGGAGGGTGCTCCGTGGTCTATCAGGTTCTGGCGGGAACGCGAGTCAAACCAGAAGATCACGGCAGCGCGGCGGAACCACCAGCGCAGGATCAGCCGGAAGAACGGCACGATGACGGGGTGATACTTTGCCGCCAGCGGCAGTGGCTCGAGACTCAGCGTGACCAGCGGCGTGCGCGGGTGCAGCCACAGGTAGATGAGAGTCGCAAACAGGTACGGCAGCATGAGCAGCGACAGCGGCTCCGGTCCTTGCACGATCTCCGGTCTTGCAGCCTGCAGCTTCCAGAAGAGATCGAATGGCAGGCGGAAACGGATCGTGCGCGGATCGAATTCAGCCGCTTTCATGTCGTTCCACGGAGCGCTACGGTAGAAGTGGTAAATGTCCAGCCGCCGGAAGTAGGCGAGCGGCGCCTGAAGATCGCGGCGGATCTCGCTGCTGATCATCGCATAGCGAACGCGGCGGGTGACCGGCACCGATTCGGCCACCGCGGGAAGTGAGGCTGCGTTTTCTGCGATCACTGAGCGCTCCCCGGCGATAGGGCCGGCTACCATTTGCGGCGCGAACCCGCAGTGAGTGCATCGCGAACCGCCAGCGGCGCCGCGAGCAGATCGAGAAGCGTGTAGAACGGCACTCTCAGAACATCCCGTACCGGAAGCCGACGACCCGCGATGCTCGCCCCCAGAGCGTTCCGGCGGACACGGTTGATTACGGCGACGCCGAAGAGCGCCGCAGTTACAGCCGGCGCCTTGGCTCCCAACCATGGAGTGAACGCCGGAAGGACCAGCATGGAGACGTACAGGAGCGCTGCCAAAAGCACGCCCCGAACGTGGGCCCGCGCTTCGAATCGAGCGCCTTGGATCAGGAGGTTCTTATTCCACCGGCGCCACATACGCAGGTATGAGCCCGGCGAGTCAGGGTAGTCGGTGGCGACCCGGCTGTCCGGCGCGGCAACGATCTGGTAGCCCGCGTTCCCCAGCAACCGGCTGAGAACGTAGTCGGTACCCGTCTCTGCCTCTGTATCGAACCCGCCCACCCCGTCTAGCACATCGCGGCGCAGAGCGCAGTTCCGGCCCAGAACGCCGTCTACGGTTCCGGGAAGCTGATCTGCCCATGCGAGGTCGTTGAACCACTGGTACCGGACAAGGCTATTGGAACGCTGCCGGTCCTTCGGCTCCGACATGCCTGTGACAACTTGCGCATCGCCGCAGGCAATCGGCCGTATGAGGTAATTGAAAGAATCGCTCGAATAGAGGCAGTCGGCGTCGGTGAGGAATACGATCTCGCCATCGGCGTACTGGAGGCTGCGCCGGAGTGCTCCTTGCTTTCCCTCGCCGGGCATTTGCTCGATCACCGTCACGCCGGCGCCGGACCAGCGCTGCGCGATCTCGTACGTGCCGTCTGGCCCACCGGCGCACAGTACCAGTTGCTTCCGAGGGTAGTTCAGGCTCGCGAAGCTGGCGACATGCTCGTCGACCTGATCCGCCTCGTTCCACGCTGCGACCAGTACACTCACCTTTGGCGTAGAGGGCCACGCCGCGAATGGAGCGGGACCGCATTGGTCCGCCCGAGCAAACCGGAGCCGCGCGCCGTCTAGTTTGCGCCACTGTCGAATTGCGGTGGCAGCCAGCACCACCATGACGAGTGGAGCCGCGTGCCTGTCCGCGGCCGTCGAAGGCGGATTGGACAACTCGTCGCACGTTCATCGCAGCCAGAACTCCGGTGAAGCGCACACCGGCCACCGGTCGCCCTTGCGCCACAGGTAGCGGGGTGTTCCGCCAGACGAAAATTCGAGTTGTCCCGGCGTCTCCCGCATGACCAGCCGGTTGCCGTGCAACTCGCACGGCGCTTCGAAGACGTAGTCGGAGATTGCATCAACAGGAGCGGCGGCCGTGGCAGCCGCCGCCAGGTAGCGAAACGCCTTGTCCGTCCACCCGGCCACGTGCAGCAGATCCCTCACATCGGGAAGTTCGGGGGGCCGCCCGTTCGCCATCCCCCCGAAGCCCCGTGCGGTCTGGATCCCGCCACTGCTGTCTTGTCCGGCCAGGAGCCACTCCTCGGTCGCGGAGAGATCGCCGGCGAAGCCATCGGGCCGGAGGCCATCGGCTGCCCGCAGGATGTCCCCGAGCGGCGCAATCCATGCCGGGTAGCGATTGGACTGGCCGCCGGGATAGAGCACAGCCGGGAAGGTGCCGTCGGCGCTGACCGTAGAGAACACGAACTGCATGCCCCGCAAGGCGGCTTCCAGGTAACGAGGCTCATCGACGCGGCGATATCCTTCGAGAAGCGCCGGCAGCGTGCGCGCAACGTAGACGGGAAAGTATTTTTCGATCCGCCGGTAGCCGAGGCTGTTCTGAGCGATGGCGCCGTACGACGGGCCCGGGTCCGTCACCTGAAAGGAAAGAATCCGGTCCAGCGTGGGGAGAACGAAGCGGTCGATCCACCGGGAATCGCCGTCGAGATCGCCCAGCAGGAAGAACGCTTCGGAAGCAGTGGCGGCCTTGTTTGGCACAAACGTGAGGGTCTGGCCGTCCCTGAACGCTCCGAGATCGGGATCCCACAGCACGTGGACATAGAACGACTCAAGGTTATGTCGAGCGGTCTCGAGATACGGTTCCCAGCTCTGCCGGCCCGCGCTCCTGAGCGCCAACGCCAACCGCAGCAGTCCTGCATCACAGGCTGCCTCGTGGGGGGTCCCCGCTGAAGCCGGGTTCTGCTCAAACGCCGACACAGCGGTAATGGCCGTCTGGAAGCCGGCCCGCAACGAGGTCGTCTCCTGCTCGCTGCGCCCGCGCCAGCCACCGCTCGTCACCCGTCCGTTCCCACAGGATCAGGTACCCCGTGATGATCCCCTCGTAGCGCCAGTCCAGGCCGGCGCCGGTATAGAGAAGAGACTGCCTCCACCAGTGACACACGGGACCGCCATACCCTTCTGGTCCGCGCATCGACTCGAACCAGAGATCCATGCGAGTCAGCGCCTCGTCGATGCGCGTCGCGGTGCTAACAGCCGGCATCGGATGGCTCCTTTTCCGCGGTCAGCAGAACCACCGACGCGAAATGGGCGCAGGCAGGGCCGGCGGTGAAATAGCGGGCACGGGCCGCGTGCGCGATCCTGTCACCGAGAGCCACATAGCCAAGTCGCGAAAGGATGGCGCCGGCGCGACTCATCGCGATGGCCGGCAGCGTGCGGAACCCGTAGATATGGACATGTCTGAATCCCGAATCGGCCAATGCCCGCCGAAATCGCCACATCCCCTTGAGTTGTGCCCCGAGCGAGCCTCTCGCCCAGGCAGGCTGTTGAGGCAAGGCGGCAGCGAGCGGACCCGAAGCGACGACGACGAGGCGCCCGCCTTTGGGGGCGGCAGCAGAAAGAACGGCGAGATCGGAACGCCAATCGTTGTCCGGCTCGACCCACAGCGCAGCTCCGGCGGCGCGGGCCGGCCCACAGGCGGAGAGTCGAGTTCGCACCTCTTCCATAAGCTCGGGAACGCGGCACAGGACGAAAGGAGCTTGAACGGCCGCCAGCAGGGGCATGGCCGCGTCCAGCGCCTGTCCGTATTCGGATGGCACACGAGCACCGGCATCAGGCAGCGCGATCAACAGTCCACCCCCGCCCAGACAGTACTTTTGACAGCTTGCGGCGCGACCAGGCGCCCATACAGCAGATTCGAGTGAAGCCCCAATCTGTTCCCAGTTGTAACGCTGCTCGACTTTTCCGCGGCCGTTCGCTCCCATCCAACGGCGTAGTTCCGCATCGTCCAGCAGCCGCTCAATCGCCGCGGCCAGAACGGCGGGATCCGCAGCGTCAACCAGCAAACCATCCACGCCGTGCTCTACCACCGTGCGTACGCCGGGGATGTTCCCGGCAACGACGGGCGTACCGCAGGCCATCGACTCGATCAGCACCAGTCCAAACGATTCGGGTGGCGACGACGGCATGATGGTGACATCAGCGCCGCGAAAATAGGGCGGCAGCTGATCGTGGCCGACCGAGCCTACGAAGATCGTCCGGTCAGAGATGCCCAGCTCCGAAGCCAGTTGCTCGTAGTGGCTTCGCATGTCGCCGTCACCGACGACGAGCAGCCAGGCGTTTGCCGGGATGCTCGAGGCGGAACGGAGCAACCGGTCGAGCCCTTTGAACTGGTGCGCACGATCCAGGGCGGCTACGAACAGGACAACGCTCGCCTCCTGCGGAATGCCATATCCGCTCCGGTCAAACGCCGGCCCGTCTGGCCGGAAATGAGAGACGTCGACGCCGTTTGGCAACTCCAATACGGGCAAGGCGGACAGGGTCGTCGCCTGGGCCAGCCTGCTGGATTGGTAGTGGTCCATCGATACAGCGCAAAGAGATGCAGCACCCGATACGGAGAGCGAGGCCGAGACTCGCTGGTAGACGGAAAAGAAGTGGCCCCTCGGACCCGTCCCTATCAGGTCGTTGTGGAACGAGACGACCATTGGCGTCCGGTACAGGTTTGCCGCCAGGCGTGCCATCTCGGCTCCGGCAATAAACGGATAGTGCAGATGGATCACGTCGAACCCGCGTAGGGCTCCCACAAGCCCGGGGAGCAGGGGGGCGTTGCCTACCCGCGCCAGCGGCGCGAGACGGCGGATCACCACGCCAGCCATACATTCGCGTCCGGGCGCCCCCGGTACAGCGGAGGTGATCACCTCAACCGCATGCCCCCG
Organism: uncultured Chloroflexia bacterium; assembly: GCA_963783655.1. Classification (GTDB taxonomy): domain Bacteria; phylum Chloroflexota; class Anaerolineae; order CG2-30-64-16; family CG2-30-64-16; genus CAWAOA01. Next base: position 503,260 of record CAWAOA010000007.1, read on the forward strand.
GCGTGCCAGCTCGCGCGCCTGGTAATACGCGACGTTACCGGTGCCGGCGCGATACGGGGGGAAAGTAGCGGTCACGTGAGCGATGTGCATGGCGCTACCACCGGGTCACTGCCAGGGTCAGACCCTGGAGTATGAGAAAAATGGGGTCGAACAGCGCCTCAGCCAGCCGCACCGCGGGTCCCTGGCCCGTCTGCCCGTATGCCAGACGGGGGGTGCAGAGCGCTATCAGCTCGCGATCATTGACACGTCGCAGCCCCTGGGTCGCTCGCCGGCCGAACATGATCGCGTCCCAATGGGCGATTACCCAGGCGTATGCCTTGAACTTGTTGGAAAGGTTGCGGCGCTCCCGAATCAGTACGAATCCCCAGGTAACCGCCTCGGTCATGAGGAAGACGGGGAGAAGTACCGCCAACGTGCGCCAGCGGAGCACCTTCAACAACGAAATGTAGCGGTTTCGTTCTTGCTGGTAGGTCTTGAGCGGACCGAATCGCAGCCGGTAGTCGTGGAGGATCACGGAGCCGGGCACGTACACGCACCGGTTGCCGAGGAGGCGGGCCCGCCAGGAGAGGTCGGTGTCCTCCATGTACATGAACAGGCTCTCGTCAAAGCCGCCGAGAGCATCGAACAGCTCTCGGCGAAGCAGGAAGGCTGCTCCCGAGACGGCCGGCACTTCAACGGACTTGTCCAGGCACGTCGCTTCCAGCCCCATACCCCGGCAGAGGGTCAGGCCACTGAAGTGAACTTCGTTGCCGCAAGTATTGATTCTCTGCGAATCATTCAGCAGCAGGATCTTGGAGGTCGCCAGTCCTGCGGCAGGGTCCGCATCGAGAGCGGAGACGAGCGCGTCGAGCCACCCCGGCAGCGCCACGGTGTCGGGATTGATGAACGCCAGATACCGGCCGGCTGCAGTGCGCGCGCCAAGGTTGTTGCCACCCCCAAAGCCAAGGTTGACGTCGCTGCGAACCACACAGACGCCTGGGAAGGCGCTTTCCAGCATACCTGCCCCACCATCAGTGGAAGCGTTATCGACCACGATGATTTCGTCATCCGGGCTGACGGTGGCAAGCAAAGACTCCATGCAGGGATGGAGATACTCGGCCGCGTTGTAAGCGACGACGATCACGCTCGTCCTGATACTCCTCATAGTGAGCGACCTCTCGTCTAGCTCCGGGTCCGGAGTAGCTGGATGAGCAAACCTCGCACTGAGTGCAGGATGATGCCCGTGAAGAAGCCCATCGCGCCAAGTGAGATCAAGAGAATGCTCAGGAGCGTGGTGCCCAGTGGAAGCACGCCCGTCACGCCGTACATCTCAACGATACGAACCGCGATCAACAGCCCCAGGACGCTAAGCGATACGCCCGGAACACCCACGAAGAGCAGAGGACGATGCTGCCCGACGAGCCGCAAGATACCGGTGAGGACGGTCAGCCCCTGGCCGATTACGGACCGTTTGGGCTTGCCGTGGTACGTGATCGTGATCGGCACTTCCCTCACACGCAGGCCATGCTCGTGCGCCAGGAACTGCATTTCAGACTCTGCAGTGAAGCCAGACGAGCTGAAGCTGATACATGCGAGAGCACGTGCGGAAAAGGCGCGGAAGCCGCTCTGCGAGTCGGAGACGGGGACTCCGGACAAATGTCCCGTGACGGAGTTGAAGAACTGATGCCCGAGCACACGGTTACGAGGGACATTGCTGTTGTTTTCGATGTAACGGGAGCCGACCACAATATCGGCTTCGCCGGCCAGCACCGGCCCGATCACGGTGGTCAATTGTTCGGGGATATGTTGGCCGTCGGCGTCGAGGGTGATCACAACTTCAGGATTGAATTCGCGTGCCCGGCGAAAACCGGTGTTCAGCGCCGCTCCCTTGCCGCGATTTTCGGGATGGACTACCACGTCGGCGCCCGCCGCCCTGGCCACATCGGCAGTCGTATCAACGGATCCATCGTCGACGACGATGACCGTATCGGAGTACTTTTGGGCTCGGAGCACCACGCTGCCGATGTAGTTCTCCTCGTTGTACGCGGGAATCAATACCACGACCCTGCAGCACGGAGTGACGCCGGTCACTCGCAAGTCTGGCACTGCTCCGTCTGCCGGCCGGCCCAACAACGTCGGCCGGTTCTCAAGATGCGTTAGAGCCATCTACTGTCCTCCCTTCCGCGGGCCATGAATCGAGTGGTCCTTGCGCTCGTTTTCGTAATCGGTGTTAAGGGCGCTGGCAGCTGCCCGGGGCGGCATGTGGCCGGTTACGGGAGCAGCTTTAGCTGGGGCCCGCTTCTTTATCCGATTCAGTCACGATCTCGCTGACGGTCACCTGTATGAACCGCAGTACACCCCTGATGATTACCAGCCGGACCTCGCCGTATCTCCCCACCCGGCACATCGCATCGTCGATGCGCATTACCAACTCCGGGTTGAGGCAGGTGAGCGGCTCCGCGGGCAGCGGGCTGGCTCGTGGAGAGACCGGCTCGGCCATTCTCAGACCTGCTGCAAGGGCGCCGGGGGCTGGTCGGATCGCTCGCGCAGCACCGCAACCAGGTCGCCGGTGCTCTCTACACGCACCCGGCTCTTGTCAAATACAGTGATCTCGTCACATCCCGCGCACATGACGATGACTTTGAGCTGTGGCAACAATTCCATCATGGTCAAGACCTGATTCAGACCCCCGAAGTTGGTCGCGGCGTCCACGATCGCCACGTCTGGCTGCAGGTTCTGGAGCGCGGAAGAAACCTCGCTTGGCTCGCGGGCGCTCACACCCCAGACATTCACGTTCCTCTCGTTCCGAAGCAGGCTGACAATGCCCGAACCGAGCACGGACCCCTCGTGAATCACCAATACGGTGACCGGGGAATCCGCGGCTCTGGCAGGCAACTCGCTCACCAGACGAGTCGCTGCTTGCCGCTGCATCTGGACAAATCTCTTACGCCCCCGCAACGCCAGCGCGGGCACGCCCACGCCCAGAAGCAGGAGCTCGGCTATCAGATGCGTGGAAACCCCCCTCTCAAAGGGCTGGTGTTCCACTAGCTCGAGCCACGCTGACGCACCCACAAACAGCAAGACCAGCCAACGGATTCGGATTGGGTTCATCTGAAGAATAGCTTCCATGTAACCGCCTCCTGGCATGGGCGCTCGCGCCACGAACGGAACGACCCTGGAAGCATATCTGGCAGGGAGGTCAGAATCTATAGCACCAGGGGTAGCTTGCGGGTAGCTACCGGGGTAGTCTTAAGGGGTGGTCCACTGGTGAAGTATTAATACTTGGTGAAGGAAGGATCAATGAAGCCGGACTAGAAGGATTGGAGAGGTGACATCGAGTCGGAAGTAACGCCGAGGTCGAGCCCGCGGAGCAGCTCCTGACGGTTTCGAGCGTGGAGTTTATCGAGGATGTTTCCTACATGGTGTTTGACGGTATTCTCACTGATCACCAGGTGCCGCGCAATTTCGCGGTTGCTCGCGCCGCGCCTTATCTCCTCAAGCACGGCGAGTTCTCTCAGCGTCAAGGTCGCAGTACCGCCCCTGGTGATCGGGCTTGGGGTCTGGACAGCATCGCGACAGTCGCGTTGACGCGCAAACGCATCCAGCAGGCGGGCAGCAAGCGACGGGGTAAGGGCCGCCTCGCCCCGGACAACTCCACGGAGATGGTTGAGCAGCTCGGTTACGGAGATGTTCTTTGGCAGACAGCCCCTGGCACCGGCGCGAATCGCGTGGAAAATGCACTCGTCGTCATCGGCAATGCCCAGAAAGACGACTTTAGTCTGAGGTCGCACCGCGAGGATCTGCAGGGACGCATCAATGCCGGTCGCATCCGACAGATAGTAATCCGTCAGCACGAGGTCTGGTCTGTGCTCGCGGGCAAGGGCCACCGCATCGGCGAGCGATGACGCCTGCGCAACCACCTGGAAGTCCGGTTGGCCGTCAAGCAGGCTGGCCACTGCCTGCCGGAAGAGCACCTGTTGATCGACTAGCATGATGAGGTTACGCCGGTGAGTCTCTGACACGCCTTGGTTCCTTTGCCGAATCACCCGTGGGCGCGAACAGAATGAGGTGCCACAACCGCGATAAACAAGCGCCTACGGAAATCCTGGTGCCAACCCGCGCTTCGGACCTGCTTGTTGGCCAATTCAGGCCCGACAAAGGGGGGCCGCCCCGGCGTAATTCCTGATCCTTGCGCTGAATCGGAACTTAACATAGCCCGACCCGCACTTGTGTAACATTGGATACTATTCGGGCCCGGCTTTGTTAACATTTTCATAGAGTTATGACAATATTCATTGCGGTACGCCGCAGGCGCGTGAAATGGGCCAAAGGTCAGGTTGACAAGATCCGGCATGTAGGATATTTTGGCTGCTGGTTCCACAATTCACATGATCCCCAAGCCCTGCTTCTGACAAGGGACCGGGTTAGGGTTGGACGCAAGCAGCGTCCGGCCAACGGTCGCTCCTGCACTGATGTTGACGATTACCCCTCCGGCGCATCTGCAGGCGACGTGGTAAGCACCGGTGGCTGCGCAAGACACGCAGACGCTCGTGGCCCCCGCGTCGGTGAGAGATCCGACCACGACAGGTCCCTATACCCACCCCTGTCACTACTACGCCCGGGGCGCACACGACGGCACCAGGCGGCTTCACCACTCCAAACCATTTCCATGGGGGATGAAGAATGTACCGTCCACGCACTCTGTCAGCGATGCTGGTATTCGTCGCGCTCATCAGCGCCCTCGGCGGCCTGTTGATCGCGCCGGCGGCACAAGCGGGTGCACTCGGCATCACAATCGACGCGGCGCACGGCCCACTCGCGGCCCGGCTTGCCTCTCTGGCGCAAGCGACAACCTCGGTGACTTGGCTGCCGCTTCTGGCGGCGGCTCCCGGTATTCCCGGAGAACCTAACCTGCCGTCGGCGGCCAGCATAACCGCGCAAATCTCCGCGGCGGGCGATGATGTTAATGAGGATGGCGGGTCTTTTGTGCCCACCAGTACCAGCATGTGGCTGGGGAACGGCGCCAGCAGCAGCAATAGCTGGGCCGGCCTTCGTTTCCGTAACGTCAGGGTCCCACGCGGCGCCACGATTACCTCGGCGCGGCTGCGGATATATTCAACGCAAAGTCAGGCGAGTAGCGCCTCAATACTCATCGCCGCACAGGCGGCAGACAATAGCACCGCATTCTCTTCGACAAGCAAACCGTCCCAGCGCACGGTAACCACAGCTCATCTCAACTTTAGCCCCGCGTCCCAGTGGGCAGCCGGCACCTGGTACGACATAGATAACCTTGCTCCGATCATCCAGGAAGTCGTAAGCCGGTCCAAATGGCGCGGCGGAAATGACCTTTCGCTGATTGTCAAGGGCCAGGGTGCAGCGGGCCTCCGAAGGATGATCTCGAGCTACGAGGGCATCCCGGGTACCGCTGCCCAGCTCGTCGTCACGTACGGCGGAACGCCGGCGCCGACCGCCACAGCCACCGGCGCGCCGACCGCCACACCTGTCTCGCCAACGACTACCCCTACCCCGGTTGCGCCGACGCCAACCTTCACACCTGTCCCAACGACGCCGGCCCCCACGCCGGTCGCCACGACCCCGGCGCCGACGCCCAGGCCAACGACGCCGGCGCCTACGCCGGCCGCCACGACCCCGGCGCCGACACCCGGAGTCACGCCGCCGGCTGCAAACGTCCTGGCAATCGACTCATTCACCGGGACGAGTAACACGAACATCAGCCAGCACAAGACCGACAACGGTCTTTCGTGGTCGGTACACCAGGGCACCTGGAATATCGTCAATAACGCGGCGCAGAATGCCACCGGCCCGGCGTACGCCTCGATCGACGTGGGCACCGGCAACGTCCTGGTGGAAGCCGATATCACGACGCCTCCGAATGCGCCCACAAGCGGGCAAGAGTGGCTCGTCGGTTTCTACGCCGCCTCGAAGTTCAACGGCATCTGGATAGACAGTGGTGTCCAGCTTCGCATGCTCTATCAGGGGCATTCCAGCGAGTTCGAGATGTGGGAGTGGCACCAGGGGAAGAGCTACCTGGCAAACTCGAATGTCAACTTCAACTTTGTCAACGTCACGGTGCCGCGGGCATCCGACCCCAACCAGCCGTTCCAACCGGGGAAAACGCATCATGTCACCCTGCAGGTCTACGGTGATACGGCGACGGCGTACTACAACGGCATCCCGTCTCTCACGATGAAGCTGGGCCGGCCGGTAGGTGCCGATCCAAACACAAACCAGACCGGCACGCGCGTCGCCATAAGCGTAGACAATGGGATGCCCGGCAGCCGGATCGACAACCTGAAAGTAACGCGCCTGACCTCCGCTCCGGCAGCGCTCACTACACCCGTCTGTGGCGACGGAAACTGCACCGGCGGGCAGTGCTGTAACAACTGCGGAAGCTGCCTGGACAGCGGGAAGCAGTGTAACTTCGCGGATTCACCCCCCACGCTGCCAACCTACGGCCCGAGCGGACCCGCGACAGCGACACCGGTTACCCCACCGTACCCCCACGCCGGTGCCGACATCTGTCACTGCTACCCCCACGCCGGCGCCTGTAACCCCTTCGCCTACCCCCGGCGGTGGGGCAACCGGCGGAGTGCCACAGTACGCGGTGAACTTCTCGAGTGACGTCGAGAGCTGGTGGGCAGGCCATCCGTTTAATCCGGAGAAGCCGGGCAGCGTACCGATAGGCGGGATTACCAACGTGGCAGGGCTGCCAACGGTCAACGTGAAGCAAGGCTTCGGCAGCAACCTGCAGGCTGCCATCGATTCGCTGCCGGCTTCCGGCGGGACGCTGGTGCTGGACGCCGGAACCTACGGCTCGTTTACGCTGGTGGGAAAGAACAACGTCCATTTCGTTTCCAGCGGCGGCGCCGTGATAACGGGACAGAGCGACATCGCTCCCATCAGCCAGGCGTTGACCTACGGCACCTTCAACTCGTGCTCCTTCTACGGCGATCCCGTGTGTCTGAATGCGCTCCGCAACCAGACGTCGAACATTTACTTCAAGAACGTGACATTCGATGGGGGCGGGGCGACGGGAGAAGCGATCGGGCTGCACGCCGTCCGCGGTGCGGTGTTCGATAACGTCACATTCCAGAACTATGCCAACCCTGGCAGCGGCCATGGCGGCCTCATCGGCGGTAACTCAACCCTGGATAACATCTGGTGCCGGGGCTGTACGTTCGTGGGACGCCAGCGCTACGCCGTCTATCTGGACGGCGCACACGGTTCCGGGATCATCAACTCGACGATCGAGAATGGCTTCGACAACGGACTGCTGTTCCTGACGAATGACGACTTCACGCTGGACGTGGATCGCAATGGACAGCTCGAGCCACACGAGCGGCACACGGGCAATTACATCGTCGTCTACGGCAACACCTTCAAGGGCAACAATATCTACTCGGTTGTGCAGGCGACGGCAGCGAATATGCTGATTGCCAAGAACACAGCGCTTGGCTCGCTGACGTACTTCTTCAGCTCTGACATCCGCAATTCCAACCGCGGGATCGTCTACAACCTGTACGGAACGCGCCCGGTGGGCAACCGTACCCAGAACCTGACGTACTTCTCAGAATGGGGCGGGCCCGGCGCCTGCAATCCGGCCGCCGGCCAGACTTGCGCTCGAGCCGGCCAATACCAGGTACGTGACAACGTGATCCAGAACGCGAGCAGCTTCCGCGGGATGGCGACGCACGATTCGTCCACGACAAGCCAGATGGACGGGCCGTACGTCATCACCAATAACTGCGCCAACGGCAAGATCGACGGCACGGGCGCAGCCTGCACCGGAGGGACCGCGTCTACGCCGCCGCCCACTCCGGCGGCCACGGTCACGACGACACCTACACCGCTTCCGGCTACCGCCACGCCGACTCCGGCTACCGCCACGCCGACTCCGGTGCCGCCGGCCCCCGTCTCGTCTGCGTTCCCATTGGGCGTGTTCGAGGACGGCAATTTCCAAAACGCGACTACCTTCGGGCCGATGATCGACAACCTGCGCGCCCATAACCTGGACTCAGTTCTCTTCGCCAACACCTGGGCACGCGGCGGAGATATGCTCAACGTCTCCGACGCCAAGGGTTTCGACGTCTATTACAATGTAAACGAGGGCTGGGACCAGTGGTTCAACAACCCCGGCGCCACCGTGGACATCGCAACCGCGCGCTCGATCTTCTACCCGCTGGTCGACCAGGTAAAGGGGCACGCAAGCCTCAAAGGCTACAACGTGCTCGACGAGCCGACCAACAACCTCCAGTCCAAGGTCGCGCTGGCCGTTCAGGCCATGAAGGAGCGAGACCCCGACGCCAAGGTCATGCCGACGCTAATCGGCATCGGCCGGGCCGATCCCATCTTCACGGCTGCCCAGCCGAGCGTGATGCTGTTGGATGCGTATCCGTACGGAACCAACAACGCGGCCTGTGACACGCGGATGACGGGCTTCGGCTATCCGACATACGACTTCGTGGACTACGTCCGCGCAATCGTCAAAGTAAAGCCGGCTAGCGCTCCACTGTGGATGATCCTGCAGACGCACAAGATCGGCGACGGGAGCGAGTCCTGGCACCTGCGAACTCCGAGCGCGCCCGAGGTGCGCTTGCAGAACTGGCTGGCCGTCGGCGAAGGCGCGACCGGCATGTTCTGGTTCATATACAGCAGCGAGCAGGGGTGGACCGGTCTTCAGGACAACGGCCCGCTCTTTACCGAGGTGAGTAACCTCGCCCGGCGCCTGCAGCCGCACCGCGCCCTCCTGCTCACCCTTCACAAGACTACCGACCAGGTCACCGCAACCGGCAGCGGCGGCGCCGCATACGCGAGCACCCTCACCACAGCTTCCGGCACGAAGAACTACGCGGTCATCGCAAACCGGTCCTGCTCTCCGCAGACCATCACCGTGCGCAGCACGACCGGAGCGCCGCGCCTGAGAGACGTGGAGACAGGGCAAATCTACGATTCAGGCGCCGCGATCCCATTCGATGCCGGCGACGGCAAGATGTTCGAAGCAATCACGGGCTAAGGTACCCCTACCACCCGCCCGGTCCCCGACCCTCATCCAGAGAGCTCGGGGACCGGGTGCGCGTTCCGATTGCTTTACGCATCCATTCCCCCGTGTGCTAGAATCGGGACCGGACATTCCACTTCCCTACCGAAACACAAACGCGCCAGGGTTCACATTGGAGGTCACATGGGGGCAACAACCGATCTCGCGGCGTGGATCGTCGAGCTGGACCAGACACACCTGCCGGCGGATGTAGTCCACGAGGCGAAAAGGGCCATCCTGAACATCCTGGCCGTTACGATTGCCGGCGCGCGCCACCCCGCCGCCGATAGGGCGCTGGCTGCCGCTGCAGGGCTGGGTTACGCCGGTCCGTGCTGCCTGGCCGGGCGCGGCGAGAAAGTCGATCCGATGACCGCCGCGCTGGTCAACGGCATCGCCTCGCACGTGCTTGACTTCGACGACACCCACATCCCGACCATCTTGCATCCGTCCGGCTCGGTGCTCGCTTCCCTGATGGCGCTCTCAGCGCGGCGAGACGGCAGCGGAGCGGATCTGTTGCTTTCGGTTGTGGCCGGCATCGAGATAGGGCTGCCGGGCGGCGATATCTGTATTCCCGTCGCACTACGATGCCGGATGGCACATGACCGGAACGGCCGGTGCGGTCGGCTCAGCTGCCGGATGCGCGCGCTGGCTGAAACTGGATCCCGAGAGAACGACTTATGCGCTGTCGATGGGCGCCACACAGGCGGGGGGCGTGCAGGAACAGTTCGGGAGCATGGCAAAGTCGCTGCACGCCGGACGCGCTGCACAGAGCGGATTGCTCGTCCGCGCTGCTCGCCGAACAGGGTTTCACCGCTGTCCGCGAAGGACTGGAGGGCAGCCGCGGCTGGTGTCGCGTGGCGTCGACGGAGCCGGATCCCGAGGCGAGCCTGTTGGCCGGGTTGGGGGAGCGATGGGAGCTGCGGAACAACAGCTACAAGCCGTTCCCATGCGGGGTCGTGACGCATGCGGTCATCGACGGTGCGCTCCAGATTGCGGGCAGAAGGCCTGCGCGGGCTGATGAGATTGCGCGCGTCCATCTGTCAGTCCATCACCGCGTGCCGGTTCTGTGCGGTATCCGGCAGCCGGACACCGGGCTGGAGGGAAAGTTCAGCATCTATCACTGCTGTGCGGCGGCGCTGGTCGACGGCGTCTTCGGCGAAGCGCAGTTTGCCGGAGACCGCATCCCCGACCCGGCGATTCGGGCTCTGCGCGACCGCGTGGAGCTCGAGGTCGAGCCGGGAATGGGCGTTGACCAGGCGGCGTTACGCGTCAGCTTCGTGGACGGCGAGGAGATCGAGCTGCGGGTCGAGCACGCGGTCGGCTCGCCGGCCAACCCGATGAGCGATGCGCAGCTCGAGCGGAAGTTCCGCACGTGCGCCGAACCGGTGCTGGGCGCGGAACGAGCACGGCGAGTGGCGGAGATGGTGTGGGGATTGGAGCAGATCGCGAGCGTGTCGAGCTTGACGCGGCAGCTGCAGGTGTAGATTGGCGGATGGCCGCGGATTCTTAACGCAAGGGCGCAAAGACGCAAAGGCTTTGTCTGGTCGAGCAGGGATGCGGCACGATGCGAGCTGGACGGCGGATGCGGGCGCGGCTACCTCACGGGCACGTGCCCTTCGTTATGCGGAAGTTGTCCTGCACCACCGGCAGCGAACCGTCGCCTTTCACGCCGATCGCCTCGAAAAGAAGGTCGCCGGTTGCAGTGGCGGTCACCCGGGCAAAGTGATGCATGGTGTTGTCTCGCACGGCGGTCCAGGCGGGCTTCGACGCCGAACCGAACGGCGAGAAACTGCCGCTGATGTTGCTCTCCTTCCCACCCGGACTGACCTTCACCCAGACTACGCCGTCAGAGGGGGTGTAGCACGTCAGCGACGACGAGGTGGGCGTATTGGTGGCCGGCACGTCCACCAGCGGGTAAGACCGTTCGTATGCCTGGTCGTGCGCCGAAATGGCAAGCTTGACGCCCAGTCGTTCGAAGAGCGGACCGAGCTGCCCGCGCAATATCAGATTCGAAGGATGAACAGTGCCGTCGCTGAACGGAGATACGTGATAGAACGGAATCACCCACCGCTTCCCCGCTGCGTTCGCTGCCGTTATGTCGCTTTCGAGCCATTGGAGCTGCTGTGGCGTGATGCCCCATATTGTATCCACTGTCGTAAACGGCCAGAATCGATATGAAATGGACATCGCCAGCGTCAAAGGAGTAGTTGCGCCGCCCATCAAAGCCGGGCGGCGTAGGGAAGCGATCGGCCCACGGCTGGTAAGCCTCGCCCAGGAGCAGCTCGTGATTGCCGTAGGTGGGCATCACGAGCGGCGCCGGATGCAGCCGGTTGCATCTCGTTGAACCAGGCGTCGATGGACCTGTCCAGGGTGCCGTAGCGCGTGTCCGAGTTGAAGTAGGCGTAGTCGCCGCCGCCGAGGATCAGCAGCGGATCCATCTTCACGATCTCGTCGACCACCTGCCGCGTGCCGCTGGCGAGTCCGTCCGTGCGGCCGATCAAACCGGTGTCGGCGACGTAGACGAAGTCGAAGCGCGCGCCCGGCAGCGGTCCCGTTCGGGCGCGGAATGCGCTGCTTTCCATGCCGCCATCGCCCGCGACCGTATACTCGTAAGCGCTTCCGGCCGCGAGCCCCGTGAGCGTCACCTCGTGTAGTGTGCCCGCCGTCCCCGATGCACGCAGTGCTCCGGTAGCTGTCTGCCACGTCGCTGCGCCCACCGGGCGGTACCGGACGACCGAAGGCGCCAGGGTCGTGCAGGTGCGCCAGGCGACCGTCAGCGTTGTGGCAGAATCACCCGTCCACGCCAAGTGAACCTGGTCATAGCCGGCCGGAGCACAGTTGACGATCACGAAGCCTGCGCTCACCACATCCGTCCCTCCGGCCACAAGATCGATCGCGGCAGTTATGGTGTGGGGCCCGTCGAGAACGGCGTTTGTGTCGAAGGGGTTAGCGGCTGCGGGCAATCCGCCGGCAAAATCGTAAGGGGGGTCGGTTTCCGTTTGCCGGGCCGGACCCGTCAGGTTCGGGTCGTCAAGATAGAAGCGGATTTGGCCGGCGGCAGCAGTCGTGCTAAGGAAGATGTATGCTGTGCCTGAAAGCAGTCGCCCTTGCAGGTCCACCGCATTTGAACGGTCAGGCACCACGCTCAATCGCAGTGCATGCACCGGCCCGAGTGGCGCTACGCCATTGATGATAACCGGCAAGTAGGCGACGGGTTGTAGGGTGCCGGATTGCCACACGGGAGCAGCCAACGACGGAGTGCCGGTGAGTCCGCCGACAGTCGCGACCACCAGACACACACTCAACAGCACAGAGCGCCAACTGCGAATACCTGGCACGGGCATCTCCACCGCCGGAATTGAGTAACCATTACGTCAGCGCTTTCGCCCCGGAATGCGGTAACGTGTGTCCCAATCGCCGCTCTGGCATCCGTCTATTTCGTCCAATTTTCGCGTTGTGCGTTCCGAACTCATGCGCGACGTTGGCGATCCCGGTCCGGCCGGCGGGGCGGATGCCGTGCGCTTCACCTCACGGTCGTGTAAAATGGAATCGTCGTTGTTTCTCCTCGCTCACCCTGGAGACACCCCACATGTTCGAGCTACCAGAATACGTCACGCTCGCCCGGCAGATCAACGAAACCCTGGCCGGGAAGGAGATCGAGATGGGCTGCCTGGGCAACTCACCTCACAAGTTCGTTTGGTACAACCGCAGCCACGACGAGTTCACTGCCCTGACACGCGGCAAGGAGGTTGGGGAGGCTACCGCCCGTGGGAGATGGCTCTTCATCCCGCTGCTTCCCGGCTACGTTCTGCTTTTTGGGGAGTGCGGCGGAAAGCTGCTCTACCACCCGCCGGATGGGACGTTGCCGGCAAAGTACCACCTGTGGCTTCGCTTTGCGGACGGATCATCGTTCACAGAGACCACGCAGATGTGGGGCGCCATGGAACTGTACGAAGCCGGTGCGGAACTGGAGCGGCAGTACGTGAAAGGAATGCGCACGACACCGCTCGACCCCGGCTTCACCTTCGACTACTTCACCGGGCTGATCCGCGAAGTGCTGGCCGGGGAGAAACGTTCCGCCAAGGGGCTGCTGACGCAGGAGCAGTTGATTCCGGGGTTGGGCAACTCGATCGCCCAGGACATCCTGTTCCGGGCCCGGACGCACCCAAAGCACGCCATCGCCGAGATGGACGGTGCTCAACGGCGCGCGCTGTACGAAGCGATTCTCAGCACCGTGAACAAGGCGATCGAGAAAGGCGGCCGCTCGGACGAGGTCGACCTCTACGGCCGGCCGGGCGGATATGAACGGATCATGCACAGCGGCGCAGCCGGACGTCCCTGCCCCGTGTGCGGCGCCACGGTTGAAAAGATCCAGTACCTGGGCGGCGCCTGCTATTTCTGCCCTCGCTGCCAGGTCTGAGAATCAGGCGGTGACAGGGTGAGGCGTTCGGGGAATCGCCGAGCCGAGGCGGCCGCAACCAGGCACTGTCCGACCTCGCCCGGTTGCGGCAGAAATCCCCTCGATCAGTTGCCATGTCCCGGCAATCTGGCGGACGCCGGACTTGGGCGCCCCGTCATGCAGCGGCGAGCTGTGGGCGCCGGTCGCCGAAGCAGGTCGCCTGCTCGAACGCGTACGCCAGCTGTAGCACGCCGAGGTCGTCGCGGAAACGGCCGGCGAGCTGGATGCCCACCGGCAGCCCTTCCGGCGTAAAGCCGGCGGGCACCGAGATCGCCGGACAGTAGGTGGTCGTTATCCACGACGCCGAGCGCATCCAGGCGACGTAGTGCTCCATGGGCACACCCTCGATCTCTTTTGGCCAGTCGATTTCCGCGTCGAACGGGGGTACCTGGTTGACCGCGCACGCGAGATAGTCGTAGCGCTCGCCGAAATTGCGGACACGTTCGAGCAGCTCGCCGTGCCGGAGCATCGCCCTCGCAACATCCGCGCTGTTCAGCTCAGACCCGCGCTCGATCTCCCAGATCGCCTCGGGCTTCATCTCGTGCCGGTGCCGTTCGAGCAGGGGTGCGTAAAGGATCCACGACCGCCAGCTGCGCAGGGTCATGAAGATCTCTTCAGCGTCGCGCAGGTCCGGGCAGGCGTCTTCGACGATGCAACCGAGCTGCTCGAACGTGGCGCGCTGCGCATTCAGGACGGCTCGCACTCGCCGGTCCAGCGGCAGGCCCCCCAGGTCGGGGCACCAGGCGACGCGCACGCCGCCAAAGTCGCGCTCGAGGGGAAGCGCAAACGCCGCCGGGTTGCAAGGGTAACAAGAGAGGTCGCGCTGGTCGGCGCCGGCGATGACGCTCAATAGGAAGGCGGTGTCGGCGACCGAGCGGGCCATTGGCCCCTTTACCAGGAAGCCGAAGAGAGGCAGCGTGCTTGGCGCCGCCGGCACCAGCCCCACGCTGGGTCGCAGCGCCACGATGTTGTTGAAGTTGGCAGGATTTCGCAGCGATCCGCCGAGGTCGCTGCCGTCGGCCAGCGGCAGCATGCCCGCCGCCAGCGCCGCGCCCGCCCCACCGCTGGAACCGCCGGCGGTCTTCGTCGTGTCGTACGGATTGAGTGTGGTGCCGTAGATCGAGTTGAAGGAGTGAGAGCCCATCCCGAACTCTGGAACGTTCGTCTTTCCGATCGGCAGGGCGCCGGCGCGGCGGATGCGCTCCACGATCAGGGTATCCGCAGTCGGAACGAACTCCCTGAAGATAGGAGACCCGCGCGTGGCCGGAAAGCCGGCGGCGTCCTCGAGATCCTTGAATGCCCACGGCAGGCCGTGCAGCGGTCCCACAGGCTCCCCGCGTTCCAGCAGCCGGTCCGCCTGATCTGCCAGCGCCAGGCAGCGGTCGTCGTCCAGCTTCGCGACGATGGCGTTGAGGCGCGGATTCAGGCGGCCGATCTGCTCGAGGTGCGCCCTCATCACCTCACGCGCCGACACTTCCCGCGTGCGCATCATTCGTGCCAGCTCGCGGCCGGACAGGAAACAGAGGTCCGTAGACATGCGGTAGGGCTCCTTGTATGGCGTACGGATCGCAAACGAACGCGACCGTTTACTCCGGTTCGGCCGCCTTCGGCCAGGCCGGGACACATTTCCGTGAGCAGAGCACATTATAGCGCGAGTGACGAGTTGCCCGCTCTCTTTTCGATTGCCAATTGTCCGTAACCATTGACAGCCCCGCGTATGCGGTCCATAATGCCCGTCAGCGTGCAGCAAGTCCTCTTGCAGCCCGGTCGCGGCTGCGACGACAGGAGGTGACAAGCCGTAACGACCGGTTCTCCAACCCGACATCTCCGAGCATCCTCTGCTCCAACGCACCAGGAGGGATCGACACAATGACGCGCAAATCGCTTCTCGTCGCACTGATCGTGTTGCTGTTGAGTTCGTTTGTTCCTGGGGCCATCGCCCAGGAAATCAACACCGGCGCCGACTCCCCGGCGCCTGTCCGTTACTCGCACCGGCTGATCGTGGAGTTGTCTTCACCGGCTCTCGCCGAAGCCTCCTCGATAGTTCCACAGGCTGGGGGTGGCGGCCCCGACCTCAGCTCACCGCAGGCGCAGGAGTACCTTCGTGCGCTGGCAGCCGAACAGCAGGCGTTCGTCGCAACCCTGGGCCAGTCGCTGCCATCGGCGAGAGTAGCAACTTTCCTCGACGAGACCGGCGCCGCCCGCTCCGCGACGTACCAGCTTGTGATGAATGCGGTGGCGGTCGACCCCGGAATGGGCGCAGACGTGGCTGCAGTTGAACGGCAGTTGCAGGCGGTGCCGGGCGTTCGACGCGTCTACCGCGATTATGCCCACGAGCCCACCCTGTACGCGAGCCTGCCGCTGATCAATGCCTCGGCGGCCTGGAACAACGCGGCGATCGGCGGGCATGGCGCAAGCCGGCGCAGGGATCAAGCTTGCTTCGGTCGACGGCGGCATTCACAAGGATGCCCCCATGTTCAACGGGGCAGGTTACAGTTATCCCTCCGGCTATCCAAAGGGCGATACGCGCAACACTAACGGCAAGATCATCGTGAGCCGCGCCTATTTCCGCGCCTGGGATCCCCCGGCTCCGGGGGACGAGAACCCCTGGCCGGGCGTGGCGGGTACGTCTCACGGAGTGCATACGGCGTCGATCGCTGCCGGCAATCCGGTAACGGCCAGCTATCTTGGGATCACGCTGCCGATCAGCGGCGTCGCCCCGAAGTCGTACGTAATGAGCTATCGCGTCTTCTACAACAGCATCACCGGCGACGGCAGCTTCTACAACGTCGAGGGGATCGCTGCGCTCGAGGACGCGGTGCGCGACGGCGCCGACGTGATCAACAACTCCTGGGGCGGCGGCCCGAGCAGCCTGGGCGGCGAATTCGATGCTCTCGACCTGGCCTTGATCAACGCGAGCCGGGCGGGGGTGTTCGTCAGCATGTCGGCAGGTAACGCAGGACCGGACGGCGGCACAACGGATCATCCGTCTGACAACTACATCAACGTCGCTGCCACCACGACCACGGGAACATTCGCGGCCGGACGGCTGCAGGTACCGATTTCGTCGACGCTGCAGTCGATCCCATTTGCCGGCGCATCGTTCGGCGATCCCCTGCCGCTCGGAACGGTCGTGGGTCCGTACGACTACGTACCTGCCGTAACAGTCAATCCCGCCAACGTCCTCGGGTGCGCGGCCTTCCCGGCCGGCGCCTTCGCCGGCAAAGTCGCGCTGATCAGCCGCGGCACGTGCGAATTCGGCGCTAAGGCTCTCAATGCCCAGAATGCCGGCGCGATCATGGCGATCATCTACAACAATGCCGGCGATGCCCTGACCACGATGGGACCGGGAGTTGTCGGCAGTCAGGTCACGATTCCCGCGGTGTTCATCGGGCAGAGCTACGGCCAGCGGATGATTACGGTGTACAACCAGGACCCGGCCACCGCCACAGTCCAGGCTAAACACCGTGGCCTTCCAGGTTGGAAACGTGGCGGATGTGATCGCCAGCTTCAGCAGCCGCGGCCCTGGAGTGGGCAACGTGCTGAAACCTGATATCGCTGCGCCAGGCGTGAACATCCTGGCACAGGGCTTTACTGAAGGAGTGACGGGCGAAGCGAGGCATCTCGGCTACGGCCAGGCATCGGGCACCAGCATGGCTGCACCGCACGTGGCGGGAGCAGCAAGCCTGCTGCAGCAGATCCATCCAACGTGGAGCCCGGCATGGATCAAGTCGGCCCTGATGAGCACCTCCAAGTACACCGACATCTACGTCGACACGGCCCGGACCATTCGGGCCGAACCACTGGACATGGGCGCCGGGCGCCTGGATCTGACGAATGCGGCCGATCCGGGTGTGATCCTGGATCCCCCGTCGTTGAGCTTCGGCCGCGTGGTGAGCGGCACGATCGCGACGCAGTACTTCAACATCACGAGCGTCGCGTCGACCGCCGAAACCTACACCGCCGGCACGCACGACGTCAGCCTCGGCTACGACCCGGTCGTGGCGGTTGCCGGGATGACCGTTTCGCCGGCAAGCGTCACGCTGGCGCCCGGCCAGACGGCGCAGATCCGGGTGGATTGGAATCCGGCACTGGCCGGGGACTACGGCGACCAACAGGGGTACCTGGTGCTGACAGGGTCCTCGCACAAAGCGCACCTGCCGGCGTGGATGCGCGTGGCGTTCGAGGCACCGCCGCCGGCAGACGTGCTGGTGATCGACAACGATGCCAGCTCGTCGCTGGGTGGCGCCAGCATTCCCCAACTACACCGGCTACTACACGCGCACCCTCGAGGCATTGGGCCTGAGCTATGTGGTGCTGGATGTTGACGATCTGGCGGGACCGGCCACCGCGACCGCCTTCGTCAATGAGCCCAACGTGCTCTCGCGATACCCCACAATCATCTACCAGACCGGGAACAACTATCTCCGGAACGGTCAGATCACATCAGGGGGAGTCGTAATCCCGACGCCACCGACCGGGCTTGATATGGACAGGCTCGTGGAGTATGTGAACGGCGGCGGGCGGATCATCGCCTTCGGGCAGGACCTGGCTGCGGCTACAGGCGGTTCGACCTCAAGCCCACCGTTCTTCTACAGTTCAGTATTGGGCGCCAAGTACCTGGGGGACAGCGTCAGCGGCAATCAGGTGTTCACGGCAACCACGCAGTCGCTGGTAGGAATACCCGGGGCGCCTCTCGCCGACTTCAATTTCGACATCAGCGCCCGCGGGGACGGGGCAGATAATCAGCGCTACGTGGATGAGATCCAGGTCGCATGCAAAGACCCGGACTCGCCGGAGAATTGCGCCGTCTACCGGCCGCTTCTCAAGTACGGCGAGCCGGCATCGTTCGCGGCCGACGGAACTGTGGCGCTCAGCCACAGCGACGAACCCACGCTCGAACGCCCTGGAATCACGTTCCCCGGTAGGGCGCTCTACTTCGCCTTCGGGCTCGAGGGCGTGAACAACGACACGGGCGCCGACACACGCGAGGAACTGCTGGGCACCGCGATGAAGTGGGGTCTGGACCAGCCAAGCGTGACGATCACGCCGGCCGTCGCGCCTCCCGGCCAGGTTACGTATCTCGTGGCTGCGCTGCAATCGCCGGTGGGCGCCGCCGGCGTTTCGTATCGCTGGGACTTCGGAGACGGGTCACCGCTCACCGAGACTTACGCAAGTGCGACCGCAGGGCACACTTATGCGAATACCGGCGTGTACTGGGTACGCGTGGAAGCGACTGACAGCCTGGGTCACAAGGTGGTTGGGCAGCAGACCGTGGTGGTCAACCGCTTTGGGGCCGGGTCGTACATCCTCTTGCCGCTGATCTACAGATAGGGCAGGAGGCTGCCGGAGAGGTGTCTGGCTCACCCACGCACAGGTTCGATTCGACCGTGCGTGGGTGAGCGGAGCCACGCCGTTCTAGACAAACAAGAGGGGGATGCACAGCCGTCTGGCAATGCATCCCCCTCTGCATGTCGATCGTCCGGTCAGCGCACGGTCTTATAGTAGTTGATCAGCCCGTTCGTCGACGAGTCGTGCGCCGTCGACGGGGCTCGTCACCGCGCAGCTCGGGCAGGATCGCCTTTGCCAGCTGCTTGCCGAGCTCGACGCCCCACTGGTCGAACGAGTTGATGTCCCAGATCGCGCCCTGCGTGAAGATCTTGTGCTCGTAGAGCGCGATCAGCGAGCCCAGCACTTCCGGCGTCAGCTTGGGATAGAGGAACGAGTTGGTCGGCCGGTTGCCGGGGAAGATCTTGGCGGCGACCAGCCTGCTCCAGCTCGGCGCCCGTGTAGCCCTCCGCTCGCCAGCTCGGCGCGTGCCTCGTCGGGCGTCTTGCCCTCTCATCAGCGCTTCGGTCTGCGCGAAGAAGTTGGAGAGCAGGATCGGCTGGTGGTCGCCGAGTGGGTTGTGGCTGCGGCGCTGCAGCCAGGAAGTCGCACGGGATCAGCTTCGTGCCCTGGTGGATCAACTGGTAGAAGGCGTGCTGCCCGTTCGTGCCCGGCTGGCCCCAGATGACGGGCCGGTCTGGTAGTCGACCCAGTCGCCGTCGCGGGTCACGCTCTTGCCGTTGCTCTCCATGTCGCCCTGCTGGAAGTAGGCCGGGAAGTGCATCAGGTACTGGTCGTAGGGCAGGATCGCGTGCGACTGCGCACCGAAGAAGTTGTTGTACCAGATGCCCAGCAGCCCCATGATCACCGGGATGTTCTGCTCCAGCGGCGCGGTGCGGAAGTGCTCGTCGACGCGGTGGGCCCCGGTCAGCAGCTCCTCGAAGTTGTCCATGCCAGGTGAGCAGCGCGATCGACAGGCCCGATGGCCGACCAGAGCGAATAGCGCCCGCCGACCCAGTCCCAGAACTCGAACATGTTGCGCCGTGTCGATGCCGAACCGGGTGACCGCCTCGGCGTTGGTCGACATGGCGACAAAATGCTTGGCGACGGCCGCCTCATCGCGCGCCGCCGCCAGGAACCATGCCCGCGCCGAGTGCGCGTTGGTCATGGTCTCCTGCGTGGTGAAGGTCTTGGACGCGACGAGGAACAGCGCCGTCTCCGGGTTGACCGCCTTCAGCGTCTCGGCGATGTGGGTGCCGTCGACGTTGGAGACGAAGTGAGCCCTGAGTCCCGGCTTTGCCGTAGGGCTTGAGCGCCTCCGCCACCATCTTGGGCCCGAGGTCCGAGCCGCCGATGCCGATATTGACGATATCGGTGATCGGCTTGCCGGTGTAGCCCTTCCACGCGCCCGAGCGGACCGCCTCGCTGAAGCGTGCGCATCTGGGCCAGCACGCGGTTGACCTCCGGCATGACGTCGGCGCCGTCGACGATGATGGGCCGGTTGGAGCGGTTGCGCAGCGCAACGTGCAGGACGGCGCGATTCTCCGTGGTGTTGATCTTCTCGCCGCTGAACATCGATTCGATCCGGCCTGCCAGGTTGGCCTGGCGGGCCAGATCGAACAGGAGCGACATCGTCTCGCCGGTGATGCGATTCTTGGAGTAGTCGAACAGGATGTCGCCGAGGCGCAGCGAGAATTTCTCGAAGCGCCGTGCGTCACGGGCAAAGAGATCTCGCATGTGCACCGTGGACATAGACTGATGGTGCTTCTGCAGCGCCTGCCACGCCGGCGTCTCGACTGGTCCGGGCATTGTTGCCCTCCCTACGAACACATGACGCGTATCAACCCGATCCGAGCGATGTTCGGCTGTGCCAAAGAATGGCCCGAGGGACCCGTCAGGCGCCGACGCTGCTTGCGGACACGTGTCTCTCGACGGTCTTCCCGACGCTGTCAAGCAGCGCTGTGAAGGCATCCGCAAACGCCTTCACCCCCTCGTCTTCCAGCTCGGCCGTCACCTGACTCATCGAAATCCCCAACGAATCCAGTCCGTCCAAAACCGCGGTGGCGCCGGCCGGGTCTTCTTCGAGACTGGGACGCACGCGGCCGTGATCCAGGTATGCGGCGAGCGTCTGGGGCGGCACAGTATTGACGGTGTCGGGGCCGACCAGCTCGTCGACGTACATGACGTCGCTGTACGCCGGATTCTTGGTGCCGGTGGATGCCCAGAGCGGCCGCTGGACGCGGGCGCCCCTGGCCTTCAGGAGCCCGAAGCGCTCGGATGCGAAGATTTGCTTGAAGTCGGCGTACGCCATCCGGGCATTGGCGACCGCTGCTTTTCCAGGCAACCGGCTCGCCAGCTCGGCCTGAGGTCCGTCCGATCCCCGGGCCAGCTCCGCCAGACGCGGGTCCACCTTCGTGTCCACACGCGAGACGAAGAACGAGGCCACCGATGCGACCGCGTGCAGGGGCAGTCCGGCAGCGCACGCGCTGCTCCAGACCCTGCATGTAGGCGTCCATCACCGCAGCGTAGCGCTCGCGCGAGAAGATCAGCGTCACGTTCACGTTGATGCCTGCGGCGATGGCGGCGGTAATCGCCGGAATGCCGGCCCTCGTGGCGGGGATCTTGACCATCAGGTTTGGCCGGTCCACACGCTCCCAGAGCGCCTTAGCCTCATTCAGCGTTCCCGTCGTGTCGTGCGCGAGGAAAGGATTCACCTCCAGGCTGACATACCCGTCCCCGCCCTCGCTTTCACGGTAGAGATGCCCAAACAGATCGGCTGCAGCCTGTATGTCTTCGATGGCGAGCTGCCAGAAGATCTGCTCGGCGGTCTGGCCCGCCTGGGCCAGCGGCACGAGCGCGGCATCGTAGTCCCCCGACTTCGTGATCGCATTCATGAAAATGCTCGGGTTCGAGGTAACCCCGCGGACTTCTCCGCGGTCGATCATCCCGGCCAGCTCGCCGTTACGCAGCAGACTGCGCTGGATGTTGTCGTACCAGATCGATTGGCCGGCTGCGTGCAGTTGTCGTGCAGTGTTCACATTCTCTCCAGGTATCGCCAACAGCGTCGTCGACGCTTTATGTCTAGTCCACCCTATCCGGACGGTGCGGCCGGGGCGCGGGGAGCCGGGCGGCGCCGTGGCGTTCCGGCTCCCCGCTGCGGGCTACGCCTGGTAGGCGCGGGCGGTGATCGCCCCGCCGTGCCCGGTCCAGTTGGTGTGGAAGAACTCACCCCGCGGCTTGTCGACCCGCTCGTAGGTGTGGGCGCCGAAGTAGTCGCGCTGCGCCTGCGTCATATTGGCCGGCAGGCGTTCGCTGCGGTAGCCGTCGTAGAAGGCCAGGGCGCTGGACAGCGTCGGCACCGGGATGCCCGCTGTCACGGCGGCCGCCACCACGCGCCGCCAGGCGCCGCCTGCGCGCCTCGGTGGTCTGGTGGAAGTAGGGGGCGAGCAGCAGGTTGCTGCAGCGCCGGGTCTGGTCGAAGGCGTCCTTGATCTTGCCCAGGAACGCCGAGCGGATGATGCAGCCGCCTCGCCACATCAGGGCGATGCCGCCCGAAATTGAGGTTCCAGCCGTAGACCTGGGCCGCGGACCGCATCAGCATGTAGCCCTGGGCGTAGGAGACGATCTTGGCGCCGTAGACTGCCTCTTCCAGGTCGGCCAGGAACGCCTCGCGCTCCGCTGCAAGTCGCGCGTCGGGGCCAGACAGGACCCGCGATGCCTGCTACGGTCGTCTACCAGCGACGAGAGGAAGCGGGCGAACACCGCCTCGCCCACCAGCGTCAGGGGCGTGCCCTGTTCCAGCGCCGACGTCACCGTCCACTTGCCCGTGCCCTTCTGCCCGGCCGAATCCAGGATCACGTCCAGCACGGCTTCGCCCTGCTCGTCTCGGAACGCCAGGATGTCGCGGCGTGATCTCGATCAGGTACGACTCCAGCTTGCCCGAGTTCCAGCGATCCAACACGGCGCTCATCTCGTCGTTGGACATGCCGAGCCCTTCCTTCATCAGCTGGTAGGCTTCGGCGATGATCTGCATGTCGCCATACTCGATGCCGTTGTGTACCATCTTGACGAAGTGGCCGGCGCCGTTCTCGCCCACCCAGTCGCAACAGGGCACGCCGTTGGGGTCGCCCTCGGGCACCTTGGCGGCGATGGCCTGGAAGATGGGTTTGACGTGTTCCCAGGCGGCCGGGGAGCCGCCCGGCATGATGGACGGCCCGTGCCGCGCCCCTTCTTCGCCGCCGGAAACGCCCGTGCCGACGTAGAGCAGCCCCTTAGACTCGACGTAGGCTGCCCGGCGCATGGAGTCCTGGTAGTTCGAGTTGCCACCGTCGATGATGATATCCCCCGGCTCCAGCAGGGGCAGCAGCTTCTCGATGAAGTCGTCGACCGGTTGGCCGGCCTTGACCAGCAGCATCACCCGCCGCGGGCGCTTGAGGGTCGCCGCCAGTTCCTCGAGCGAGTGCGTGCCGATAATCGACATGCCCTGGGCGGGCCGCTGCACGAAGGCGTCCACCACCGACGGTGGTGCGGTTGAACACCGCCACCGTGAAGCCGTGGTCGGCCATGTTCATCACAATGTTCTGCCCCATCACCGCCAACCCAATCAACCCGATGTCTGCCCGCGCCACGGGCACCGCACTTGTGCGTCATGAAGATCCTTCCTTTGCTTGCTCTAAGCTACTTCAGTGATGAAATCTCGTCTCGCGACCGGATTGGGCTTCATGTTTGAACCACAGAGCCCATAAACAGTAGGCCCGGGTCGCAGGCAGTCAGCCTCCGGCTGCGCTGAGTTCACATCCCCGCTCGACCCGTGCTACTTCGGATCGCGCAGCTGCGTCCAGCGCCCTGATGATCAGATCGGCGGCTACAGGCGGCCGCACTCTCGCCGTGTTGACCACCAGATCGTAGAGCGTAGGATCGCCCGGGTCGATGCCGTGGACCTGCCGTACGTAGTCGGTGGCCTCCCGGTCGCTCCGCTGCAGCAGACCGTGCGCGACATCTTCGGTCACGCCTTCGCGCTCTCTCACCCACTTGAGCCGCAAGTCGTAAGGGGCTGTGACGCGGACGTGCAGCACGTCCTCTTTGTCGTGCAGCACCGCCTGCCCGCCGCGCCCGACGATCACGACGTTTCCCTGCTGATAGGCCGCCAGGATCAGCTTCTGGACGAGCTCTACCGGCAGAGACTCGCCCGTGTCCGACTTAGCCCCATACGTCGCGGCCGCGATATCACCGGGCTGCGGCTGGAAGCTGCTGAAGAAGCGGTCCAGGATATTTCCGACCCCGCGGTCGCCGTCTGTCAGATCGTTCAGCGCGCCGGTTGCCGGACCTGACTGTCCGCGGAGCTGCGCCATCAGGGTTTTGTCAAAATACCGGTAACCCAGCCGGTCGCACACGAGCCCCGCAATTTCGTTTCCCCGGCTGCCGAGTTGCCGCGATATCGTTATGACAGACACATCCGGCCTCCTGCTGAGGTGCGAGCGCTTTGGGGTTCTGCTTCCCGCCTGACGGGCGATGACTCATCCGCGAGAGGCTCGTCCCCCGCGACAGTCATGCCACCCTATGGTACCCCAACTACTCGGACAGATCCATTTTTGGCCCGGGCGCAGACGCGGTCGTGCGCACCCGCGACCTCACGTATGCCTTGTACAGCTCGGCCGCGATCGACGAAGCCAGAATGAACGGGAGCATCACGATCCAATCGCCGGGGCCAACGCCACCGTGCCGAAGAAGGTCTGTAGAAACGGCACATAGATTACCAGCAGCAGCAGCGCGAACGACATGCCCACGGCGTACTGCATCCACTTGTTGCCGAAGACGCCGATCTTGAGAACGGAGTAACGCTCGGAGCGGGCTGTGTAGGCCCGCAGCAGCTCAGACATCACCAGCGTCGCAAAGGCGACCGTCTGGGCGCCCTGCAGGTTGTCCGGAAAGCGGTTAAGCCCATACAGAAACGCACCGAGCACCGCCGGCGGTCATGACCACCGCCTGGACGGCGACGCCACCGAACATCTCGCGGTTGATGATCGACTCCTTCGCAGGCCGCGGCGGGCGCTGCATGATGTCGGGATCGCCCTTTTCCAGGCCCAGCGCCAGCGCCGGGGCGCCGTCGGTCACCAGGTTGAGCCACAGCAGCTGGATCGGCCGCAGCGGGATCGGCAGCCCGGCCAGCATGCATACGAAGATGATCAGGATCTCGCCGATGTTGCACGAGATCAGGAAGAACACGAACTTGCGGATGTTGGAGTAGATGATGCGGCCTTCTTCGATGGCCGAGACGATGCTGGCGTAAGTTGTCGTCGGTCAGCACCATGTCGGCGGTTTCCTTGGTCACATCGGTGCCGGTGATGCCCATCGCCACGCCGATGTCGGCGCGCTTGAGGGCCGGGGCATCGTTCACGCCGTCGCCGGTCATCGCCACGACCTGGCCGCGGCGCTTCAGGGCGTCGACGATACGCATCTTGTGCTGCGGCGAGCTGCGGGCGCACGCGTCCAGGCGGTGGCGACTGTCCACCAGCTCGTCGTCATTCATGGCATCAACGTCGGCCCCGGTCAGCACGATACCTCCGGGCGTCAGCATGCCGATCTGGCCGGCGATGGCCTGCGGCCGTATCTTTGTAGTCGCCGGTGATCATGATGCTCTTCAGGCCCGCCGCTCTTCGCCACCTCCACTGCCACCTTCACTTCGGGTCGCGCCGGATCGATCATGCCCAGCAGGCCCACGAAAGTCAGCTGGCGCTCGACATCGTCCGGCGACGGTTCGTCCGGTATCACCGGCCAGCGGCCGGTAGGCGACGGCCAACACTCGCAGCGCATCCTGCGCCATCCTCGTATTGGCCGCCAGGATCGGTCTGCGCGCACGTCTGGCGTCAGCGGCACGGATTTCCCGTCCAATGCAACGTATTCGCAGTACTGCAGCACGATATCGGGCGCGCCCTTCACGAACGCCAGGTATGGCTTCCGAAGTGCCATTCTGGCATCGGCCTGATGGATGGTGGTCATGCTCTTGCGCTCGGAGTCGAAGGGGATTTCGGCCAGCCGTGGCAGCCTCTTCTCGACGTCATCGCGCCAGAAGCCCGCCTTGCCGCAGCGACGACCAGCGCTCCTTCGGTGGGATCGCCCACCATGCGCCAGATCCGGTCGCCGTCGTCGGTCATGACGTTCTCGATCCTGGCGTCGTTGCACAGCAGCGCCCCCTGCAGCAGCAGGGAGGTTGGCCTGATCATCGGTCGCCGTGAAGGGGGCCTCGTCCCGGCAGAATCTCCCTTCGGCGTGTAGCCCTCGCCCGTTACCTCGAAATCGTGCCCGCCGGCCCACCCGCGCACCACCGTCATCTGGTTCTGCGTCAGGGTGCCGGTCTTGTCCGAGCAGATCACGGTCGCGGAGCCCAGGGTCTCAACTGCCGGCAGCTTGCGGATCAGCGCGTGCCGCTTCACCATGCGCTGCATGCCCAGCGCCAGGCAGATCGTCACCACCGCCGGCAGACCTTCCGGTACGGCCGCGATGGCCAGGCTGACTGCAGTCATGAAGAGCTCAACCAGGTTCCGCTGCGTAAGGACCCAGATACGAGCGCGCAACCCTTGCTGGACGATCATGCCGGGGTTCGTGTCGCGCACACCCCGTACACGAAGATCAAGCCGCAGATCGCCAGCGAGAGCAATCGCCCAGCGTCTTGCCAAGCTGCGCCAGCTTGCGCTGCAGGGGGGTCGCCTCTTCTTCGTGCGACTGCAGCATCTCGGCGATCTTGCCGATCTGGGTGTCCATGCCGGTGGCCGATCACCAATCCCGTGCCCCGGCCATAGGTGACCAGGGTGCTCATGAAAGCCGAGTTCTTGCGGTCGCCCAGCGGCGCCTCGGGTCGAGGACTGCGCGGGAGTCCTTGTTGACCGGCACGGATTCGCCGGTGAGAGACGCCTCCTCGACCTTCAGGTTGACGCTCTCGACCAGCCGCAGGTCGGCCGGCACGTAGTTCCCGGCCTCGATCAGCACGATGTCGCCGGGCACCAGCTCACGGGCCGGGACCGTCACCTGCTGCCCGTCGCGGATGACTCGGGCGTTGGGCGCAGCCATCTTCTTCAGCGCCGCCAGCGCTGCTCCGCCTTCGACTCCTGCACCACCCCCAGCGTGGCGTTCAGTACGACGATCGCCAGGATCGCCAGTGCGTCGATGATCTCGCCCAGCAGCAGCGAGCAAGCGGCGGCCACGATCAGGATGATGATCAGGAAGTTGTTGAACTGGTCGAGCAGCAGTTTCAAGAAGCCCGGCCGCGGCTTCTCCTGCAGCTCGTTGGGGCCATCACGCTCGAGCCGGGCGCGGACCTCGTCGCTGCTCAGGCCCGAAATCGGGTCCGACTGCAGCTCCTGGAGGGCCTGCGCTACGGACAAGGCATGTGCAACTCGCTCAGCCACTGATCCTCCGTGGTGAATGAAACACGGCGCTTGTGCTCAGACAGGCCAGAGCGCCGTTCTTCCCGGCCTGTCATTTCTCGAGCCTGTGCAGCGACCGCCAGTCCGTCGACGGTCTGAGCTGCGCCGGCTGCAGCCGCTGTCTACGAGCGGAAAGCGCACGAGAGCGGCTGCTACCTGATGCGTGCGCGCAAGTGCGGCAACTCCGATCTCGAGGTCGCAAGCATGCGCGTCACGCTCCGCCAACTATGCTGTGCCGGACGCCCATTGTCAATAGTTTGGCGTCCAGAAATGGCCCGCCGCTGCCAGCTCTGCGCCACTCATACTCCGTAGCCGGCGGAGTCCAACCCGGCCAGCGAGCAACATGATTCGGTGAAGGATGTGCCAAGGCCCATTCCGGCGGCCAGCGACACGGTTGCGGGCTCGGGGTACGCAATCGCGTTGACTCCGGCGAGCAGTGCAAGCCGTTCGTATTCCGGCTTCAACGGCCCGGCAGGGCGAGCACACCCTAAAGCGAGCGTGGGGGAGGGAAGGAGCAGGCGCGCCACTGCGGCAACTCGCGCGAACGACTCGGGGGACACGTGCGGAGTGGAGGCCATGGGCGTGCCCGGCAGGGGGCGGACAAGGACCAGGACTACCGCTGCGGGAGCGATGGACGCGATCATTTCCAGCGCGGCGAGCTCGCCGCGGATCTCGCCGTAATGCAGCCCCACGATGGCATGCGGAACCGTGGGGACGGAGAGTTCGTGCAACATGCGCAACACCGCCAGGTAGTCGGCCGGGGTCTTGTTCAGATGCAGCACCTGGCGAGCCGTCTCTTCATCGCCCACCACGTCGACCAGCACCTGGTCAACGCCGGCTGCCTTCAATCCCTCGGCGGTTCGCCGGTCCAGCAGGCCGGCGTGCACTACCACCTGCAGCCCCCACGATTTGAGTTCGCCGAGCGCGCGCAGATGCCCGGCAAGCGGCACCGCGCCCGACTCGTCGCAGCCGCCGCTGATCAGCAGCCCCCGGCACCCGTTCGCCATGGCGCGCTCGGCCGCTCGCAGGAGCGCACCGGGCGCCGGCGCCGGCACCATCTCGCGCAGCATCTGGCCCCGGCAGTGTTCGCACCCCAACGGGCATGAATTGCCCGTGACGCTGAAGACGGGAAAGCGGTGACCCTCGTTGCGATAGTGCTCGGTGTCGTAACGCCGCATGCCGGGGACCGAGAATGCCACGCGTGGAGCATGCCGGCTCGCGAAGACTGCCCGGCAGTCGCGGTGTAGCTGCTCGAGCGGTACGCGCGTAGAGCTCGGCGGCCCGGCTCACCGTGACTCCGGGAATTCGCGGATCTGGTAGCCCACCAGCGCCGTATCTTCGGGCTCGGGCATGAAGGGGAAGTTCCGGAACGGCCGGCCGGCTCGCTCGTTGCCAAACGGGCGATTGCAGGCGACGGCGCCGTCCGAACCGGGACAGCCAGACGTCATGAACGGTTCACCGCGTATGCAGCAGGCTTTCGACGTCGAAGCCAAATCCGCGGATGTGCCCGGCCGGATCGAATTCCATCCGTCCGGCGCGCCCGAGCTCCTGGTTGATGATGTACCGGGCAAGCTGTACGCGGCGGTAGTGGCCGTACGAAGGCTGCGGATGCTCGCTCATGGTGGTGCCGGGTTCAGGGAAGAACGAGAAGAGGTGCGTCTGTCGCGCCGGCGTCGTGCAGCTTCTGGATCGTCTCCACCATCTCCTGTTCCGTCTCGCCCAGCCCCACCACGAGATGCGCACCCACCATGCCACGGCCGAAGATGCCTACCGCGGTCTCGACGGCACGCCAGTAATGCGACCACGTGTGAGGCCCGCCCACGCCGGCGCCGCGCCAACGATCGAACAATTCGGGGGTAGCGGCATCCAACGCGATCCCGACACGATCGGCCCCCGCTTCCTTGACGGCCTGGAGGGCGCCCAGATCCTGAATCATTGTGGGGGCAATCAACGCCGATACCGGCAACGGTGAGCGTTCGCGAAACAGGCGGATCAAGGCATTCATATCGTCGAATGCGCGCCGGTGCGTGACCATCCCCACACACACGCGGCGGAGCCCATGCGCGCCGGAACCGAGCCGCTCGCACACCTCTCCGGCCGGATAGACCGGCCAGGGTACGCGGATGAACGTCTTCTCACTGCCCGACGGGGCGCGAAAAGCGTGGTGGCCGCAGTAGGCGCAGCGCGCAACGCAGCCTTCATCGTAGTGAAGGAGCACGTTGAGGCTGGCCGGAGAGGCGTCCCTCCGGAATTGACCCCCGCGGAAGCCCAAAGCGATCGCTGCCGCCAGGCTGATCTCGACCGGACTCAGTTCGGGAGTTGCCATCTCGTCCCGTTGTCTACGGGTATTGGACACTAACTTTCTCCATAACGGGCAAATGCCGATCCAGCTCGCGGCGCACGGCGTCACCGAACGCGAGCAGGATCATCGCTCCAATGTGCATCGAGGTAGCGCCGTTTCGCTGAGCGCGTGGGCAAGTGCCGGGCCCCATCATGCCGCGACCATTCTGTCTTCGTACGCGGCCAGACATGCCATATCGCGCTGCTTCACGGCGCGGACCGCTGCGCATCCCGCCATCGTTCCTGCAACCACAGCCGAGAAGATCCCCGCTCCCGTGACCGGGTGCGTTTGCCCCGCGGCATCGCCTGCCAACAAGATGTTGCCGCGAGCGGATATGGGCAACCGGTCCGCCGGCCGGGATCAGGCCGCCGGTGGTGCCCACCACGGGACCAATCGCCCCTTGCAGCCGCTCCAGCAGGTGACCGAGCGCAGATCCGGGTGTTTCCACCGGCCCGAGGATCTACCGCAACTCCCACGTTTGCCGTCGCGCCCTTCGGGAACAGCCAGCCGTAGCCGCCCCGGTAGAGCGGATCAAAGTAGACCTGCGCGACATCCAGCGGCTCCGGCAGAACGGCCTCGACCTGCCGCGCGGCCAGCAGCCGGTCGTTACGCTCACCGATCCACCCGGCAACGGTCGAACGCGGGCCATCTGCACCGATGATGACCGTACACTCGACGTCTTCCGGGTTGCCGTCCGTGAGCACAGTCGCACCGTTCGGGGCCGGTCGCAGCGCCCGCGTATCTGTCCACAGCAGCGCCCCGGCGCGCACGGCCGCCGCCGCCAGGCCCCCGTCGAAGAGCTCGCGATGCAGGACGAATCCGGGGGAGGGCATCTCGCTGGCGCTCGTCGCCGGGCAAGAACGTGTGCAGCGCGGCGAGCTTCTGCGCGATGCAGCCGGCCGGCAGGGGGACCCACGACCGGATCTGCGCGGGAACGAACTCAGCGCACTGGACCGGCTGCCCCACCACGCGGCGCCGCTCGACAAGCAGGACGCCGAGACCGGCCTCGGCCGCGATGCGGGCAGCGGTGCTGCCGGCCGGCCCTGCCCCCACCACCAGCACGTCAACCCGCATCCTGTCCCGCCGTCTCCTGCCGCGAGAGGACGGCAGCGAGCAGCCCCAGTTTCAGGCTCGTCTGCCGGTCGAAACGCCCTGCCCGCGCCTCCCGCTCCTGCCCCAGGTCGTAGCACGTCGTGTCATCGATGTCGATGAGGATTCCGGGTAGCCCGATACGCTCGAAATCGGAGCGGTGCTTCGCCACGAACGCTTCGCAGCAGCAGCCGACAAAGGCGCGGGCGCCCTGCGCCTTCGCCTCTGCCAGCGTATGCTCCAGCATCTCGTAGTTCGTTATGCAAACCGGCTTCAGCCCGTAGCGTTCGGCCAGCCGATAGCCCTCATCGATCGAGCAACGCCCGCAGCGCGCACACCCGTCGACCTGCCGGTACGCACAATCTGGCGGTTTGGCGCAGTAGGGCAGCAGCAACATGGTGGCGCCTGGGATCTGCCCGACCGGGTGCACCACGCTGTAGATGCTGTTGACCTCGTCGCGAGGGATATCCCATGCCGGATATTCCAGCTTTTCCAGCGCCTGCCCGAACAATCGCGAGAAGTCGCGTTGCCGTGACACCTGGAATCACCGCCCCGGAGGTCCTGAGGAATCCGGCGATTGCCTCATCGACGGCAGTCGTCGTAGCCGGCACCCCCTTCAGATGCGCTTCGAGGTCGCGGATCGCTCGCCCGGGGTGTGCGAAGAAATCGCCTGTCAGGAACACTTCACGGATGCACGGCGGGCTGCCCTCGAGCAGCAGCGAGACGCGCATCAGGCCGCCCGGTGCGCGGTGAAGTCCGCGCACGCTTCCGGTCCGCGAACTGCCGCGAGCGGACGCCAAATATCCAGGCGTCACTTTCGTAGTACGGGCAGCCGCGCGCCGAGCGCTTCAGTCTCTCCAGCGGTCAGACGCGCCGGTCGCGAACGTGATGCCGAGCGCCTCGGAGAAGCCGGCAGCCAACGCGCACTTGATCTCCGCCAACGGCGGCGCGGCCCCCAGAATGTTGGATAGCGAAGTGACCCGCTCTCTGACCGAGTCGATCTCTTTGTCCTTGAGCTTCTCCATCGGGATGCGCAGCGCGCGCAGCATCGTGTTGACGTCGAAATCAACGAGGAGCGATCCCTGGTACAGGATAGACCGCCCGAGGCTCGTGCCGCCCGTGCCGGAGACCTTGCGACCATCCACCTCTATGTCATTCCTGGGCCGAAATACCGCTCGCACGCCCAACTTGCCCAGCCCAAGGATCACGCCGCGACAGATGAGCTCGGGAAGCCGGCCCGGATCGGCGTGCCCGAGAGCTGCGCGACTCGCCACGATCTCCCACCCCAGCTGGTTCTCGTCCCAGTACAACGCGCCGCCGCCTGTGAGCCGGCGATTGACGGCAATCCCATGCTCGCGACAGTACGGCAGACGCAGCTCCTGCTGTACGTCCTGGTGGTAGCCGACCAGCGCACAATGCGGGCTGAACTGCAGGAAGCGCAAGGTGTCCGGGGAGGCGTTCTGGGCGCGGGCGGCGAGCAGCACGTCGTCGAGCGCCATGTGCGCCGCGGCGGTGCGAGCACCTGTATCCAGAAGGCGCCAGCCAGAAGATGCCACGAGGTGTCCGTCCTACCCTTCAGTCGTCGTCCACGCTCGAAAGCTGCGCGGCGGCCTCTTCCACATACAGCAGGAACTCCGGGGAATCCGCTGACAGGCTCTCGTCGAGCTCCGCAGGATCCGACATCTCCACCCTGGCGATCCAACCTTCGCCGTAGGGCGCCTGGTGGATCAGGCCCGGATTCCGCTCCAGAGCCCGGTTCGCGGCCACGACCCTGCCGCTCACCATCGACGTCACGCGACCGATCCATTTGCTTGACTCGAAGGATGCCAGGGTCTGCCCTCTGGCGACAGGCTCACCGTCGACCGGCAGCCCGACGAAGACAATCCTATCCGCAATCCGCTGGCCCAACTCGGTCATGCCGTGAACGGCGATATTCCCCTCCCGCCGCGCCCATCCGTTGTTGAGGTCGTAGGCAAGATCAACGGGAAAATCGATACCGGCGACTTGCATGTGATGTCCTTCCCTGCCGCTGTGACTTTCTGTGCCGAACGTCACAAGAATTATACGCCTGTCTCGCATGACGGGGTAAATTGCCTACTCGCGCACGCGCCGTTCGACCGGTTACGCCCCGCACACGGCCTGTTACACTGCCGCTCGCGACAAAAGTCACATGCCCCGTCGCGATCATTCTGCAGAGGAGAGCCCGCCGTATGACCCACTACATGGAGCTGCTGGCCACCAATCAGCCGTGGAACCTGATCCTCTTCATGGCCATCCCGGTGATCCTGGCCGAAACGGTCGCCGTGACCGAACTGTTCATTCTGTTCAACAGGGATCTTTCGGGTGGCTTGAGAGCCGTCAACAGGATCGCCGGCGTCGTGGTAGGCATCTACTTCGTGGGTGTCTTCGTTTACCTGTTGTTCAACGCCGTAGTCCCCCTGACGGCGACGGGCGGCTGGCGCGGTCCGGCCGACGTAATCGCCGTGGGCTTCTATCTCGCAGGGATCGTCCCTCTGCTCGGAATTGCTCTCCTCGAGCTGCGCGTAATCGCCCGTGACCGCAGTGATGAGGGAAAGCTAAAGCTGCACGCTTCGTTTGTCGCACTGTTCCTGGTGGTAGCGCACGTAGCCATGATCTTTGGGATGCTCAACCCCGCGGTGCTGACCGGCGGCGGCGCAATGCCTATGTAGCCGCGGATGTACATTCGGAACAATACCTGGGTGAGTACCGGCGTCTCGTGAGAGCAGCCTCGCCCTGGGAATCTTGCCCGGTCGCGGCTGTGAACCAGCCGCGACTGCGCGCCGGCAGACAACGCCCGCGTAGCCATCCCTGACCGGCCGGCCGTGCACACCTTCGCATCGTCAGACATTCTTTTTGACAACGGACCTGTCCCAACTATATACTTCCACGGCGAATAGTTCTATGTGTTATCAATCGCCTTAGGGAGTAGAATGCACTCACACGCGGGTCCCGAATGGGACCAGGTCCGCATCCACATCCACGAACACCTGAAGACACTTTTCAACCTTGACGATTCCAGCGGGATCGAGCTGTTCGTCATGCTGCAGCGCGTGGCGCACCTGAGCAGAATGCTCGACACTCAACTCTACGACGACATGGAGCTCTCCGGTCCGCGTTGGCGGTTGTTGTTGCGCCTGCTCGTCGAGGAAGAACTGGGTAACACGACCGGGCTTACCCCGACCGTTCTCAGCCAGGCACAGCGCGTCAGCAAGAACACCATCAGCGCCCTGCTCCGCGGCCTGGAGGCACAGGGCTTCATTCAGCGCACTCACGATGCGGGCGATTTGCGCACCTTTCGCATCCAACTCACTGGGGCCGGGCGCGACTATCTGCGCAGCACTGCCCCACGCCGCATGGAGCAGCTCAACCTCTTGCTCTCCGGGATCAGCTCGGACGAGAAGGCGCAGTTGACGGGCCTGCTGGAGAAGCTGCAGCGATCCTTGTTGGCGCAATATCATCCCCTGTGCACAGACACAGAATCAGACGCTGCCGGGGCGACCGGCGCGGCGACAACCCAGGAGCGAATCAACGGATGACGCGTCTTAGAGGGTATCTCAAGCCCTATCTCCCCCTGATTCTGGTAACCATTGCGCTGCTGTTCGTGCAGGCGAACGCAGATCTCGCCCTTCCCGATTACCTGTCGCGCATCGTGAACATCGGTATTCAGCAAGGCGGCGTCGAGAGCGCGGCGCCCACTGCCATTCGCGCGACCCAGATGGACCGGGTGGGGCTCTTTCTCACCCCGGCTGAAAACTCGCGACTGCTGGCCGCCTACACGCGGGTCGATTCTGCGTCACCGGACTACGCCGCGACCTTGCGAAACGTGCCGGGCGCGGCCAACGGACCGGTGTACGTCCTCGCCGCGACCGAGGACACCGAGATCGCCTGGCTCAACCAGGTAATGTCAAAGGCGCTGCTGGCCGTCTCGGGCGTCGAGCAAATCATGGCAGATCCGGCCAAAGCGGCGCAGATGGCGCTGCCGGGCGGGGTAGACCTCACCAGGATTCCCGCCGGTACCGACCTGTTCGCGGCGCTCGGCAGCCTGCCCGCCAGCCAGCGAGAGCGGATCGGCGAGGGGCTGCAGGCTCAGTTGGCGGCGTTGGGCGAGAACGCGGTGCAGCCAGGCTGCCGTCCAGGCGGTCAAGAGCGAGTATGCGGCGCTCGGCATGGACACCGGCAGCCTGCAGAGCAGCTACATCATTCGCATCGGAATGCTCATGCTGCTCATCACGCTGGTTTCGGTCGCCAGCACGATTGCGGTGGGCTACCTCTCGGCCAAGACGGCCGCCGGCCTGTCGCGCGATCTGCGCCGCTCGGTGTTCCGGAGGGTCGAAGCGTTCTCCAGCACCGAGCTGGACCGCTTCTCCACAGCCTCGCTGATCACCCGCACGACGAACGACATCACGCAGATCCAGATGGTCGTGATCATGATGATGCGGTTCGTGTTCTACGCGCCGATCATGGGCGTTGGCGGCATCATCCGCGCCATCGATAAGGATTCGTCAATGTGGTGGGTCATCGCGGTGGCTGTGGCTATGCTGCTCAGCCTGGTGGCGGTGATCTTCTCACTGTCGCTGCCCAAGTTCAAGATTATCCAGACCTTGATCGACCGGCTGAATCTGGTGATGCGCGAGAACCTTTCGGGCATGATGGTCGTCCGCGCCTTCAACATGCAGTCCTTCGAGCAGCAGCGCTTCGAGAAAGCCAACCAGGACCTGACGGCGAACACCTTGTTCGTGAACCGGGTGATGGTCGCCATGTTCCCGACGATGATGCTGATCATGAATGGACTGTCGCTGTTGATCATCTGGATCGGTGCGCAGCAGGTCGCGCAGGCACGGATGCAGGTCGGCGACATGATGGCTTTCATGCAATACGCGATGCAGATCGTCTTCTCGTTCTTGATGATGTCGATGATGTTCATCATGCTGCCGCGCGCATCTGTCTCAGCGGGCCGCATCGCCGAAGTGCTGGACACCGAACCGGTGATCCGCGATGCGGGCGCACCGCGCACCTTCCCCGAACCATTCAAGGGCACAGTGGAGTTCCGCAATGTGTCGTTCCGCTACCCGGGCGCCGACGAGGATGTGTTGTGCAACATCAACTTCACGGCGCAGCCGGGGCAGACGACTGCCTTCATCGGTTCCACCGGCTCGGGCAAGTCGACCGTCGTCAACCTGATCCCCCGCTTCTACGATGTGACGGAGGGCCAAATCCTGATCGACGGCGTGGATGTCCGCGACGTGACACAGCACGATCTACGCGCCCGGATCGGCTATGTCCCGCAGAAGAGCACTCTCTTCTCGGGCACGATCGAAAGCAACCTGCGATACGCCGACGCGAGCGCCAGTGTGGACGTGCTTGATGCGGCGATCGAAACCTCTCAGGCGAGCGAGTTCATCGACTCGAGCTCAGACGGCATGGCGGGCGAGGTCAGCCAGGGTGGGGCCAACCTCTCGGGCGGGCAGAAACAGCGCCTGTCGATCGCCCGTGCGCTGGTCAAGCGAGCGCCAATCTACATCTTCGACGACAGCTACTCGGCGCTGGACTTCAGAACGGACGCCGCGCTGCGCCGTGCGCTGAAGGAGACGACTGCACAGAGCGCGCTGCTCGTCGTCACCCAGCGCGTCGCAACCGTAATCAACGCCGAGCAAATCGTGGTTCTTGACGAAGGCGAGGTGGTCGGGATCGGTACTCACCCCGAGTTGATGAAGAGCTGCGAGACGTATCGTGAGATCGCGCTTTCGCAACTGAGCATGGAGGAGCTGTCATGAGCCTCCAGAGCGAAAGGCGGAGCCCGGAAGCGCCGGCGCCGGGAATCCCAGGGCGGTTTTGGGTTCGGGCCGGGCGGACGAGGAGGACCGGGGGGCGGGCACGGCCCCGGCGGCATGATGGTCGCCGGTGAGAAGGCGCGCGATTTCAAGGGTACGATGCGCAAACTCCTGCAGGCGCTGCGCCCCTACCGCTGGTCGTTTGCCGTCGTGTTCCTGTTCGCGACGGCATCGACGATATTCAATGTCCTCGGCCCGAAGATACTCGGCCAGGCCACCACCAAGCTGTTCGAAGGGGTGTTGGCTCAAATGGCCGGGACGGGCGCAGGCATCGACTTCGATTACATCGGCAGGATCGTGTTGACTATGACGGTCCTGTACCTGCTGTCGACCGTGTTCAACTACGTTCAGGGCTGGATCATGTCTGGCGTCTCGGCCCAGGTGACCTACCAATTCCGGAAGAACATAGCCGAGAAGATCAACCGCATGCCGTTGGGCTATTTCGACGGGACCAACCACGGCGAAGTGCTCTCGCGCGTGACCAACGACGTCGATACGGTCAGCCAGACGCTCAACCAGAGCCTGTCGCAGATCATCACCTCGGGAATCACGGTGATCGGCGTGCTTGTGATGATGCTGACCATCAGCTGGCAGATGACGCTGGCGGCGCTGTTGGTGATCCCGCTCTCGCTGCTTTTCATCGGCCAGATCGTGAAGCGATCACAGAAGTACTTCAAGCAGCAGCAGGACTACCTCGGGCACGTGAACGGGCACGTCGAGGAGATGTACGGCGGCCATCTCGTGATGAAGGCATTCAACGGCGAGGAAGCCAGCGTCGCCACGTTCGACGGCTACAACGATACGCTGTACGGCTCGGCCTGGAAGTCGCAGTTCCTTTCAGGGCTGATCATGCCGGTGATGAGCTTCATCGGCAACCTCGGATATGTGGCAGTGGCGGTGCTGGGCGGCTGGCTGGCGGTGCGGCGCATGATCACCGTCGGCGACATCCAGGCATTCATCCAGTACGTGCGGAACTTCACCCAGCCGATCATGCAGCTCGCGAATATCTCGAACGTATTGCAGCAGACTGCGGCCGCGGCCGAGCGGGTCTTCAGCTTCCTGGATGAAGCCGAGGAGATCCCCGACCCGGCGGAGCCGGTCATGCTTCCCGAGGTGCGCGGGCAGGTCCAGTTCGAGCACGTCCGGTTCGGCTACAACGCCGACAAGGTCGTGATCAACGACTTCACCGCCAGCGCTCACCCCGGCCAGCGCGTTGCCATCGTGGGACCGACGGGCGCCGGCAAGACAACCATCGTGAAGCTGCTCATGCGCTTCTACGACGTGAACGCGGGCGCCATCTGCGTGGATGGGCACGACATCCGTGATTTCTCCCGCCACGATCTGCGCAAGATGTTTGGTATGGTGCTCCAAGACACCTGGCTGTACAACGGGACGGTGATGGAGAACATCCGTTATGGTCGCCCGGACGCAACCGACGAAGAGGTCTATGCGGCAGCGAGGGCTGCTCACCTGGACCACTTCGTGCATACACTGCCGGACGGCTACCAGATGGTGCTTAACGAGGAGGTGAGTAACGTTTCGCAGGGACAAAAGCAGCTGCTCACCATTGCACGGGCGGTTCTGGCCGATCCGAAGATCCTGATCCTGGATGAAGCGACCAGCTCGGTGGATACGCGCACCGAGGTGTTGATCCAGCGGGCCATGAATGCGCTGATGAAGGGGCGCACCAGTTTCGTCATCGCCCACCGCCTGTCGACCATTCGCGACGCTGATCTGATTTTGGTGATGCGCGACGGCGACATCGTAGAGCAGGGCGATCATGAGAGCCTGCTGCGAGCGGGCGGGTTCTACACGGAGCTGTACAACAGCCAGTTCGAGCGGGAGGAGCTGATCAGCGTCTAGCGGATCGGGCATGGTAGAATAACCATCTTGAACCACATCCATGCCCTGGACGATCAGCCGGCGGAGACCTGTAGCGCGTTGACCGGGGTGGGTTCGCGCGGATTTCGATCGCTGCGAACCGGGTTGATGCGCGTCCGCGTCGTGCCGGTTGTGCGGGTAGCGACCGTACTGGCGCTTCTCGCCGCCGTTGCCTCTGCTTGCCAGGTGTCGCCCACGGCAGACAGGCGTGAACCGGTCACTCTGACGGTGTCGGCTGCTTCGGATCTCACGCCGGCATTCCGCGAACTGGGCCAGGCGTACGAGCAAGAAACGGGAAACAAGCTGGTCTTCAACTTCGGCTCGACCGGGCAACTGGCGCAGCAGATCGATAAGGGTGCGCCGGTGGATCTGTTTGCGGCCGCTGATGTCTCCTACCTGGACGCCCTGGACGAACAAGGTCTGCTCGTCGCCGGCACCAAGCAGGTATACGCACAGGGTCGCATCACGGTATGGACGGGCGCCGGTAGCCCTCTCAGGGTCGAGCGCCTCGAGGAACTGATCGATCCACGGATCCGGCACATCGCCATCGCAAATCCCGATCACGCGCCCTACGGCGTGGCGGCGCGCCAAGCCATGCAGTCTGCCGGCGTCTGGGAACCTCTGCGCGACAAGCTGGTGCTGGCAGAGAATGCGGCCCAGACGCTCCAGTATGCACAGACGGGGAACGTGGATGCTGCCATCGTGCCGCTGTCGCTCAGCATTCAAAACGGCGGCCGCTGGACGCTCATCCCCGGCGACGCGCACAAGCCCATCATCCAGGCGTTGGCAGTGATCGCCGGCACGAAACATGAAACAGAGGCGCGGGAGTTCGCCGGGTACATTACCGGTCCGCGGGCACGGCCGATCATGCGCAAGTATGGTTTCGTACTGCCGGGAGAGGAGCCGACGGAGTGATGTGGGAGGCGGCGCTTCTCTCGCTCCAGGTGACCGCCGTGGCCACGGTGCTCCTGACATTGGGGGGCCTCGGCCTGGCGATCTGGCTCGCGCGCAGCCAATTCCGCGGCAAGGCGCTCGTGGAGACGGTCATCAACCTGCCCATGGTGCTGCCACCAAGCGTAGTCGGCTACTATCTGTTGTTGGCGCTTGGGCGGGGCGGCCCGTTGGTAGAGTGGTTCGGGTGGCGAATCCTGTTCACATGGCCGGCGGCCGCCCTCGCTTCGGCGCTGGTTGGGTTGCCCTTGATGGTGGGGGCCGCGCGTGCTGCCCTTGCGAATGTCGACCCGGCCCTCGAGAATGCGGGACGCGTGCTCGGATCCACCGAGCCCGAGATCCTGTGGCGTGTGACGCTGCCCCTGGCGCGCCGCGGGATTCTGGCCGGCGTGCTGCTTGGCTCGGCACGCGCGCTGGGAGAGTTCGGGGCCACGCTGATGGTAGCGGGCAACATCCCGGGACGCACCCAAACCCTGCCGCTGGCCATTTACGACGCCGTTCAGAACCAGGATTACGCGGCGGCCAATCTGATGGTTCTGGTCATGACAGCCCTGGCGTTTCTGAGCCTGTGGGCCGTTCGCTCTTTCGAGCATCCCCGGATCCGGGGAGCCGGGCGCAACGGGGTGCCTGAGAATGGATGACGACTTGACCGGCGGCGCCGAGGCGGGTGCGAAGGCGCGGCTGGTCGCCAACCTCAAGCTCGAGCGCAACCGCTTCCGGCTGGATATCGAGCTGGCCGCCGGCAGCGAGATACTGGTGTTGTTTGGTCCGTCTGGCTCGGGGAAGACCACAATCCTCAACACTCTCGCCGGCCTGATCGCGCCTGACAGCGGCGAGATCGTGCTGGACGGGAAGAGACTTTTCCTCAAGCGCCGCCCGGGCCCTACACTGAACGTACCGGCACGCCTGCGCGGCATCGGATACGTTTTCCAGAATTATGCCCTCTTTCCCCATCTCACGGCTGTTCAAAACGTGGCGTATGCGCTGCACCGGAGGCCAGACGGCCGCGAGCGCGCGTTGGCGCTATTGCGGCGAATGGATCTGGAACACCTGGCCGACTGCTTCCCGAATGAGATGTCTGGGGGCCAGCAGCAACGAGTGGCAATCGCCCGGGCGCTGGCGCCGGAGCCCGGCGTGCTGTTGCTCGACGAGCCGTTCTCGGCGCTCGACGCGGCCGTCAGGCAGCGCCTTCAGACCGAGCTGATTGCGCTCCAGAAAGAGTTGGGGCTGGTCGTTATCTACGTGACCCATCGCCTGGAAGATGCGTTCGTCGTCGGGGAGCGCCTGGCGATCCTGCACGATGGGCAACTACGGCAAGTCGGACCGATCGAGGACGTCTTTCGATATCCGAGCAGCCGCCAGGTCGCCGAGGTCATGGGGCTTCGAAACCTGTTTCAAGCGACGGCGGTCGACGCTAACGCCGACCGGTTGCTGCTGGATTGGGACGGACTCCCCCTGGAGGTTCGTCCACAGCCGGTCGCGGCCGGCGCCAGGGTCACCCTGTATATCCGGCCCGAAGACGTCAAGGTATTGTACCCAGACCGTCCATCGATGGCAGCCGTCAGCCGCAACCACGTGACGGGGCAGATCGTGGCGAGCGGCCACGGCCCCGGGGTGCGCGTTTTGGATGTAGAGCTTCCCAACGGGCACCACGTTGAGGTCCGGTTCCCAACGCATACCTATACACCGTTGCGGCTGGAAGTTGGTCAGGATATTCTCCTGTCCCTGCGTCGCGAGGCGCTGGTGTTGATAAAGTAGCGACAGTACTCCAATCGCAGCCAGGCCACCAGGCCGGCTCCGATCTCCCCGCCCGTACCCATGCCTCCTCCCGACGGCCCAGCATGGCCCCTGACGGTGCCGCGTTTCACTATGTGACAGAAGTCATAGCCCAGCGAGGCAACCGGTGGTATGCTTCTTGCAAGTTACTTGCAAGAAGAGCTTCATCGAGGGGGGAAGATGGCAGCATTTCTGTTGAGTCTGCGCGAGGGTCTCGAGGCCGCGCTCATTATTGGCATCCTGCTGGGTGCACTGCAAAGGCTGGGACGGCGCGATCTGGCCCGTTACATCTGGAGCGGAGTGGGTAGCGCGATCGTGGTGAGCCTGGCGCTCGCTGCCGCCTTGACGGCCGCCGGGATCGAGTTCGAGGGGAGCACCGAGCAGCTTTTCGAGGCAGTAACGCTGCTGCTCGCCGCGGCCATGTTAACCGGGATGATCTTCTGGATGAAGTCACAAGGCGCGCGCATCACCCAGCGTCTCCAGGCGGAGGTGGCGCAGGCAGCGCGACTGGCGCCGGTGGGCACGCCCGCCGAAGCTCCGACCGGGCGCGGCGTAGGCGGGTGGAGCCTGTTCTTGGTAGCGTTTCTGGCTGTGGTGCGCGAGGGCGTTGAGTTGGCGCTGCTGCTCACGGCCGCCGGGTTCGGGACATCACTGGGATCGCTGGTGCTAGGGACGGGGTTGGGATTGGCCTGCGCCGCTGTGACCGGCAGCCTGCTCTATGCGGGGGTGATCAGGCTCGATCTTAAACGCTTCTTCGGGGTGACCAATGTCCTTCTGCTGATATTCGCGGCCGGCATGGTGGGTCTGGGGATGCACGAGCTGGTGGAAGCCGGCATAGCGCCCGCGATCGTCGCTCCTGTGTGGAACCTCAATCCGGTGCTGGACGAGAAATCGATCGTTGGCCAGGTGCTGAAGACGCTGCTTGGATACAACGGCAATCCGGCATTGATCGAGGTAATCGCGTATGCCGGATACTTGCTGCTGGTGGGGTTTTCGTTGAGGCGCAGCCCGCAGCGACGTGTGGTCGCCCCGGCGACCTGAGCTGTGGTCCGGAGAGCGCAGCGGCGCGCGACACTTCACGCGGAGAACTACCGTCCTGTGGTGAGGGCGCCATGCCCGTCGCCGGCCGCCACCTGCGATCGCCAGCCCTGGGCGTAGCGGCCGTTGCGCTCGAGCAGTTGCTCGTGGGTACCTGCCTCGACGATGCACCCACCGTCCATCACGAAGATGATATCGGCGTGGCGGGCGCTCGTGAAGCGGTGAGTAATCATGATCGTCGTGGAGCCCCTCAAGATATCCCGGAAGCGTGAGAGCCAGTCCGCTTCCGCCCAGGCGTCCATGGCGCTGGTCGGCTCGTCCAATACGACAACCGGCGCCCGCCGCAGGAAAGCGCGCGCCAGGGCAATCCGCTGCCACTCTCCAACACTCAAGTCGGTGCCGCCGTCAAACCACGTACCGAGCAGCGTGTCATACCCGTCGCGCAGCCTCTCGATCGGGCCATCGGCTCCGGCCGCCCTGGCCGCTGCTTCGATGTCCTCA
This sequence comes from uncultured Chloroflexia bacterium, assembly GCA_963783655.1. Taxonomy (GTDB): domain Bacteria; phylum Chloroflexota; class Anaerolineae; order CG2-30-64-16; family CG2-30-64-16; genus CAWAOA01. The sequence continues at coordinate 545,936 of CAWAOA010000007.1, forward strand.
CGGTGCTCCGTGCCGTTACCCATTGCGATATTCTCGGCGGCCGACGCGTTGAATTGCACCGGTTCCTGGAACAGCACGCTCATGTGTTGGCGCAGCGTTTCCACCGGGAGATCGCGCAGGTTGGTTCCGCCCAGCTCGATTTCGCCGGTTGACGGATCGTACAGGCGACATAGGAGCTTGATCAGCGTGCTCTTGCCGGCGCCGTTTGGCCCAACGATGGCCGCAGTCTGGCCGGCGCCGATTTCCAGGTTCAGATTCTCGAGAATCGGACGCCCGTTCCCGGGATAACGGAAGCCCACCGAACGGAAGCAGATGGATGGTCCCACGGTCCTCGTGGCCGGCAGGACGGGCGCGATCGGTCCGGCGTCGGGCTCCGGGAACGGCCGGGGCGCGACCGGATCCACCACTTGCGGCTCGAGCGCCAGGAATTCGAAGAGATCGCCCAAGAACAGGCTGTTGCTGTAGACCTGGCTCAGGTTCCCGAGAATGGAGCGCAGCAGGCTCTGCCCCTGGTTGAACGCCTGGTAGAAGAGAGCCAGGTCGCCGAGCGTGACGAGCCCTCGCATAGCCTGTACAGACCATCCATGCCAGACCGGCGCCGCTGGAGAGCAGTCCGAGCGCCCCGGCCATTCCCCGCGCCAGCGCTTCCTCCCTGTCCAGCCGCAGGCGCCCCGTCCGCAGCCGCTCGCGCACCGCCTGATAGCTATCCTCAAACCGCTGCCCGAGACCGAAGAGACGGAGCTCGGCAGCCGATTCACGTTCGGTCAGCAGCCAGTCGTAATACCAGCTTCGCCGTTCGTCGGCCGTAGAGTCCAGGCGCCACCGGTGCTCGCGAGCCCTATAGCGAAGCGCTACGTACAGCGCCGGGATCGTGCTGATGATCAGCAGTGTTGGCAGCCAAAGGCCGTAGTGGAGCAGCACAGCTGCCATGGCTACCAGCGTGATCCCGTTCTGCATCAGGCCGCCGATGCTCTCAAGCAGGGAAACGGGCCGGTAACGCGCCTCAGTGCGGGCCCGATGCAGATGATCGTAGTAGTCGGGAGAATCGTAGAAGGCCAGGTCCAGCCGAATTGACTGGCGGTGAACCAGCGACGAAACGTGATCTGCAACCAGCTCGCTCTGCGCCGTACGCACCCAGACGGTCGCGTTGCTCAATAGCTGGGTGGCCAGCATGATGGCACCCATCAGCAACGCCAGGATCAGGGTGGGCTCCAGAGTAGCCCAATCGCCCGCCGGTCCCGATCGTTGCCACCAGGTCGTTTACCAGCGCCCGCGTCAGGTAAACGCTTGCAGCCGGCAACAAGCCTTGCACCACCAGCAGGGCAAGCCAGAGGGTCATCCAGCCGCGCGCAGCGTCCCAGACCAGGTCAAGCGCCCGCACCAGGTAGGGTAGCTGAGACAGGGCGCGGCGCAACTTGAGACTCAAGGTATCGATGCCTTTATTCATGCGGATCTAGTGTCACGGTTGCAGGTCTGTGAGCCGGGCGCCGGCGCCGGCTCGGGGACCGTTCACGATGGGTCTTCAGGCTCGGCTCCGGGCCGTTCTGCGTTCTGCCACCCGCGCAGCATGTCTGCCCGGGCATGCGCCACCGCGCAGAAGTACGGCGTGTCGCCGTCGAGTGCGCCCGTCTCCAGGTGTGCGTGAGCAGGACAGTTCAGGCAGAGGTTGACGATATTACACGTCCGGCACGTTTCCATGTATTCACGGCGCTCCGACCGCAGATCGCGCACCGCGGGCACAAACTCATTCCACGCTTCGGCCAGCGAACCATGGCGCAGGTCGTAGCGTGGTGCCCGGCGCGCAAAGCGAAGCGCAGAGCCGGAAGGCGCCATCGTAGCCCACGGTGAAGCTGCCGTTGCCTGCGCCGCAATGGAAGATGTGGTTGCATATGTCCGCGTCCGCGCACGCGGCTGTCTGCATGAGCCGGTCGCAGCCCTTCTCGCAGCGTTTGCCTGCGCTCAGCGTCGGCTTGCTCCAGCGCGACGATTTCTGCGGGAGCCAGCCGCTCTGCCGCGATCTCCAGGTTGCGCGCACGATCGCCGTCGAGCCGCATGTGCAGCACCGGGTCGAAGCGGTAGAAGTCCATCGTGTGGCCGCGGCACAGCCCGGCAATCGCCGGCAGCTCATGGAAGTTCGAGCGGACGGCCATCGCCTTCAACCGGACCTTGTTCCCACTGCCAAGCAGGAGGGCGAGACCCCGTTCGAATGCCGCGAAAGAGCCGGGCACACGGGTCACCCGCTCGTAGGTCTCCCGGGTCGCCCCATAGACAGTTACTTCGATGTCGCGAGGGGGGTATCGCCTGAACAGCGCGGCGTGATCTTCAGTGACGAGGCAGGCATTGGTGAAGATCGAAACCAGAAGCCCCTTTCGCCGGAGAGCAAGGTAGATCTCGGCGAAGTCCTTGCGCAGCAGTGGCTCGCCGCCGGTCAGCAAGACCCACAGGGCGCCCATTCCGGCAGCCTGCCCGGCAATTTCGACGATCTCGGAGCCTGTGAGCTCTTTCCGCCGCGCATCCGGATCGCCCGCTGCGAGGTTGATGTAGCAGTGGCGGCAGTTGTTGTTGCAGCGCGCGGTGATTTCCAGGTCGAAAGACAATGGCACGCGCCGAGCCGCGATCTTGTTCCACAGTGAGAAGTCAGGTAGGGGTGCGGAAGACACGAAGTCGGACGTGCTCACCGGCTCCTCCGGCGAAAGCGCCCGGACAAGGATCGCCAGCCGCATCTGCAATGGGATCAGAAGCCGGGCACGAGAGAGCCAGGCAATGGCATAGCGTTCGGGGCCGAGCCCGAGCCAGACGTGCCGCCCGTCGCGCTCGATCCGCGTCACACGTCCGAGCAAGCTGGCGGGTGGGATGAGGCCATCCGTGCCGTCCAGCCACGCCGTCCCCCTGGATGAACGCAGCCGCGCCGCGCCGGCGCTACGATCCGGTGCACAACCAGGTTCCCCGCGCCCGGTCGCACGAACGCAACGACCTCACCTACACCCGGCGGCGATGGATGCAGGGGCGACACGGTGATCACGTCGCCGTCACGGATGAACGGAGCCATGCTCCAGCCGCGGGCGCAGAAGCGGAACGGCACGCGCCTGTCCAGCACCGCGCGCATGAGCTCCAGCAAGCGCCGCGCCCGAGAGCGACAGCTCGTGCGCCGGAACGACGAAGAGCCTGGGGTCCTCAAACCGCTGTGGCCTCAACCAGCATCCTCCGGCTGACCAGTTCATCCACGAGGCCGAGCACATCGCGCTCGATCTCATCCAGACTGCGCATCGTAAAGCTCGGCGAGGTCCGTGGCGACCGCATCCAGCGTCGCCCGGCCGTCCAGCCGTTTCCAGATGTCCCGCCCGGTATCGTTGAGGGTATACAACTCGTCTTCCATGTCGCCGATCCCGGCCACAAGTGGAACGATGATCAGCTCGCCTGCGATCTCGCGGGCGACGACATCGTCTGACGGAACATAGACCGCATCCTTCCGAATCGCCATCAAGCCGTGCTCTCCTTATGCTCCCGGGCCCGCGCCCGGCTCTGCGGTCTTTTTACAGACCATCCCGCCCCACTTCGTCGACTCGTCTCCCTGGGTACACACTACGGAGAAGCCGCCCTCTTCCAGTTCCGACCTGACTGCATCCTCGGACGGGAACCCGTGGACGAACTCGATGTTGCCCCAGAGCACGTCGCCGGGTTCGTACGACAGGTTCCCCAGGGTGCAGGCAGCAATCACACGCCGCGCCAGCAGTCCCATGCGTGTCGGCTGCGGGCCAAGCGCGCGGTGATAGTGGCAGAGGAACAGGCCGCCCGGCTTCAAGGCACCGGCGATACGCCTGACCATGGCCACGCGCCGTGCGCGCGCCGGCACGCAGGAGTACATCGCACTGGACAGCCAGACCACATCGTATTTTCCCGGCGGCACGTCCAAATGCGAGATCTCCTGCACCAGCCCCTGGATGGACACGCCGCGCCGGGCTGGCGTTCTCGAGCGCCCGGTCGACCAGCGCCGGGACATAATCGACGCCCGTCACCTGGAACCCCATGCGGGCCAGCGGGATGGCCTCCCGGCCGCCGCCCATTGCCAGCAGCAAGAGCTCTCCCGTCGTGGCGGGCACGGCCGACAGCAGTTCCAGTTCGTCGGCGCTCAGTCCCGAATCGACCAGCTCGTCCTCTGCCCAGCTTTCCACATCGCCGGCGTCCGCGTAGCTCTGGCGGCTGAACTCGATCAAATCGTCCGGCCGCATCACGACGACGGGCAAAGAATTCACAAACGCCCCAATCCGGATCAAAGCGAGCGCAACCTGCGAACGTAGGGACATCGCCGTCCTCGATTCGTGGATGCGACGGGCAGAGGGCCCGGGTCCGAAAGGGCTCTGCCCGTCTACGTGGCCAGCGCCGCGACGCGCGTTCGCCAGTTCTCGATCTCCCATGCCTGCTCGCCCGGCGCCAGCAGTCCCAGGTAGCGCGGCCTGGGCATGCGCCACGTGGCACAGATAGTCGACCGGGGTATCCAGGGTGCCGTGCTCGGCCCACGATTTGCCGGGGCACTGCTCGCAGAGCCCCTGCAGAAAGCAGCGGGCGCAACGATCGAGATAGTCCCGGTTCGTAGCCCGCATCTCCCGCAGACGCTGGAAGAAACCGGTCAGCGCGGCCCGAAGCGTGCCCTGTTTCAGGTCGTACACGGTGTCCGGGTGGCGGAGCAGCATGCACATCTGGTATGCGCCGTAGGCGTCTACGCAGCCGGTCTCGCCCGCACCGCATGCGAAGAGCCGGTCACCCTGCGGACCCAGGAAGGTGGAGCCGAACTGAGCCATCCCTCTGCGATACGCTTCGCTTCGGCGGGCATTCAGCGCCACGCCCTCTTCTGGCGAGAAGCGAAGCCCGGCGATCGACCGGTTCTTGGCCGGCCGAATCCCGCCGGGTGCGCAGCTGGAGCAAGACTGCGTAGCCGGGATCCCGGTCCATCCAGGGAAGCGTAGCGGCCCAGGCCTCGAACTCGTCGATCTCGCCTCGGTTGGGCGGCAGCAATACCGACTTGACCACGAAAGGGATTCCGCCGCTCGAGCAAGAGGTCCACGCCGCGGCGAAATTCGGCGAATGCGCCCGGGGCACGGGCGACGGCGTCGTAGCTCTCCGGGCGCATGCCGTAGACGCTGAGCTCGACCTTCATCAAGGGGGGCACCCGGGCAAACAGATCCGCCAACTCCGGCGTGATCAGGCGGCCGTTGGTGAACAGCATCACCTTCAGCCCGAGCCGGCGAGCAGAGAGGTAGATCTCGGCGAAATCGGGGCGCAGCAGCGGCTCGCCGCCGGTGAAGCGTACCGAGAGCGCTCCCAGCTCGGCAGCCTGGCGCAGGATCTCGCCCCACTCCCCGGCCGTCAGCTCGCGGCGAGCCGCCGTCCGGTCTCGGGCAGGCAGGTTGATGTAGCAATGCATGCATGCGTTGTTGCAGCGCTCGGTCAGCTCGACATCCAGGCGCGGGAGCAGCGGCCCCTTGCCTTCGAACAGAGGCTGCCGCGCCAGGCTGCGCACCGCCACGTAGCCGTGATCGCTCACCGGCGCCTCATCTCACAGCTGCTTCAGCAGGTCGACCACCTCGCCGCTCCTGTCGAAGCGCAGGCGGTAAGCCGGGACTTCGGCGGCGATCTTGCCCGCCAGGTCGAGGGTCTTCTCCCACCAGTCGGCCGTAGCCAGCGGCTTGATCACGCAGGAGAGCAGCCGGCTGAGCCGCTCCCTCGTGTCGTCGATCGGGATGAGCTCGTTGGCGTCCGCCTTCTCGAGGAACATGATCGCCCGCAGGGGCGCATCGGACGGCGAAACATCGGGCAGCTCGCCATGGCTCCAGGTGCCGTGGATGCGGAAGCCCTCCGGCCAGCGGCGCACGATGATGCGGTCGTCGCACAGGATCTCGCCGTGTCCCCTGAGCATCTTCAGCATGGTGGACTTGCCGGCCTCCGAGTGCCCGACGAACAGCAGCCCTTTGCCGTCGAGGATGATGCCGGAGGCGTGCAGGTAGCAGCCCTCGCGGTCCGCCAGGATCCGGGCCAGCAGGATCTGGTCGGAGGGGAACGTCGTCAGCGATCCGAGGTTACCCTTCTCGAAGAGACTCGGCGGGATGGTAGATCGTCCCCCGGCTGTGATCCGCATCGAAGATCGCCACCCGGTGCAAGCTCGAGAGTCATCGTCGTCCGCCGAGATCCCCAGGTAGACCCACGACGCGCCCTTGCCGGTAGATCGCCCAGGGTGGCTTGCGATAGACCTCCTGCCCCAGCCTGAGATTCGACGGCGCCGGCACGGACGGGACGAGATGCAGCGAGATCGTGTCGTCGCCCGGCCCGTCCACCCGGAACTTCTCGAAGTTTGCGGCGAAAGTACCGTCGGTGATGGGGAAGTCAGCCGTCACCTGGATCGTGATGCCGGCGATCTGATAGTAGCGCAGTTGCTCCAGCTTCCATTCCTCCTTGAAGCGCCGGGTCTCCTCGGCCACCCGGCAGAGATAGTCGACTTTGGCGGAGAAACGCCCGTGCTCGAGGTAGCCGTAAACGGCGCACCAGCGGCAATCCCGGCGCAGGTCGCAGGAGCCGCAATTCTCCAGATACTCCCGGCCGCCGCAGCACTTTGCCGGCCAGCGAAGGGATGAATTCGTCCCAGGCCTGGCTGAAAGCGCCGTGGCGCAGATCAAAGCGCAGCGCCGGGTCCTTGATGAAGCAGCAGAAGGACATCTGCCCGTAGGGATCGATGTGAAAGCTGCGCTGTGCGGCAATACAGCCGGCGAACAGGCGATCGTCTGCTGCGGCCGCGAGCGCAACCAGTCTGCTCGCGCTCCCGGCTCCCGCGCAAGGCAGTGATCAGTTCGCCGGCCGGATCGGGCTCGTCCAGAGCGATCACGTCCGCCGGCTGGAGCCTCTGGCCGGCGATTTCCTGGTTGCGACGATCTGACCCGGCAGCCGAGAGGAAGAGCCAGGGCGAGCCCACGCGGTAGTTCGGGCTCAGAGACTTCGCCAGCGCCAGCATCTCGTCGTACTGGTGGTAGTTCTCCCGCATCGGGATGAGCTGGACCTCAAAGCCGGCGCCGGCCTCTTGGAGGTAGGCGAAGCCGCGCATCGTGGCCTCGAAGGAGCCGGGGTTGCGGGTCACGCGGTCGTGGACTTCGGCGGTCGCGCCGTACAGCGCCACCATCTTTCTGCCCTGACGGGTCAGAAGGCGGGCGATCTGCGGGGTGATCAGCGTGCCGTTCGTATTCAGGCTGTAGTGCACCGACTTGCGCGTGATGTAGTCGAAGATCTCGGCAAAATCGGGGCGCAGCATCGGCTCGCCGCCCGAAATCCCCCACGCCTGGCAGCCCATCCGGCGGGCCTCGTCGACGATACGCACGATCTCGTCAAACGAAAGCTCGTCGCGGCTTTCGGGCCCAGCCGGGTGCACCCACAGCCAGCAGTGGCGGCAGGCGTTGTTGCAGCGGTAGGTGAGATCGAGCTTGCCGTCCAGGGGCAGCCGCGGGAGATCAGTGCGCACGGCGCGACTCAGCTTCTTCCTCAGTGAGGAGTGACGAGCGTCTCAAAACAGGTGCACGGGGGGCGTTTCGGCCACCGAGGGAAGTGTCGAAAGCAGGGCCACCGGTCAAATCAAGAAGGCAGCCGCGCGAATCACGACCGCCTTTGAACGATCCAGAATGCATGGGAACAAGGGGCCGCGCTTGGCGGCTGGCAGACTGAGCGAGAGCCCACGTCAGACAGACCTAGCTGGTGGCTCGAGCGCGGCACGCGCCGCAATTCTTGCCGGCCGCGGGATTGTCGCATCCATTCTGCCCCTGATTCTCCGGCGCCGTCGACACAGCATCACCACCGATACGCTTGCAGTGCAGGAGCACGCTCTCCTCTGGCGTACCTCGCGAGAGCACGATGAGCTGCGGGCGAGTCCACCGCATCTTAGCTTCTGACATGAGCTCCTCCTGACGAACGAGGCCTGTGCGATGCCCAGGCGCGGAACGTGGATGATGGGCAATTGAATCGGATTTAGTACGATGGAGATCATACAATGTTCGCCCGTATTTGACAAGTGCGCGCTTGCACAGACTCCGACAAAAGTCACGCACGACCGCTGTCCTGCGGCCGGCCCGCCGTCAGCCGCCGGCCAGAATCCTGGCAAGGTGATGTTCCAGCAGGCCGGCGGGCTGTGCGTTCTGATTCAGCCCCGACTCGAGGGTAAGGCGGGCGCGACCCGCATCGCCGAGCGTGCGCTCGTAGACGAGAGCGGCGGCGGCGTACGTCTCGGCGCGGTGCGGGAAGCGCGCCATCCACTGGCCGTATACCCTGAGAAGCTCGGGAGCTGGCTCGCCCGCCTGCTCACCGGTGATGCTGCGCCGCAGCGCCTCGAACGGAGCGTAGCGCCAGAATGGGTCGTCAAGGTCGATGGCAACCTGCTTTTCGAGCGCGGCCAGCGCCCCTTCACCATCACCCTGCCATGCGAGGACGCTGCCCAGCAGGTTATAAACGTGTGGATTCGATCCCGCCTGGGGACCGGCTGCCTGCAGCCGGTCCGAGGCAGCCCGCAGCGCGGGCAGATCGGGTTGCCCGGTCGAGCGGACGTCGAGCAGAGCGCGATGCGCTTCCAACGATGCCATGTTGACGGCCAATGCTCCCGGAAGCACGACGAGCGCCAGAGCCAGCAGAGCGGGCAGGCGCGACCCAGGGGAGTACGAGAACGCACACGGGCGTTCGTCGCGGCACTGGTCCGGCGCGCGTGCTCCTCTCGGCGCTGGAGCCATCCGGTAGGCGGCCGCCACTGTTCCCAGCAGCACCCACAGCAAGATACCCGGCTTGCCAATGGATGGGGTATCGATCAGTCCGGCGCCCAAGTAGCTGACGATACCGGCCGCCGCGCCCAATACCAGCGCCCTTTCATCCCGCGTGGCACCGTGGCCGGTAGGCGGCCCGCGCCATGCCGCCAGGCTGCAACGAGCAGCCAGAGGAAGGCGAGCAGCCCGGGGAACCCCAGATCGAGGGCAAGCTGAAGGTACAGGTTGTGCGCGTGGGGCTCGGGGCCAAGCAGGTAGCCCGGATAGAAGTTGATCTGGATGGCAGGGAAGGCGTTCAGGCCAATTCCGGTGAAAGGCATGTCGTGGATCATCGCCAGTGCCCGCCCCCACATATCCAGCCTCAGTGCGACTCCGATGCCTGCCACGTCGCCAACCGAGAGGAGCCGGGCGGCGAGGGCACGAAGGTCGTAATTGAGTGCGGATGGGATCGCTATCGCGGCGGCAGCCACGACCACAGGCAGCAGCAGGAACCAGCGCGACCAGGCGAGAGCCAGGAACAGCACAGCGCAGCCGGCGCCCAGCAGCGCCTGCACCGGCTGGGTGAGCAGCAGCATGAGCGCGATCGCGAGGGTGGCCGCGCCTGCGGCCAGTCGCAGGCGCCGGTCTGCACCGGACAGCGTGATTGCCAGCACGGCAGGGAAGAGGGTAGCCAGCCCCATCGCCATTACCCGTGGATGGAACGGTTGGCCGTCCTGCGGGTCCCGCAGCAGCTCCGGTAGGCGACCGTAGAGGTCTGGCAGCGACAACAGTCGAACGGCGTCCCATCGCGTTCCGAGCAGGGTAAGCAGGACAAGCCCCACGCCGCCTGCCGCCACTGCGAAACTCAGCCACAACAGGCCGCGGCGATCGCGAATGCCGTTCGCCAGGCCGTAGAAGATGGCAATGCCGAGAAGAAGCCGCCAGAAGGCGTCCGACGCGGCGCTGCGATCAGGAGAAAGATAGAGCCCGGCGGCGGCGGCGAGCAGCAGAAACAGCAGCGGCGCATCGGCGGGGGTGCGCACCGTGAAGGCGCCGAACGCGAGGCGGCGCAGAACCCAGGTGAGCGCGATCGCGGCCAACGCCGCGGGTGTCCAGCGGCCCGGGAAGAGCAGAAAAGGCGCGGCCGCACACAGAATCCAAAGCTCGTATCCTGCAAGGATGGGCCATTTGGTTTGGTTGACACGCCAGGGTGATTGTGCTATACTTCGCATGTTATTTGTAGCGAATCATATGTTCCGCCTGACGTCAGTCACGTCACCCGCCCCTTGGGGGAAGCCATGGTTTCCACAGTTACCACCACCACCGTCACGACGGTGACCACGTTTGCCTTGGGTGCTTCGCTGGGTTTGATCGTCATCGTACTGTTGCTTGCCCTCTTGCTCCAGAAGGAAGTGCTCACGGCTGCCACCGGTGGTCGTGCAAAGGCTCTGAGCCGGTCGCTCAATACCGCTATCGTGCCGCTGCTGATCGGTTTCGGCTTCATCGCGATTGTCAGGGTGATCCAGGCTCTGCGGTAAGCGCCCACTCGATTGCTATTGAGCGGAAGGCCGGGCTCCTGACGGGAGTCCGGCCTTCCGTTTTTGTTCCTCCCGACATTACGGGACGACTGTCGCGACCTGCAAGAGGTCGCCGCGTGTCGTGAGCAGCGGACCGTAGACCCAGCCGGAAGTCTGAGCGTCCACGCTGATGAACCACCAGTCTCCTGCCGGGTTCCGCCCCAAGATCGCATATGAAGAGCCTTCGAACACAAGTCCGAGTACCGGATAGGTTGTTCCCGGACCTTTCCGCAGCATCGCCGCATCGGCGTTGACAGTGCCCCACGCGGCGCCGGGCGCCGGCTCCGGCGTCGACGATGGGTAAGGAGCGGGAGAAGGCGTGGCCGCCGGCCCGGGCGTGGAGGCCACGGTAGCAGTGCCGGAGCCGGCGGCTCCTGGACCGCCGGGGGCGGGAGTGGGCGTAGCCCTGGGCGGCGTGACCGAAGCCTGCGTCACGGCAGGTCCGGCTGCCGTCGCGACAGGGGCGCCGGGTGGCCGTGTGAGCACCGGGGCCGGGGCGGTCACTGCGACGAATGGCATCACAAGGAACAACATGATATTGGTCAGGCCGTGAGCCAGCGTCACGCCGAGAAGGCTTCTCGTGCGTGCCACGATCCACCCGAAAAAGAATCCGACCGCCATCACGAAGACGACATCGACCAGCGACTTGTAGCCGATGTGGAGCACGGCGAACACCACCGCGCCGAAGGCCACCCCGTAACGCCCCAAGGTCTCTACGGCCGCGCACTGCAGGATGCCGCGAAAGAGCAATTCCTCGAAGAAGCCGGTGCCCCACAGCAGGATGACGGCCGGCAGCAGAATGTCCTTCCAGGTGAGCGCCGCGGCCAGCGGGGCGGGGGCCAGGATCTGGTACTCGATGTAGCCGAACACGAAGCCGCTCAGCGCGACGAGGAGCTGTACGGGGACCTGTCCGATCTGCAATCCTAACGCCCGGCGTGAATAACCTAGGCTGGGCGCCGTCACAGCAGCCGCGGCGAAGAGCGGCAGGCTGGTGGCCGCATACCAGTAGATCTTAGGCAGGGCCGCGAGCGGCATCGCATAGCTGAGGAGGCGGATCAGCGGCGCAAAGGCCAACGCCAGCATCAGCTTGTGCAGCGGGTCGTCGAGGGACCGTGACGAGTGGTAGAGCAGCGCAACCAGGAGCAGCGCGTGCAATAGAAGCCCAACGCGGGGCTCGCTCACGGCGCTGACGATCTCGGCGACGGTGAGCCATGCCAGGTAGCCGGTGGCGACGACCATTGGGCGGGTCGCCCGGGCGCGTAGCCAGTTTAGCAGACTGTTCGGAAGACGCGGGACCGTGCTAGCGCGCCCCGCCAGATTTGTGGGGGCACGCCCGGCAGCCATCGCCGGAGCGTCCGGGGTCTTCGATGCGGGCACTACTTCGATGATTCCACCACGTCTATCCACAACCCCAGGCTCCGGTAAGGCTCGGTCGACGCCTCGTCGAAACAGGAGGAACTCTACCTGCTGGTCGTCGCCTGGCCAGGGCATACGTCCACGCGGCCTGCCACTCCCGGCGGCCCCCCATGGACAGCTCGAACGGCCCGTCCTTTGCGACGAGCGCACGCCGGGCGGGCGCCGATGGGTCCACCGCCCAGGCCTCCACCCGATACTTCCGTGCGCCCCGTTCGCGGTTCGTTACGCCAAGCGTCACACTGAGTTCTCGACCCAAGGTCGCCTCACGCGGGAAGCTCTCGGCCAGCCCTTCATCGCCAAGCATGTAGAACTCGGTGGCAAAATCGGACGCGGTAGGCACAAAGAATGTCCAGGCAACCGCAGCGAGCGTCAATGACACTGCGGCGGCAATCAATATCGCGATCCGCTTCACCGTGGACGGCTGCGACTGCCACCACCGGCGTGGTTGCCATGCCAGATCGGGCACGAAGGCATCGCCGGCGGGCAGGCGCGAGCGCCGGCGCGAAGCGACCGCGGCAAACGCGCCGATGGACGCCAGCTCGCCCACGACGATGGGCCACAGGTACAGGCCAACAGGCAACCAGTCCAAGATCAACGCGAGCACCGACATCCAGGCCACGCTGAGGCCCAGGCTCAGCGCCAGGCGCTCAACTCCGTCCAGATCGTCAGCGCGCGGCAGCAGGGCAGCGGTCAGGCAGTAGCCGGGCACAAACAGCACATAGGGCAGGCCAAGTAAGAGTTGCAGAGGTTTCAGGAACCAGAGCCACCGGGTCAGAACGATCGAGCGCGACCAGCGCTAACGCGCCGACCAGTGCAACGCGGAAGTCCTTGTTCACCGCGCATGCTCCGCCGCAACCCGCTCGTAGACCGCGATCGTTTCGCGGGCGGTGCGCTCCCAGGTGAACATCGCCGCACGCGCCAGACCCTTCCGGCGGAGACCGGCCGCTAACTCGGGTTGCGTCAAAACGCGCTGCATGGCATGGGTGAGCTGCACGACGTCCAGCGGGTCAACCAGCAGCGCTGCATCGCCCGCCACCTCTGGCAACGAGGCCGCGTTTGAGGTGACCACCGGCGTTCCGCAGGCCATCGCCTCCAGCACCGGTAAACCGAAGCCCTCCAGCAACGACGGGAACACGAAGAGCGCCGCGAGATTGTAGAAGCCCGCGAGGTCGTCGTCGGACACGTGGTCCAGGAACAGCACGGCATCCTGCAGCCCGAGCTCAATCACCTGCCGGCGGAGCTCGCCGGCCTGCGGCCCGTATTGCACCGAACCGAGCTTGATGAGGCGAAGGTCGGGGAACTGCTCGTGCAGGTCGCGAAAGGCCAGCATCAGCCGCGGCAGGTTCTTGCGCGGTTCCTCCGAGCCGACGTACAGCAGATAACGGAGATCCTGCCGGAGGCCATAACGATCGTAGAGCGCCGCAGCCACCTGGATGGGCCGAAAGACGTTCGTGTCTGACGCCCAGATAAACGACCCGGATTCTCTCCGGTGAGCAACCCAACGCCGAAACGGCTGTGTCCTTGGTGAACTGGGAGTCGGCTATCAACATGTCGGCGCGCTTCAGCCCCTTCATGGCCCATCCATCGAAGAAGCCGTCGAGTGGGTTGCGAAATGTGCTCTGGCGCCTGTCGCTACGTACCAGGTATGGAACGATGTCGTGGACCGTCACCACCGCCGGATGGAGATGGGGCCTGAACCAGAGCAGCAGTGCCATCTGCTGGGCCGTCAGGTGCGTCAAGGAATGGCGTTGCAGCGGGCCCGCTGCCAGCGGGTAAGTGGTAAAGAAGGTCTTCACGTCGTAGCCGAACGGCCTGCAGCAAACGGTGGCCGGCCCTGGCGAACCAGGGATACTCTGGCTCCGCCAACGAGTACGAGATGCCGGCTGCCTCCAATGCCTGGCACAGGGAAGTCGTGTAGCGCGCCAGGCCGATCATCAGGCTGTAGGAGCGTACGAGAAGCTGTATCTTCAGGGGAGAGTTTCCTGTTCTGGGTGGGGGGCATGCCGTCGCTGCCCCACGCAGCAGCCATAAGGCGGCCGTGCCGGTTCGCGCGGAAGACTAGATTCGCGATGGCCACGATCCCGCGCGCCAGGGCGCCGATGCTGCCCGTCGCCGGTCTGACGTTGGCCGCAAGAAGGCGAAGGAGTGCAGCGTCGGGCAACCTGCCGCTGCACGCGGGCGCAGACGCGCATGCGGCGCAACTGCGCCAGATGCGTGCCGATCCACCAGTAGCCCTTTCCTTCGGCGCGGATCCCGCGCCAGCCATTCTCCAGCGCCAGTCCCAGTCAAGCACCTCGGCGACCAGAAGAGCAGGACTCAGGAGCAGCAACGTCCCCACATGCCAGTGCTTGAGCAGGAGAAGCATCCGGTTTCGAGGATTGTAGTAGAGCCGGGCATCGCCGGGTGTGCCGGGAGCAAGATCGTGCAACGCCTGCGACGCCGGCGCGTAGCGACACCGATAGCCGGCCGACAGCGCTCGCCACGAGAGATCCGTCTCCTCGTAGTACATGAAGAGGGTCTCATCGAAGCCGCCCAGCCGTTCCCATAGCTCACGCCGGATGCCAAAGGACGCGCCTGAGACGGCATTCACATCGCAAGCTTGCGTCCTGGCTCACTGGCCGGCGTTGCGCATACCCCGCCCAAATACCAGCCCCGTGTAGTGCACGTCCTGTCCGCAAAGATGGAGTGCTGTCGGGGCAACGCATCAGCCGCACGCGCGAAGTCGCCAGTCCGATCTCCTCGCTCGAGGCGAGCTCACGCACGAGGCCGTCTCGCCAGCCCGGAAGAACAACGGTGTCCTGGTTCAGGAAGATAAGAACCTGTCCCGTCGCCGCCCTGGCGCCCTGGTTGCACGCTGCCGCGAAGCCGAGGTTTTGCCGGTTCTGGATCACTCGGACAGCGGGGAAATGCTCACGAATGAATCGGGGCTGCCATCCGTCGAATTGTTGTCCACCACGACGACTTCGTCCGTTACACCGGATCGCGTGCAACCGACCGAAGGCAGCCCTCCAGATACCAAGACCGTTATAGGTGACGATGATGATGCTGGCTGTCAGGCCGGCCGGCTGCATTATCGGCGTAAACGGCGATGCCCATCGATTGCATCCTCACCGCTGGTAGGGAGTCTGCGGACGGCGGTAGTACAGCTTGCTCTCGCCGGCGTCATGGATCTGTTATACCCTCGGATGTCTGGCTGGGCAGTCTGCATCCGACGCCGCGTCGCTCAGAGATTTCCGACACCAAAACGTAGCGGCTCCTGACGGGAGCCGCCGACCATTCAATGTCGTTCATCTCCGGTGTCCAGTCGCCATAGGCCGTCAGCCACGGTATAGAGGCGAGCATCCTGCCCAAGCCATATCTGGTTGAGGCGAACATATTCGCCAATCCATTCCACGGAAAGCCGTTCCGGATATGTGTAGAACGGCCACCAGTTGCTCAACAATGGCTCATTCGTGATCTTCAGCAGCGATGCCAGCGAGAAATAGGAGATCAGTACACGAGGACTACGGGAGCCAACCTTCTCGTCACCTGAGTACCGGCTGCGACGGGCCGACTCTACGGCGGCTGCAATTCCTTCACTGGCCAGGGGGATACCCACCAACAGCAGGTGCGGGAAGAGGCGAACCTGCAGATTCGCCGATAGGACGCCGCGACAGTCGGCAACTACGGAGACGACCATCAACAGGCCAAACGAACCGTAGAGCAGCCACACAAGAATCCGCCCGGAGGATGGATTCCCGGCGAACCAACAGCGACCAGCCCCGGTAAAGCCAAACGACGAAAGACAGCAGCCAGGAAGATCCAGTTGAAAGCTGTTAGGGCCAGATACACCGGAGTGCTGAGCCAGGTCGACTGCACATAGCTGTATGGATTCGTCGCGGTCGCAGGTTCGACGTTGAGAAGAAGACCGAAAACTGATCGAAGTCGACCGCATGATCCAGAGTGGCTCCACTGCCGGCGGATACAGATAGAATATAAACATGAAGACCAAGACCGCACTGGATACGGTGACATAGGCAGGCGGCGCATCGCCGGGATCACGATCCTGGCGTGCGCGAAGATAAGGGAGGACGTAGTGAGCGCGAAGGCTGACCGCAATGCCGAATATGTATCCGGACGCAAAGAACGAACTACTGCTCACAAGAGCGTACGCGGCCAGATAGAGGAGCACGACCCAGACGGCTCAGTGGCGGGGAAAGCGTCGGAATGGAAGCTGCGACCAGGACGAAAAGCGTTGTCAACGCCAGCAGCCAGGTCACCTTAGCATGGCTGCTGCGCGTGGCTTCAAAAAGGAATTCGGGAGACAAGAATAGAAGCAGGGAGGCCAGCAGCGCAACCGGGGCGCTTCCGATGAGAGTGCGATAGGCTGCATAGGCCACGGGAACCAGCAACACAACCAGGAAGGGCTGCAGAACGAGCTGCAGCGTCTCCAGGGGATTCCCGTCAGATGCGCCAGGAACGTATTCAGCGCGGGTAAGCATAACCATAGGCGTAGCCGCCGGCGGACGGGGACAGCGTGCCCTCAGCCAGTACGTTGCCCGATAGTGCGGTCAGGTGACCGCATCGATGTCCAGGCCATGCCAGCGAAGCGCAATCCGACGTATCCGGCAGAAGAACACGAAGGTCGCCAACAGCGCCAGAAAAACGGCCGATAGCGCCGCCCGCGCCCGGTGCTCGACTCGGGACGCCGCGTGGCGGCCCATTCGCCTGTGCGCAGGACCGTCATCTATTCCACCCGCTCACTCGCACCCACGCAGCGGCTACCACGCCCGCCATTCCGCCGGTGGCGAGAAGCCCCAGAATAATCAGATATGGAACGCGCCCGCCGAGCGTAATGAGCCAGTGAATTGACGGTGAGGGATTGTCGAGTACCTCAAAGGACGTGCCGCCGAGCAGATTGCCCTCCGAAGAATCGCCCGCTGCATCGCTGCAACCAGCCACGACTCCGACCTTCCATGAGCCTGATTCTGGCGGCGCCCAATCCCACGCCGCGTTGAGTCGACCCTCAGCGGGCACCAAGGCGAGCGTGCTCGTAATGACTTGCCGGCGCCCGGCGGGCCCGTCAAAGGTGGCGCAGACGGGCACTTCGCTGGCATCCTCGAGGCCGTCATTCCGGACGACGACTTGACCGTAGTCCATCCCAACGCTCGCAGCGTACCGTCCCCGGCTTCTATCAGGACACCGCCGGCGCTCAGGGAAGCGGTCTGGCTCTACGCGCCGTCCAGGCCGCGCCGTCGTACTCGACGGCATACGCGCCGGCGCCTGAGAGCGACCGGCTCAAGCCCACCTGGTCTCGCAATGTGCGGAACTCAGGCGACAAGTCCAGTATGAATCGTAGACCCTGTGGAGTGATACGCAGATCGCGCACGGTCGCGCCGTCGATCTGCACCTGCGGACGCCCAAGCTGCTCGAGCGTGGCGGCAAAGTCAAGAGGCGCCGTCGCCGACTGATGCGCCTTCAGTTGGGCATCCAGTTGCTTCCATTCCTCGTTGTTCCCCGGAGGCTGGGTCTCGAACAGAGCAGGACCCACGCCGGTCTGCGTGAGCCGCACGGTGCCGCTCACGGCATGGACGTACGCTCCCTGGCTGCTGTTCAACTGCTGGATCACGACCCCGTCCTGCAGCTCCTGCCATTGATCCAGGTACGCATCGCCATCAAGATTCTCATACAGCAGATAGTGCCCATCTCCCAGATTCCAAACCCCGCTGTCCGCATCCAGCAGGTGCAGGCGTTGATCGGCCGGGCTGAAGTAGAGCACCGGCCGGCGACCAAATTCCAAGGAGTACTCCCCTCGATATCCGACACTGATTTCGCCGAATGGCTCCGCGGGCTCCCTTCGGTATAGCCGGACAGGTACGTGCTCTTCACATCATCCGGAAAGTTGCTCGAAAAGTCCCAAACCCACAGGCTCTCACTATCGGATCTGCCACCTGCTTCGCCCACCACGAGAAAGGCAGCGTCCCACTCATGCTCGGTTGCCCAGCCTGGGAGGTCGCTCATAGGGAACAGTTCGAAAGGAAAGATCGGGCAGGTCAACGGTCTCGGTTATGGGTCGTTTACCCGCGACAGATACCTCGTAATCCCACTTGTCGTCGTTGTTCTGGTCCCAGGTATACTCGACCTGAAGCATATCAGCCGCGAGAGGCCGGCTGGGTATGGCATCCAGCCACAGGGGCGTGACAAGGCGGATCAGGAGCTCGGGCCAATAATCCTCGTCCCCTGCCAGGTCATAATAGGCCAGAGGATTTTCCCAGAGGACGTCATTGACCTGCCCTTTTTGCCATGTTGGGGCACTGCTCAAGATGTGGTAGCCGCGCTCGGCCGGATAGCCCAGAACGCCGGCGTGATAAATGGCTCCCTTCTCCCAGTCTACCGCAATTGCCGGAGGATTATCGAAATATCGCCCGGATTCATCATCCTTAGTCCCGACCAGCAAGGGCCAAAATATGGAGTTTGAATATGGGAGCGACGGTCGCGGATTTCTATCCACAAACAGGCTGCCACGAAATGCGTTGAAGTAATCCGGGATGGGTGTGAGCAGGCGGGTGAGACAGTAGTCTGACTGCCCGTCCGAGTCTTGATCGCCGGATTCTATCTCCCAGTCTACCTTCCCATCGGTCGCCAGATTCCGATCGGACCACCAGCCCTTCGAGAGGCCCACGTACGAATCGGAGCCGAGTAATAGTCCCATCTACCGAAATCCTGATGTCTGGGTTCTGACGCCCATCGGGCAGGAGCCAGTTCCCACGTGCCGCCACTTTCAACCGCCAAAAGGGCGATTCGGTGATATTCACTTCCTGTGCGACCAGACGATAAGAAACCTGTGTCGTCCCCATTCTCATCGGCGAAGAAGTAGGCCACCTGGTTGCCATCCTCAACAGCGAAGGCAACGATCAGCTGGGCTGAGCCATCTGCCCCGGCATCGAAGATCCAAATGTCATCCTCAAAATCCGTCATGTCCTGCCAGCGGCTGCCGCCCCGCATGTCCCCATCGCGGTCATGTACGAACACACGATCGTGTTGAGTGGCGAACACGGTCTCAATGATCGTGACATCCGGCAGCCTTGTCTCCGTCCAGGTCCTGCTGCGACATCCCATAGATCTCGATTGGCTTACCAGACCCGCTGGCGGCGACCGCGCCCGCATCTGGGATCAGGAAGACCAAGATCAGCATCACGATCAGGAGCGCGAACGGTCTGCTAACTCTGCGATTCATCATAGCCACACAGTGCTGAAGATGTTGGGTTCTCTAGATGCGGCTAGATAACGGCGCCTTCGCTTTATTCTTGCCGGGAGCTATCCATAGCAACAGTAGACGCCGGTACTCATCGAAAGCGTAGTATGCCCACAGCAGGCTGATGAGGAGTCCCACCCAACCGTCCTTGTAGCCCTTCCGAACAACCAGTTGTTCGAAGAACGTGAGTACCGGCGCGGCCAGCAGATGGTAGGTCGGTCTGATCCCTTGATGGAAGTGAATCTCGGCCAACATCGATGCGTACCTTGCCTTCGCTGCTCGCAACTCACCCAGATTCTGGTAGCAGATGTGTATGAGTGGGTTATCCAGGCGGCCGGGCCTTCCGTCGAGAGTGGGAGTCTCATGGACCGTTCGCTGCGGGTCGTAGCGCACCTTCGCCCTTCTCGCAAGGCGCAGATGGTAATCCGGATAAAAGCCCCCGAATTCCAGCCATTTGCCAAAGTAGTTATTTCTGGTTGGGATCCACCATCCATCGAATTCTGGACGTGCGATCGCTGCCCTGATCTCTTCCGCGAGTTGTGCCGATACCCGTTCGTCGGCGTCCACAAAGAATATCCACTCACTCCTGACCAGATCGATGGCTGCATTGCGTTGATCGGCGAAATCACGGAACGGACGCTGAATGACTTCGGCACCCAACTGGCGGGCAAGCTCAACCGTTCGATCACAACTGAGCGAGTCGAGAACTACAACTTCGTCGCACCATTTCAGGCTATCCAGGCACTCCGCAATGTATTCCTCTTCATTCATCGTAAGGACGACTGCGGTCAGGCTACACAATCGGAGCTGAGTCCTTTCGCAAGAAGAACCCATTGATGCCGTAATACGCCACCAGGGAGTAACCATTTTCCACGAGATGGGAGATGATCCTGTCTGAGTATCCCGGTTCAAAACTAAATGTCCTCATTTCGATCACGATCAGCCGCGGCCTGTACTCGGCGAGATTGACTCCACGCAGGACCTCATAGTCATGACCTTCCACGTCGATAGAAAGGATCTCGAACTCATGCGGAATGTTATGCTCCACGAAGACGCTTTCCAGGGTTCTGGTTGTCACGTTCTCTTTGGCCAGGACCGGCATGGTATTCTCGAATTCCTTAACGAACTCAGACGATATTGAAGACATTGTGTGTTCTGCGAACTTCGTAAAGACTGCATCCTTCACGGAATCCGAAACCGCGCAGCAGATACTGATATCTCTTGGTCGAATGCGTCTCTGAAGGTCAGTGAAGCGGCAATCGGCGTCGATCGTCAGCCCCTTCCACCCTCTCAAGTAGAACGAAAAGGTATTCGAGAATCGAATTGGATGGTTGCAGCCGACATCCACATAGTACCCGTGTTGGGATGCCCAAGTAATGAATCGATGACCTGATCTTCGGCGCCAATCGCGTAGAACGTGTTTCCGCAGGGGTTCAACATCCGGTTACAGGCCGTGAACAGCAGCATCTTGACTGCCATCCAGGGCGGCAACTGCGAAAACAGGATCCTCAAGTCCATCCGCCAACTCTCCTTCTTCCCTCCCACCGGCGTTCAGCGGCAGAACTCCTGGACCAATTCGCGGACTCTTCTGCCGGAGGATTCCCAGTTGAGTCGTTCGGAATAATCTGCAAATGAAGAAAGGGCTAGCTTCTCGTACGCCTCTCTGGACGACCAGAGGGTTTCGATCGCTTTGCAGTACGTTTCGGGGTCTGCATCCACCGGAAAAGCGAACCCATTCGTCCCATTTTGGACGATGGTTGGAATGCCGCCGACATCGGAAGTCAACACCGGCAACCCGAACGAACAAGCCTCTGGGATCACGACCGGGGTACAATCCGCCCTTGTGGGCAATATCAAAAAATGAGACCGGGCAAATAGCTCGTCCAGCGTGTGCGAACCTGCCTGAGAGGCCTTCGATACAAAGCCATGCACCTTCACAAAGCCAGGCAGATCGCCGGGCGGGTTACAGCCAACGACGTGGAGCTCGGTAGGAATCCCGCGCTGATGTAGCCGGGAGGCGACCTGCAGCGCTATGTCCCCGCCCTTCCGGTGCCAGTCCACGCCGACAAAAAAGGAGCCTGCAGACGTCAAAATTCCTATTCTGGACGAGCAGAACAACATCCTGCCTGTTCCGGACGCAAGTGATATTGGCGCCGAACGGCACCACCTTTACCTTTACCGGATCGACATCATAGTGCTCGACGGCTGTGCGGGCAGCCCAATCGGAGCTGTAAATGGCCAGCCGGCAGCGGGTCAGCGCCAACTGCTCTGCCCTATTCCCATGCCGGATCGTTTCGGCGCAGAGGTTGTCATAGCCTGGATAACGCTCCATCAGGCCGGCAAGGGTTGCGTCTCCCCAGAAGACAACCGGCTTCTCAGTTCGCAAATGCGCAACAGCATTTCCCCAAATACCGAATACCACATCAGTCTCTGTGGCGCTAAGGGCACTCTCGACTTGCGTGGCAAATCCTCGGAGCAGCATCGTGTCCCACAGCATCAGGTAGGTTTTGGCAAACACACGGGAATACAGGATCTCTTTGGCCTTATACACATAATCATGCTCGTATCTGAGACCCCCAATGGTCTGAGTCAGAAATCCAGCACCCTGTAGCGCCCTAAGAATGTGAACGCCCAATCCCGACCAGGCATGTATATCAGAGGGATCGAAGATCGACACATAAGCCAGTTTCACGGCGTAGTCTTTCCCACATCGCCGTCGCTGTGCGGGCCGATGCCTGGATCGCGTTTACGATCTTAACGTCCCTGGCAGGAAGGGGGGATCTGTCGTGATGGAACCATTTCCAGAACTGCCACAGCCGGGGCAGGTACAGCCTACCCAACAGGCCGATTTGATCGACCCACTTGCCTTGACACATGAGGGTGGAGGAGATGCTGTTCCTTATGTACACTTTCGCATCAGCTACCTGGCCTGCTTCAGCACTAAGCCACGCCTGGATCAGGTAGTTGTTGGCGAGAGGGGACCTGAATTGCGTCTCATAGGCGGGTCCCAGGTGCGCTCGCAGCAACAGCATCGTCTGGCGACTCATCCGTGTGCGAGATGCTTCGTCGGCGCCTTGCCAGGCTCCTCCGGCGTGAATCCTGTATACCCCCATAACCTCATCAAGGAAGCCAATTCTGCCGTGCTGGGCAAGCAAGACCCACAGAGGCATGTCACCGAACGGACACTGAAGGTACCAGGTGGGCAGGTCCGAAACGAGTCGATTGCGAAACACTACCGAGGCAGTAGGAATGCCGAGCGTCATGCTGATTATGTCATCCAGTGCATAGTAGGGCCGCCGGCCGGCCGGTCTCTCTATGATCGTCTCACCGGTCGCCTGTGACAGTCTGTAGACGGAATGAAAGCAGAAGGCGCAATCAGTATGGCTCTCCAGGAAGTCTACCTGCTTTTGAAGCTTGAGTGGATCTATCCAATAGTCGTCGCCTTCGCAGACGGCTACGTATTCGCCGGAGCAAATCTCTCTGGTCCGGAGAGCGTTCTCTCTGGCTCCCACATTGCGATCTGAAGTGATCAAGCGAATCACATCAGGGTACTGCTGAGCATACGCTGCTACGATCTCTCTGGTCCCGTCGGTGCTGCAATCCTCCCCAATAACGTATTCGATGGGGAAGTCCGTCTTCTGCATCAAGACCCCTTCGATGCATTGTCGAATATAGGGCTCGTGATTATATGTGATGGTCTTGACCGATACCAACGGCTTCATTCTGGGGATACCTGCTGTCAAAGTCGCTCCGCAACATCGCAAGTTCCAGCAGAGGTCATGTTCGCCGCGAGTCGAGACCGTAATTCCGCTCCATATCTTACGGCAAGTCGTATTATGGCGCACACCTCGTTGATCTCTGGCGCACCGACGGCAGTACCAGTCGGCAACAACATCACGCGCCGGGTCAGCTTTCGGTCTCCGGCAGCACCAGCCCCGCATGAGGGAAGTACGACCGATACGGTTCCATCTCGTGGCAGCCGGGATAGAAATAGCGCCGGGCCAGCACGTTCTCCGCGTGCAGCACGCGCACCAGTGTCATCGCGGCTGATGCCAGCAGTGACCTCGTCCACCTCAACGACCATGTACTGATAGTTGCCGCGCTCAGGTTCATCATAGGCGAATCGCTGAATGCCCGGTATGTTCTGCAGACCCGGCTCGATAGGCCGCATAGTTGCGGCGGTTGGCGGCGATGAACTCGTCCAGCGACTCCAGCCCGGTCAGCCCCATGGCCGCGGAAACCTCGGTCATCTTGCCGTTGGTGCCGATGATAGATCACGTTGTCGTAGCCGGCGAAGCCGAAGTTCTTCATCAGGCGGATCTTGGCCGCCAGGTCGTCGTCGTTGGTGACGACGGCGCCGCCCTCGAAGGTGTTGAAGAACTTGGTGGCGTGGAAGCTGAAGACCTCGGCCTCGGCCGAAGTTGCCGATCATGCGGCCTTGATAGGAGCAGCCGAAGGCGTGGGCGGCGTCGAACATCAGCTTCAGGCCTGCGTCGCCGGGCGATCTCGTCCAGCGCCTCGACGGCGCACGGCCGGCCCCACACATGCACGCCGATGATGCCGGTGGTGCGCGGCGTGATCAGCGCCTCGACTTTGTCCGGATCGAGGTTGTGCGTCGCCGGGTCGACGTCGCAGAAGACCGGCGTGATCTCCTGCCACTGCAGCGCGTGGGCCGTGGCGACGAAGGTGAAGGAGGGCACGATCACCTCGCCGTGCAGCCCCAGGGCGCGGATGGCGATCTCCAGCGCGACGTGCGCGTTGCACATGGCGATGCAGTGCTTGACGCCCAGCGAAATCGGCGACGCGCCGCTCGAATTCCTGCACGAAGGGGCCGTTGATTGGTCAGCCAGCGGCGGTCCAGGAGGTCGTTGATGCGGGCGAGCAGCGCCGCCCGGTCGCCGATGTTGGGACGGCCCACATGCAGCTCTCGGAAAATGCCGGAACGCCGGTCAGAATCGCAAGCTGCTCGATCGTCTGTCGCATTCAAGATCCTTCAAGTTCAGAATCCGGTAGGTAATTGGCCGGATCATGGCGCATCCCAGTACCTGTTTTGCGCTATCAGAGAGAAGTAATCGTCGCGAGTGATCCCGACCAGGATTCTGTCCCAGTAACGATTCTGCCTGAAAAACCACCGGCGCGAGCGACCTTCCTCTCTCCACCCGCACTTCCTGCAATACACATTCAGTGACGCCTGGTTGTATTCGATCATTGAGCCGTCAAGCCGCTCCAGATGCAGTTCTTCGAAGGCAAAGCGCTCAACCGCCATTATCGTGTCAATCCCGTAGCCCATTCCCCGAATACCCTTGTCGCCGAGCATCATCCCATGGTGGGCGTGGTTGTTTTTCCAATCGATCTCCACCAGGTTGGCAGTGCCAATCAGACCCAACTCTGGCACATCGATCGCGAAGCGTTGGTTCAGATGGTCGGTCTGAAGTGAGGCAAACCATCTCAACTCGTAATCCATGGAACTAGGGAAATGCCAGCCACCCAACTGGTGCCAGATCTCAGGGTCATTCGCCCACTTGTGAAGCAGTGGCAAGTCTTCTTCTTCAATTGCGCGAAGAACCACACGCTTGCCGTGGATGTTCATTATGTCTCCTCTTTGCGCTGCTCAGCCGGCGAGCGAGCGGTCAGGTAGGCGCGGATCGAACCGGGTGAGTTCCACATCATTACGTCGACAATCGAGAGACCGGATTGAAATTCGTAGCGGCAGCAGGAATAGGAGAAGTCGAGCGGGCTCTGAATTGTCAGTGTGATCCCGGCCGCTCGGAATTTGGACTGGTCAAACAGGTGCGCGCCACCGGGCGCGTTGACGTATTCGCTGGCTCCCATCGCCTCGGCAATTCGGAGCGCCCAATCTCCGGGTCCTTCCACGGAGCCCAAATCCAGCTCCATCTCGGAAAATAACGAATAGCGGAACGGAATCTCCAGGTAGTCGCAGACCCTTGCGAGACTCGCCACATTCAGTCGGGCGAGCGATCCATCCGTCTCGCGTACGCTCGCGCAGACCAAGTCCGAAACTGCATTGAAGTAAGGAGCGTGCTTCCTGTAGTGTTGGAGCTGCCCCAGGAGCGTGTCACGCCAGCCGATATCGTCGTTAACCGGATGTCGCTTATCGGCGTCCTCTGCCGGTGGCGCCTGGTCGGGACGATGATGTATTGCCATGCATCCGTTGGGTGTAGAATCCGGTTCCGATTTACCCACCCGTGCCGCATGTACTGAGCCGTATCGAATACGACCCAACGGTCAGTGCGATAGATCAGGTCAAAGTAGCCAAGATACGGGAAGAAATACGGCTGCATGATACCGAGCTTTATGGTCATCGAGATCTCAAAGCAATGCGAACCAAATCTGACACGCGTTGCACATCATCAGAATTCAATCTCTGGTCGCAGGGAATGGTCATGATTTGTGCACTGAGCCGATGACTCTCGATGAACTGCGGCGGAACGCAATCGCCGATACACCAGTGAATCGGCGGGAAGACCTCGTGGTCGAAGAGGAACTGTCGAACTTCGTCACGCCTCTCGACCCGTATTGGAAACCCCAGTGGAACCGTATCTTCGTCGAGCCGGCGAAAGATCGCATACTCAGAAAGCGACTCCGCCAGATGACTGTAGTTCTCACGTCGCGTCTGTGCGATTGCCGGGTAATCGAATGCTCGCTCCAGCAGTAGCTCTGACAGGCCACTCATGTCGTAAGGACCAAGCGGATATCCAGCCTCCACCTGCCGAAATAGCTCGAACCACCCCCTCTTGCCCCCAAACTTGTCAAATTCTCGGCGAGCGATGCAAGCCTCCAGGGACCCGAGCCACCATTCCGCCGGAGGCGGCCGAAGCTCGCATGCCGGGAGCGGAATCTCGCCCACGGACCGAAGAATGCCTCCGTCCGGAACGCCGACGGTCTTCCGCGGGCTCATGAGAAGGAAATCGCAATCCCTGCCCAAATGACTCGACAGGAGTCCCTGGCTTGCGTCTTCAAGCACAATTGCGCCCCTGGCCCGTGCTTCCCGTGCGACGTGGCGATCGCAAGGAAAGCCGAAGTAATCGATCAAAACCACAAGTGAACCGGGAACCAGGAGCTCCAACCAGTCGAAGAAGAAATCACCTCGAGGTCAGCTCCAACGGGGAAAAACTTTAGTTCAGACGCCCCCCTGTCGACAGCATCGATCATGGAGCCGCAAAGATAGGAAGGCAGCCAAACCTGTGGTGGCCGCAGGTGCTCCACCAGGAGCTTTATGCCACAGCGAGCGCTGAGCAGGAGGAGCTTCGGATCGCGCATGAACTCAGGGCTAATTGACCCGGTCGTGTCTATGCGCCCCTCTAGCCCGAACATCCCGCCCACAATACGCATGTCCGTTACCCGTCTGAAGGCTGCAGCGGCGACTGGATTGCCTGTTTTGTGAGCCCCACTATCTCGCTCAAGACCGGACTACCGGTCAGGCGATTGAGTCCCAGGTAGACAGCCACGCCCAGGACCACCTGTGCAAGCAGCCGGGGCACGGCGGGGCTTATCGTGTTGCCCACCAGATACATACATCCGCCCATGGCCAGAGACATGAGTAGAAAGATGTAGACATCGCGAATCTGGCGCGCCATGGGGTATCCCACGAGGGTGCCCGAAAAGTAGCTGTTCACGACGTAGGCCAAGACAGCGACCGCAACCTGCCCATAGAGCAGCGCAGTGATTCCCGAGCGGTAGGTGATAGCTATCGCCAGAACTACGAGCAACTTCTTGATGACTTCAAGGCGGAAGAAGAGATCCGACCTGCCATTTACCTGGAGGACCGTCAGATTGATCACGTCTAGTGGCAGGAGAAGCCCCACGGCACAGAACAGCCGAAAATACGGTATGCTCGGCGCCCAGCGCTCCGTCAGGAGCACCGTTATCAGCGAGTCGGCTACGACGAGAAGCCCAATCATGAGCGGGAAATGAAAGAAGACAGCGGTGGTTATGGTCTTCCGCGCCGCCTGTTTGAGTCGGACCGGGTCGTCCTGCATTGGGGACAGGGCGGGAAACATCACACGTCCCAGTGCGAATCCTGCCGGCTGCATTGCAGCATCCTGAAGCGTCTGCGCACGTACATAGAAACCGACGTCCGCTGCTGAATACATTTTCCCGATCAATGGCTGATAGATGTTCTCGAAAAATGTGTGTAGCAGCCCTGACATCATCATGCGAGATCCAAACGAGAACATGCTTGACAGCGAAGCCCTGCTAAAGATCAGGCTCGGTCGCCAGTGGCTGACTTTCCAGAGCAGAACCGCACGGATCAACGTGTTGAGCACCATTTGCACGGCAAGACTCCACACCCCCTTGCCCATGATGGCGAGGCCAACCCCAACCGCGCCTGAGATGACCACCGAGATCACACTCACAGTGACCAGCCGCTTGAAATCCATGCGTTTCGCCAACAGCGTCGACGGGACCAGCACAAACACGCTGAAAAGGATGTTGAGGCAGAGAAAACGCGTGAGTGGGAGCAGCGGCGGCGCCTGGTAGAAACCGGCAATGAGCGGCGCAGCCCCATAGAGCACCAACGCCAATACTATGGCGACAAGCAAATTGAGGTAGAAGACCGAGCAGGCATCGAGTTGATTGGCCTCCTTCTTCTGAATCAAGGCAGAACCGAACCCGCTCTCTAGAAGCGATTGCGCAAGCGCCATGAACAGCGTCAGCATGCCGATGAGCCCGAACTGCTCAGGGAGTAGCAAACGCGCCAGTATGACGGACACGACGAGCTGGATCGCCCGAAGCCCGAATGTCTCGGTAAGATTCCAGAGCATGCTCCGGATGGCGTTGATCGAGAGATCAGTCATGGTCCGCGTGTCATGGATGGGAGAAGCGGGGGCCCTTATACAAGGCCGATTGTCTGCGGATCGAAAGAAGAGCCACGACCGACGCGCCGATCTCTATCCCCAGGGTGGCAACCGGGCATCCAGGCACGCCGGAGCCAGGCGATGTCGCCTGTGAAGGCAGCGATTTCGAATCCCAGGGCGGCACGACGGAGGCATAACCAGAAAGCCGATAGCATCACAAAGTGAGAGACTATCGGGCGCGAATCGCGCCGAGCTAGTGACGAGAACCAGCGCGGCAACAATTCCCACAGATATTGCCACGCTGAGCACGTATCCGTAGACCTGCGAAAAGGATTGCACGGGGGTCCTGATCAACTCTGGACGTCGCTCCCATAGCCCCTTGAGGTGCGTCCTCCGCCATCGCACCTGGTGCCGCCATGACTCCGACAGAGTGGCAGGACGGTCTGTGACCAGGTGGGCGCCTTCGGCAAAGACCACACGCTCGCCCGTTTGCCCGAGCCGGGCCCAGATGTCCCAGTCCTCCCGGGCATACGTGTGCTCGGGAAGGCCCCCAATACGCTCGAGAAGCTCGCGGCGAATTGCGATGGAGCGGTCCCCCTGGATCCAGGAGAGCTGGAGGATCTGGTAGGTGTGGATGTGCCACATACGTTCTTCGAGTGTGACCCACGTGATCCTGTTGGGAAAGCTATTGCCCACGCTCACCGACGCGCCGCGGGCAATCGGTGCGATCAGCGCGCTGAGCCAACCCGGTTCGACCATATTGTCGGCATCCAGAAGCACAACGATCTCATGCCGCGCCGCCATAACACCCGGTTAAGGGCTGCGTTCTTTGGCTCCGGTCCCCGGCGCAGAACACGAATGCGGTCATCGCCCGCGGCAGTGTCTCGTGCTGCTGCGAAGGTATCGTCGTCCCCACCGGCAACGATTACCGCTTCCCAGCACGGATAGTCGATCCTCTGAAGGGCCCCGATATTTCTCTCGATCGTACCGCGCTCGTTCCACGCCGGAACGATGATCGAAACGGCCGGAGCATCCTCGAGCGAGAGCTGCGAATCCTGCGCGTCGAGAGCCCGTGCCCGCCTTCCCCTGCGGACCGCGGCCCACCAGGTGGCCAGGACGTGCAGGAGCACGGCGAGCCACAGAAGGGGCAGGATACTATTCGCCTGCATTCAGGTGCTCGCGCCACCAGGCAGTCGTGTCCCGCAGGCCTGAGTCGGTGTCGTGCCGTGGTCTCCAGCCGGTATCCTCAAACAGGTGATGGGTGTTGGCGCACACGAACATGGGATCCCCGGCGCGATATGGCAGGTCGCCAAGCCTCACCAAGTCGGGGCGACCGACGATGGCGCCGATCTTGAGCGCGATATCGCGATTGGTGACCGGCAGCCCAGAGCCGACATTGACAACGCCGTTCAGGTCGCTGCGGCCGACCGTCCACAGCGCTCGCGCGACGTCCTCGACATGCAGGTAGTCGCGCACCTGCTCGCCGGGGGTCAGCCGCGTCGGCTCGTTACGCAGCAGCGAAGTGATGACTGCCGGGATGAAGCGCCGTTCGTCCTCATGGGGACCGTACACGTAGAAGATGCGCGCCCAGGCCACATCGAGCCCAATCTTCTCCGCCAGCCGTTCCAGCACAGCCCACAGCGCCACTTTGCTTGCTGCATAGAGGGTGACCCGCCGGGTGGGCGAGGATTCCGACAGATAGCCATGACCGGCATCGTACTCGGCGCAGGTACCGGCAACGACAAGCCGCTTGCAGCCGGCCCGGGCAAGCTGTGTGGCCAGGTTCAGGCTGGCCTCGATATAGCGGATATTCATGGGACTGGTCTGGTACACGCCAGGCTCGGCATACCAGGCCAGGTGGAAGCATAGATCCGGCACGCGCCCGATCGACCATTTCCGAGAATCATCCGCCGAGAGCAGGTCGCCGTGCAGCAGCTGCAGCGAGCCCTTCATGTCGCCGATCCGCCACAGGTTGCTTTCGGCGCGGACCTGCGCTGCAACCTCACACCCCTCATTGGCAAGGACGCGCCAGGTGGGAGCCCAAGAAGCCCGAGGCGCCGGTGAGCAGCACCTTCATGCGGCGTCCTGCCTTGTGTTGAAGTACGCCCGGTACCAGTCGATGGTGCGCTCGAGGCCTTCATCCATAGAGAACAGCGGCTCCCAGCCCAGCACCTGCCTCGCTTTCGCCGCATCCAGGTACTGGTTCTTGATCTCATTCTTGGCCCGGTTCAGAACCGCCGGCTGCAGATCCGACCCCACTAGAGCCAGAATGCGCTTCACCAGCTCCAGCACCGTCAGCCGAGTCTCGTTGGATACATTGAAGCTTTGGCCGCCCAAGACGGGATCCTCGGCCAACCGTTCGGCAATGAGCAGGTGAATCGCGGCGGCGTCTTCAGCGTACAGGTAATCGCGGATGAAGCTGCCGTCGGAATGGATCTCAGGGACCTGCCCGAACAGGGCGGAGCGGATCGTCCCCGGGATGATGCGGCTCCAGTTCAGGTCGCCTCCACCGTAGACATTCGGCAGACGAGTCATCGCCACGGGCATCTTATACGTGGCCGCAAAGCCATCGCAATCATCTCTGCGCAGGCCTTGCTGACGTCGTGCGGGTACCTGGCAAGTAACGGCATGTCCTCGGTGTAGGGCAGCAGGTCCACGTCGCCGTAGACCTTGTCGGTAGATGCCAGGACCACCTGGCGGACGGCGGGGCGGGCCCGGCAGGCCTCGAGCAGCGACCAGGTCCCGCGGACGTTTGCGTCGAGCACTCCCGCCGGATCCTCGTTGGCAACCTTGACGATGCTCTGCGCCGCGAGGTGGATGACCGTATTGATCTCGTATTCACCCAGGGCGCGCTCCAGCACCGCCTGATCTCGCACGTCTCCGCGCACCACCTTGACCAGTCGATCAAGCGAGAGCGGACCAGCTCGCATTGCGGCACCCAATCGCGCACCAGGCAGACCACATCGGCGCCGGCATCGACGAGTGCCTGACGAGCGCGCCGCCGATCAGCCCGGTAGCGCCGGTCACCAGCGTTGGGCGGTTCGTCCAGAAACTCGAGGAAATCCGTTTTCTCCGCTCACGAAATCCACCTCAACGTGGTATCGAGACGGTTCGTCTCCATCAGGCTCTTGAGCTGGGCCAGGCGAACGTAACGAGGGCCCGAGAATTCCTCGGCGCGCAGGTCCCGGCCGCATGATATTCGCGGGCAAGCTGCCTGGCCCCCGAGCACGCATCCCATGCGGTCCGGTATTCGGGCAGCAGCGTGTTCAGCTTGTGAAACGACACGCGGTAGCTGCGGGGTCCGGGCTGCCGCCTTCGGCGTAGCTTACCTGGCTGTCCGGCAGGGCTTCCTGCACGAAGGCGGCAAGATCGCGCACCATGTAGTTCTGATCGCTCGAGCCAACGTTGATGACCTGGTTGTGTATCGCGTCGCGTGGCGCGTCGAGCATGGCGATGAATGCGCGCCCGATATCCTGGACGTGCACGAGGGGCCGCCAGGGGGTGCCGTCGCTGAGGATGCGGACCTGGCCCGTCGTGTATGCCCAGCAGGCCAGATTGTTGAGGACCAGGTCCGACCGGAAGCGGCGGGACCACCCGTAGGCCGTGGAGTTCCGAAGGAAGACGGGACTGAAACCGGTGCCCGCCAGCCGGGACACGTCCTCCTCGGTCCGTACTTTGGAGACGGCGTAGGGAGTCAAAGGATGAACGGGCGACGTCTCCGTAACCAGCTCGTGGCTCTCCGCCAGCCCGTAGACGCTGCAACTCGAGGCAGAACAGAGAACCGGCGACGCCCGCATCCCGGGCCAGTGCGCCAGGCGTACTGATGCGCGTGGTTAATCTCGTAGGTCCAATCCTCGTTCAGATTGCCCATCGGGTCGTTGGACAGGGCGGCCAGATGGATAACGGCGTCGATGCCTTTCAGATCCCGGCCGTCCAGGTCGCGGATGTCCTTGTTCACGTTGCGCATCTGGTCAGTGTCGGGTGGCAGGGCCTGCTCGCGGAAATAGCCGGTATCGACGCCGGTCACGTCGTGCCCGGCGT
Source organism: uncultured Chloroflexia bacterium (assembly GCA_963783655.1). Lineage (GTDB taxonomy): Bacteria > Chloroflexota > Anaerolineae > CG2-30-64-16 > CG2-30-64-16 > CAWAOA01. The sequence continues at coordinate 577,785 of CAWAOA010000007.1, forward strand.
CGAGAAGCATCGGGACGAGCTCCGAACCGATGTAGCCCTCGTGGCCCGTTACCAGACACCTTCATCTCAATCCTCCCAGGTCTTCCAGGGTCGCTCGCCGCTTTGCCACAGATTCTCGAGCAAGCGTTTCTCGCGGATCGTGTCCATGCACTGCCAGAAGCCGTCGTGGCGGTAGGCCAGCAAGCTGGCGGTCCGCGGCCAGGCAGGAGAGAGCCTCCGCCTCCAGGCTGCTCTCGTCGCCGCTCGATGTAGTCGAGGACCTCGGGCTCGAAGACGAAGAACCCGCCGTTGATCCACCCTTCGCCGATCTGGGGCTTCTCGGTGAAGCTCACTGCGAGATCGCCGTCGAACCCAGGCCGCCGAAGCGCGCCGGCGGGCGCACGGCGGTGACGGTGGCAAGACGGCCGTGGCTCCGGTGGAAGGCCAGCAAGCTTGCTGAGGTCGACATTGCAGACGCCGTCGCCGTAGGTGAGCATGAAGTGCCGTCGTGGAGATAGGGGCGAGCCGCTTGATCCGGCCGCCCGTCTGCGTGTCGTCTCCCGGTCTCGACCAGGTGAACGCGCCAGTCTTCCCGCGCGCTCGCGTGCTGTCTCGATCTTCCGGTGCCAGATGTCGACCGTCATGCTCGCCGCAGAGAGCGTAGTAGTCGCAGAAAGTAGTGCTTGATCACGTCGCCCTTGTAGCCGAGCGCGATCACGAAAGTCGTTGAAGCCATAGCGCGCGTACATCTTCATGATGTGCCAGAGGATCGGGCGCCCGCCGATCTCAACCATCGGCTTGGGCTTCACTTCGGTTTCTTCGGCCAGACGGCTGCCGAGGCCGCCGGCCAGAATGACGACTTTCACCGCACCCCTCCACTGAACTTGGGATCGAATATGGTACCCGCTTATCCGGCGGATTGCCCTTCGATCCCTCAGGTATTACTACGCCGGACTGGCGCCGTACCTTATCTTCCAGCCCGGCTCGTGACGTCTCCGTAAAGCTCTTCCAGATCACCGGTGATGATGGCCCAGTCCAGATGCTCGCGGGTATATGCCTGGCCAGCCCTCACTTTCCTCAGCGCATCGGTCCGTTGCGTGAGGGCATCGACGAGCGCGGCGGCAAGACCATCCACATCGCCGTACGAGAAGAGAATCCGGCCCCTGCATCCTCGATAATGTTGCCCGCCCCGCAGTCGTTAGCCAGGACAACCGGAGTGCCACACATCAATGCTTCAAAGGCGACCAGTCCGAAGATTTCGTGCATCGAAGGCAGAGCCAGGACGTCGGCATCAACCATGGCAGCGAGCCTGTCGATCCCATACAGTGGGCCCGCAAATACGACTCGATCTGCCAACCCCAGCGTGACGGGTAGACGATTCCAGTTTCCTCCGTTCGCCATCGTCCGGGCCCACCAATATCAGAAGGCAATCAGCATCTTGTCTTAGCACCTGGACGAAGGCTTCGATCAGGTGCTTGATCCCCTTCTGCTGGTGTAGGCGCCCCACATACAACACCAGTTTCGTCTGCGGTCCCTTCGCTCGAAGTGTCTGCGAAAAGGTTCCGGGCGCCGGTAGGTGTGCGAACTCTTCGAGATCGAGCCCGTTCAGGATCAGTCGTATGCGCGTATCGTCAATTCCGGCGTGCCGATACTGTTGGGCTTCAACGGGGGAGACCGCGACCAGACGACTGGCCGAGCGGAATAGCCGCCTGCCGAACAAACAGTCATATGCCCGCTTGGCCAGTTTACGTTGAATGATTATGGGTAGCTGGCCGTGCGCGGAGAGGACGTAGGGAATCCCCTGCTTCATCGCGGCGTGTCCCACAATGATGTTTTGTAGCGTGCGAGCTTCGTGCAGATGGACTACATCAAAGCTTCCCACGTGTTGCCGTGCCCAGGCAACCAGGCCGGGCGTGACATAGAAGTTCCAGGCGCATATCCCTGGAAAGTGTACGACGTTGAAAGGACCCGGATCCAGTTTGGCCTCGCGAATTCCGTAATCGCTGGCAACCACGGTCACGTCGTGGCCCCTCTCCCCCAGGTGCCTGGCCATCTCGTACACAACCCGAACGGAGCCGCCTTTTGAAGGGGTGTAATGAGGAATGACGTGCAATATCCGCATCAGCCGCCTCAACCGCCGCAGGCTGACCGCGCCAACAGCCGCCGGTACACCCCGGTTGCGCCGCCGCAGTGAAGGCGATGGAGTGCCATCAGAAGCGCGCTGGTGGAGTGGGTCCGGGCGATCCGCAGCTCTTCGTCGAATTGCAGATGCGCGGTCGAGCCGGACTTCGAAGATGGGTACATCCGGAAGCAAGCGAGATACCGGTCGAGGAACGACAGGCGGAACTGCTTGCCGGTGCGCAGCCAGTAGTCGTAGTCCATGACGTAGCAGAGATCCTCGTTCATGAGCCCCACCGCTTCGAGCACACTGCGGCGCCAGAACGTGGCCGGCTGCGAGATGTAATTCAGCACCTGAAGCACGCGGTAGCTGCGAAGGCGCAGCCAGGCGTTCTTGTACAGCGTGATGGCTCTGCGTATCTCCTGCCCGTCCCGATCGACGGTGCGACATTTGCCCGTGACCCAGGCCGCCTGCGGATTGCCAGTGAAGAATCGCCCGATGGCCGGCAAAGCTCCGGGTTCATAGTAGTCGTCCGAATTGATAAAGGCGATCACCTCACCGGCGGCCATCCGCAATCCTTTGTTGATCGCATCACACTGGCCGCGGTCCTTTTCGCTGATCCACATCAGGTGTCGATCGTATTGCCTCAGCACGTCCAGCGTCTGGTCCGTCGAGCCACCGTCGACCACGATGTACTGCAGACAGGGGTAGCCCTGGCCCAGCACCGAGTCGATGGTCTGCTCGATGAACTCTCCCTGGTTGTACGAAGGCGTGATGATCGTAATCAGCGGCAGTTCGGACATCCGGACCTCTCAGGGGGCGCGAAGCCTGCGGCCATCTCAAACATGCTACTCACCCAACGACCCGCTGCGCGTCTCGTTCCGGCACCAGCTTCACCTCAAGGTCTGCGATAAGCCCTCGCACCGAGTGCAAAATGACTCCGGTGACGAAAGTCAGCATGCCAATCACGCCCAACAGGACCGTGATCATGGCATACCCCACTGCCAGCATATGGGTCCGCTGGTATGCGAGCACCACGTAGCCGCCAAGCGCCAGACTTGCCAGGGTGATGAGCAGCCCGCTCACGCCGAAGAAGAACAGCGGCCGGTACTGGCCGACGAAGTGAAGCACGCCGTTCAGCACCAGCAGGCCGTGAGCGATGACGGGACGCTTCGGCTTCTCGTTGTACTCGATCGTGACCGGCGTCTCGACCACACGCAGGTGTCGCTCCTGTGCGATGAACTGCATCTCAGATTCGACCGAGAAGCCGTCTGAACGAAAGGTGAGGGCGGCGAGCGCCTGCGGGGAGAGCGCCCGGTAACCGCTCTGCGAGTCGGTCAGGCTGAGTCCGGAGGCGCCACCGGTGAGCATGTTGAAAGCCCGGTGTCCCACGACCCGGTGTCGCGGCACCTGGCTATTACGATCGAGGTATCGCGACCCGACGACAATGTCAGCCTCTCCTGCCAGGATCGGAGCAATCACCCGGCACATCTCCTGCGGGCGGTGCTGCCCGTCGCCGTCGATCAGGACAACCACGTCGGGGCAAAGCTCGCGCGCCTTACGCAGCCCGGTATTGAGCGCCGTGCCTTTTCCCAGGTTCTGCTCGTGCCGGATGACGGTGGCGCCTGCGGCCCGGGCTATCTCGGCGGTGCCGTCGGTCGAGCCGTCGTCGATCACCAGCACCTCGTCGGCACTCTGCAGTGCGCGCAGCACCACACTGCCGATGCAGCGCTCCTCATTGAAGGCCGGCACAATCACCACCACGTTGGCCGTTCTCATCCCGTCATAGGCGGGAGCCGTGCCGGCAGCCACCTGCCCATCCTCGATGCCGTCTTCGTTTACGTTGCCGGTTGGAATCGCTCTTCCCGGTTGGACTATCATGCTCATCTCCCCCGGTGGCGCGGCCGAACAGCGTAGCGGCGCTTCGAAGAGCGCTGAGCCACCGCAAAGGGTAGCTCAACGGTATCAAGACTTCGTGGCGAATACCGTAGCGCCAGCGCATGTAGGAGGCCGGCGGGAAGAGGTGGGTGCACGAATAGCGCACCCGTGCGCGCCACGACGGCAAGGTCGCCAGACCGGACCAGCAAGCGTACAGAGCGGATCCCCTTGCGGCTCCCAGGCTGCGGGCGATCCGCGCCTCCTGCCGTGATGGCCGGATCCGGCCGAGCCGACGTCAGAACATCCGCCGGCACTGGAGCGAACCATCCGGCGGCCACAACCGGCAACACCCGCTGCAGCGGCAGAACGAGGTCAAAAGCCCGGGCGCGAGCCAGCAGCACTTCCCAATCAATCTCACCTGCGTAGAAATGCAGCACCTCGGCCACGTCATGGAGGTGGAGGAGCGTCCCGCGTCGTCGTTCTCCTTCAAGACCATGTGCGCAGCCAGATGAAGCAGCTGTGCTTCCGGGCCCAGCATCAGGGCGGGCGTACCACCGGTCGATATCTGGCGGGCCGTTCCCCACAGCCAATCTGCGTCGATCACGTCGATGTAGTAGGGAAGATCGATCCAGGCCCAGTGCAAATCTACCAGCACGGGGGTAGCGCCCATCTTGTGGGCGCCCACCTCGGCAAAATAGCGGAACGGCTCGTCAGTTTTGTAGCCGGCCACGCGGAGGACGCTGAGGGCCGCCGGTACATCGCGCGGGCGCACCAGCAAGTCAAGATCGGTCATCGGACGGAGGGCGACGTCGCCGTAGACAGCCTCTGCCAGCGCCGCCCCCTTCAGCAGCATCACCGGGACCCCGGCGGCGGCCATGCTGCGCAGCAGCGCCTCCAACTCATGGAACAGCCGCGCGCTGCGCTGCAGCGACTGGAGATACACGCTGCGCCACTGCTCTTCAAGGGCGGCGGGCACGAGGTCTTGTCCGCACGTTACACGGTGGAGCAGTGGCGCCAGCCAGGCGTTGTTGGCTGCCACGCGCACCGCTTCCCATCCGGCAGCATCCTGCGGCACGCCGGCGCGGGCAGCGCCGAGCGCATCGGGCTGCCAGCGGCCGCGCAAACACGCGATCAGGAACGCGCGGGTGGGGCAGTCTGCCGCATCGGGCGCAAGCCCGGCGCCCATCGGGAGCCGGTCGACGAGTCCGTCTCGCCGTGGGTAAGAGTCGCGGGGCAGACTGGCGTGGTCGGCGTCCACCTCCCGCAGCGCCGGCCATTCGAGCGTTCCGCGCTCTTCTGTGCGGGAGCCGCGCTCGTCTTCTCTCGGACGCGAGGTGAGGATGTGCGGTTCCAAAGCCGGCTTTACGGGTCGCATGCGGCCTCGCTATTGCCCGTTTCGATCGGCCAGGCTCTCGCTGCTGGTGATCTGGATGAACTTGATCTGGCCCTTGACGACCACCAGGCCGATCTCTCCAAAATCGCCCACGCGCGCTAGCGCCTGCCGGATCCGGCGAACGACGGCCGGGTCCAGAGTGGGTAGGTCCTCATCGGCTGCTGATCTCGGCAGGGGAATGGACGGGATTCGGTTCATGGTCAGGTCCTTATCCTGGTGCGGGCGGCGGCGAGGAGATAAGGCAACACAAAACACCCCCGGGCGAATGCGCCTCTGCGGGGTGTATAGCGTGGAGAATGGACGAATGGGCCGGTCGATTCACGCCAGTCTGGGGGCTTCAGCGCCTCTCACAGTCTGCCAGGCCGGACCCGAGGATAGATTGTCGATGGCATTGGCCGCGCTCCGCCGTACCGCTACTGGTGAGGGCGGCAAAGCAGGCCAGGTGGTAGTCCAGCTCGCCGGAGCTAACGCTTCTACTGACGTGCCGGTATAGCTATGCGCGCGCCCGGGCAAGGCTGTTTCGCCGGCGCCGGGATGCGCGCGAGATCTATTCGAGGCGTAATCAGAGTTGGTGTCTAGACTAAATGGGACGCTGTGAGTTCTCAGCGAGTCCTATCGGGTGGCCGGCTACTGTACAAGCAGACAAGTGACCGGAAGTACGAGTATGTGCCTATTGTAACAGTTACGCTGCGGGGTGTCAATCGCCGGAGAATAGGTAATTTGTCTCACAATTTTGGACCGGAGGGGCTTCGACTAAGGGACGCGAAGAAGCGGCTGAGTCTTATGTCTAGTTTTTACGCGGCGCAGTTGCGGTTACTCCTGCCCGTTGAAGCGGGCGGCCGTGGCGGCCTCCAGGCGGCCGCTAACCGGACAGCTCCAGCCGCCGCAGCAGTTGAGCGTTGATCGCCACCACGATCGTGCTCAGTGACATGAGTATGGCGCCAACCGCGGGCGACAGCACGATACCCCACGGCGCCAGGACGCCCGCGGCCAGCGGCAGGGCGATGACGTTGTACCCGGTGGCCCACGCCAGATTCTGGATCATCTTGCTGTAGCTGGCGCGGCTCAGCTTGATGATCTTCACCGCGTCGAGCGGGTTGCTCCGCACCAGTATGATGCCGGCGGACTGGACCGCCACGTCCGTGCCCGAGCCGATGGCGATGCCGACGTCGGCACGGGTGAGGGCCGGGGCATCGTTAACGCCGTCACCGACCATAGCCACGCGCCGCCCCTGGCGCTGAAGCTCCGCCACGCGCCGGTCCTTGTGCTCCGGCAGCACCTGGGCGAAGTATTGGTCGATCCCCAGCTCGCGCCGCCACTGACCTGGCCACAGCTTCGGCGTCACCGGTCAGCATTACCACCTGCACGCCCATCTCGTGGAGCTGCTGCACGGCCGCCCGGCTCTCCGGCCGGATCACATCGGCGAGTGCAAAACCTGCCACTACCTGCGCCCCGCCCTGCCGGGCGTCGCCAGGCGGCGTGTCGAGGAGAGGTACACGGTCGTCTGTCCGCGCTCGCCGGCCTGGGCTTCGAAGCCTGCGACGCCTTCTGGCATCGCGGGCTTCACCAACTCGAGCAGCCGAGGGCCGCCGATGTAGACCCGCGTCCCGTTCGACATCGCCCGCACCCCGCGTCCCTTGATCGCTTCAAAATCGGTGACGGGCGGCAGGACCAGCCGCCGCTCTTCGGCAGCGTTCCGGATGCCGCGCGCGATCGTGTGCTCGGAATCGCCTTCGATCGCCGCCGCCAGGGCCAACGCCTCGTCGGCGTTCCAACCGTCGGCTACCGCCGTCGCCACCACCCCGAACTCCCCCCTGGTCAGCGTGCCGGTCTTGTCGAAGATGACGGTATCGATCTCCCGCGCCCGCTCCAGCGCCAGGCGGTCACGGATGAGGATACCGTTGTTGGCGCCGAGCGCCGTGGTGATCGCGACCACCAGGGGGATCGCCAGACCGAGCGCGTGGGGGCAGGCGATCACGAGCACGGTAGCGACACGGGCGATCACTTCGACGTTGAACCCCACCGCGATCGTCCAGGCGACGGCGGTGAGAGCAGCGACACCAAGCGCGACATAGAAGAGCCAGGCGGCTGCCTTGTCGGCCAGCACCTGCGTGCGCGATTTGCTCATCTGCGCCTCTTGCACGAGCCGCATGATGCCGGCCAGGGCGGTAGCCTCGCCGGTAGCGGTAACGCGCAGGCGCAGGGAACCGTCGCCGTTGATCGTGCCGGCGATCGCCCGGTCGCCGGGGTCCTTCGGTACCGGTTTCGACTCACCGGTGACCATCGCCTCGTTGACCTCCGACTCCCCTTCGATCACTTCGCCGTCGGCAGGCACGCGTGCGCCCGGTCGCACCAACAGGAGATCGCCCGTGCTTAGCCGGTCGACGTGTACCTCCTCGACCGTGCCGTCCGGCCGGATGCGATCGGCGGTATCGGGCAGCAGCCTGGCCAGCGCGTCCAGCGCTCCAGACGCCTGGCGGACGCTGCGCATCTCGATCCAGTGGCCCAACAGCATGATGTCGATCAGCGTCACCAGCTCCCAAAAGAAGGTCTCGCCGGCGGGCATGAACAGCGCTGCCAGGCTGTACACGAACGCCACGCTGATCGCCAGCGAGATCAGCGTCATCATGCCGGGCTGGCGGTTACGCAGCTCCGGTAGCGCCATCTGCAGAAACGGCAGGCCCCCGTAGAGAAAGACCACCACTGACAACACGGGGGTAATCCAGCCGCTGCCCGGAAATGCCGGCACGGTGAAGCCCAGCCACTCCTGAATCATCGGGCTGTACAACAAGACGGGGATCGAGAGCACGAGCGAGACCCAGAATCGCCGCCGGAACATCTGCTCGTGGCCGGCATGATCTACATGCGCGGCGTGTCCCTCGTGAGCCGCTCCCTCCGCCATGGCCCCGTGCGCCGCGTGAGCGCCGCTCGCGACCGGCTGCCCGGCACGCGAGAGCTCCGCATCGTGGTGGTGGGGTGGCGCCTGCTCACCTGCCTTGGCTTCGTGACCCGTGTGCGCGTCGTGGCCGGTAACCGGCTGCTCCGGCGCCGGCTGTTCGTGACCGGCACGATCGTCTACATCGCGTCCGTGCGCCTGTGTGTTCCATACCTTCATGCATCCCGGACCCATGGCCTGCGTGTTCGTCTGGCTTTTGACGCGCTTCGCCGGTCGAGGGCTCCTCGACATCGTGCGGGGATTCGTGCGGTTCGCCGTGTGCGTGGGAATCATGTCTCATCAACCAGTGATTATCCGGTCGATCTGCACGGATGCCGTGAAAGTACGAATACAATCCGCGTGAGAACAGGTATTAATGCCTGCTGCAGTTGCGATGCGGCGGGATCGGGGCGGGAACGCGGCGGACGGCGAGAAGAGGCTTCGCTACGTCGCGACGGGGGGAGCGGGTAAAGCACCGGAAGCAACGCCCGGTTAAGCAAGAGACGCACATCGAAATCGACGTGCGTCTCTTGCTTGACGGGCAACGCCCATAGCGCTGCGCAGCTGCTAGCGCTGCGTTCCTTCCGCCTCGGAGCCCTGCCCCACGTAGCTTTCCGGGTCCAGGTCGAAGGCGCGCTTGCAGCCTGCGGAACAGAAGTAGTACATCTCTCCATGATATTCGGACGTGGCTGCGGCGGTCTGCTCATCAACATCCATGCCACACACTGGATCTGTTGCCATGTGACACACTCCTTATCACGACAACCGCATTGTCTATTACGGCCGGATCCCAAACATACCACCCACGCCGGCAGACCGGCGGTAGTCGTTCTACCAGTGGACGGCGGCGCGCTGGCGATTGAGAGGCGCTGAGGGAGTGGGCCTCCGAACAGTGCGCAAATCGTTTCGGGTAGGTGTTATACTTCAGACGGGCGTGCGTCTGCCCAGGAGTTGGCATCAATCAGGTGAGCGAAGAGTGGCACAATTGCAGACACCAATCCGAGTACTGTTGGCTGACGACCACGCGGTCGTCCGCAAAGGGACGCGCGAGTTCCTGGAAGAGGATCCGGATATCCTCGTGGTGGCGGAGGCCGCCAACGGTATCGACGCGCTCAAGTTGATCGAGGAACACCAACCGGATGTTGCGGTTCTCGACGTTCAAATGCCGGGCCTAACCGGCATTGAGGTCACACGCCGCTCCAAGTCTGCATTCCCGGGCGTGCGCGTTCTGATCCTGACGGCCCACGACGACGATCCGTACATTTTCGCGCTGCTCAGGGCGGGGGCCGATGGATACCTATTGAAGAACGCCGACAGCGACGACCTGTTGCGTGCCGTCAAGACAACCGCGGCCGGCGGTAAGGCGCTCGACCCCGCCGTGACCGCGCGGGTGATCGACCAGCTCGCTACGGGCAAGCCGGCAGCAGCTCGCGGCCAGGTGGAACCGCTCAGCGAGCGCGAGCTCGAGGTGCTGCGTCTTGTGGGGCGCGGCCTCGCCAACAAGGAGATCGCGGTACAACTCTCCATCAGCGACCGGACCGTACAGGGGCATCTCGCCAGCATCTATGGGAAGCTGGGTGTGAGCTCACGCACGGAGGCGGTAACCAAGGCGCTGGCGCGGGGATGGATCGTCCTCGACGAGGGCTAAGCGTGGAGAACCAACCCACCCCTTCTCCCCGCTTCTCATTCCGGCTGCGCAGTCTGCGCACGCAGCTGCTGCTGTGGACGACGCTTCCGATCATCGTGGCGCTGGTGTTGTTCTCGCTCACGAGCGTTCTCCGTCACCGTGATACGATGAACCGCCTCGTGGAGGATAGGGACCGGGGGGTGGCCCTGGCCGAAGCGAGCCGGCTTAGCAGCGAGCTCGACCGTTCCTTCGCCCTGCTTCTCACGGCAGCGAACACCCCGGGCCTGAATCGCCCCCCAGCCGAAGCCAGGCAGGCGCTGCAGCAACTGGCAAGCCAACTGCAGAACCCTTACTCGGGCGGGCTAGTGCTGTCGGACGCCGGCGGCATCATAGTCGCAGCCTCGGCCGGCACGGAAAACTGGGTCGCGGCCGGCACCGCCGAACCGATGGTAGCCGAGGCCGCAGCTTCAGGCCGGGTGCAATGGGCAGAAGTACCGTGGCTCCAGGGCACCTTTGCCCTCGTCGTCTCCGCTCCGGTCGCGGATCAACGCGTCCTCACAGGATTGCTCCCCCTCGAGTCTTTCAGCCTGACCCAAAGCAGCCAGCTGCTCGGCACGAATAGCGACGGAGCCGTCTTCGTGGTCAACGAGCATGGCCGGCGGCTTCTGCATTACGATCCGAACGGTTTGATCGACGACCCGGAGGCTATTTCCGAGATCGCGTCGGAGCCCAATCCGGTGGGCAGCCAACATCTGCACCTGCAGGGACGTGACCTGATCGTCAGCTATGCCAGCGTTGACTCAGCAGGCTGGATGTTGGTCACGGCTGAGGATATCACTGCGGTCAATGCGATGGATTCGAGTACGGTCGAGGTGCTGCCGCTCGGGCTGCTGTTCGCCGCCGTACTGGCGCTGCTGGCGGTGTCGTTCGGTATGGCCTACATCGTGCGGCCCATGCAAGAGCTGGCGCGCCGCGTGACAAAGGTCGCCTGGGGGGACTTCGACGCGGTCAACCAACCGCTTGGGGGAGTGCAGGAGGTCGACGACCTGCGCGTCACGCTGGCGCAGATGGCCGACCGCATCCGCTCGTATCAGGACGGTATGCGGGATTATCTCAGCGCCATCACGCGTGCGCAGGAAGACGAGCGCTCGCGGTTGGCGCGCGAGCTCCATGACGAAACCGTGCAGGGCCTCGTGGCGCTGAAGCAGCGCAGCCAGATGGTGGAGAAAGCGTTGCATCGCGACCCCGCACGGGCAGCCGAGCGGCTGCAGGAGCTCAATGGGCTGATCGATAGCGAACTAACCGAGCTGCGCCGGCTCATAGGCGACCTTCGACCGATCTACCTGGAAGACCTCGGCTTCGTGCCGGCGCTGGAAATGCTGGCCACGGGCGCCGCCAAGCAGCATGGGCTGCCGGTGGATGTGCGAGTCACCGGAGAGGTGATCCGGTTGGCGCCCGATCTGGAGCTCGCCGCGTTTCGCATCGTTCAGGAAGCGCTGCGCAACGTGATCACTCACGCGCAGGCGCATTCCGCGACGATCGAGGTCGACTTCCAGGCCGATGACCTGCTGCTGGTCGTCCGCGATGACGGGAGCGGCTTCTCGCCGCCAGACCAACCTGCCGAGCTTGCCTCAAAGGGGCACTACGGCTTGATGGGCATGCGTGAGAGATCCGTGCTGTATGGCGGCTGGCTGCGTATCGATTCGTCGCCTGGGCAGGGGACCGGGATTACCGCGCGGCTGCCGATCCGATAGTCGTCACCTCGCCCCCGGAGCGTAACACGCCGGCATCTGCTCCACGCGAAGCGCGGCCCGGCTGCGGAGTTGCAGCCGGGCTGCGCTGTGCGTAACGCGCAACCGCCTGCTACTGCCAGTCTGACAGCACTCGCAGCTCCTTGGCCGGTTGGTCGGGATCGTTGGTCTTCACGACCGTACGGAAGTCATGCGGACCCGCCATTCCCGCGTGCATGGTAAACTCCATCGCCAGCTGCGTGCTCTGTCCCGGCTGTAATGTCGTCGAACCGACGACCGCTCGCGGCGGTCAACAGCCCTCGACGACTTCGACCTGCGGCTGCCCGTTTATCGTCAGCGGCCTATCGCCGACATTGGTGAGCTTGAATACCGCCTTGACCGGCTTGTCCATCGGGACAGTACCGAAATCGATCCGGTCGCGATCCACTGTCAGGCTGGGCTTCCCCGCGACGAGCGGGGCTCCTCCGCCGGGCCGCCAAATGAGTAGAACGCCCGCGATCAGCAAGATCAGCCCGCCGAGCGCCAACCACAGCACGCCCGGGATGCCCTGTTTTTCGCGTGCCCGGCGAACACTCGCTTGCGTTGCCCCCCGGGCATTCCCTCTATTGTTCTTTGTCACTACCTCTCCTCCCAGTCCCGATCACTTCGTCGGGATGTCCACGGCCGGATGTGGTCTGGCGCGTCGTGAACTGTCAAGAATCGCACCGGAATGCTCTACCGTCCGGCGGCCCCTAAAGCGAAACCCCTTACGTATGCGACCAGCGCCCACAACTGCTCGTCCGTGTAGAGCGAGCCAAATTCCGGCATTCCGGTGCCCATACCCCCGCGCAAGATCTTGCCCTGCAACACAGCATCGCTTGCCGCCAGCATCCGGCCGGCATTCGTGAAGTCAGCCGGGCCGCTGGGGCTCATGGGATCCATCTTCTTCAGCCCCAGGAGGTCTCGCCCCGCCGGTCCGTCCCCTTCACCGCCCGGGCCATGGCATGCTGCGCAGTCCTGTGCAAACCATTCCTTAGCGCGAGCCATCTGGTCAGGGCCGGTGTCCTTCATCCAGGCAAAGGCCACCAGGTCCCAGAGCTGCTCGTCGCTGAGGGAGGCGTTCGCGCCATCGCGCCGCATTTGCAGGAACGCGATCTGCGGGCGCCACCTGCCGGCGCTGACCGGCCTCACTCAACGAGTCCGGGAGCGCCTCGCGCAATGCTGCGCCGTTGGTGTGCGGAAGGCAGCCGCGCCGGCACTACGTCCGCCTCCATCCGCATCGCATCCAGATCCAACCCTAACCGCTGGAAGAGGGGTGGTTCCGGGGTGGCCTCAGCGACCGGCCCGCGCCCCGATACGACAACCACGCCGCGGATGCGCCAGTGATCCACGCCGCACCACCTGATGCAGGCGAACGCAAAGCGGCCAGATTTCTGCCGGCGTCACGTCCACCTCCACCGGTTTGCCCGGGACGATCTCCTCGACCCGCACCCCCAACTCGGGGATGCTCAACCCGTGCACCGTATCCGGCGAACTGATCCGCAACCGTACGGTCTCGCCCGCGGCGAGCTCCAGATGATCCGGCGAAAACCCGCCGTCCTCTGGAATGCGGGCCGTAACCTCGATCACTCGGATGCCGTCAGCCCGGCTCCGCGCGGCCTGGTAGCCGAGCAAAAGCGCCGGCAGACCCACGACAATGACCAACAATACGATCAGGGCAAAAACATTACTTCGCATAGATCAGGCCATATACAGCGTGATCAATCCTACGACCGCCGCGGCGCTGAAGACGCTGACGGGCACGGCAGCCCAAGGCGATTGGCCATGCTCGCGCGCAGTGCGTAGCCCGAGAGCTACGGCTGCGACCAATCCCGCCAGCAGCAAAGGTATCTGCAGATACGGGATCAGTCCGGAGACGTATGGCGTCCACGACATGCCTGCCGTACCGAAGAGGTTCCATCCCCACCCGAATGGATCGGAGAGCGCGGGCCAGGCATAGGAGAGGTTAACCAGGGTGAACGATAAGGTGAACGCCATCCAGATGGCCAACCCCAGCGGCACGAGCACCGCCGCGTAGTCGGCAAACAGGCTCCCACCCCGGTTGGACTTGCGGTGCGATGGCGCTACTGTCTGGTTGGACGTACCCCTCGAGATCGCCCGGCTGACCCGCACGCACAGCCAGAACAGGCCCGGCACCACCGCCACGGTACAGCACCAGCAGCACCGCAGCTGTAGGCGAACCAACCCGGTGTGCCGACGGCTCGCGCCGTGGCCTTCAGCCAGCCGTACGGGCCGAGCAGAACGACCGAATAGACGAAGGCGGCGCTCAGCATCATCAGTGCCATTGAACGCTTCGTCCAGCCGCCGGCCGGTGGTGCGCAAAAGGTCGAGACCCGGTCGCCGGATGTTCAGCGCGATGTTGTCTTTGGGGCACGTGCGCAGGCACTCGCCGCACATGCCGCAGAAAGTGTTCGTCTGGACTTTGGCCGGCAGGTTGAACCAGGGACAGCCGTAGCCATCATCGCTGCCGGTGTAGCAGGTCTTCTCGGTGTGACTCGCGCACACGGCGGCGTCCTTGATACGCACTTCCACCGGGGCGACCTGGCTGTAGACGCCGATAAAGCCTCCGATCGGGCACAGATACCGGCAGAAGGTCCGTCGCTCGAACAGCACGCTGGTCACGATCGAGAGCAGGATGAAAGCCAAAAGCACCAGCGCCGTCACGAACGGGCTGGTAAGTATCAACGCGGAGAACAGGGCGATCCCCAGGAAACCGAAGTTCTGCGCCCACATGTTGCGCAATGCCTTCGGCCATTTCTTGCGGCGCGTGTAGAGGCGCCCACCCGGCCGGGGCTGGATGATGGCGCGCCGCTGCAGCCACTCGCCGGGAGCCGGGATGGGGCAGACACTGCACCACAACCGCCCGCCGAAAGGCACCAAGGACGAGCTTCAGAAGCGCCCACCACACCAGCCACACGTAGATGATGCCGAAGTTGTGGTTGCCGGCGGGAGTCCCTACCAGACCGGTCAGGATCACTACCACGAAGACGGCCAGCGTGAAGGCGGTGATGCCCCATTGCAGCCAGCGACTGCGCAGCAGCCCCTTGACCGCCGGGACCTCACTCAGCGCCCAGCGCATCTCATATCCTCCAGAACGTGAACAGGGCGCCCACCAGCGCTACCAGGCTGGCCGCCACTGCCCGGACCCAGGTCAGGTTCGGTCCCACGATCAGCTTGCCGATCATGAAGGGATGCAGGTTGCCGCACGGCACGGCGCAGCGGATGTGGAAAGCCCCGTCGCGGTCGGCCACAAAGCGCAGCTCGCCCGGCCGTCCGGGCTCCGCCTGAGTTGAGATGTCATAGCCGTCGACGTAGAGCCCGTGAACGACATCGTCTGACTGCAGCCTGATGACCACGGTGTCGCCGCGATTCACACGCACCGTGCCCGGTTCGAATTCAAACCGGCGTGCGGTCAGAGCAATTTCCCGCTCCTGCGGCTGGGGCGAAGGCCAGGGCAGAGGCGCCACCAGAACGAGGATGATCGCAGCCAGACTCAAGACGCCCGGCCACCAGGATACGCGGCCCGTGGCGCCTTGTTTGCGCGCCCCGAACGAAAGCGCCGCACACACTCACTGATTGGGAGGCCCGAACTTGCTGTATGCCGCGACGATGTCAGCGCGGATTTCCTGTGCGGACTTGCCCTCGCCGGTCTTTCGCATGACATCCTGGCTGATATCTACACAGAGGCTGCATCCCATCGCGTGATCGTCGAAGACCACCTGCCCGCCGGCCTTGCTGCTCCTTGACGTAGCAGGCGAGGTTGCTCGTGTGGCCCATGGAACCGCAGCCGCAATAACAGGGCACGTTCGCGAGCGCGTCGGGATTGGCGACCGCGAATTGATAGGCGGTGCGTACCCGCGCCGGCGCAGACTGCATGGCCTTGGGCAGCGCGGAGACGGGAGCCATCTTCGGCTGTCCGTCAGTAGTCTGCTGTGGAGCGCTGCAGCCAGATAACAGACCACCGGCCAGGACCACTATCACAAGTGCAAGTGCGAGAAAACGGGGCAACTCTTTCCTCCAACAAATAGGCTTATGCAAAGCTGTAACGTGAATCGAGTGTACATCCCGACGTGCACCTGGGGTAGGTCCAAAAGGTCCACATGGTCATAGGCCATTCGGCGCACTGTAATCGGGTTGGATCAACGAGGAGCATGGAGTGCCCGGGCTGGTGACGGACCCTCATCTGCGAAGATCGCCATCGCCCGCGTGATTCAGGGGTGCGGGGCGCCGGCGTAAGCGTGCCTGCGCGCCCGTGTGGTTAACGTAGTGGATCATTTGGCCTACTACCGAACCGACCGGATGACGCTACTGCTGGCCGGACAAGGTGAGTAGACTGCTGCGGATGCACGGAGCAGAAGGCACCCGTCCGCGACGGCTGCCCTGAATAATGGAGAGACTCCGGATAGAAGCATTCCCGACCACTAACTTTAATTTGTCGGAGTCCCGCACCGGCGGGCATGGCGATAGCCGGCCGTGTGCTCTTTGTGGAGGAGAATACCAATGTCATACAGCGTAACCCTCAGTATCCCCGCCATCTCGTGCGGGCATTGCGTGAAGACGATCGAGCGTGAGACCCAGGACTTGCCTGGCGTCATCAGCCGTAGACGCCGACGCGGCCGGCAAGACCGCGACCTACCGGCTCGCAAAGCGAGGCTGCGCTCGGACAGGTGAAGGCGACTCTGCAGGAAATCGGCTACCCGCCGGAAGGGTAAGAGGCGAGACATGTCCGAAACGAAGATGCTCACGCTTGCCCATCACGGGCATGACCTGCGCCAACTGCTCGACCACCATCGAGCGCAATCTGAAGAAGATGCCGGGCGTCAGCGCGGCGAGCGGTCAACCTGGCCAGCGAGAAGGCCAGCGTCAGCGTACGATCCGGCCGCACGTCGGACGAGCCCAAGATGCGTGCGCTGATCGGCGACCTGGGCTACGGCGTGGCGACGGCCAAGATCGAGATCCCGGTCAGCGGCATGACCTGCGCCAACTGCTCGGCGACCATCGAGCGCAACCTGAAGAAGATGCCCGGCGTGGTCGACGCCAACGTCAACCTGGCGACCGAGCGCGCCACGATCGAGTTCATCCCGACGCTGGTCGGCTACGACTGACTTCAAGCGCAAGATCGAGGACCTGGGCTACGGCGTGATCGAGACCGCAGGCAGCAGCCGAGCGCCCGAGGACGCCGAGGCGCAGGCGCGGCGCGGCCGAGATCGCAGCAGCAGCGGCGGCTGCTGTGGACCGGCGTCGTCGCTGACGGTGCCGCTCTTCCTGCTGGCCATGGGCACGATGCTGGGACTGCTGCCCATGAGCCCGTGGCTCGAACTGGCTGATGTTCCTCGCTGGCGACGCCGGTGCAGTTCTACGTCGGCTGGCAGTACTACACCGGCGGCTACAAGGCGCTGAAGAACGGCAGCGCCAACATGGACGTGCTGATCGCCCTGGGCTCGTCGGCCGCCTACTTCTACAGCGTGGCGGTGCTCTTCGTCGATGGGCCGGCTCGGCGACGGTGACCTACTTCGAGACCTCGGCGCTGATCATCACCCTGATCCGGGTCGGCAAGTACCTGGAAGCGGTGGCCAAGGGGCGCACGAGCGCGGCCATCAAGGCCTTGATGGGCCTGCGGCCGACGCACCGCGCGGGTCGTCCGCGACGGCGTCGAGCAGGATGTGCCGATCGACGAGGTGCGGGTCGGCGACACGGTGCTGGTGCGGCCGGGCGAGAAGATCGCCGGTGGACGGCGTGGTGCTGGACGGCCGCTCGTCGGTCGACGAGTCGATGCTGACCGGCGAGAGCCTGCCGGTCTCGAAGAAGCGCCGGGCGACGAGGTCATCGGCGCGACGCTCAACGGCTCCGGCCTGCTGCGCGTGCAGGCCACCAAGGTCGGCGCCGAGACGGCGCTGGCGCAGATCATCCGGCTGGTCGAGGAAGCGCAGGGCTCCAAGGCGCCGATCCAGGCGCTGGCCGACCGGGTCTCGGGCGTCTTCGTGCCGGTCGTGATCGGCATCGCGCTGCTGACGTTCCTGGGCTGGTTCTTCGTCGGCAAGGCCGGCTTCACCATGGCCATGGTCAACATGGTGGCCGTGCTGGTGATCGCCTGCCCGTGTGCGCTGGGCCTGGCGACGCCGACCGCCATCATGGTCGGCACGGGCAAGGGCGCGGAGAACGGCATCCTGTTCCGCAGCTCGGAGGCGCTGGAGCGCACCGAGCAGGTGCAGGTCGATCGTGCTGGACAAGACCGGCACGATCACGCGCGGCAAGCCGGCGGTGACGGACGTGATCTGGTCGACCGAACAGCGACTGCAGGCAGGCGGAGATCTCTGCGCCTGATCGCGTCGGCCGAGCGCGGGCTCGGAGCATCCGCTGGGGCAGGCCGTCGTCAAGGCGGCGCAGGAGCGCGGGCTGGCGCTCAGCGAGCCGGAGGGCTTCGAGGCCGTGGCCGGGCACGGCATCCGCGCCCAGGTGGACGGTCACACGCGTGCTGGTGGGCACGCCGCGCTGGCTGGCGGCCGAGGGCAGCGTCGCTGAACGGATTGGGCGCAGCGGTCGAGCGGCTGCAGGCCGAAGGCAAGACGGCGGTGGTCGGCCGCCGTCGACGGCTGCGGTCGTGGGCGCCATCGGCATCGCCGACACGGTCAAGGACGGCTCGGCCGAGGCCATTGCCAGCCTGCGCCGGCTAGGGCTTGCACGGTGGTCATGCTGACCGGCGACAACCGGCGCACGGCCGAAGCGATCGCCCGCCAGGTGGGCATCGACGCAGGTGCTGGCCGAGGTGCTGCCCGGCGACAAGGCGGCACAGGTCAAGGCGATCCAGGAGCAACGGGACTGCCGCGGCCAAGACCGGCGTGCGAACGGGCCGGGTCGCACGGTCGTCGCCATGGTCGGCGACGGCATCAACGACGCCCCGGCGCTGGCCCAGGCCGACGTGGGCATGGCCATCGGCACCGGCACCGACGTGGCGATGGAGACCGCCGGCGTGACGCTGATGAGCGGCGACCTGCGCGGGGTGGCACGGGCCATCGCGCCTCAGCCGCGGCACCATGCGCACGATCAAGCAGAACCTGTTCTGGGCCTTCTTCTACAACGTGCTGCTGATCCCGGTGGCGGTCGCCGGGCTGCTGCACAGCGCGCCCTGGCTGGCCGCGGCCGCCATGGCCTTCTCGTCGATCTTCGTGGTTACCAACTCGCTGCGCCTGCGCGGCTTCCGCCTCGCCAGCGAGTAACAACTACCCGCACCGTATCGCGTCCACTCGGCGGTGGGCATCGCCCAACAGGGAGCATCGCGATCCGGATCGGAGCATATGGATCTCATCGTCCCATTCATCACCGGCCTGACCACCGGCGGACTGAGCTGCCTGGCGGTACAAGGCGGGCTGCTGGCGAGTTCCATAGCTCACGAGGTCGAGCAGTCGGTCAGGGATACCCCGGCCGGCAGGCTGCTCAAGCCGCGCCGGTCACGCCGAAAGCGGCGAAACGCAAAGAAGGCTGGCACGCCGGTCAGTCCAGACACGATAACGCACGGCAGACCGCAGACTGCATTGCCGGCGGACTCCGGTGCAGCCCGAACAGGAACGGATGCGGCTGCACCCGATGCGTGCCGCACGGCCCATCGTCCTGTTTCTGGCGGCCAAGCTGGTCGCGTATACCGTTCTGGGCGTCTTGTTGGGGCTGTTGGGCTCGGTCATGCAGCTGTCGCTGATGACGCAAGCGATGCTGCAGGCCGCCATCGGCGTATTCATGGTCGGCACTGCCTTGCGCATGCTCAACGTCCATCCCATCTTCCGCTATTTCGCGCTTGAGCCACCCCGGTCCGTGACGCGCTACATCCGCCGGAAGGCCAAGGGAGATGCCAGCGCGGTAACGCCGGTGTTCCTCGGCGCACTGACCGTGCTGATCCCGTGCGGTGTGACGCAGGCGATGATGGCGGTCGCAATGGGTACCGGCAGCGCCGTCGCGGGCGCCGTCACCATGTTTGCCTTCACGCTCGGCACCAGCCCGGTGTTCTTCGCCGTGGCCTACCTGGCTACCCGGCTGGGATCGCGGCTGGAAGCAGGGTTCATGCGCTTCGTCGCCGTGGTGGTGTTGATTCTCGGGCTGATCTCGATCGACGCCGGAGCGACGCTGGCCGGATGGCCCTATTCGATCACTAACCTTCGCCTGGCATCGAACGCGCAGACTCTGGCTGCGGAGGCTGCGAGCGCCTCCAGCATGCCCCTGGGCGGCACGACGAGTAGCACAGGTAGCTATCAGAACGCCGCACAAAACGCGCCAAAGGCCGCGGCCGCCGGCGCTCCACAGGCCGCAGCAGAAGGTGGCGGCTCACTGGTACTCAATGTCGTGAACAGCGGGTACCAACCCAATGTGCTTCACGCCAGGCCCAACCAGGCGTATCAGCTGTCACTGGTCACCAAGAACACCCGAAGCTGTTCGTGGGCCTTTGTGATCCCCTCGCTGCGGATCCAGAAGAATCTGCCGCAGACCGGCACCGTGGTCGTGGATCTACCCCCGCAGAAGGCCGGGAGCAAGCTCTACTACAGCTGCTCGATGGGAATGTACAGCGGCGTCATCATCTTCGACGCGTGAGGGTGGAGAGGGAATGGCACAGCAGATCTTCAAGGTAACGGACATGCACTGCCCGGCCTGCGTGATGCGGCTCGAGGGGCTGGAGGATGATCTACCGGGGGTGCGAAGCGTGCGGGCGAGCTACCAAAAGCAGCGACTCGACGTCGAATACGACGAGCGGCAGGTGACCGCTGCGCAGATCGTGTCCGCGATCCGCGACCTCGGTTACACGGTCGAGGACGGCTGGTAGGAGAACGTGATCCTGACGCCGTCGCGGTGCCGCCGGTGCGGCGTGGCCGGTATAGGTGACCGTCCCGCTCACCGCCATTCGGCCTACACTCTCCCGGTCCGTCATGCCTGTCTGTAAGCGGGCCAAATGGCGATATGAACGCCGGACAAGATCGGATACCATAGATCTGTAGATAGGGCGCTGGGGAAACGCCTTATACTTCGAAGCAAAGCAGTAGAACTCTCGTAGGGCTAGATCGAGGGGGGCGGTGCCGGGGACGCACCGCCCTCTTCTGTCTTTAAGCGCCCGGTGTTTTCTGTTGATCCGGCTCGTGGACAAATCGAGTAGACCAGAGGCGCACTTCGTATCGTATACCCACTAAGATGCGCTGCCAGCGCGCATGCCTGCCCGGCAGGCATGCCAGTTCCGCCGATGGCGGGACAGGCTGATGGGGGTAAGATGATGCGTGGTGTATTGAATGGAAGGGTATTAGGACCGGTGGTAGCGGCACTCGTGGTAGCTGCTCTGCTGCTGGTTCCCATGATCGCGAGCGCAGATCCTTCCGGATCGACCGCTCACAAGGACAAGATTGACGAACTGAGCTTCAATCAGCAGATGCGCAAGCTCTGGGAGGACCATATCGTCTGGACGCGCATGGTCATCGTGAGTGTTGCCGCCGACCTGCCCGATTTCGGTCCGGCTGCGGCTCGCTTGTTGCGAAATCAGAGCGACATCGGCAACGCAGTCAAGCCGTTCTACGGCGACGCCGCCGGCGACCAACTGACAGCGCTTCTGCGGGACCACATCCTGATCGCCGCCGATTTGTTGGCGGCCGCCAAGGCGGGCGACACGGCTGCCTTTGACGACGCCAAGACGCGGTGGTACGCCAACGCCGACGATATCGCAACCTTCCTCAGCGCAGCCAACCCCAAGAATTGGCCTCTTGCCGAGATGAAGATGATGATGAAGGAGCACCTGGACGGCACGCTGCAAGAGGCCTCGGCCCGTTTGGCCGGGAACTGGGATGCAGACATAGCCGCCTATGACGCGGTGCATGTGCAGATCCTGGGGATGGCCGATATGCTGGCCGAGGGGATCATCAAGCAGTTCCCCGACCGGTTCAAGTAAAGTGTGGGAGACGTTGCGTACCGGGGAGACGGGTGAGCATTGCGCGGCGATGCGAACGATCCGGCGCAGCGTGTGAGCGTCTGCAACGCTCGGTGGGCCACCGGACGGCCGGCGGCCCACCGAGGGCTCCCCGCCTGCGCAGAACCTAGCGCAGCGCTAGCGGGTCATTCCGCGAGTGGTTAGTGCAATGCGACAGGGCGAAGCACCGGCACCCAACACGTCCGGCCCCGCGCACTGCCACCCGGTGCTTAGCCCCTACGAGCTCGCGGCTGCGGGGATCTCTCGGACGAGCCGGCCCAGTACTTAGCACCCACGGTCCACATGACGCCTACGATGCGACGAGCCAGGTAGTGCAACTGCGACGTTCACGCCAGATCGATGATCGTGTCATCGTAGGTCGGCCGGATGGTCTGTCCAGGGGGGACCACCAGGAAGTCGTCCGAGTCCCATGGACCGTCGAGCAGCCGCATCAGTAGAGCCGTGCTGCCCTGGATCTCTTCGTACTCCCATCCCTTCTCGCGAGCCTCATCCTCAGTCTGGCGCTTGTACTCGTCAAAGCTACCGACCCTCGTATCGATGTAAGCAAGTCGCGTATAGTGCTTCATCCAGTCGCCCAACGTTTCCATCAGATAGCGGGCGTTCTCTTCGCCGAACTTCGCGGCGTACTCCTCGTACGTGCGGTTGATCTGTAGCTGCGACATGATGCTGTCGGGATTGCCGTTCGGGTCGCGGTTCCGCTCCACCCATCCCGGCGACTTGTAGTAGGTTCCGGGATGTTGCTGAAAGTACTCCAGGTACTTCTCTTTCGATCCCAACAGTAAGGTGATGCAGTCGTGCGCCCGCGGTATGATGATGGGGACGGAGGCGCGCAGGTTGCGCGTCCCGTTGTTGCACAACCCGTATCCGAGCATGATGGCCTGGTAGCGAGTGGGGTCCACATCGTCGACGGCTGCCTGGAGCTGTGCCGACATCTTGGACTCCCCCATGTCATGCAGACCCTTGGGCAGGAACGTGGCGTCTACGACGTTACGAGACTGCGCGGCGCAGAAGCAGAACTCGCGGTACATGATCTCGCAGGCGATCAGCTTGTAGCGCCGAGGGGTATCGATGTCTTTCAATTTTCCTCCGTCCGACAGGAACCGGGAATCGATCGTATCTTCACATGGTAAATGCCAGGCCGCGCAGAGTGCAAACGCGGGGCGCTTTGCCAAAACCGTTCGAGTGCCGTACATTTGAACCAGAGCCATTCGACCGAGCCGCGAGGTGTACGTGTCCCCAGAAATCCAATCGATCGACGACCTCGAGCAAGAGCTCTTCCGCCACTCCTACGTGGCCGACCGCGCTCTGGCCACGGCCGTCTTCCTGACGCTCCGGCTGCACAAGCCGCTTCTCCTCGAAGGTGAGGCGGGCGTCGGCAAGACCCAGGTCGCCAAGACGCTGGCCGAGGTGCTGGGATGCCCGGTGATCCGCCTGCAGTGCTACGAGGGGCTGGACGTCAACACGACCATCTACGAGTGGAACTACACGCGGCAGATGCTGCACATTCGCGCCCTCGAGGCGGAAGGCTGCAACGACGCGGCCGAAATCGAGCGCGGCATCTTCGGACCCGAGTTCCTGATCAAGCGCCCGCTCCTGCAGGCCATCGAAGAGACGCGCGACGGGGTTGCGCCCATCCTCCTCATCGACGAGCTCGACCGCGCCGACCCGGAGTTCGAGGCCTTTCTCCTCGAGCTGCTCAGCGACTTCCAGGTCACTATCCCCGAGATCGGCACACTGCGGGCGGCCGTGCCGCCGATCGTCATCGTCACCTCGAACCGCACCCGCGAGATTCACGATGCGATCAAGCGCCGGTGCATCTATCACTGGATCGACTACCCTTCCGCCGAGAAGGAATATCAGGTGGTGTGCCTGCGCGTGCCCGAGGCGCCGCTGCGCCTGGCCCGCCAACTGGTCGAGTTCGTGCAGGGGTTGCGGCGTGTCGATCTCTACAAGGTTCCCGGCATCGCCGAGACCATCGACTGGGCTCAGGCGCTGGTGACCCTCGGCGCCCAGGAGCTGGACCTGCCGATGATCGAGGATACGGCCGGCGTCCTGCTCAAGTATCAAGACGATATCGATCTCGCACGCAAGGGCGCATTGCAGCGCATCCTCGAAGAGGTCAAGGCGCGGCTGCAAGCGGAAGGATGGCCGAGCTGAGGGGCAGCGGGGGCCACCCACATCGCGCAACGCGCCAGGGGGTCGGGGCGGAACCATGATCGAACGTGACACCGCGGGAGACGAGAACGAAGCGGGCCTGCTGGGGGGACGGCTGCTCGGCCAGATGGTCCGCTTCAGCCGCCTGCTACGCCTGATGGGGGTTTCGACCGCGCCGGTCCAGGTGATGGACCTGGCGCGGGCGCTCGAGCACGTACCGGTTGCGTCGAGGATCGACTTCTACTTCGCCGCCCGAGCGCTGCTCGTCTCGCGGCACGAAGACCAGCCTGTCTTCGACCAGGCTTTCGAGTTGTTCTGGCGGGGCGGCTCCGCGCCTTCCTCCGATCGATCCGGCGGTGAGGACTTTCGCCGGGCCAGGCTGCCCGGTGAGCCGGGCTCCGACCGAGGCGGTTCTGAGGAGCCGGGTGGCGGCGGGGACGCCACCGGCGACGAGCGCGGCGGGTTGGTTGAGCGCATCGCCCGCTACAGCCCCATGGAACTGCTGCGCCACAAGGATTTCGCCGAGATGAGCTGGGAGGAGATCCAGGCCGCTCGCCACGCTATCTGCTCCACGCGCTGGAGTCTCGCCCGGCGGAAGACCCGGCGCTACCGCAGAGGGAGGCAGGGCCGGCTTGATCTGCGCGACATCGTGCGGCGTGGCATGGCTTCCGGGGGCGAGATGCTGGAGCTCTCGTATCGCGCCCGCGCTTCGCGGCCGCGGCCGCTGGTCGTCCTGTGCGACGTCAGCGGCTCCATGGATCGATACTCACGCATGCTCCTGCACTTCATCCACGCGTTCATGCACGGGCTGACCAGCATCGACGTCGAGGCGTTCGTCTTCGGCACGCGGCTGACCGCGTGACGCACCACCTGCACCACAAGGACGTCGACCAGGCGCTGGACGAGGTGGGAAAGGCCGTGCTCGATTGGTCTGGCGGCACCCGCATCGGCGAAGTACTCAGGGAGTTCAATTTCCGCTGGGCACGCCGGGTGTTGGGCCGCGGCGCGGTGGTGCTGATCATCAGCGACGGCTGGGATCGCGGGAACGTGGAGCTGCTGAGCCACGAGCTGGCCCGGCTGCAGCGCTCGTGTCACCGGCTGATGTGGCTCAACCCGCTGGCCGGGGGCGCCGGCTACCGGCCCAGCCGAGCGCGGTATGGCCGCAGCGCTCGAATATGTGGACGATTTGGTGCCCGGCGGCGATCTCAGGAGCCTGGAGCAGCTGGCGGGAGTGCTGTCCGCCATCCCCAGCCAGCGACCCGGGCGCCGCCAGCACCCGCGCCTCCCGGCGGGCATCCTGCCGGGCGCCGCGCCGGCGCCCCTGCCGGAGCACCCTTTCTCTGCGGTCATGAAAGAGTATCCGTGGCTGAAGGTCATCACGGATTTGGGGGGTAGAGAGCGACGAGGGGCGGGCGTGATACGTCATGCGTCATGCGTCATTCGATATGGGCGGGAGTCGCTCGCAGAGGTCAGGCTTAGGCTAGAGTGGGCGGCGTTAGGCAGCGATGCGAGGAGCGCTGTACTGGACGCGCTGGTGGCCGCCTCTGATGGGGGCTGCGTGGGTGACGGTGCGTACTTCGACAGGCTCAGTATGGAGTCGTTAGTCGTACGGCTCTATGCGAAAGGTCCCATCAAGAGGGGGAGCTAGGTTCTGGCATCCAAATGCGGGGTTCCTGGACAGCACCACTCACACAGATGCCAACCCCTAACAACTCCATACTGAGCCTGTCGAAGTACGCACCGTCACCCACGCAGCCCCCATCTAAGACGACCGCGCTGCGCCCGCGGGTGGCCTGAACGCTCCGAGTCAATGCCTTTACGCCCTCCACCAAACCTCGTAATCTGTGCTACAATTGCATCGCTGACTTAGAGTCCACTCGTGGGTTCCTTCCGGCTCGATGTCGGGCCGGCACGCTGTGCGAGGAAGCACACTATGACCAGTCAGACCGCATACTACCTCACCAACTCCTCGTCGACGGGCGAGGAGGCGGATCACTTTACCCTCCTTCACCAACCGACCGCAGCCTTGACCGACCAGGTCACCTTGCTGCGCGTCTGCTCGACACCCGATAGGAGCCGCCTATGAACTTCGACGATATCCACCACGTCGCGATGATCGGCGCCGGCACAATGGGCGCAGGGATGAGCTGGTGCTTCGCCCAGGCGGGCTACACCGTCTCGCTCTACGACGTGAGTCTGGCCCAGTTGGCGAAAGCCGGCGAGCGCATCGGCCACATCCGCGAGATGTTCGTCCAGGAGGGGCTGTCGTCTGCCGGCGACGCCGAAGCGGCGGTTGCGCGCATCGGCTTCTGCACGGAGCTGGACGCTGCTCTCACGGGAGCGCAGTACGTGCTGGAGGCGGTGCCCGAGCGTCTGGATCTCAAGCAGCGCCTGTTCACCCAGTTCGAGGCGTTGTGTCCGACCGACGCAATCCTGGCGAGCAACACCTCGGGCCTGCGCATCACCGACATCGCGGCCGTGTGCCGGCATCCCGAGCCGCGTCGGCGGGATGCACTGGGCCAACCCGCCCGAGCTGGTGCCGCTGGTCGAGGTCATCCGCGGGGAGCAGACCTCCGACGAGACGGTTGACCTGATCTACCGGCTGGCGGAGCGCCTGGGCAAGGTGCCCGTCCGCATCAACCAGCGACATTCCCGGCTTTGCCAGCAACCGCCTGCAGTACGCGGTCCTGCGCGAGGCGCTGCACCTGGTGGCAGCCGGCGTCGTCAGCGCCGAGGATGTGGACCGGACGCTCAAGAACGGGGTCGGCTTCCGTTACCCCTGGCTGGGCCCGCTCGAAACGGCCGACCTGGGCGGGCTGGACGTCTTCCACGGCATCGCGCAGTACTTGCTCAAAGAGCTAAGCGCAATGACCGAGACGCCGGAATTCTTCGACGAGATCGTCGCAGGCGGGCAACCTGGGCATCAAGACCGGGCGGGGCTTCTACGACTACAGCCGGACACCTCCGCGAGGAGATCCTGCGCAAGCGCGATCTCTACTTCATCCGGCAGTTGAAGCTGATACGCCAGGTGAAGGCAGGCGTAGGGGCGGCTATGGCACGACAAGATCGTCATTACCGCTGCGCTGTCCGGCAGCGCAACGACGAAAGATCACAACCCGAACGTGCCCTACACGCCGGAAGAGTTCGTCCGCGAGGCGAAGCGGGCCGAAGAGGCCGGAGCGGCCGTAATCCACGTGCACTTTCGCGATCCGAGCACCGGCAAGCCCACGACCGACCCGGCCATCATGGCGGACGTGGTGCAGGCGCTGCGCGAGAACACGCACCTGCTGCTCAACTTGAGCACAGGGGTGAGCCTCGACTCGAGCCTGGAGGAACGCAAGCGGCCGATCGAGCTGCACCGGCCGGAGATGGCGTCGCTCAACCCCGGCACGATGAACTTCTGCACCGTCAACTACCGCGACGGCCGCATCATCGAGGACAAGACCTACAACAACCCACTGCGCGGCACGCTGGAGTTCGGCACGCTGATGCAGGAGCAAGCGGATCAAGCCCGAGCTGGAATGCTTCGGCATCTCGCACGTACACAACGCCCTCTTCTTCGCCGAGCACTATGATTTCCTCACTGCCGCCGCTGCACTTCTCGTTCGTCTTCGGCGTGATGGGCGGCGTGCGCTTCAACGCCGACACCCTCAACTGCTTCATCCATGCCATCCCGGCGGGCTCCACCTGGCAGGGCATCGGCGCCGGGCCGCTGTGCTTCCAGGTGGCCATGGCGTGCGCCGTCTTCGGCGGCCACATCCGGGTGGGGCTGGAGGACAACGTCTATATCGACCACGTGAGCCGCACCAAGTCACAGGGCAACTGGGACCAGGTGGAGAAGGCCGTGCAGATCGCCCGGCTGGCCGGGCGCGAGCCCGCCACGCCCTGACGAGGCGCGCGCCGATCTTGCACCTGCCCGGCTACAGACCAGCGATAGGAGGATCCATGCGCAGTGACCTGATGAAGAGCGGGCTGAAGCGGGCCCAGCACCGAGCGCTCTTCTATTCGATGGGCTACACCCGTCGCGAGATCGAACAGCCCATCGTCGGCGTCATCAATTCCTTCAACCAGATCACGCCCGGCCACATCCATCTCAACCAGATCGTCGAGGCGCGTGATGCGCGGCGTCAGCATGGCGGGCGGCACGCCGGTGATCTTCCCCAGCATCGGCATCTGCGACGGCATCGCGATGGGTCACGAGGGCATGCGATACGTGCTGGCCAGCCGCGAGCTGATCGCCGACTCGGTCGAAGTGCATGGCCATGGCCCACCCGTTCGACGCCCTGGTGATGGTCACCAACTGCGACAAGATCACACCCGGCATGCTCATGGCCGCGCTGCGGCTGGACCTGCCCACGGTCGTCATCAGTGGCGGGCCCATGCTGGCCGGAGACTGGCGCGGGCGCGCAGACCGACCTGACGACCGCCTGGGAAGCGCGTCGGCCAGGTCAGCGCGGGCACGATGACCGCCGGCAGAGCTCGAGGAACTCGAGGAAGTCTGCTGCCCCGGGTGCGGCTCGTGCGCCGGTATGTTCACCGCTAACTCGATGAACTGCCTGACGGAAGCGATCGGGCTGGGCTTGCCCGGCAACGGCACCGTCCCCGCCGTAAGCGCCGCCCGGGTCCGCCTGGCCAAGCAGGCCGGCATGCAGGTGATGGAGCTGCTGCGCCAAGGACATCCGCCCGCGCGACATCGCCACCCGCGCAGCCTTCATGAACGCCATGGCCGCCGACATGGCACTGGGCTGCTCGACCAACACGGTCCTGCACGTCCCGGCCATCGCCCACGAAGCCGGCATCGCGATCCCGCAGGACCTGTTCCAGGAGATGAGCGACCGCGTCCCGCATCTGTGCCACATGAGCCCGGCGGGCCCGCATCACCTGGACGACCTGGACCGGGCGGGCGGGGTGCAGGGCGGTGCTGAAGCGCCTGGCCGAGCGTGAGTTCATGGATCTGGACGTCATGACGGTGACCGGCTGCACTCTGGGCGAGAACCTGGCGGCCGCACGCATCGCGACGAAGAGATCATCCGCCCGTTCGAGCGTCCGGTCCACCGTGAGGGGGGCATCGCCATCCTCAAGGGCAACCTGGCGCCCGACGGCGCGGTCGTGAAGCAGGCGCGCCGTTGCGCCGGGCATGCGCCAGCGCAAGGGGCTCGGCGCGGGTCTTCGACTGCGAGGAAGAGGCGGTGGATGCGATCCTGGGCGGCGCATCCAGCCCGGCGACATCGTGGTGATCCGCTACGAGGGGCCGCAAGGGCGGTCCCGGCATGCGCGAGATGCTGTCGGCTACCTCGGCCATCGTCGGCGTGGGGCTGGGCGAAGAGGTGGCGCTGATCACCGACGGCCGCTTCTCGCGGCGTGACGCGCGGGGCAGCCATCGGCCACATCTCCCCGGAAGCGGCCGAAGGCGGCCTGCTGGCCCTGGTGCAGGAGGGCGATATGATCGCCATCGACATCCCGGGATCGCAGCCTGACGCTGGAGGTTGCCGAGGATGAGATCGCCCGGCGCCGGGCAGCCTGGACGCCGCCGGAGCCGAGGGTCAAGACGGGCTACTTGTACCGTTACGCCCGCATGGTCACCTCGGCCAGCACCGGCGCCATCCTGAAGTTGTGAGAGCGATTGCCGCGACCGCGACTTGATCTGGTCGCGGCACAGGTACAGCACAGGAGGCTTTTCATGAGCGACGATGGAGTGGTCAAGTACGATGAATGCGGCGTCATGGACGGCGGGACCATCGGCCTGCCGCGCAAGATGAGCCGCGACCGCTGGCTGCAGGAGGTGTTCCCCGAGTGGGGCCAGTTCCTCAACTGCGAGATCAACGAGTTCCAGGTCAAGCCGGGCACCGGGGCCATGTGGTTCCTGGGCGGCCCCTCCTTCGTGCTGAAGTCGCAGGCCGGCGCGGTCTTCACCGTTGACCTCTACGCCGGGCCGAGCATCATCACCGACGAGTCGTACTGCGGCGTGTGCAAGACCAGCGGCGCCGACAAGCTGTGGTGGATGCGCCTCAACCCGCACGTGATCGACCCCTGGGAGTTCGAGCGCCTGGATGCGGTGTGCATCACGCACCACCACCAGGACCACATGGACTTCTACATGATCAGCGCGGCGCTGGAGACCAGCAACTGCAAGTTCATCGCGCCGCCCGAGGCCGCCCGCCGCATGAAGAAGAATATGGGCGTGCCTGATGACCGGCTGATCGTCGCCGAGGTGGGCAAGAGCGTCCAGATCGCGGACATGAAGATCGACTTCGCGCCCAACTTCGACGTCATCGCCTCCAAGACCGGCTTCGAGACCCCGCGCCCGTTCTGAAGAGGTCGCGGTCAGCTTTATCTTCAACACCGAGGGCGGCAACTTCGCCTTCCTGGGCGACACCCTCTACAGCAACGGCTACCGGATGGTGGGCGAGAAGTACAAGATCGACGTGGCCTGCATGGACATGGGCAACAATGCCCCCGGCTACACCGACAAGATGTCGCCCTGGGACGTCTGGCGCGTCGCCGAAGCTCTGAACGCCAAGGTCGTGATCCCGGACCATCACGACAACTGGGGCAACTGCTATGAGGACCCCGAGTACCTGGACTACATCGTCAGCCACAAGGCCAAGGAAAAAGGCATCGACATGCGCACGGTGACCTTGCTGCCCGGGGCGCGCTACGTGCACCCCGACGACATGAACATCGGCCGCTACGTCTATCCCGACTGGCGCGAGCGCATGAACTGGCGCAAGAGCGTGGAGTACGGCCCCGACAAATGGTAGGTGGAACAGGTAGTGGTTCGCTCTCGCCTTGAGCTTCCCGTATCGAGGCGAGAAAGGAGGGTCACTCTCCCACAGCCAAGCCGCGATGCATCGCTCTAGATGCTTCCCGATTCACGTTGCGAAGGAGCATATCGTATGGAAGGGGAATTCTTCAGCGCACGGAGTGTGCAAGAAGCGTGTGATTTGCTGGCAAAACACGGCGAGAATGCCCGTGTGCTCGCCGGCGGCACCGATCTCATGGTGCTGATCAACCGCCGGCTGCTGCGGCCGCCGGTACTGGTGAACATCGGCAAGTGCGGGCTCAACGCGATCCGCGTGGAGGGCGATACCCTCGTTATCGGCGCGGGCGCAACCTTTGCGGAGATTATTCGCTCCGAACTCGTTCGAGAGCACGCGCCCCTGTTGGCCTACTCTCTCAAGATGGCCGGATCGCCTGCGATCCGCAACGCAGCCACCCTGGGTGGAAACCTGGCCAACGCCTCCCCCGCGGCTGACGGAGCCGTATCCGTGCTTGCCCTCGGCGCCCGGATCAAGTGCGTCTCATCGGGCGGAGAGCGTCTCGTCGACGCCGACGACTTCTTCACCGGTCCCGGCCAAACGGTGCTACGGGCTGACGAGCTGCTGACCGACGTCCTCGTCCCCATCCGTCCCAACGCAAAGACGGGCTACCGCAAACTTGGACAGCGGAAGGCAGAGATCTGCGCGGTGGCCTCGGTGGCGGTTCTCATCGAGGCAGAAAACGGCAGCTACGGCAACGTGCGCATGGCAATGGGATCGGTGGCTCCGAGGCCGATCCTGCTCAACGCTGCCGGGATGCTGACGGGCCAGAAGCGCGCCGATCCCGACCTGATCCAGTCTGTCGCCGACGCGGTGGCGGGCGAAGTGACGCCGATTGACGACGTCAGGGGCACCGCCTGGTACCGGCGCAAGGCCAGCGCCGCCATCGTCAAGCAGACGCTGGAATGGCTGGGCTAGAGGGAGGTTGAGCAAATGTTGTATCCACTGCAAATGACTGTAAACGGAAAGGCGCGCAGGCTCGAGGTGGGCGCATATACCACCCTGCTCGAAGCCCTCCGCGACGAACTCCACATCACCAGTCCGAAGACGGGCTGCAACACCGGCGACTGCGGCAGTTGCTCCGTAATCCTCGACGGGAAACTGGTCAAATCGTGCGTAACGCACGCGCTGAGCTGCGAGGGCAGCACCGTTCTGACCGTCGAAGGCCTGGCGCGAACCGGGCAAGCTGCACCCGCTCCAGGAGGCATTCCAGGCGCAATATGCGGCGCAGTGTGGCTTCTGCACGCCGGGCATGCTGCTGGCTGCCAAGGCGCTACTCGACGAGAATCCCCACCCCACGCGCCAGGAAGTCAAGGCCGCGTTGGCCGGCAATCTCTGTCGCTGCACCGGTTATGTCAAGATTATCGATGCAGTGATGGCGGCTGCAGGCGAGACGGTCAAGGCGTGACGACGAGAAAGGAGTCAAGCTGATGGCACTACAAGTTGTAGGTCAAAGGATTCCGCGCTATGACGGCCTGGAGCATGTCACCGGGACGACGATGTTCGCCGATGATTACAGCATGCCGGACCAGCTGTACGTCAAAGGTTTGCGCAGCCCGGTGCACAAGGGCACGATCAGGAGCATTGACACATCCGACGCCGAACGCGTTCCGGGGGTGGAGTGCGTGATGACGGCCAAGGATGTCAAGAACAACGTCTTCGGCTGGGGCGGCGACCAGTACGTCCTGGTCGGCGACAAGATCCGTTACGAGGGCGAGCTGATCGCGGTGGTGGCTGCCACATCGGCCGAAGCTGCTGCCGAGGCGGTCGAAAAGATCCACTGCGACATCGACGAAGAGACGCCGGTCCTGGACCCACTTCTGGCGATGGAACCGGATTCGCCCAAGGTGCGGCCCGAAGGCAACCTGCACATGTGGGGAAGCCGCCCGTATCGCCAGATTGTGCTGGGGGATGTGGAACAGGCTTTCCGGAGCGCCGATCTGATTGTCGAGGGGTACTACCATCACGCCTCGGCCAAGCACGCCCAACTCGAACCGCACAGCAGCCTTGCCATTCCCGAAGCCAGCGGCAAGCTGACAATACACACTTCGAGCCAGTGCCTGCACATCCACCTGGGCAATCTCTGCGCGATCCTGGGCCTGCCCATGAACAAGCTGCACCTGGTGGGCGGCACCGTGGGCGGCGGATTCGGCTCCAAGAACGATATCCACACCGATCACGTCACGGGCCTGCTCGCGCTCAA
Source organism: uncultured Chloroflexia bacterium (assembly GCA_963783655.1). Classification (GTDB taxonomy): domain Bacteria; phylum Chloroflexota; class Anaerolineae; order CG2-30-64-16; family CG2-30-64-16; genus CAWAOA01. Next base: position 610,633 of record CAWAOA010000007.1, read on the forward strand.
GACCGGGCGACCGGTAAAGTGGGAGTGGACGCGCGAAGAGGACCTGAAGTACTCGGCCTGCCACGGCGGCTGGCACATGTGGTACAAGGACGCCGTGACCAAGGACGGCTGCCTGATTGGCCGGCAGATCAAGAGCGTTCGGGATTCGGGCGCCTACCTGGGGCTGAACCCGTACGTGGTCGACAAGCACTGCTTCCTGGCCACCGGCCCCTACTGGATCCCGAATGTCTACGTCCAGGGGTACGCGGTGCTGACCAACCGCCCACCTTCCACGTCGATGCGCGGCTTCGGCATCACACCTGCCAACTGGGCGCACGAGCTGCAGATGGACAGGGTGGCCGAGGCGGTCGGCATCGATAAATGGGAGATTCGCTTCAAGAACGCCTACCGGGTCGGCGACACGACGGCCACGCAGCGCAAGCTGGACGCCATCGCGGTCGTCGAGGTGATGCAGACGCTGGCCGAGAAGGCCGGTGTCGAGCTCCCTGCGCACCTGAAGGCCATGACCTCCGAAGGGAGAAGGTAACCATGAAGAAGCGTGGTATCGGATTCTCCATCGGCCAGTACCCAACCGGCATGAGCGGCGGGGGTGACTCGTCGCAGGCCATGGTCCAGGTGCGGCCCGACGGCACAGCCGATCTCATCCTCGGTTCGTGCGATATCGGCCAGGGCGCCAAGACGGTGCTGACGCAGATCGCCGCCGAGGAGCTGGGCATCCCATACGAACAGTTCAACGTCATCAACGACGACACCGACGTGACGCCGCTCTGCTTCGGCACCTTCGCAACCCGCGTGACGTTCACGGCCGGCAATGCCTGCAAGGCCGCCGCAGCCGAGGCGAAGCAGATCCTCTTTGAGATCGCAGCCAACGACCTGGAGGCCGCGCCCGAAGACCTGGAGGCGGCCAGCGGCAAGATCTTCGTGCGGGGCGCGCCCGATCGTTCGGTCACCATCGGCGAGACGGCCGGCAAGGGCATCTTCGGGATGCGTAAGCTGATCGTCGGACGCGGGCACTACATGCGTTCGCCGTCTGCCCCTGATCCGGACAGCGGCGCCTGCGACCCGTTTGCCACGCTGGCATGGGCAGGCGTGCTGGCTGAAGTCGAGGTCGAGACCGAGACGGGTGAGGTCGACATCAAGCGCCTGGTCTGCGTTTACGACGTGGGCCGGGCCGTGAACCCGATGATGGTAGAAGGCCAGATCCACGGCGGAGCGGCGATGGGCATCGGCGCGGCGCTGATGGAGCAGCTGCACCCCTTCTATCCCAGCCAGGACGCGCGCCCGGGCACGCTGGGCGAGTACATCATCCCGACGACCATGGACATGCCTGACGTCGAGGCGCACATCTACGAGTGCCCCTCGGTCGAAGGCCCGTACGGCGTCAAGGGGATCGGCGAGATGACCGCCAACGTCCCGCCACCGGCCATCGCCAACGCGATCCACGACGCTCTCGGCGTCTGGATCACCGAAAACCCGATCACGCCGGAGAGAATCCTCCGCGCGCTCGAGGAAGCGAAGCAGCCCGCCTGAGTCTGCCACCGGTCTCTCCCGCGGGTACTTTCTGCTGCGGGAGAGACCGGCAATGCCTCGGTAATCACGACCCGCCTACCCCACCCAATAGAGAGCAAGACATGCTGCTTTCGGTCGCCACCGCGAATTACTACGCGCTGCCCTTTGAGCAGACTCTCGAGATCATCGCCCGATCGGGGTTTCGATACATCGAACTGGACCTGTTCTGGGAACGCAAGCAGTGGGCCGTGGCGCAGCATCTGCGCGGGTACGCGCCTCGCGAAGTGGTCCGGCTGATCAACCAGGCCGGGCTGGATGTGGCCAGCATCCACGACGCGGGTGGGGTGCTCGAGGAACCGGATTCGGTGCGAGGGCTAATCAATCCGCAGCTTGCCGATTACCTCGATCAGCTCGGGTACGCGCCCGGATGCCTGGTGTTCCATACTCCGCACATCGAGGGCGAATTCGACGAGACGTGGTGGCGCGCGATTTCCGAACAGGTAAGAGAGGCGTTCAACCCCTTCCGGTGCGCCGGCCGGTCGATAACCATGGAAAACATGCCGCTGTTCGACGGCTACTGCGTCCCGCTGGTAACCCCGCGGCAGCTACTCGAATTCACCTGCAGCGCCGGCCTGGGAATCACGCTCGATACGACACATTACGCGCAGATCGGGGTGGATATCGTGCAGGCGGCGCAGGTGCTTCTCGGGAAGGTCAGGACCATCCATCTCGGCGACTACCTGGCGGGAAGAACCCACGTCTTCGTCGGGGACGGAGCGCTGGATTTCCCGGCCTTCTTCGGCGCGCTGGATCTCGCCCACTGTGCATTCCATCACCCTGGAGTGCTCTCCCGCCTACGCAGGTGAGATCGTGGGCCAGATGGAGACGGCTGCGCTGGTCGAGCGTCTGCAGACGGCCAGGACGCGTGTGGAGCGGTGGTTGGAAGAGGTTGGACGGGAATGAGCAAGGTGCGCCGGGCGTGGGCGCGGTGTTGGAGGGTGCTGAGCTTGTAAGGATGCCGGCCGGGCGACGAGCGTACTCACCTGTGCTTGCACCTGTCACTGATGAACATTAACAAACCGATCAGGTAAGCACTCCCACGCTCGCACCCCACGTGTAGATGCCTGTAGGTCACGCTTGGAGCGTGACACCGTACACAATCGCGTGCCACCGCGGCAATGCCGCCCATTTGCGTTACGCGCGAACCGTCACGCTCCAAGCGTGACCTACAGCGCACTTACCTGATTCGTTTGTTAATGTTCATCAAGTGCAGGTGGGTACGCCCCGTCGGCGATCCGATCCTCATCTGCGCGAACGGCGTCGAGACGGACATCCGCATATCAGCGTCTGGGCAACCGGCGCACACAAGATCTTGCGAGTGCCCCGCCTGCTCTGCTACGCCAGCAGCGTCTGGTTGCCCTGCCAGCGCTCGCCGGGCGGCAGTTGGATTGGGGTCCCCAGCGCTACTGCTTCGACGCACACGAACCGCCGGTAGTCGTCCGGCTCGAAATCGGGAACGGTCGCGCATCTATCCGCGCCCGGGTTCCACACGACTACGTCGGCGAAGCCTGACTTCTGGACGACCGTGGTGCGGTCGCTCTCAACGACACGCGACTCGTCCGGGGCTTCCAGGTAGACGCGGCTCACTTCTCCAGAGAAGCCAATCTGCGGGGAATCCTGCTGAGATCTGGCGCCGCTGCGGGTGGAGTCACTGTACCACCGGCCATCGAGGCCTTCGACGGCCGTTTCGTCGATGTCAGATACAGCGATGTACGTGTGGAGCGCCGCAGTGAAGGTGAACTGCGCGGCGCCAGGGTTCGTGACCGCGAGCGTCATTGACAACTTGCTCCCGACAATTTCGACCGCCATCTCTGCTACGAACTGGTGATCCCACGCGTTCCGGCTCTCCTTGGTGTCAGACAGGCGCAGCAACGCCCTTGCGCCCTGACCGACAGCCTCGGCGGACACGAACTCCCAGGGCATCAGGCGCGCCAGCCCATGAATAGGCAATGGCCCGGTGGTCCCGAACTGCGGGAATGCGATGGGCACCCCACCGCGAATCGGCGTGCCGGCGCGGAATACCGCTGCGCGGCTCAGGAACAGTCGTTCCCGGCCCCCGGCCGGAACCCACGACACGACGTGACCGCCGTAGAGGTAGATCTCGGCCGTCGCGCCGTCGGGTGCGACGAGGGTGAGCTTCGGCAGTCCGCCGGCGCCCGGAGCGATGGCAGACACTGAATTCATAGACGCAGAGCTCATGTTGGTTCCCTTCTCGAATGTCACCAGGAAGTGTGGATTGACTGTTTAAAGTCTAGGGCGGCTGATTCGCAGCCGCCCCGTGAGCCAGGAAGTACAGTTCCAGCCGCGCCTAGAGCGGCTTGTCGTCCGAATCGTTTGCCGTTGTCGGGTTGGTCATTCTCTCCCACCAGTCGTCAGAGCCGATGTGGCCGGACGCCTCGGCATCGTCCGGTTTCTCGTCTTTGTCGATAGGAGTCCCGTTCGCCTTGCCCGGCGTGAAAGTCGCTGCGCCGCGTTCACGCGGCTTGTTTTCTTCGGCCGTAATCATGCGGAACTCTCCGTTGTAGAGCCCGCCTTCCTGGACGATCAGCCGGCCGGCTGACACCGTCGCTTCTACCAGGCCGGTGGGCATGATCTGGAAGACCCCGCGACACACGACCTCGCCCTCCAACTCGCCTGCAATGCTGACGGTGTTGGCAGTGACTTTGGCCTTGACGCGGGCGCCTTCCGCCACGGTCAAGGTACCCGCACACTGAATCTCGCCCTCGGCGACCCCCTCAATGCGCAGGTTCTGCTTCGTCTCGTACAGCCCGTTGAAGTGCGATTCGCGGTCTACCCGGCTTTCGTTGCTCGGGGTAATGTCGTCCACGGGCTCCTTTGGAATCACGCGTACGCCCCCAAGTGATGTAACACTATCCACAGTTGCTTACCTCCCCACTCGCGGCATGCTGAAGCGACAATTGATGGTCGCGCCTTCTTCCACAATCAGAACGGGGGTCTTGATTTCCCCGCTGACGGCGGCCGTTTCGGTGATCTGCAGCCTGTGCTGGCAATCGACCTCTCCCTCGAACGAACCGGAGATTACGGCCTCATTCGAGTGCAATTGGCCCTGCGTGCGGGCCCCCTCTTCGACCCAAATCGTTTCCTTGGCATCTATCTCGCCCTGGAAGCAACCTTCAATGAGCACGTTGCACTGGGAGTGCAGCGTACCGGTGAGGTCAGTATTCCGATCGAGGATTGCAGCATTTTCGCGATTGACGGTCGAAGCCTTCACGCGCTCCGAGGGAGCTGCAGTGGGTTCGGGGGTGGGTGCGACCGTAGACGCGACCGTGGGGATTGGTCTAACTCGTTCGACTGGTTCCGGCCGGGGCGCCAAAGGCGGCCTCTCGGTGCGCTGCGTAGTTTGCTTTCCTGAGGGCTCCTGGTCCCGCTTGAAAAAGGACATCGGTGGTGTTCTCCTATCCGCCGTAAGGTATTTGCGCTGTCTCGGGACCGCTCATAGCCCGGTTAGCGATGGCTACGCGCCCAGAAGGCGGTGTGATCGGACCGAGAGAAGCGCCGGCCGCAGGTGTTCGGAGTGTCAGCCACAACCTGGCTCGATGGCGTAGAACGCCTTGCAAGCCTATATGTTCCACGAGTCTCAGTAATTTGCAAGTTCGGCATTTCCCGAATTCGCATCATCGATCATTGCCCGCTGTGGGCAGCACCCACCAGAGCCGCTTTGCTTCCGGTCATGAAAAATGTGTTCGGGCTACCCAGGACATCGGGTACAAAGCCTCCGTCTTGGAAGCGGTAAGACCGGTAGCCCAGCTGCCTCAGCATGTCAATGGTCGTCTCATCGGGGCTCTCAATGAGCAAGACGGGCTCATGTGCCGCCAGCGTCTTCTGTCCCCCACACAGCGCCTCGTACTCGTAGCCCTGAATATCGAGCTTGATAAAGAAAGGAGCGAGATGCAGGTCGTCCAGTCTTTTGATGCTGCATTCGAGCTCCTTCACCGTCAGATGTCGTTCCCGGAAGAAGAACACCCGACCCTTAAGCCAATCACTTGCGCTGTCACGCTTCAGCGACGCAAGGCCATCGTACATCCATGCCTTGTAGAACGGCACATATAGGGTAAATCGGCCATCCTGGTTCCCGAGGCCAAAAGCGTCGACCGCCACCCGCTTATTGTCCCGGAACTTGCGCGCGATCTTGTCGCAGAGCAGCAGATTCGGCTCGAAAGCCAGGACGGAGCTGTTCCGGGTCAACATCAGAATGGCCTCAGTACTCTGACCGCGGTTGGCGCCGACGTCCAGATACAGTGCGCCATGAATGTCGGGGAATAGAGACAGGGCGTGGAAATCGCGTTCCTGCGGGCGTCTCATGACCCTGCTGACCAGGCTCTTTACCGCGAACTTGGTATCCAGCAAATACGGAAAGTTGACCTGCAGGGTACGCAACAGCTTTTCCATACTTCCTACTCTATCTTTTTGGTCTGTTTGGCGCGCCTGCCGGCCAGCGCGAGCCAGACCTGTGCTGGAAAGTCGCTCTGTTCCTCACGTGCGGCGCCACGTGTCACAGGGTTTCGATGACGCGCGCGGGTAACCCCACCGCCACCGATCTCGGGGGTATGTCGCGCGTCACCACGCTGCCTGCGCCGATCACGCTTCCTGCCCCAACAGTGACCCCGCGCAGGACGATGGCTCGCGCGCCCAGCCACACGTTCTCCTCCAGGATGATCGGCCGCGACTCCGGGCGCTCGTTGCGCCGCTCCGGCTCTCGCCGGTGAAAGTCGTTGTCCATCATGATCACGTAGGTACCGATGGTGCAGTGCGGGCCAATGCGCACGAGCTGGCTGGCGGAGATAGAACAGCCGTAGTTGATGTAGGTGCCTTCGCCGATTTCCAGGGTCCCGCCTTCGGTGGCCACCAGTTCCGTCACGGCGACCGTCGAGACCAGCCGGACCCGGTCCTCGACGATCAAGCTGCCCCACGCCTGCACGGACGGCCGGCCCCATACGCGCACTCGCCGCCCAGGTGCGCCGCCCTGCGAAAATACCAGCGTGCGCGGAGCACCGCCCAACCGTCAGACCAGAGCGACCGAACCGTCATATGGGTCCTTTCGTACAGGGAATCCGGGTTCTCCCGGGAGCGCGCAGACCGGACAATCGACCACCATCTCGATTGCCGGTCTGCCGGTCATTATGTCGAGACCCCGTGTTGGGGGCGGGCAGCGCTGCATCCAGACACGAGGCTCCACCGCCCGCCCACTCTGCGCTACCTGGCCGCAAAAGGCAAATAGGTCTTGATTAGGAGCTGCGGGATGTTGTCGGTAGCCCATACCTGCCCGCCGTCCGCGCCGACGCCCGCGCGCCAGGTACCAAGATACAGCCGGCCGTTGAACAACGCCGCGCCATTTGACCAGAGCGCGACGGCCACGTTGGTGTTTGTGCCGAATCCGTCCGGATTGTCCTGCGACCAGTTTACGCCATTTGTAGAGCGCCAGACCTCGGTGCCCGTGACCTTGTTGTCTGTGAATGCGAAGAGCACACCGTTAGCGAACACAAGCCCTTCGATTTTGTAGTTGTTTATGTCACCGAAACCGTTGCCCACCAGAGGCGACCAGGAAACGCCATCCGGCGAGCGCCACAGCTGACCGCCAGTTGCGTCATTGAGCGTGCCGACATACAGGTAGCCGTTGAAGACTGCCCATCCTCCCACCTGGTAGTTGGCGGGGTTGCCGAAGCCGTTCGTCATGACCGGGCTCCACACGCTGCCATCTGCGGTGCGCCATATCTGGGCTCCAGTGCCAACGGCCTGTTCCTCGACCGCTGCATACAAGTAGGCGTTTGAGACGATCAGGCCGGTGACCTGCCAGAAGCTTGCGCCCCCGCCAAAGCCGCTGGCTGCGACGCGCTCCCAGTCGTTGCTGTTGCCAGTAGCGCTGCGCCAGATCTCCGTGCCGTCCACCGGGTTGAAAGTTGCGGCGTACAGCCTGGCGCCAAATGCGGCAAAGTTGACGACGCCCATGTTATTGGGGTTCAGCTCCCAGCCGCCGGTTACCCGCTCCCAGGTGCCGCCATTTGCGGATCGCCAGATTTGGCCAGCGACCCCGGGTCCAAACCAATGACCCGCTCCGGCATACAGCATGCCGTTGAAGGTGATCATATCGTAGATGATGCTGTTCGACATCGGAGTGGGAATACCAAAGCCCGACCCGCTGGCCGGATTCCAGGTGACGCCGTCAGCGGTCCGCCAGATCTGCCCACCACTGTCGTTCGTGGTGCCCGCATACAACTGGCCCCCAAACGCCTGCAGGGATGAGACGGCGTAATTGTTGGGCACCCCGAAGCCACTGGCGTTGCTCTGCGCCCAGCCAAGCAGCGGCGCACCGGGCGCCGGAGCCGGGGAAGAGGCAGGCGGTTTGCCAAAATGCCACATCTGCTCTGATATGGGGGTTGGAGGCGCCGGCGCCTGAGCGGCGGCGGGCGCAACGAGCGCAAGGACCAGACCGACGACGACGAACAATCCGAAGCCAGGATTTTTCATTTTGCCTCCACGAAGGGACGGGGCAGCTGCCTGCTCCCATTGGTTAGTTGGGGGCGCGACCTCGTCGACCGCGTCTGGCCACTCCTGCCAACGACGGTGAGTTGCACACGGAAAGGTCTCGGAGGTCTGGAAGGTATCGTCTTCGCCATTGGCCCCAATCGCACCGGTAAGCACAAACGACGCTCGCTATCCTAGACATTCCCCCGCGCCGGGCACAGTAGTCTACACCACTTCAATGATGATTTAAACTCATTATTAATATATCTACCGTGCTCTATTAGCACTATTTGTGTCCGAATTTCGTCAGTCCAAATGACTTTTTTGGTGTCACCGAGGTTAGCTTCTCCAAGGCGGAGGACGGAGCACCGATTCTCCGCTTCCGGCAACCGGCGTATTTAGATCGATTCATTTCAAGAGAAATGCAGACCAGATTCGTATGGACGGTCCTACGGTCCGACACTCGCGCCTCGTGCAGGCAGTGAGATCATGACAACCGGCGCAGGCAAACAGAGACGTGGGCGCGGGCGAGAACAGGTCGGCGGGACAACTTTCATTTGTAGGTGAATCACATGCTGGCTACAAGCCATAAGATCCAGGATGTTGTCGTGCTTGTTCCCGAGGGGCGGTTTGACGCCGGAAGCGCACCGGCCGTTGCCGAGTGGCTGGAAACCGCGACCCAGTCGGGTGCTACCCAGGTGATTGTGGACATGTGCAGTATCAGCTTCATGGACTCCACCGGACTGGTGACGTTGGTCCGGTATATGAAGCACTACCGGAGTGCCGGCGGTGATCTCCGCCTCGCAAATCTTCAACAACCCGTTCGCATGATATTCGAACTCACCCGCCTGGATAGCGCCTTTGGAATCTACCCAACGGTCGACGCCGCCGTCGAATCCTTTGCGGCGACCGGATCGGGCTGAAGTTGTACCGGCGCGGCTGTGTGAGGCGCTCGCAGGACGGGCTTCCTCAGAGTGACGTGATATGCCGGTAAAAGCTCCGCAGTCGCCGCGGGCTGCGGTGGCTGCAATGGCAGACGCGTGGTTGGCCGAGGGTGCGGCCGCCTTCTCGATCTCGATAGACGGGGAGCCAATTGTATCCTGGCCGCCGCGGGCCGCCAGAGACCGGCAAGACCTGGTTGCCCCAATCCACCGGGGAGGGAAATTGGTGGGCGAGATTCGGATCAAGGGTCAAGGCGGCCGGACAGCGCAGGCGCGCCTGGCCGCTGACGCTCAACTCGTCGGTGAACTACTGGAGAGCGAGGCGGACCTGTCCTCGATGACAGAGGAGTTGATCCAATCGCAAGATCAGTTGTTGGCAGTCTATGGTCTCGCCCAGCTCGCCCGCCGGCGCGTGGGGGTTGCCGAAACTGTTGCTGCACTGGCCGAAGCGGCCGCTCGCCTGCTGGAGGTGGAGGGAACAGCAGTCATGATGGCGTTCGAAGGCAGAAACCCGCTCGCGGCGCAGCAGCCGAGCGGTTGCCAGGATGAAGCATGGCTGGTGAGCCTCTTGCCGATACTCAGCTTTCAGCGACAGACGGTGTTGTGGCAAGGACCTGGCCAGTCTGAGCAACTGCCGGCCGGGATGCGCAGCCTGCTGATGCTGCCGATCGACATCGGTGACCAGACTCAGGGTGGATTGGTGTTCTGGAGCGAGCACGGCGAGCGGTTTTCGTCGCCGGAGATAAAACTGGCTCGCGCGATCGCCGAGCATGCGGGCGCGCAAATCGAAAACGCGATGTTGCATCAGGATAGGATCGCCCAGGTCCGGCTAGAGACCGAGATGGCGCTGGCGCGTCGCGTTCAGATGAATCTGCTCCCGAAGGCACCGCCTGCCTTACCGGGCCTTGGGCTCTTTGCGTCGACCCGTCCCGCTTCGCACGTGGGTGGAGACTACTTTGATTTTATCGCAGGACCCGGCGGCAGCACCACCATTCTCGTCGGCGACGTGTCGGGCAAGGGGTTGTCGGCGGCCCTGGTCATGGCCATGACCCGCACTATCTTGCGGAGTGTTGTGGCCCATGCAAGGAGGACGTCCGATCTGGCGTCATCGCCGGGTCCGGCTGCGCTCCTCAGCCTCGTCAACGACGAAATGTATGATGATCTGACAGAGTTATCGATGTTCGCAACGGTATTTGCGATACAGCACCACCCTGATAGCCGGCGCCTGGTCTACGCCAACGCAGGACATTCGCCCGTGATCTATAAGCCTGCCGGTGGTCCGGCGGGCCTCTTGGAAGCTGACAGCCCTCCGGTCGGCGTGCTTCGCACCATCGAGTGCGAAGACCGGATACTCGAGCTGGGGCCGGGCGACATCCTGGTTGCTGCCACCGACGGTTTCAACGAGGCGCGCGATTGCGATGACCGGCTCTTTGGGATCGAACGATTGATCGCGTACGTCGAAGCGAACGCACACCTGCCTGCCGTGAGTCTGGGCCAGACACTATTTGCTGCTGTGGAGGCTCATTGCGACGGGGCGATGCAGGAAGACGATCAGACGTTGGTGATAGCGAAGGGAGTGCCGGCGTGAGGCGACCGGATTGCATCTCGCTGGATCTGCCGGCGGACATTGCGTATTTGCACGTCCCCGGTGCTTGCCTGGCGGCGATCTCCGAAACGGTCGAGGATCTTGCCGGGCCCGAGGGGGTGTTGTACGGCCTGCAGCTGGCCGTCTACGAAGTGTGCACAAATATCGTGTCCCACGCCTACGGGATCAGCGGGCTCAGGGCTGAGGACACAGATCGAAGCCGGATCAGGATTGACTTCACGATCACGGCCCAACCGTCAATCCTGATTATTGATTTTTATGATACCGGATGTCCGTTTGATCTCTCGCTGATATCGGGGCCAGATCTCGCGGAGCCGCAAACCAGCGGCTACGGCCTGTATCTGATCCGCCAACTGGTTGACGAGGTCCTGTACGAAGCAGAGCCGGACCGCAACCATTGGCGGCTCACGAAGCATCTCTAGAGCCTCTCCGGGGGTGGCGCAGTCATGTATACGATCCTGATAGTAGATGATTCCATCATCACGCTGCGTACTGTGAGCGCGCAGCTGCGAAAGTATGGCTTTGCGGCGATAGCAGCCGAGACCGTGGACCGGGCGCTCGTGCAGCTCGCCACCGAACCGGTTGACCTGATCATTCTGGATCTCGGGATACCGGATGCCGATGGGATCACGCTGCTGCGTGAGCTAAGGCGGAACAGGTCGTACGAGGCGCTACCGGTCGTCGTTCTCACCGGCAGTGGTCACGATCGCGATCGGATAGACGCTCGGGCCGCGGGCGCCACGGCCTTCCTGACCAAGCCGGTCAGCACCGTCGAGCTTGTCCAGACCGTCAACCGAGCCCTGGCGATGGCGGGTTATCCTCAGTCGATCAGCGGCCCCCACCACGCGACCCGCCTGAGGTGATCATGATGACCGAGGCGGCACGTTCGGCGCCCGATCCCGCCGGTCAGCTGGCGATGATTATCGGGTTGACCACCGAAGCGATCGTCGCGGTCGACAGCCATCGCAAGATCCAGCTGCTTAACCCGGCAGCCGAGAAAATGTTCGGATACGCCGCTCAGGAGATCCAGGGACGCTCTCTCGATCTCCTGGTGCCGGAAGGCGATCCCCCTTTCCATCGAGAAGAGGTGGATAGCACCAGCACCCTGGCGGCCTCCGGCCCGGGCATCCCCTATCCCGTGGTCGGGGTACGGAAGAATGGCACTCAGTTTCGGGCCGAGGCGTCGAACGCGGTGCTCGAAGATGGAATCCGGCGCACGCGGATCCTGTGCCTGCACGATCTCACGGAACAGCGACATGCCGAAGAGAAATTGGAGCGTCGCGACCGTGCCGTGGCAACACTCTGCGAAACCTCGGCCAAGATTAGCGCCCGCCAGAATGATGATGCACTGCTGCGGATGATCCTGGATCACGCAGCGTCGGCGCTGGGAGCGACCGTTGGCGCTATCTGGCTGCTGCGTCGCGATGGACAAACGGTACAGCTGGTTGCGAGCCTTAACCTGCCCGCGAACGATGTGGTAACGGTTGTGGAGATCGGCGATAGCTCGTTGGGAAGCGTCATTCAGCTCGGCCAAGACCTGATCGTGGAAGACTACGGCCGGTGGGAGCCGAAATTCGGCATGCTTCCTGCAACCGGGGTGCAGCGTGTGCGTGGCCATGGCTATGCGGGCAGGAGGGAAGTCCATCGGGGTGCTGCTGGTCGCCGATACCGGTCAGGCGGGCAAATTCGATGAGAACGAGCTTCGTCTCGCCAGACTTTTCGCCGATCAGGCCACGTTCGCCGTGGAGATGGCGCGGCTTCACGAGCAGGCGTGGCAGGAACTGGCGCAGCGGACACGAGTCGAAGCTGAGTTGACGCGTGATATCACGGAACGCAAGAAGGCAGAGCAGGCGCTGGCCGACGCAAATAGGGAGTTGGCCGGAGCACGAGACCGGGCGCTCGAGGCCTCGCGACTCAAATCGGAGTTTCTCGCCACGATGAGCCACGAGATCCGCACACCGATGAGCGCCGTCATCGGCATGACCGAGCTGCTGTTGGAAAGCGAGCTGGACGACGAACAGCGCGAGTTCGCCGGCATCGTTCAGGAATCGGCCCAGGCATTGCTCAGGATCATCAACGACATTCTTGACTTCTCGAAGATCGAAGCGGGCAAGCTCATCCTGGATGAGGTGGATTTCGAACCGGTGACGGTGGTGGAAGGCGCGGCCGAGATGTTCGCGTCGAAGGCGGCCGCCAAGCGGCTGGCGCTGATGACCTTCGTCGCGCCGGACGTGCCCCTTATTCTGCGCGGCGATCCGCTACGGCTGCGACAGATCATCGTCAATCTCCTCGAGAACGCCATCAAATTCACCGAGAGCGGCGAAGTGACCGTCAGCGCATATTTGCACAGCCTGACGGGCGAACACTCTGTGCTCGAATTCGCCGTCAGCGACACCGGCGTGGGTATCGCAAGCGAAGACCGCGATCGAGTATTCGAACCGTTCACGCAGGCTGATGGCTCCCCTTCCCGGCGGTACGCCGGAACCGGGCTTGGGCTGTCGATATGCAAGCGCCTGGTTGAGGCGATGGGGGGAACAATCGAGGCCGACAGCGAACCCGGTATGGGATCGACTTTCCGCTTCACTGTCTCGATGGAGCCGGCGGGCCGGATACCCGCGACAGTCGCAAATCCGGCGAACGTATCAGACCTCCAGGGATTGCGGGCGCTGATCGTGGATGACAGTCACCCGCACGCACTGATCCTGCAGGCCTATCTCACAGCCTGGGGGATGCAGACGGCGATTGCCGGAGACGGCCAGGCGGCGCTATCTGCCATGCACGAGTCAGTCAGGGCAAGACAACCCTACGCGATCGTGTTGACGGATCTGGTCATGCCCGGCATGGATGGGTTCGCCTTTCTGCGGGCGGCAGAACGTGAGGGGATTGCCGACCAGGTGCGCTTCTTGCTGCTGACTGCCTTTGACGAGCGCGGCCAGGGGGAACAGGCGTTGCTGGCCGGCTTTACCGCGTACCTGACCAAGCCGATCAGACAGGCGCATCTGGCGTCGGCCCTGGCCAGCGCGGTGCGCGCACCCGAACCCAAGCGGTCTCTGCCCGGCGTCCGGAGGACGCAGCGGACCGCAGACAGCGGAGGACCCCTGATTCTGCTGGCGGAAGACAGCCAGGCGAACCAGAGGCTGGCCGTGGCGCAGCTGGAGGATCTGGGCTATCGCGTTCGAACGGCCAACGATGGAAACGAATTGGTGGGAGCGTACACGGAGGCGCCGGGCGCTTACGCTGCCATTCTCGTCGACATCCACATGCCGGTTCTGGATGGCCTGAGCGCCACGCGCGCGATCCGTGAGTTCGAGCGGGGAACCGGGCGGCACAGCCCGATTATTGCCTTGACTGCAAACGCCATGGAGGGCGACCGGGAGCGCTACCTTGCGGCCGGCATGGACGACTATGTGAGCAAGCCGGTTTCAAAGGGCCACCTGGGGGCGGTTCTGGCCCGGGTGGCGGGGCGTTCTGCCACCCAACTTAGTGAATGACCAGGCAGACAGGAGTTCGATGCTCATGAGCCATACCTACCTGACGCGCTTTCTCGAGACCTATTTCCGCCATCGCTGGCTAAATCTCCTGCCGCTCTTGCTAATGATTGCGCTCGGAGCCACGTGGCTGATCACGACTAAACCGCAGTACATCGCGCACGGGACGATGCACGTACAGGGAGCCACGCTGCTCGCCACGCTTACTGCTGACCCGCAGACCCAATCGGGCTGGACGTCGCAGTCCGATGCCACGACCGGTGAGATCAGGTCGCTGCTCCAGACCGACGCGTTTGTGCGAGCGGTCGTCCAACAGAGCGACCTGGAAGCCGGAGATGAACAAAGGTCCCCGGGTGGTCAATGATACCCTGACCGAAGTGCGCGAAGCCGTGTGGGTCGAAAACGTTGGCCAGAACATGGTGATGATCAGCGCAGCGCACACATCGCCGTTGGTGGCTCAGCAACTGAGCACGGGCGTCATGCAGAACTATGTCCAATGGCGCGTGAACATGGAGGGCGAGGGCGCCGCGGCGCAGACGTATTTCGAGAAGCTGATCCCAACCTACCAGGCCGCTTTGAACACGGCACGGCAGGATCTGCAGGGTTACCTTGCCCAGCATCCCGATCCTCTGCGGGGGGACCGGCCGACCGGTGAGCTCCTGCAGATCGACCGGCTTCAGGCAGATGTCCGGGACGCTACCGCGCGGCTGGACGACGCCGTGACCAAGTCCCAGAGCGCACAACTGGCAGGTACTCGTGCCGCCCTGAATGCAGAGGAGACCTATTCGGTCATCGACGCGCCGCAGATACCCACCGAGCCTGCGACGTCGCGGCGCAAGCAGTTGCTAAGCCTTCTGGTATTCGTCGCAGCCGGCCTGGTGTTGAGCCTGACCGCCGTCATCGGCGCGGCGCTTTTTGACACCACGCTAAGATTCCCGGCGGATGTCCAGCAGAAGCTCGGCCTCCCTGTCCTGGGGGCCGTTCCCCACGTTGTTGCCGGCCCCGTGACCGGGCAGCAGGAGCGGGAGGTGGGCACCGAGCGCGTGACCGCGGCGCAGGTGGCGTGAGGAGCCTCTGATGAGTGGGACACGCCGGACGGTCCTGAGGAACGCAGGGGCGCTTCTCGCCTCGCAGGTGATCACCTGGTCCCTGGCTTTGGTCCTGGTGGTCTTCCTCCCGCGCTACCTGGGCGCGGCCAATGTCGGTAGGCTGATCTTCGCAAATTCCCTGTGGGCCATCGCAATGGTAGTCGTAGCGTTCGGCATGGACGTCCACCTGACCAAGGAGATCGCCCGGCATCCGGAGCGACTCCGTTCCCTTTTGCGCATCAGTTTCACTCTGCGCGGCGTGCTGTTCATTTTCGGGCTGGCCGGCGTCCTGATCTATCTGAAGCTCGTTGGCTATCCACCCGAGACCGTCCTCATTGCCAGCATCGTCGCCGGCACGAGTCTGTTCACTTTGCTCAACAACGCGTGCCAGGCTGCGCTTCAGGGACTCGAACGCATGGAGTACATCGCCCTCGGCGCCGTCGCAGGCAAAGCGGTCTATTCAGCGTTGGCCATAGCCATGCTCGTCGCCGGTTTCGGCGTTTATGCTGTGGCAATCGTGGCGGCCGTTGGCGCCTTGGTGACGCTGGTGATCGAATTGCGCGCCGTCCTGCGTCTGGCGCCGGTTCCGGCCGGCTCCTCTGATTGGAGCCTGCGCTCTGCCCTGTGGGAAGCCCGGCGCATGTTCAGCGCCAGCCTGCCGTACGTGATGTCAGACGCCTTCCTTGTCGCGTACATGCAGGCCGATGTCGTGATCCTGTCGCTGCTCCTGGACGAGCGGGCGATCGGATGGTACGGCGCAGCCAGCCAGCTCTTTGGCACGTTTTTGTTCGTGCCCACGATCCTGATCACTGCCATCTTTCCGGCGCTCTCGCGCCTCCACGCGACGGAGTCCGGATCTACTGCGGCAGTATATGCGGCGCAGTTTCGACCTCTTGACGTTGTTGGCCGTCCCGATCGGCCTCGGGATCGTGATCGTCGCCGACCCACTGGTAGTTCTTTTGTTCGGCCAGGAGTTCGCCAACAGCGGGCCGATCCTCGCAGTTCTCGGAATCGTTCTGATTCTGACATTCCAGAACATGCTCGTCGGGTAGATTTCTGATTGCTACCGACCGGCAGCGCCAGTGGACCGCCGTCCAGGCAGTCATGGGCCTGGCGACCATCCCATTGGATCTGGCGTTGGTGCCCTGGTGCCAACGCGCCTTCGCCAACGGCGCGTTGGGTGGTGGGTTGAGCTTCATCGTCACGGAATCGGCGATGCTGATTGTAGGGCATCATTCTCCTGCCACGCGGTTCGCTGGTCCGGGGAAATGCATCCGTGGCTTTACGCAGCCTTGCCGCCGGCCTCGCGATGATCGCTGCCACCTGGTGGAGCCGCGGGCTTTTTCTGGCGGTACCCATTCTGATCGGCTCTGCGGTCTACGTGGCAGTCCTTTGGATCTTGCGAGCAATGCCGGCCGAAGAACTACAGGACGTGCGGAACCTGGTAGTCTCTGCAGTGCACCGGTTGCGTGGCATGGAATCTCAACAAGCGGTCGTTGCACGTGAGCTCTAGCGGGAAGAGTTTTCCCGGAATGTTTCGCGTTTTGCGAGAGCCTAACAGAAAGTCCGGCGTGCGGTGAAGGATTGGGCTCATCAGGGAAAGGTTTGGGAGGGTCCATGATGAAGAAAGGGCAGGAATCGGCCGCCCGGCGAACATCCGTCGACGACGGGCTGAGTCTCCGGATTTCGGCGCAACCGGGACCCGCCTTTGTGGAAGGGGCAGGCTACGAGATTCCGGCAGAGGTGGTGAGCGGATTGCGCCAGATGCTGACGGGCCCCACGTCCGGCAACCGGTGGCCCCAGGTGGTAGCGATGACGGCAGCGGTTCGCGAGGAAGGGGTATCGTACACCGCTATGAGCGTCAGCGCCGTACTCAACCGCGACACGGGCAATTCTGTTTGCCTGGTCGATACGAACTGGTATTGGCCCTCCGTACCCCTCGCCAATAGTCCCGGGCTGGCGGGCGTGATTGCGGGAACGACGGAACTGGAAGAGGCGCTGGTCTGGGTCAAAGACGGGGAACTCCTGTTCCTGCCTGCAGGACAGATGCCGCAGGACCGCCGTGCAGCTTCCGCGCGCAGCCCCGCGCTGAAGGCAACCATTGCCAGGCTGCGCCGGCATTTCAAGTACGTCATCCTGGATGTCCCGCCCGTCCTGGTTACCAGCGACGCGGTCGCGCTGGCCGGTCTCGCGGATGCGTGCTGCCTGGTCGTCCGGCAGGGGGTGACTCCCCTGGCAAATGTCCGCCAGGCTCTGGATGCGATCCGGCACCTGCAGGTCATGGGCGTCATCATGAATGATGTCCGCCTGCACATGCCGGCCGGTCTGGCCGGGCAGCTCACACTGGGGTGGGCGCAGAGATGAGGCTCTTCTTCGCATTTCTGGTCCTGTGTTTTCTGGGCGGCATGTTTGCCTCGCCCACGAAGTCAGAGGGTCGTTTGCGCTGGTACCTGGCGGGGCTCTGCCTCGTGCTGGCCGTCGCTTTGTTCGTCTTTCGGGAGTTCTGACCGAGGCACGGGCGTGCTTCGTCCTAAGGGTTGGCACCGAATGCAGGCTTTTGGCACTCAACTACTGGGATCGGGAGAGCAGCAACGGCGAGCCGGACTTCGCTGGTGGGTCTGGTTCTGCCTTGTCGTCGCGCTCACGGCCCTGATCGGGTTGATCATGCTGCGTGGCGGACCCGAACCGGCCGTCATCGGCTGGATTCTCTATGCGCCGGCATAGCGGCGATCATGCTTCAGCCGCGGTACGGGCTTTACCTCGTCGTGTTGCTGACCCTGGCCGGCGACAACATCCTGCTGCCGTGGTATCCGTTCAACAAGAACTTCAGCAGCCCCGAATCATTGTTCTATATCCCGGGCGACGCGTTCATATTCAGTCCGCTGGAGACGTATCTGATCCTGACGCTGCTCTCGTGGCTGGTACGGGCGGCCTTGGTCCGCCGGCTAGATTTCCGCCGCGGGCCGCTGTTTGGCGCTGCGGCCGTGTTCGCCGTCTTCACGCTTTTCGGGCTTGGATGGGGCATCTCGCACGGGGGCAATGTCACTATCGCGCTCTGGGAAGTAAGGCCGATCCTGTACGTGCCATTGATGCTCGTACTGAGTACCAACCTGATCCACACGCGCGTGCACGCAAACCGCCTGATCTGGTTGGCCATGGCTGCTCTATTTGTCGTGGCCGTCGCAGGCATCTGGTACTACTGGGCAGTGCTGCACGGTGTGGTCGAGCCGGGTCGAATCGCTGATCGAACACGGCGCGGCGGTGCGGCTCAACACATTGTTTGTGCTGGCTCTGGCGGTCTTTATCTATCGGGCTTCGCGAGCCAAGCGCCTCGTGCTGCTCGCTCATGGTTCCTATCGCGCTGTATACCTATGTCCTGGCACAAAGGCGGGCGGCGATCATTAGCCTGGCGCTGGCTCTCGTGTTGATTCTGCTCCTGCTGTACAAGGAGAACCGCCGGGTCTTCTGGCGTGTGGCCCCACCGGTGGCGCTGTTGTCCCTGGTCTACCTGGCGGCTTTCTGGAACAACCAGGGCATCCTCGGCCTGCCGGCGCGTGCCATCCGATCGGTGTTCTCCCTCAGCTCGGGCAATTTCCAGGAGGACGCCTCAAACTACTACCGCCTGGTCGAGAACGTCAACATCGATTTCACGATCCATCTCATGCCCCTCACCGGTGTCGGCTTCGGCCACCAGTTCTACATCATTGCACCGCTGCCCGATATCAGTTTCTTCGAATGGTGGCAGTACATCACCCACAACTCGATCGCCTGGATCTGGATGGAGACCGGAGCCGGCGGTTTCGTGAGCATGATTTTCCTCGTGGGGTTGGCCATTATGACCGGCGTCCGGGTACTGGCTCACATGCAGGACGCCAGACATGCGAGCGATTGCCTTGACCGCTACGCTCTACGTCGTCATGCATTTCATGTACGCCTACGTAGACATGTCGTGGGATATCCAGAGCATGATCTACATGGGATTGGTGATGGGGTTGATCAACGGCCTGGGGTGGATCGCGGGGGAACCGACAGACACTGTACCTGTTGGCGGCAGTAGATCAGAGTGGAGCCTCTTCAGGCGTCCGAAGAGGCACCCCATGAAATTCACAGTGGGTATCGGGACGGTCCGCCCGCAGACGATCGAGGCTGCGGCGCGGTCGATCCGCCGGCAGACGTGGCGCGACTGGGAGCTGATTGTCGTGGGCCAGGGCTCTGATCCGGCGTTGCCGGAGGTGGGCGAGCGACTTCAGGCGAGCGACCCGCGAATCCAGTACGTCCACCTCGATCGGGCCGGCGTATGCCGGGCGCGTAACGCCGTCATCCGGCACACCGGCGGCGACGTGATTGCGTTGATGGACGACGATTGTGAGGCGGCGCCGGACTGGCTGGCCACTGTGGCGGGCTATATGGAGGCCGACCGCTCGATTGGTCTCGTGGGCGGTGCTCTCGTCTGTCCGCCAAAGCCGCGACTGGCCCTCAGCACGTGCCCGGTGCTGATCCCGGCCGAGACGCTTTACGACCCGATATCGAGCGCGTGGCCGGGCGCCGGCGGGTTGGGACTGGATCGGGTGCAGCGTTGCCATGCGAACGCGACGTCGCAGCACAGGTGGGACAGTTCGACGAATGGCTCGGGCCCGGGACGCCGTTCCCCGCGGCCGAGGATACGGACTACAAGCTCCGCCTGGAGATGAAGGGCGTCCGCATGGTGTCGACCCCGCGAGCCGTAGTGCGCCACACATATGGCCGGCGAGTCGGGCTGCCCGCGGTGATGCGCTCTAGCCGCAACTACGCACGCGGCAACGGCGGGCTGGCCGGAAAGTTGACCCTGCTCGGCGACCCGCGGGGCAGGTATGGGTCGCCGCCACCCGCCGGCTATTCTGGCGGGATATCCTTCGCCCAGGCCGGATGCCAGCGGCGTTGTACCGGCTGCAGCACTTCCTGAGTGCCTATGCGGAGGTGATGGCCGGTTACACGATCGACGAGGCGACGGGTTGCCTGGTGCCAAAAGCCGACGCCGAAAGGTGGTTGAGTGAAGTACCCGGCATCGCTGGATAAGGGCATGCGATGGAGTCGCCGGCATCGACCGGGTGCTGCGGCTGGTCCGCGAGGAGACCTGCGGGTCTCAGGCCGGGCCTGCTGCTGGCGCGGATTGCCGTGGCGCCGCTGCCCCCGTACGTGGGATCGCGGCTTCGGGCCGCGGCTCTGCGGCTGGCCGGCTTCCAGATCGGCCACGGCACAATCTTCGCCGGCATGCCCGCAATCGCCGGCGACGGTGAATTGCGCCGGCGATTGCGCGTGGGGAGTCACTGCTGGGTAAACGTTGGCCTGCGTCTTGATCTGAGCGAGCGGATCGAGATCGGCGACCACGTCACAATCGGGCACGAGGTGCTGCTCCTCACCGCCGGCCATCGCTTCGGCGGTTCGGATCATCGAGCGGGAACGCTCTCGATGGCGCCGGTCAGAATCGGGCGAGGAGCCTGGCTGGGCGCCCGCTGCACGGTTCTCCCCGGGGTGACTGTCGGGGAGGGGGCGGTGATTGCGGCCGGAGCGGTGGTCACCCGCGATGTGCCGCCCAATACCCTGGTGGGCGGGGTGCCCGCTCGTGTGCTTCGCGAGCTCGCCGATCAGGGCGATGGTTCACCGGATGCCGCATGAGTGGATGTGGAGTGGCGGCCCGGTCAGCCCGATCCCGGATATGTTCAGGCGCCGCAGCCATGGAGAAGGTGCATGCGTAGCGTCAGCGTGATCATCCCGACGTACAACCGGATTCAGCGACTGAAGAGGGTCCTGGCAGCGCTGGAGACCCAGGACTTCCCGCGATCCGATTTCGAAGTCGTCGTCGTAGCCGACGGTTGCAGCGACGGGACAGGCGAGTATCTGCGTCGCCGCACGCACTCCGCTGGATCTGGTAGCCGTCATCGGCGAAAACCGGGGCGTTGCCACGGCGCGCAACGAGGGTGTGTCGCGAGCGCGCGGCGAGATTGCCCTGTTCCTCGACGACGACGTCGTGCCGGCGCCGGGACTGATCACCGAGCACGTGCGCACCCACGAGACGATAGGCGCGCGCATCTCCGTGTTGGGGCCGATGCTTACACCGCCCGAGGTGCGCCTGGCGCCGTGGGTGCGCTGGGAACAGACGATGCTGGCTGAAGCAGTACGAGGATATGGTGTGCGGGGCGCTGGCAGCCCACAGCGCGCCAGTTCTACACCGGGAACACCTCGCTGCGGTTGAACGAGGTCCGCGAAGCGGGCGGGTTCGATCCGCGCTTCCGGCGGGCGGAAGACGTGGAGCTGGCGTACCGGCTGGCGGCGCGTGGCGTTTCGTTCGTCTTCAATCCGCAGGCCGTTGGGTATCACCATGCAGACCGGAGCTTATCGCTCGTGGCAGGACGCAGCCTACTCGTATGGGCGCAGCGACGTCGTATTCAGCCGTGACCTGGGCCAGGCCTGGCTCTTGCCCCGTGTTGCGTACGAGTACCGGTATCAGCGGCATCCACTGATTCGTGTCCTGACCCGCCTGTGTCTCGACCGGCCCCGGCTGAGCCGTACGGCGATGGCGGCCCTCGCGCTTGCGGCGCGCGCCGGCGACCGTCTGGGCCGCGAGGCCGTGCCCCGCCATGCCTACAGCGGCATCTTCAACCTCAGGTACTACCAGGGCATGGCCGACGAACTGGGGGGCGCGACATCTTCATGTCAGGTTTGGCCGGCGCATCGCAGGCGCCGGTTCCAGGAGTTCTCGAGGAACACCCGCCGGTCGGGTGGCAAGCAAGATGAGAACGATGATCGATCTGTTCAAGCAGGACGTGCAGCGCTGGATCGTGCCCGGGCAGGTGGCCGATCCCTCGTCGTGACTCTCGGCACGACGCTGAAGCTGCTGTACCGCCACCGGGCCTTGCGGGCGATGCTCTGGTTCCGGTTCGGTACCTGGTGCAAGCACAAGCACATTCCCGGGCTGACCGGGGCGGTGCAGCGCCACATCATGCGCCATTATGGGCTGGAAATCCTTGTGGGTGCGGACATCGGCGGCGGGCTCTACATTGCACACCCTGTCGGCTGTGTGATTGCGCCGGCGAGCATGGGACGCAATTGCAGCGTGATCGCCAGCACTACCATCGGCATGCGAAATACATGGGAGTTTCCGGTGATCGGGGACAACGTGTTTATCGGCGCCGGCGCGCGAGTTCTCGGCGGCATCCGGGTCGGTGACAACGCCTCCATCGGCGCCAACGCCGTCGTCATCCGTGACGTGCCTCCAGGCGCCACAGCGATTGGGGTTCCGGCCCACACGGATGGACGGGTGGCGCTGGCATGAGAAAGCTGCCAGCCACGTTCGCTCCTGCAGTCTCGCGCTGTCCGTGGTGACCGTCGTTGCGACGGGTTGCTCTGTCCTGCTCCCGGCCGCGGCGCAGCAAATAAGTGGCCCGGCGCCGACGGTTGCGCCGATATTCCTGCCGAAGCTCGCGCCCGCATCACCCGAGGCACAGGCGACCGCTGCTGCCCCCGCCGCGGCCGGCCAGACTGCGCAGTCCACGGCGGTGGCTGTGCCCGACGGCGTCACCCACACCCGAGGGCACGAGCCAGGCTCCGTCGCCGGCGCCCACGCCCGGCCGGACGCCCGCCGGCACTGGCGGGCCGGGCAGCCAGGCGATTGAACTCGCGATCTATGACGAAACGCTGAATCCCGATTGGAGCACCGAGCATAGCCGAAGGCATGACCTACTTCCTGACTGACACGCTGCATGCGTACAGCGGCACGGTTGGGCTCTCCGTCGTGCCCGACCAGGACCTCGGGCGGCTGTTCTTCACCGTGCGCCAGGACGCAAAACAGAGCTACGGCCTGGACCGGGTATTCGGGGTGAGCATGTGGATCAACAGCGGCAGCGAGGCCCTCGACCCGGGCAATCTGTCGGTTACGGTGGTGGGAAGCAACGACTACTCTTACTGGGTGGCCGACGACCAGTCTGTCAAGATCGACGACAGGCATTTCTTCTCTGAAAGCCGGCTGTATTACCTCGGAATCAACCGTCCAATACCGCCCAATACGTGGGTGGAGGTCGTCGTTTGGCTCGACAAGCTACCTTACGAGCCCGAATACAAGAACGTTACGGGGATCTACATCATGAACGATCGAGGCTTCAAACGAGAGTTCCACATCGATCGTGTCCACCTGCTGATGACGGGATGAAGGGAGAGCGATCTTGCGGCCACCGGCCAATTGCCCGAATCGCATTCGAAAGCCGGACAGACCTGCACCGAGGCGGGTTGTGGCTGATCCGCGCGCTCGCCTTGTCTGCGGCGCTGCTCCTCGCGAGCTGCCAGCCGATTCCGGATAGGCCGCCGGAGGGGTTGCAGCCCGACCTCCCCGGCGAAGGAGACCGGCGCGGCGGCCACGAGTGCTGCCGAAATCTCTTCAACACGCCCGGCAGCCGGCTCTCGCGTCCGCGACGGCGGTTTCCGCCCCGGCGCTCAGTGCCGCACGCAACCGCTCCGAACCGCTCAGGCCGGCCCCGGACCGGGGGTCGTTCCCGCGGCGAATGGCCGCGTGGCACTGCTCAACGTCCCGATTCTCGGATCGGAGCTCGCTGCCGGTTGGGACACACGGTCCAGCTGGAATGCGCAGTTCGCGGCCGAGCCCTGGATCGTGCCCCGGCTGGATGCGCCCACCGGGCGCGAGCGTTTGGACCGCGGCCTTTGCGCAGGATAGCAGCGGGCTATTCTTCGCAGTCAAACAGGACAGCCCGCGGCGCTACCTTGCCGCCAACTACCTGGGAGCGCGGGTCTGGATCAACCCGGGCCCTCGCGATCTGGCGGCCGATCAGCTGTCTGTGGCTGTATTGAGCAGCGACTGGCGCGCCTACTGGACAGCAGGAGGACCAGCCGATCCCGCCGGGGGACCCCAGGTCAGCCGGAGAGGTAAAGCTGCTGCCGGCCGGAGGGACTCTGCCTGCCGGCGCCTGGACCGAGCTCCAGATCTGGTTCCGCAAATCGCCGTCTGCACCCCGCGGCCGTTACCTGACCGGTCTCTATTTGAGGGCAGAGGGGATGGCCGGACAGGCGATCCAGCTCGCCGGCCTGGAACTGCTCGCCATTCCCGATGACACTGAGCCCGATGCCCGTCGCAGCCTCTGTCATCGATCTGAACTCGCTGCGGGTCCACTTTAGCGAGGACGTGGACTCGGTCGCCGCCGAGAATCCAGACAACTACCGGATCACCAGCACGGAGCATGCTGCGTATGCTCGCCCGCGGGCGCCGTCGTCTGTCAAGTACAGCCGGATACGATGAGCGCGGTCGTGACCTTTCCCGAGCCGCTTGAAGCCCGACGTCCAGTACACCGTCGAGATCCAACGCATGGCGGATTTTGGCGCTCCAGCCCCACGTACAGGCCACGCCCGCCCGCCTGGCCTT
Source organism: uncultured Chloroflexia bacterium (assembly GCA_963783655.1). Classification (GTDB taxonomy): domain Bacteria; phylum Chloroflexota; class Anaerolineae; order CG2-30-64-16; family CG2-30-64-16; genus CAWAOA01. The sequence continues at coordinate 635,214 of CAWAOA010000007.1, forward strand.
TACGGCGAAGGCGTTCGTCGTGAAGGTCGACGCCGCGCATCCCGTCGCACCCGATCAGCCCTTTGATCTACGGCATTGCGGGGGGCACGCCCGAGTATCTGCAAGTCTCTCCGGCCCACGATCGAGAACTGGGGTGGCAACCCGAGCTCGCGCTACAACTGGAAGTTGGGCAATGCCTGGAACGCGGCCAGCGATTGGGAGTATCGCAACGGCGACTACGGCTACAAAGGCAAGTCGGCGAGCGATGACTTTATCGCCGACGCCCAGGCGTTGGCGCCGAGGTGCGCATGACCCTGCCGATGCTGGGTTGGGTAGCGAAGAACACGGACACCGAAACCTGTTCGTTCACCGGCCCCGACGGCAAGTGCCAGAATCCGCAGGCCACGTGCGCCAAACCGGGGCCGGTGGCCGACCCGAATCGCGCGAACGTGCCCACCGACGTGAACTGGGTAGTGCAGTGGGTCAAGAACATGGTCGACGAGAAGAAACTGCCTGTCAGGTTCTTTGCTTTCGACAATGAGCCCGATCTTTGGGGCTACACGCACTACGACGTGCACCCCAAATGCACCACGTACGATGAGATCCTGAGCAAGTATCTGGAGTATGCGAGCGCCGTGCGCGCAGCCGCACCGCAGGCTGAACTGCTGGGGCCGGTGTCGTGCTGCTGGTATTTCTACTGGAACTCCGCTGCCGGAGAAGCCGACAAGGCGAAGCACGACAAGCGCGACTTCCTGCCCTGGTTTCTGGAGCAGGTAAGGCAGCATGACGAGAAGGCCAGGGTTCGCACGCTCGATGCCCTGGACATCCACTACTACCCCGAGGGCCTTTACAACGACAACGCCGACGCGGCCACGGCCCAGGCGCGCCTGCAGGGCACCCGCGCCTTGTGGGACAAGACCTACGTGGACCCGTCGTGGATCAAGGAACCTGTGAACCTGGTCCCGCGCATGAAGCAGGTGATCGCCGAGAACTACCCGGGCACGAAACTGTTCATCAGCGAATGGAACTTCGGCGCCGACAAGACCATGAACGGCGCTCTGGCCATCGCCGACGTACTGGGGATCTACGGACAGGAGGCGGTCTACGCCGCGACGTACTGGCGGTTCCCTGAACTGAACAGCCCCGGGTTCTTCGGCTTCAAAATGTACACGAACTACGACGACCAGGGGAGCCGCTTCGGCGACAGCGCGCTGCCGGCGACCAGCAGCAACCGCGACCAGGTCTCGGTGTACGCCAGCCGCGACAGTCGCACGGGCAAGACCATGGTGATGCTGATCAACAAGCTGCCGGACCGCTCGATCCCTGTGAGCCTCCAGATGGATGGCATCAAGGGCGATAAGGCGGAGCTGTTCCGGTACGGGCAAGATAATGCGCAGGGCATTACCCGGCAGAGCCTGGCCCTGACGACCGATTCTACCGTCACCCTGCCCCCCTATTCCATCACACTGCTTGTGATGGAGGGCTAGCGGGAGGCAGCAGATGTACCGGATCGGCTTCATTCTCGAGCAGGCGTTGGGTCACATCACGCACGCGCAGAATCTGATGGCAAACGTGCCAAAGGACCCGGAGATCGAGCCCTACTGGGGTCTGGTGCCCTGGGAGACGCGCGGGCTGGCCGCGCGGCTCCCGCTCTACCGCAGCAACTGGACCTTGCGAGCAGGCCTCCGGGCCGGGCGTCTGGCCGGCGAGATGGTGCGCCGGGCTACGCGCCGGGAACGGGCACACCCCTTCGGGCGGTGCCTCGCTGGACGCACTGTTCTTCCACACGCAGGTGCCCGCCGTGCTGGCTGCCCGCTGGTTGAAGCGCATTCCCAGCGTGGTCTCGCTCGATGCAACACCGATCCAGTACGATCGAGCTCGGCGAATTTTACGGCCATGCAACGAGTCCTGCGCGCGCTGGAGCATTACAAGTGGCGCCTGAACCGCGACTGCTTCCGCGCTGCCCGCCACATCGTGACGTGGGCGAACTGGACGAAGCGGGGGCTGATCGACGACTACGAGGTGCCCGCAGACAAGATCACCGTGATCCCGCCGGGCGTCAACGTGCGCGAGTGGCGGCGCCCTGTCCCGCGTACCGCTCACGACGGGCCGGTCAAGATCCTCTTCGTGGGCGGCAACCTGGAGCGCAAGGGGGGACTCGTGCTGCTCGATGCCTTCCGGCGCCTGGCGGCGGAAGCGAGGTCCCCGACCCTGCACGGGCCGCTGGAGCTGCATCTTGTCACGCGCGATCGCGCTGCCCCAGGAGCACGGTGTCTTCGTCTACAACGATGTTGGCCCCAACAGCGACCGGCTCAAGCGGCTCTATCCACGACTGCGACATCTTCTGCCTGCCCACCAGCGGCGACTGTCTGCCCATGGTCCTGAGCGAAGCCGGGGCAGCGGGCCTCCCGGCGGTGGCCACCGACATTGCGGCCATACCGGAGGTCGTGCGCGAGGGGGAAACCGGCTTCCTGGTCCAACGTGGAGACACGGCCGCGGTGACCGCCGCCCTGCGCCGCCTGGTCTCAGATGAGGAGCTGCGCCTGCGGCTCGGCGCCCAGGCGTTCGAGGTCGTCTCGGCCCACTTCGACGCCGAGCGCAACACGGCGCGGCTGCTCGACGTGCTCAAGCAGGTCGCCCTTGCCGGCGCTGCCGAGAGGAAATACGAGGAGCGAGCGTGACCCGGGTCCTGCTGACTGTGTCGGGGGTGATGGATCCCAAACGGCCCGAACAGGTGCGCCGGGGCGAGCGGCCGCGCGCCGATTATCTCGAGCTGGCACGCGCGCTCGACGCCGACCTGCTCGACCACGCCGGGCGCGCGCCGGCTGGCGGGCCGGTTGGGTGGTCTGCTCGGCGCGGTTGCTCGCCCCGAGCGTTCTGCTTGCCTGGGCAGTGTTTCCGCCGGCGCGGGCGTTACGAGGTCATCTTCACCGACAGCGAGCAGGTGGGCATCCCGCTTGCATGGCTGCTCAAGTATTTCGGCGGCAGACAGCAGCCGCGGCACCTGATGATCGCCCACATCCTGTCCGTCGGCAGGAAGTTGCTGTTCTTCGATGCGTTTCGCCTGCAAAGCCACATCGATCTCTTCCTCGTGTACTCGTCCTGGCAGGCCCGGTTCATCCAGGAGCGGCTGCGCGTGCCGCCGGAACGGGTCGTCCTGACGCCCTTCATGGTCGATTCGTGCTTCTTCGCACCCGACCAGGTCGCCGCCGGCCGGCAACGGACCGCATGGCAGGGGATGGCGACGGGGTTCAGATTTGTGCGGTTGGGCTGGAGTATCGCGACTACCCGACCCTCCTGGCCGCGGTGCGCGACCTGCCTGTGCACGTCGTGATCGCTGCAGCCAGCCCGTGGTCGAAGCGTCCGGACACAACGGCCGGACGGGAGTTGCCGGGCAACGTGACGGTAAAGCGCTTCAGCCAATACGAACTGCGCCGCCTCTATAGGGATAGCCGGTTCCTGGTGATGCCACTGTTTGACGTGAACTTCCAGGCCGGGGTCACTGCCATCCTCGAAGCCATGTCTATGGGCCGCGCGGTCATATGCTCAAGCACGCCCGGCCAGACGGATGTTGTGATCGAAGGAGTCACCGGCCTGTACGTCCGCCCCGGCGATCCTTTCGCCCTGTGCGGCGCGATCGAGCGCCTGCTTGCGCAGCCGGAAGAGGCTGAGCGCATGGGACAGGCCGGGCGGCGGCTGGTGGAGCGGGAGATGAGCCTCGACCTGTACATTGACCGGCTGGCCGGATACGTGCGGGCTGCGGGCGAAAGCGCGGCGGGCCGACATTCCAACGGAGACGGCGGATGAAAATCGTGATCACCGGGGGCGCGGGCTTCATCGGCAGCCACCTCGTGGACCGGTTGGTTCAGGATGGCTGCGGTGAAATCGTCGTCGTCGACAACCTGCACCGCGGCAAGCTTGCCAACATCCAGGGACATATCGATCGAAGCGCAGTCACCTTCCACCAGGCCGACATACGCGACGCCGGGCGGATGACGAAGCTGATGAAGGGCGCCGAGCTCGTCTACCATCTCGCTGCCCAGTCCAACGTCTTGGGCGCCGTAGCCGATGTCGATTATTCGTTCACCACGAACGTTGTCGGCACGTTACAACGTCCTCAAGGCGGCCCAAGAAGTGGGGGCGCGGCGCGTGATATTCACTTCATCGCGCGAAGCGTACGGGGAGCCCGCACACATCCCCGTGGACGAAGATGCGCCACTGGGGGGCAAGAACAGCTACGGCGCCAGCAAGGTGGCCGGCGAGGTATACTGCCGCGTCTTTCACAGCGACTTCGGCCTGGAAACGGCGATTCTTCGCCTATCCAATGTCTACGGTCCTCGCGATTTCGGCCGCGTGATCCCGCTCTGGCTCGATAGCGCCCGTAACGGGTGAGCCGCTCGTGGTCTACGGCGGCCAGCAGGTGATCGACTTCGTCTGGATCGACCTTGTCGTCGAAGCCCTGGTGCGCGCCGCGCGTGCCGGCATCGTGGGCCTGCCGGTGAACATCGGTAGTGGCAAGGGCACGCCCCTCCTGGCCCTTGCCGGCCGCATTCTGGAGCTGGTGCCGGGGCCGGCGCGACCGGGCGATGAGGGGCAGAGGTTGGACATGCGGCCGGCCCGCTCCGTCGAAGTTACCCGCTTCGTGGCCCGTGTCGACCGGATGCGACGGCTTCTGCAAATCGAGCCGCCCGAGGACCCGCTGTTTGGGCTGCCGCTGATGCTCGAGCACCGGGAAGCGATCCCGGTGGAATGAGAGATGCGCACGATGCTGCGAGTCCTTCGATCGATCATCTTCGTATGCGAGAGCGTGCTGGCGCTGCCGGTCGCCTACCTGCTGCTTCTGACCGGTGCGGCAGCCGGCCAGGCGATCAGGCGGAGGCGCGGTGACGGCGCGCGCACCTACGCCGCTGCGGGCCGGCCCGTCGTTCGCTTCCTGATCCTCGTGCCGGCGCACAACGAGGAGGCCTTGCTGCCGTCCACGCTGCAGAGCCTGTTCCGGCTCGACTACCCCCGGGATCTGTACGCGGTCCATGTCGTCGCCGACAACTGCGATGACCGGACTGCCGAGATCGCCAGGAACGAAGGCGCGCAGGTGCACGAGCGCCACGAACCGGCGTTGCGCGGCAAAGGCTATGCCCTGCGCTGGCTGCTCGACCGGCTCTGGGCGTCCGGCGAACCTCACGATGCCATCGTAATGCTGGACGCCGATTCGGTCGTGACGCCGAACTTCCTGAGCGCCATGGCGGCCCGGCTTGACCGGGGCGAGCGTGTGATCCAGTGCTACTACGCCGTACGGGACCCGGGGCGTTCATGGGGCACGGGCATCCGGTACGCCGCACTCGCCGCAGTGCATTACCTGCGCCCCAGCGCTCGCATGGCGCTGGGCGGATCTGCAGGACTGAAGGGCAACGGCATGGTCTTCGCCGCAGATGTGGCGCGCCGGTTTCGCTGGTCCGAGTCGTTGGCCGAGGACATCGAATACCACATGCAGCTGATACTGGCCGGTGAACGCGTGACCTTCGCGCCAGAGGCGGTCGTTTACGCCGAGATGCCCGGCACGCTGAAGGGCTCGCAGACGCAGAACGTACGCTGGGAGCGAGGACGCCTCGAGCAGGTGCAGCGCTACGTTCCGCAGCTGCTGCGTGCCGGCGTGACGCGACGCAGTTTCCTGCTGCTGGATGCGGCCATCGAGCAGCTGATCCCCCCGTTTGCCGTGCTGGTTGGCGCCAGCCTGCTGCTGCTGCCGGCGGCGGTGCTGACGCGCGGGCGGCGGACGATCGCGCTTGCGTCGGCTATCGTGGCCGGGGAAACCGTTTATACCCTGTCCGGACTTGTGCTGGCCCGAGCCCCTCGCAGCGTCTATCGAGCGCTGCTTTACGCTCCGGCGTTCGTTGCATGGAAGTGCTGGCTTTACGTGCGTGTGCTGCTGGGACAGGATCGTGCGGGCTGGATCCGCACGGGTCGCGAAACCAGCGCGACGGCCGGGGAGGTGCAGCATGCGGATGAATGACCGTGCTCGAGATCTCCAGGTCGAGGACAAGGCGAACCGGATGCTGGAAATGTATGCCCGGCAGAGCTTTCGAACGCAGCGCTCGGCGTATCAAGTGCATCTCAAGGTGGTCGCGTGGGCGATTCGCGTCAAGGTGTGGGCGGGTGTGAAACGCGGCTTTGACCTTTGCTTCGCCCTGATTGCGCTGATCGTTACGGCACCCGTATTCCTGATCACGGCTGCGGCGATCAGGCTTGACTCGCCCGGCCCTGTCTTCTTCCGGCAAACACGCGTGGGCAGGGGAAGCCGGCAGTTCGGCTGCTACAAGTTCCGCTCGATGCATACGAGCGCCGAGCATCTGAGAATGCAGTTGGCCGAGCAGAACGAGGCAGACGGCCCGATCTTCAAGATCCGGCGCGATCCCACGCATAACGCGCGTGGGCCGGATCATCCGCAAGACCAGCATCGACGAGCTGCCACAACTGGTCAATGTGCTGAAAGGTGAGATGAGCCTCGTGGGACCGCGGCCCGCCCTGCCCAGCGAGGTCGAGCAGTACGAATTCGAGCAGTTGGGACGGCTGGATGCGCTGCCCGGCATCACCGGGCTGCAGCAGGTCTCCGGGCGCAGCGACCTCACCTTCAAGCGTTGGGTCGAGCTGGACCTGCAGTACGTGACCGAACAGAGTCTGTGGGAAGACGTAAAGATACTCCTCAAGACCATCCCTACCGTGATCTTCGGACGAGGAGCGTATTGACGATGCGAAAACTGCTGGTCGTGATGGGGGCGCCGATCGACGATCTCGACATGCCGGCCGCTCTGGCGGGTATCGAAGAATTCATCCGGCAGGGCCGGATGAACGGCTCCACCCATCAGATCGTGACGGTGAACGCCGACTTCGTGATCAAAGCCCAGGGCGACCCGGAGCTCCGGCAGATCCTGCAAGAAGCGCATATGGCTACCGCCGACGGAATGCCGCTTGTGTGGGGCGCCAGGCTTTTGGGTGTGCCATTGCCAGGGCGCGTGACCGGCGCCGACCTGATTCCTGCCCTGGCCGGTATTGCGGCAGAGAAGGGATACAGTTTCTACCTTCTGGGCGGGGGGCCCGGGGTGGCGGTGAGGGCGGCAGAAGCGATGCGGGAGCGCTATCCGGCGCTGCGTATCGTGGGCGCCGTCTCCCCGCCGTACCGGTCTGTCCTGGAAACCGACCCGGCTCTTCTCGACGACATCCGGCTGGCGCGCCCGGACCTTCTGCTCGTGGCCTTCGGAAATCCCAAGCAGGAGAAGTGGATTGCCATGCACGCCCGCGAACTCGGGGTTCCGGTGATGATCGGTGTGGGAGGGACTCTGGATTTCATCGCCGGCGTCACGCGGCGCGCTCCCGACTGGATGCAGCGATCCGGCCTTGAGTGGAGCTACCGGCTCTTGCAGGAGCCACGCCGGCTCTGGCGCCGGTATGTGGTCGATCTGGCCGGCTTCGTCTACTTCTTCGCCCGCCAGTTATGGGCGCTCCGGCGGCCCATCGCAGAAACCTCGACCATCGTGCCAACCACCGGCGCAGTGCTGATCGATGATGTCGCGATCGTGAGTGTCGAGGCGCGCCTGACTCTGGCGACCAGGGATTCGTTCCAGGCCCAGACGGACGAGGCACTCAGCCACACCTCGTTTCTCATCGTCGATCTGAGCCGCGTATCGTTTATGGACAGCTCCGGCTGCGGGATGCTCGTGGCCCTGGCCGAGCGCGTGCGGGCTGCAGGCGGATGGTTGCGTCTGGCCGGGCTGCAGCCGCAGGTGGCGCAGGTGCTCAAAGTCCTCCGCCTGGACAAATTTTTCGAATCTTTCGCCGATCTGCCGTCGGCGATGGCCGCCGCCAAATATTCCGGCGCGCCCGAGCACGGGGCGCCTCCACCGGTTGACCTGGCCCCCGACGGGTGGCAGGCCGTGAAAGCGCCCAGGCGCCTCGATGCCCTGACCGCGCCAGAATTCCGCGAACAGTGTTCGGCGTTGCTCGGGGCGTGCCCTCGCCTGGTGGTGGATTTCTCGGAAACCACATTTCTGGCAAGCGCCGGGTTGGCGATCCTGATCGCGCTGAGCCGAGCGGCGCTGGAGAGTAATGGTGAGTTGCGTCTGGCCTGCCTTTCACCCGACGCGTTGCGCGTCGTGAAGATCGCGAAGCTCGAAAGCGTTTTCGCGCTCTACCCTGACCTGGCTTCGGCCGCGAGTTGATTTGTGCAAGCGCTTATCCTGGCCACCGGGGAAACCGACAAACCGAGCATTTTGACCGAGCGGGCGCCTTCGCCGATGCTGCCCGTCCTGAGCCGTCCGGTCATGGCCTACCCGGTTGAGTTGCTTGCGCGCTGCCGGATGCCGGGATATTGGCGTATCGCTTCACCGCATGGCAGGGAGCGTCGAGGCTTACTTCGGCATGGGAGCACGTTGGGGCGTGCGGCTGAGTTACCTGCTGCAGAGCGAAGCGCTGGGCTCGGCCGGGGCGATCAGGTGGGCCGGGTCCGGACTGAGGAGCACATTCGTGGTGTTGCCAGGCGATGCGATCCTGGATGTCGATCTGCACGCCGCGCTGGCATTTCACCGCTCTCACGGCGGTCTGGCCACCGTCGTCGTGAGCAATCCACACCCATCCAGCCCCTTGCGCCCTGTTTTCATTGAACAAGGCGGCCGCGTTGCTTCCCTCTCCGCACGGCCTGGGGTGCCCGATACTCGCGTCCTGGCAGAGACCGGTGCATACATCTTCGAGCCAGGCGTTCTCGATTCGATCCCGCCGCGCCAGCCCGTCGACTGCTATTCGGCGCTTCTGCCTGCGGTGCTCGAATCGGGCTCCCTGCACGCTTATGTGATGGAGGGGTATTGGAATCCTCTCGATACCGTGGGCGCCTACCACCGGGCGCAACTGGACGTGCTGGCGGGAGCGACGGGGATGGACGCCCTCGGGAACAGCTCCGGCGTACGCAGGCTGCGTTACCCTGCGGTGCAGGGTAAACAGATTGCCAGCGGCATCGTGATCGGACGATACGCCGCCATCCACCCGGCGGCGCGCCTGGCGCCGCCCGTGTACGTCGGGGATGGCTGCCAGATCGAGCGAGACGTGGAGTTGGGTCCGGGCGCCGTGATTGGCGCCAACGTGATCGTGGACGAGGGCGCAACGATCCGCGACAGCAGTGTGCTGGGCGGCACCTACGTCGGACGGATGGTCAACATCGACGGCCGGGTGGCAGGGAGAGGCCGTCTCGTCGACACGAAAAGCGGCGAGACCCTGCCCATCGTCGATCCCTTTCTGCTCGACGAAGCTTCGCCAGAACCCATCGACCGGGCACTCGCTCGCGCCGCGGATATCGCGGGCGCGCTGCTGCTGCTTCTGATCTGGTTTCCGATGATTGCCCTGATCGCCCTGGCGCTGCTGCTGACCTCGCCGTTCGCCGGGATCCCGGGGCGCATCCTGGAGCGGCGCCCGCGGGTGAGATGGCGCCGGGATAACGAGGGGGACCCGGCCGTGAGGGAGAGCTATCAGGTTATCAGATTCCGCACGCGGCCGAGGCGATGAACGGCCTGTGCCACTGGGTGGCTGGCTCGAACGCTGGCAGATGGAACGGCTCCCGTCGCTTTGGAACGTACTCAGAGGTGATCTGCGGCTCGCGGGAGTACGGCCGCTCGCTCCTTCAGAAGCCGACCGGCTGACCGAGGAATGGCAGCGGCGGTGCTACGAGCGACTCGCGGGCTTCACCGGCCTTTGGTACGTCGAGTCCGCCGGAAAGGCAGATTTGGATAGCATCGTCGTAGCCGACGCCTACTATACCGCCACGCGCACGCCCTGGAATGACCTGCGGCTGATATTGAGGACCTCGGCTGCCCGCGGAGCCGGCCGGCGCCCGCAGGATGTGGTCGCATCCTGGAACTGGCCACGAAGCGAAGGTGCCAGACAGTATTCCTACACGGAAGAAAGCAGCAACTAGACAGTGAGCTCCGGCGCGCAATCCGCTGCACTGGCCCGCTCCCTTCCGATACGGCGCTGCCGAGAAGGCCGGGCGGAACGGCGGCCGGTGTTCTGATGGCGAGGCGGCGCGAGCTCGCGCCGCCTCGCCGGCTTACGGGATCGGATCAGGGGCCGGCGATCGCGATGCTGGTCCCGTTGCTATCTCCATCGAGATCATGGTTTGCCGCCGGATCGTACGTCAGCGAAGCGTGCGTGATGCTCGAGACGCTGAAGGTTACGCTGGAAACCCGGCTCCGCACCAGACCCGTCTGCGCGATCGAGCATTGCCCGGCCGCGTCCGTCGTGCATGTTGCGCTGCCTGTAGACAGGTTGCTCCATACGCCCGAAATTGCCGCGCCGGAGACGGGAATGTGATTGCTATCGTGGACCTGCACCGTGACGGTCGCCTTCCATTGTTTGGCGGAAGCTCTGGCCCCTATTCCTTCCATGTTGCCGACATGAACGGAAGGGCCACTTTGAAAGGGGGACGGCGTCCGCGTGGGAACCGGCGCCCCAGAGGGCGGCAGTACGAGCAGGGTGATCGACGAGCCCGGGTAGGTGGCGGTAAAGCCAGAGGTGCTCACGGCCTGGTCTCCGGTCCGCACGATGGCGCCAAGGTTCTCCGCACTGTAGCGGAAGACTTTTGCGCTCGATGCGGCGCCAAATCCGGAAAGCGCCAGATTGCTGGTGATGCTGCCGCCCGTCTTGTTTACGACCACAAGTGTCATCGCACCGTCCGAGTTGCGGAGCGCTGCGTAGACGGCCAGGCGATCCTGATCGGCTGAACTCGCCTGAACGCTGAGATCCCCAAACGCAGACCCGTTGCCGTCGTAATTGCGATACACACGGAAGGCGTACGCACCGGGGTCGGTCGCCGCCGGCGGTTCCCAAAGCGTTGCGAGGTCCAGCCCTTCGCGGCCGAAGATGCCAAGCACGTCTGCCTGGGCCAACGCACCGTTGATGTGGTCCAACGCTCCCCAATTGTATTCGGTGACCGCCAGCTTGGTGCCCGGGTAGTTCTGCGCTACCCAGTCGCGCATTCTCGGGAGCAGGCGGACAGGCTCGTTGATCCAGCTTTCGTCGACATAGGCCGGGTCCCATAGCGAGCGGGTAGAGCGGAGCCGCCGCGCCTGAGTGGCTGCGTCTCCGGCAGGCGAGAGAGTGACACCGGCAGCCTGGGGATAATAGTGCAGATCGAGATAGTCGAGGATGCGCCGGCCGTGCTGCTGCTCGTATGCCCGCATTTGCTGCAGATACCAGGCGGTAAACGGCACTCCGCCGTGCGCATTGCGGTCTGGCGGATTCTGCCAATAACTGCCGCCCGCCGCCACATCCAGTGCGGAGTAGAAGTACGCCGTCCACCCCCACGTCACGGGCCCCAGCGTCTGCGCTGTGGGATCGGCCGCCTTGATCGCCGACCCGTAGCTATAGGTGCGATCACGGATCTCGTCATAGCTCGTGGGATTGGGGTGAACGTCGCGATGCGTGCTGTCCCACAGCATCGGCTCATTATCGAGGTTGTAGAACCGCACGCCACCCTGGCTCGCCGGTCCATAACGGCTGACCAGGTGGCTCACCCAACTCTGCACGAAGCCGGGTGCGATCGGATTGCTCGTGTCGGCAGGGTCATTGCCGGTGATCTTGGACCCGTCAGCCCGCAGGCCATTGCCACAATCGGGATGGTATGGGTCCGTCTGCTGCTGGGCGCCGTATTTGGCCACGCTGAACCCACAGGCGACCGTACGAGCCTTGGGCGTATATCCGATCAAGGGGACGGTGAGCAGCGAGCGGGTACCGGTCCGTTGATTCTGCTCCACGAAACCATCGGCAGTTGAACCGTCCGGCAACGCCCCCGGATTGCTGTTGTTTTCCGGCATGTTCAGGAAATACCAGTCGCTCGCGCGGTTGGCCGTGTCGTTCTGCCAGTTATAGCGTGTGGCGGCGTTACCACCCCAACGGCGCACCGGCAGCCGCAGTTCGGCAGCCAGGGCCTCGTCCAGGTAGTTCATACCGTAGATATCGGGGCTAATCGCATGGCGGTTGGCACCGGCGTTGACGCTCAGGGCCGGACCCGCCGCTGAGGGCGTGGTTTGGGTCGACGGCTCCCCGGTGGACACGAACGAGATGCTGTCTAAGTAGAACGTGGGTTGGGTGCCCCCGGTCGCATCCTGCCAGATAATGCCGCTGACTTGTTGGATGTTGCCAAGACTTGCGAGCGGAACAGACACCTGGGTCCAGGCGCCTGCCGGAGCCGTAACAGCTACACCTGCGCCGAAATTACCGTTGGCATCGGCCAGTTTTACCAGAAGGCGCTGGCCTCCCTGGTTCCCGCCATGAATTGAGAACCGGAACGTGGCGTAGTTGGAGCCGGCGATCAGGGAGCCGCTGTGGAGGTAGAAACCGCCCCAGGCGGCGGTGTAAGTGACTGCGGCAGCGGCGCTGCCACTATAGACGGGGCCAGAGTTGGCGAAATTGGTCGCAGTGCTCCACGACCAGTTGCTCCAACCAGATTCCAGTGCATCGGTGTAGACCGGGAGTTCGGAGGCTGCTGCCGCATCCTGGGAAGACCCACCCAAGGCCAGGAGCGGGGTAACCAGGATGGTCACCAGCGCCAGGACGAGCAGGCGCGCGCCGGTGTGGCGCAGCCGTGCATGTCGAGCAAGCATAGATTTTTCTCCTTTGCGAGGTTGCGGGGGGAGGATCCACCGCACGGCCAAGGGGCGACCGCGCGCCGAGGGTAGCATACGTGCCGGAGTTCACGCAAACTCGGCGGGTTGTGGAGGCAGTCAGGCACGACGGGGTGGGGCTGCGCCGATCAGTCGCAGCTACCCGGCCGAGAGGGATGCCGGAAGGCGCGCCAGATGCGTGCCGAGCCCCCTCGTGTCGCGATTCGCCCAGATGGCATGGGGAGCGAAGGCTGGCTCGGGGGAATGATTGTACCCGTGTTATTGGTTTGTATGGGGGCCGTGGGCAGCCTCTGAGCCACAACTGCCTGGCCCCCAACGACAATTCCTCATCGATTTCTCAAAGCAAGGGACCGGCTATTTCCCGGCTTCACCTGGCCTTGCGTGGATCAACTTCACGTTTTCGCCCCGAAGAGCTTCGGTCGAGACCACGTGGAGGCCGGCCACTCTCGCGCTCTGCACCGTTTGCCGGTTGATGTTCGTACCCGTAAGGAAGACGGCTAACGGGTTCATGAAATCCTGTACCGCTCCCCCGAACGGATGGTCAACCTTCACACGTTCGAGCAACCAGATGTTACCTCCCGGTCTCACGACCCGCCCCAGCTCGCGGAGACCCCGTATGGGATCGGGCACCGAGCAAAAAACGAAGGTTGCTACTGCGGTGTCGAACGTGTTGTCGGGATAGTCGAGGCACTGGACATCCATCTGGCGCAGGTCAACGTGTCGCCCGAGGGCCACCGCCCACCGACGCGCTCGTTCAGCATCTCCTCGCTGACGTCGATTCCACTCACGTGCGATCCAGCGGGGTAGCGCTCGATGTTCCTGCCGGCGCCAACGCCCGCTTCCAAAATGCGGCCGGGTGCCACCCGTGACCACGCCTGGCTTCGCAAGCTGTCGACGGTAGTTCGCTTCGTGAACATCTGCATCAGATCGTAGAGGGCCGCCATCCGGTCAAAATGCGCCCTCGTAGCCTCCGTGGAACGGTCAAACCGAATACCTGTCTCCATGATCTTATGTCTGTCTCCGGCGGTGAATTGAAGCGGCGATGCCCGCTCTGACGAATGGCACGCAAGTGCGCTATCGGCGAAGCGGTCCAGGGACGGCGGGTAGTATAGTACAGATGATGTGCCGGAAAGTAATTACGTCAGGACTGGTGATACGCTATCACCAGCGGCGCTTTTCCCGTCGCCGTGGTGGAGATCGTGGCCACGCGTTTCCACCTGAAGGGAGGGCACTCGGGCTCCTTCCTGCGCCAACGCTGCGGCCAGTGGATCAGTAGGCCAGCCTGAGCATCATCGTGCCGCTCTTGCACGAACCCGTGGGCGGGATGGGCGCAGATAGGGAAGAAAGATTTGCCATTGACGAGCCGCGTTACAATTCCTCATACTGAGTTGATATCTAATGGCTGTAGGTTGAGGATCTCTAACCGACAAGGAGGGCAACGTGGGCAAGATATTCGTTCGCGAGCGAAGCCAAATCGGCGTGGGCGAGGGGCAACCGCGCTTCAGGATTGTTGCGGCATCAGACACGGACGTGCGGGTTTTCGTGCCGCATTTGCGCCGGGCGGAGTTGGAACAGATCGCGTCGGCCAGCGGAGCGGAAATCGTCTACCTCGCTCCGGGAGACCACAGAATGGGCCAGCAGGGGCGCGAGGGTCGAGAAGGCCCGGAGACCGGGGAGGGCGGGGGACACGGTAGAGGGCAGGGCGGCGGCCGCGGCAGGCGCGCTATGCCCGATCAGGGCTAACTGAGACTGGTTGAGCGCCGGCAGCTTACCCGGCGCGGAGCGCCGGGCTGATCTTCAGTCGAGGCGGACCGGCATCCAATGTCCATTTGAACGCTCGACGACGGCCACAGCGCGGCCACCCCGGCGCGCAGGACGCAGCCTGTCGCACTGCACCAGTCCTTCGCTGACCGGCTGGCCGTCGCGTGTTTGCACTGCGTCGATCCCTGCCGCCAAAAGGTCTTCCACCGGCAACAGGCCCACCAGCTCTCGGCAGCACCCAAGCTGGATATAGCGCCCGGCTTCGCCACCTACGGTCAGGCCGACGGCAGCCAGCGCCCCGATGACGCCCATCTCGTCACCCCCCAGGCCCTCCAGGTACAATCCGTGAGAGGCGGCCAGTGCTCGTGGCCTCTGCCTGGGTGACCAGCTCGCGCTGCACGCGGTGGCCGAACTGGCACCACTTCCGAGGGCACGATGCCCCGCCACGCACAGCCCGGGATCACTGCCCGGGATGAAAGTCGCTGAGCATGAGCCGCGCACGCGGCGAGCGAGGTCCAGCCGTTTCCGGCGGAGCCGTTCACGAGATCACCTGCTAACACGACGGCCTTGCTGCTGTTGTTCCTGGTGCACGGCACCCGCGGGTCGCGTAAGAGCTGGTGCCTGATGACGCCCAGAACCTGGAAATCGGCGGCCAGTCTCCTTGGCCACGAAGCGCGCCAGCGCGCCGGTTCCACGCGTTTCTGCCGTGTCCGTATCGTCGATCCCAATGACAATCACTATTTCACCTCGATAAGTCCTATTTTCTTCCCTAGTCCCGGTAGATGCGCGTCCCCACGTTCTCGCCCTGCCAGGGCGCGGGTCACGTTGCCACGCTCCAGGCCGTTGACGATCAGAACCTCGCGCACGTTGTCGGAGTGCGCCAGGGCGTGCAACATGGCCCGCTCGACCGGGAGGTCGTCCAGATCGAGCTGCGGAGCAGTCGTGACCTCGATCTCCGGGATGAACTCGGCGTGGGCTGCTTCTTGGGATCGGCGGTGAAGAGCCCCGTTCGTCCTTTACCAGCACGCAGCGTCTGGCACCGGATACCTCGGCAGTCAGGAAGGCGCCGACATCGGTGCGATGGGGAGGGATGCGGCCGCTCTCGGCAGGCTCTTCCCACAGCCCGTAGGGCGGCATGCCGTGCATACCGGGATGGCGCCGAGCGCGAGGTACGAGGGCAGCTTGACGATGTCGTCATGGCCAACCTTGATTCCTCCGTGCGGGGCCAGCAGCATCGAGACCATCAGGGCGTTCTGCTCGCTGATACTCTCCCCGAGCTTGGCCAGCACGCCCGTGGGCATACCCAGGTCGAGGGCGATGGAGTATACGTGGCGGCTGCGCGTGCCCCCGCCGGTGAGGATCAGCAGCTGGTGCTCCCGGCGAGCGGCGACCAGCTCGTCGAGGATGGGGAGCAGGGCGGCCCGGCCGCGATCGATGATGCTCTGCCCGCCGAGCTTGACCACATTCAGGTTGGGCATGGCGCGGAAGACCTGCGGGGTCTCGGTGCTGCGCAGGAGCTGCTTGTCCATCAGCGATTCGGCCATCAGGGGCGACTGGATGTGCAGGCGTCCGGAGGGATCGCGTACGAGGCTCACGTGGCGTCTCCTTTAGTGAGGATTAGAGATACGTTTCTTCCCCGCTGTGGGTAAGATCATATCCGCCCATCTGCCCGAGCACGGCCTGGTAGGCGGGGGCGCGAATGAGGTCAATCAGACTGGCCACCGGGGCCCGGTGCCGGTCTTCCGCGTGCAGGATCAGGTCGTAGCGCTCCTGGGCCAGAGGCACGAAACTCAGCCCGTAGGCTTTGGCTGCGGCCAGAATGCCCAGACCTGCATCGGCCTGGCCGGCCACGACCGCGGCTGCGACTGCCAGGTGCGTAGGCGCCGCCGATGCAAAGCCCTGGATATTCTCAGCCGGTAGTCCTTCCTGCCGCAGGAGGTGATCCAAAAGTGTGCGGGTCCCGGAGCCGGGCTGCCGATTCACGAAGCGCAGGTCCGGCTGTGTAAGGTCCGAGAGGCGCTCCAACTGCCGGGGATTGCCCGGCGGCACAATCAGCCCCTGCTCGCGCTCGACCAGCGTGACAACGCAGAGAGGCTGGCCAATGAAAAGGCGGCGTAAGATTGGCAGGTTATACTCGCCGCTCTCTTCATCGATAATGTGCGCGCCGGCCAGGCCCGTCTCGCCCTGCAGTAATGCGAGCAGCCCTTCGAGACTGCCCACGTAGTCTACGCTGAACGCAGATCCGGGATGGGCAGCGGCGCGCCTGGCCCCAGAGCGCCTCCAACGCCAGATCGTGGCTGCCGGCGAAGCGTGACAGCCGGTCTGTCGGATGGACCTTCCGCCCGCTCTCCCCTGGCGGCGGCGTCCCGCTCGCGGCGCTCGCTCCAGGCAGCGATTTGAAGCGCGAAGGCGGCCTGCACCTCGTCCAGGCTGTAGCCCTGGGCGAGGGCCTCGACCAATGCCCGCTCCAGGACTGAGCGCAGCCGTGCATCCCGCACAGATTGGAGCGCGGCGGCGTCCTGGCGCGGGCGATCATGCTACCGCCACGGCGATTCGTCTCGATGATCCCCTCGCGCTCGAGCAGCCTGGTAGGCGCGGGCCACTGTGCTGGCATTGATCTCCAGGCGCTGAGCCAAGCTGGCGCACAGGCTCGAGGCGCTCGCCGGGAGTCAGGTGGCCGGTGGCCACCTGCAGGCGGACCTGCTCAACAATCTGCTGGTAGACGGGCACATCGCTCCAGGGATCGACCTGGATCATCAGTACACCATCTCGCCGGCACAAAGCGCGGGTGCGGGGGTCAGCCGGCGCGCTGAAGAAGGTGCCCGTGTCGGCCAACTCCACCAGCGACCCATTGAGCATCAGGCCGGTACGGTGGGCCAGACGTTTGGCCTGGAAGACGTTGTGGGTGACCAGCACGACGGTGATGCCATTCTCGCGGTTCTGATCTCGGATCAGGTTCTCGATCAGCGAGACGTTGTAGGGATCGAGGTTGGCGGTGGGCTCGTCGAGCAGCAGGACGCGTGGCTCGACGACCAGCGCCCGCGCCAGGGCCACCCGCTGCATCTCGCCGCCCGAGAGCGTGCCTGCCGGTTGCGGGCCAGGTTCGCGAGCCCCACCCTGCCAGCGCCCGGTCTACCCGGCCGTCGACGTTGAGGCCGCGCAGGCGCAGTCCGTAGGCCACATTGTTGCGCACGCTGGTGCGCTGCAGGACGGGCGCTGAAAGACCGTCGTCACCTGGCGCCGCATCTCCAGCGGCGGCGGGCCACGGCACCACCTGGCCGGCATAGCGCATCGTGCCGGCCGGGGCGCTTCCAGGAAGTTGAGCAGCCGCAGCAGCGTCGACTTGCCCGCCCCGCTCGGTCCGACCAGCGCCAGGATCTCCCCTTCGGCCACGCTCAGGTGCTCGATGTCGAGCACCGTGCGGCCGTCATAGATCTGTTTCAGGTTCTCGATTTCGTAGATCATCTAGATTCGCCTGCAATCGGCGACCAGGCGCTGGAGAACTGGCCGATGATCGGCACAGTAACCGGAATCACGCGACCACTCGGCTCCAATCTTCACGACGTCTTCCCCTGCAAGCGCAGCAGCAGCGACGTTGGCGAGGAATGCCAGTGCCAGCAGGATGATGCCCAGGGCGATGGCCAGGGCAAATTCGCCGGTGCGCGTGTTCGAGCACGATCGCTGTCGTCAGCACCCGGGTCTTGCCGGCAATGTTGCCGCCGACCAGCATCACGGCGCCGACCTCGGAGATGACGCCGCCAAATGCGGCGACAATCGCCGCGACCACGCCGATGCGCGCCTCCACGAGCACCGACCAGGCCTCTTGCAGGCGGGTGGCCCCGAGCGAGCGGACCTGCAGGCGCAGCGCCGGGTCCACCCCCCGCACGGCGGACATGGTGAGCCCGGTCGTCAGCGGCAACGGCGATGACCGTCTGGGCCGTGATCATGGCACTGGGACTGAAGAGCCAGCCCAGCGACGCCCAGCGGCCCGCTGCGCGACAGCAACAGGTAGACGAACAGCCCAACGACGACCGGCGGCAGTCCCATGCCGGTGTAGAGCACGGCGGTGATCAGCCCGTGCCAGCGCGAGCTGGTCAGGCCCAGCGCCGCCCCGACCGGCACCCCGACTGACCGTGCTGAGGAGCAGCGCAGTGCCCGAGACCCGCAGCGAGAGCAGGATGATTTCCCACAGCTCGGGGTTGCCGGAGGAGATCATCCTCGACTGCCTCCAGCAACCCCTGCCAGAGATCGTTCAACGTTCACGCCTCGCCGGGAGTACCTGTGATCGGGCTCACTTGCCCGTTGCGGCCCGATACTCGGCCGAATCCGGATAGAACAGCGGCTGGCCGTACTTGTCCACGCCGAAGCCGCCGATCAGCTTCATGGTGTCGGCCGACTTGAACCACTGCACGAACTTCATGGCCAGGTCGTACTGCACGCCGGGGTGCTTGTCGGGATTGACCGCCATGATGCCATAGGGGTTGAGCAGGGTCTTGTCCTTGTTCTCGGCCAGGGTGTTGCCGCCCAACACGATCTTCAGGTTCTTGAGCTTGGATTCCGTGGCCAGCCAGGTGCCGCGATCGGCCAGGGTGTATCCGCCCTTCTCGTTGGCAAAGATCAGCGTGTCGCCCATGCCCTGGCCGATGGCATTGTACCAGGTCATCTCCTTGGTCGGCGTGATCTTGGCCGAGGCCCAGATGCTCAGCTCCTTGGTGTTGGTGCCCGACTTGTCGCCGCGGCTGACGAAGGTCGCCTTGGCATCGGCAATCGCCTTGAAGGCCGCGGCTGCGCCTGCTGCGCCGGCCACTTTGGCCGGATCGTCTGTGGGTCCGACGAGCACGAAGTCATTGTACATGACGTCGAAGCGCTCTTTGGCATCGCCCGCCTTGACAAACGCATCTTCCTGGGCCGCGTGCGTGCACGAGCAGCACGTCGGCGTCGCCCTGCTGGCCCATGGCGATCGCCTGGCCGGTGCCGACCGCCACCACATCGACCTTGACGCCGGTTGCCTTCGTGTACTGCGGCAGCAGCCAGTCCAGCAGGCCGGTGTCGGCGGTGCTGGTGGTGGTGGCCAGGCGGATGGTGCCGGGCTTGACTGCCCAGGGAGTGGGAGCGACGGTGGGGGAGGCCGCAGGGGCAGCGGGCGCCGTCGTCGCGGCGGCCGGGGCCTTGGTGGCTGCGGCGGGTGCGGTGGTTGGCGCTGCGGGTGGCGCAGTAACGGCAGCCGGAGCTTTGGTTGCTGCGGCCGGAGCTGTGGTTGGCGCTGCTGCGACGGGAGCAGCCACGGTGGGAGCAGGCGCCGGAGTTGCGGCCGGGGTGCAGCCACCCAGGACGAGCGCGACCAACAGAACCAACGACATTGTTCGCCATGTCGAGCTTCTTGCCACGAGAGAATCTCCTTCGAGGGTGAGGGCGACGACCGGTATTGTGAAGCGTGCGATTACGCACGGAACATGCACGCAGACATTACTTATGTATTGTCTGCGTGCATACATATAGATCATAACTTTGAGGGTGTGATTTTGTCAATTACTGAGGAAACCGCGGTGCGCGGGGAATTGATGATGGCAGCCGTAATCTTTGCGCTGCGCCGCTAGGGCGCAGCGCCCGCCGGCCGTAGTGCCGTGCTCTCGATAGGATCGTAGCCGTAACCCTTGCGACGCGCTGCAGGGCTTAGCACTCGCCGGCCACGTATCCGCTCCAAGACCATCGTAGCCGTAAAGCACTCGCCGGCCATGTAACTTGGCGAAGCATCGGTACAGCGAGTGCTTTACCCGTGCCCACACCCCCCAATACCGCGCTCCCCCGACACGATCCCCGCGGGACGCGGCAAATGCGGGTTGGCTGGATGCGCGACATCTTCAACGCAAAGGCGCAAAGACGCAGAGGCTTCTTCTGGTTGAGCGTGGACGTGGGCGGGACGATGGGAGGTTGTAAGGACGGATGTAGGGGGCGAGTGACCCGCCCCGTGCCCCAATGCCACGCGATTTTGGGAAGCGGCGCGGGTCGCGTTACCCGGGATACAGCGCGGTCGCCAATGATGTGATTTGGATGGAAAACGGGGGTCCTTCGAGAACCTCAGGATGGAGTTGTTAGGGATTGCCGGGGATGCAAGTGGCACTGTCCCGGCACCCCATTCTTGGCTGCTACCGATTACCGGTGCCCCTGGCCGGACCCATTTGCATCAATGCTCAGAATTATCGCAGCCATCCTGAGGTTCTCGAAGGACGCCCCATAGCAGCGCGGCTACCTTCAATGCGGATGGCCGCGCAGACGCGCCGGCGCCTCGCGCACACGCTACAAGATCAAATGCATGTCCCCGAACTCGTGCCACAGGTAGCGCTCCGTAGCGCTTCCTCGTAGGCGGTGCGCAGCGTGTCGTACCCGGCCAGCGCCGCCAGCATGGCCAGGTGCGTCGAGCGCGGCTCGTGCAGGCCGGTGAGGAGCGAGTTGACGGCAGCGCAGGCGGGTGTCGGGCGAGAGTCATCAGGCCGCGTCCAGCCCTCTCCCGGATGCGTGGTTCCGTTGCGGTCGGTGACGGTCTCCAGCGCGCGGACAACCGTCGTCCCCACCGCGACACACGCGCTTGCCCCGGCTCACGCGCGGCGTTGGCCGCCTGCGCCGTTTCGAGCGGGCACGCGGTAGTACTCTTCATAGGGTGGCTCGCCGGCTTCGGGGCTGGCCACCCCGGTGTGAAGCAGAAGCGGGGCGATCTGCACGCCGCTCGCCACCAGCCGGGTGATCAGCTCGTGGGTGAAGGCCCTGCCGGCCGACGGCATCTCGGCGCTGCCAGGTTCAGTGGCGTAGACGGTCTGGTAGTAAGCGCTCGGCCACTCCTCGCTTGACGTACCCATAGCGGATCGGAGCACCGTAGCAGGCCAGGTAATCGGCGACCGGCAGCGGGAGATCGAGCGATGCCAGCCATAGGCGCTGCTGCGAGGCGCCGGCTCCGCCGCGCTCTCGTCCACGTACGGCGCGTGCAGCAGGACAGAGCCGCCGGCCGGCAGGGTGAACGACTCGCCCGGCGTCGCGCCGTAATACGGCTCAGATGCCGCGTGCTCCGGGCCGGCGCAGCTCGACCATCCAGCAGACCGCCCGGCAGTTGCGTCGAGAGGTGCAGCTCGAACTCGTTGCCCGTCCGCGTCCGCGCCGCCAACGACGCGTTCAGCGTGCCGCTGGTGTTGATGACCAGCAGGTCGCCGGGTTCCAGGATGCAGGGCAGGTTGCGGAACTGCGTGTGCGCGACCAGGTCCCGCTCGCGGGCGGACACCATCAGCCTGACCTGGTCGCGCGCCAGGCCGCGCGCTTCGGCCGGCTCGCCCGCCTCCAGGTCGGGCGGCAGCACGAAATCGAGCCTGCCCTCCACGCCTCCTGCCCTCTGTCCGACGACCGCGCGGCCACCCGCGCGTCCGGGCTCTCGACCAGTGCCCACAAGTCGGTCCCGGCCGCGCAGCCGACGGTAAGTCCACATCTCTCGGCGTCATCGAGGGGCTCCAGGCCTGTGTGCCAGCGTCACCGCGCGCCCTCCTGGGCCAGCTCCCGTGCCGTGTAGCGCCCGCTGGCGAAGTCTGCCTTCGAGCAGCGCCAGCAGGCCGGGCACGCTCTCTTCGGGCAGCGGCCGGTCGCTGATATCCTCGCCCGGATAAGCCTCCTGGTGCATCTGCGTGCGCATGTCGCCGGGATCGACCCAGTAGACGCGCCAGTCCGGATTCTCCGCCGCCAGGATGGCCGACATCTGCTCCAGCGCCGCCTTGCTCGAACCGTAGCCGCCCCAGCCCTCGTAGGGCTGGACCCCCGCATCGCTGGTCACGTTGATGATCGCCGCGCCGGGCTTCAGCTCGCCCCGCAGCGCCTGGATCACCCCCAGCTGCGCGACGACGTTGTTGCGGTAGACCCGCTCCAGCTCCTCGAGTGGGTAGTCGAGCAGCGCCGGCTGCGGGCTCGGTCCGAGGACGCCGGCGTTGTTGACGATCGCGTCCAGGCCGCCCAGCGCCCGCGCCGCCTCCGCCAGCGCACCCGGTGTGCCGGGTCGGTGATGTCGCCCGGCCACCGCCACGACACGGGTAAGCGCCGCCAGCTCCGATCCGGCAGCTTCCAGCGCGTCTTGTCCCCCCGCGTCGATGGCCAACCACCAGCCGTTCCCGGCAAGGGCACGCGCCAGCGCGAGCCCGAGCCCTCGCGACGCTCCGGTGATTAACGCAACGCGCCTGCGTGACTGCTGTTCCATAGTTCGGCTCCATCGGAAATTATCGCATTAGTATAGCATTATATTGCCAATGGCTGCCGCCCTCTTCGCCTGTTAGGACAGGTTTAGACCTGGAAAAAGGGATAGGAGCTGACGCCGGTGGTCTTGGTCTCGAAGAAGCGACCGGGGCTACTTCTGGATGAGGGGAACGTAGGTGCGCACCGGCGTGCGGACCCGCACCACACCGCTCATCCCCACCCCTCCCGGCGCTCCGTGGGCCTGGCAGTAGTAGCGATAGACGCCGGGCAGAGTGAATGTGAATCTGAAGCTGTCCCCGGTACTCACGACGGGCCAAAGGGCGTCCTCGCTGACGAGCGGGTGAAAGGCAAACGGTCCCGACCACTCCACTTCGTCACCCACGAAGACGGTGAGATCGGCCGGGCTGTAGTTCAAGCCGCCCGAGGGGAAGATGATGGAGTGGCGTGCCTGCGGCGCTGCCAGATGCGTCGCGATCGCAGAGGGCGCGGCGCCCGTCGCGGCAGCGATCAACACGATCAGTAACAATGCCGCAAGGGCGCGGCTGAGGTAACGCATGACGGCCTCCTGGTTCTGTTGAGAGTTCTACTGAATCAAATACGACACCGGAGGCGGACGCTGATCACCTGGTGCTCAATCTGGCTGCCACCACCCGCCAGAAAGCTAGACCAGCGCTCCGGAGTGTAACACCTCTTACGGCCTAAACCGAACAAGTGTGCGAATAATACCCTGTTTGCACTGCCTCGGACCTGTCGGCGATGTATCGAGTGGGCCCCACAGTTGCGTGGGCTGCAGCCGTCTGTTCGACAGCACCGGGCAGAGAAAGGATTTCCTCATATGCTGAATCTCAACTCCATCATGATCGGAACGAAACAAACGAAGGCCCTGGCGGCGTTCTATGGAAGGTGCTCGGCAAGCCGGCGGAAATGGTCGATGAGAGAACGGCTTCTTCGGCTGGCAGGCGGGGACGGCCTATTTCTCGGTCCTGGACCATTCCGAAATGGGTGGGCGCGCCAAAGACCCAGGGCGCGTCATGCTCAATTTCGAGACTTCGCAAGTCAAAGAGGAGTTTGAGAGGATCAAAGCCCTGGGCGCCACGGTCATCAGAGAGCCTTATGAAATGGGCGGTGGGTGGATTGCCACGCTGGCAGATCCGGATGGCAACTACTTCCAACTGGTGACCCCGATGGGGTAGTGATCCGCGCTACCGGGAGGTCAAGTTGAACAGAAGGCTCAAGTTGCAGAGGAGGTAGAAAGGACAGCAGGCTCATGCAGGGAATCACCACACATCTATGGTTCGACAAGGAAGCCACCCAGGCGGCCGCGTTCTATGTCTCGCTATTCCCGCACTCGAAGATCAAGAGCATGACGACGCTTCACGACACCCCTTCGGGTGATGTGGATACGGTGACCTTTGAGCTTCTTGGCCGGGAGTTCCAGGCGATCAGCGCCGGCCCGCTGTTCAAGTTCAACCCGTCGGTATCGCTTCACGTCACCTGCAAGACGAAGGATGAGGTCGACGCGCTCTGGGCGAGGCTTTCCGACAGGGGGTACAGTGCTCATGCAGCTCGGGGAGTACCCATTCAGCGAGCGATTTGCGTGGGTGCAGGACCGCTACGGGCTCTCCTGGCAGATCTTCTATACAGGTGGAGCGGACGTAAAGCAGAAGATCACCCCGGTGATCATGTTCGTCGGCAGCGTATGCGGCAAGGCGGAAGAGGCAGTCAACTTCTGGACGTCGGTGTTTCGGGACTCGAAAGCCGGCATGATCCAGCGATACGGTAAGGGAGAGGAGCCGGACAAGGAGGGTACGCTGAAGTATGCTGCTTTTTCGCTTCTCGGTCAGGAGTTCGGCGCCATGGACAGCGCTCAAGACCATCGCTTCGCCTTCAACGAAGCGATATCGTTCATGGTGAACTGCAACAGCCAGGAAGAAATCGACTACTACTGGCAGAGGCTCTCGGCCGTGCCCGAAGCGGAGCAGTGCGGCTGGCTCAAAGACAAGTACGGCGTTTCGTGGCAGATCGTCCCCACGGGCATGGACGACGATGCTCACGGGCGATGACCCGGCGAGGATCGGCAGGGTGACACAGACCTTTCTACAGATGAAGAAGATTGATATGGCAAAGCTGCAGGAAGCGTACGACGCGCGGTAGAGGTAGAGATCGCGGTCTGATACCCGCGGTGTGTATCGCCCGGTGGACTGCGCGAGGCATGCAGAAAGCATGTGCAACCGGCCGGCGGGCGCACCCATCCAGGGACCGCCGGCAACTGACAATCATGCGGAGCCTTCTTGGCGAGGCGGAAGCAGATAGCGCTGTTGCTTCCGCCTTGCCATGTTGTGCGGTGCTTTGGCGTGCTGTGCGGCCCTTACGCCACCCGTGCCGGACCGGGAACAACCCGTCGTGGGATTTCAACGTTACTGTAACGGGCTGCTCGGCCACGTACGACCTGGTGCACCTGGCATGGGTCGGTGAGCCGAGCACGACCTTCAACTGCGTAATTCTATTGTCGTTGAACGGCCGATCGTGCCGGACAGCTTCCGCTACTCGACGGGGACGTGTTCGCAAGAGCTCTAATCGCAGTCGTCCACTACCCGTTTCGGCCGTCAAGCTCGGTTTGCGGCGCCGACTCAACGCCCGTGCGGTTCGCGCGGGCCTCGAGGATCGCGTACAGAGCAACAACCAGCAGCAGGCCGCTGCAGAGCTGGTAAAGGGTCCCGACCGGAATCGCCAGGATCAGGGCCAGTGCAACCGGCGGACCCAGCGCGCTCCCGAGGTCGCCTCCACTGTAGACGGCACCAAGCACCCGTCCCCGCTGTGCCGGCCGGCAGCTATCTCCCACTATGGCAGCCACCAACGACTGGGCGCCACTGGCCGCCACCCAGGCTACCAGTGAGCCGAGAAGTGCGAGCGCCAGGTTGGGGCTGCTCATCACCCAGACGCCGGCTGCGCTCACCGCCATCACCCACGCCAGCACCGGCCAGCGTCCGCCCCTGCGATCAGACAGGCGGCCGGCGAGTGGTGCGCCCACGACACTGCCGGCAGCGCGGAGCGCCACCAGCCCACCGGTCAACGTGGCTATCGGCACGACGAGAGAACCTCTCATGACCTGGTCGCCAATTTGGTGTTCCAGCCATAGGATCGTCGTGGCCGAGATGGCCCCCGAGAAGACAAAACGGGTGGCAAACAAAGGTATGGCCGCTGACAATGCAGCCCGCCACGGGATAGGGTCCGCCGGAACCCTGGGCATGGAGATCTGAACGCGTCCCCCCGAGGGCCCGGAACGCGGCAGATAGACCAGCCACAACAGCGCGAGCACCGCTGTCACGCCGGCGCTGACGAGCAGACCGTTGTGGTAGCCCAAGGCATCAGTGAGGAGGCCCCCGGCCAGCGCCGTCGCTCCCCCACCCAGAAAGTACCACAACTGGTACTGCCCGATCACCCGGCCTCGGTTGCCGGGGCCGGTCATGTCGAGCACCACGGCGTTGCTCCCCACCCAGATCCCCGACCAGGCAGCGCCCCAGAGCAAGCGGGCGATCAGCAGCGGCAGGAAGCCCCGACCCACGGCAAGTAGGACGGTCGACAGGGCGCCGATGCCCAGCGCTCCCACCAGCAAGCCCCGGCGCGGATACCGGTCGTACAGCAGTCCTGCTACGCCGTTGGTCAGCAGCCGCACGGCGCGGTTGGCGCCGAGCAACACCCCCACGGCGGCCAGCGTCACGCCCGCCTGCTCCGCAATCTCCGGCCTCGGCAGCACCGTGTAGAGCGTGCTATCGCCCAACAGTGAGACGGCCGTGCCCAGGCCGAGCAGGACGTGCTGCGGCGATTGATAATGCGATGGGTCTCGGGATGGCATCGTTCCGTCTTCGTCGGCGACCGCCGGCCGCGAATCAGCGAATTTCCGCGTTGTGGCAACATTCTCGTGCTAGGAAGGAAGAAAAAGCCCCGAGACCTGCCACCGCTTGTAGCACAACGGCCTCGGACCTCTCGACCTGCCGCATGAGTGAGTAGCGAGGGACAGCAGGCCTAGACCTTTGGCGAACGGCTCCGAGATGCAGATGCCCTCAATTTGGCGAGACCGGAGTCACAAAGTCATCGCGGATGCGGAACGCAGCCGAAGAGCCGATGTCAACCAACAAGTCCAACAAGTCGAGGACCGAATTGCGCAGGTCGACCTGCCGCTTCAACTCGCGGGGCCTTGCGTAGACAAAGCGCCGCAGTAATGACTCGAGAAGGAAGACGGCGTTGGCGTCTCGCATCATTTGCCGCGAATTTCCTCGCTGGAGCCGTCGTAACTCTAATGAATGCTTGGGGCAGCGATCTTTCGCCTACATGGTATAGCATGCGAAGATATGCCTCGAGGACTGTGGCGGAAGGCGGAAGATCGTCAAACAGCGCATCGAGGTGTTGTTCGTAGCCTACCAAGCTGCGCCACTGCCTGACATCCTTCCTCCAATAAGTCACTAGGAAGATAGAATTGATCACGTCAACACCTTGGGCGTGTTCATTGTCAATCCGCTCAATCCAGGCTACCTTGCGGATCCTTTCAGCGAGAAACTCCAGACGGCCCAGCAGTGTCGTGGATTTGGCTGACGATCCTCAGCCGAGATCAGCGCTTGAAGAAACCAGTGAACCTCGCGGGTGTGGAAATTCAACGCGTCGACAATCGGTGTCAGGATCGCAGCGGCCTCGTGTTCTGACGTGCGAAGAACGAAGCTAGCTATGAGTTCGGAAAGGTGCGGATCCAGGTTGTGGCCCCGCTCCTGCGATCGCTTGCGCTTCGAGCGCCAATCGCTATCGACAATCCACCAGCCGACGAGCGTCTGGGCAGCGCGATGGAACGCAGCAACGGCCACAGGATCAGCGGGAACGTGACCGAGTATGCTAAGGATGCCCACATTTGCGTACGCACCATATCCGTTCGTCACATCTAGCTTCACGTACGCATCGCCCTTGATCGCCCCCTTCCGCATGAACGCGCGGCGTACGCGGTTCGCAGCGTGAGCGTCAATTTCAGCCTCTTGGCTTGTATTGCGGTACCGGCGTTGGAATCGAACGCTACTGGTTGCCAGCAGTTGAGCCTCAGTTGCGAGGCAGTTCACACAGGTCAACGCAAGGCTACGGTCAATAGACCACAAATATGCGCCTATGCCTTGAGCTGCGTGGGTTCGCACTTCATCTACTGGGTGCGTGAGTGCGATGACAATGGCCTCTCGTACTCGATGCTGTTGATTGGTTGTCAACCCCTTCCCAGCAGGCATGGAAGCACGTGGGCGCAAGGACGATCAGGAGACATAGGAAAGATCTGCACGCGGGCGAGGTCATTCCAGGTATTCCCACTGCGCTCCACCTCTCGGCAGACGGCTTGCAGGCACCAGTCCCGTTCCGCCGGACATCTCGTGCCAATGATCCCGAACGCAGACACTGGCGATGACCCCGGGTCCGCCAGAAAACGTGCCGTCGTGGTCGTCTTCCCTCTCAGTACTCGGGGATCGGACTTCGTCAAGCAACTTGCGCCAAGGTTCGGATCATGGCTGCTGACGTCCTCATTCCTGAAGACACTCAAACCCCAAGTTAGCAGCTTCATCCTCGCGGCTACCCGTAGGAGTCGGGCGTCGGTCTGGTCCGTCATCGCTTTTACGTCTGGTTCAGGGTCTGTAAGCTCAAGTTGCACATAGATCGGTTGGCCGCTTTGAGGTAGCGCATCTCCGGTGGAAGACGTCTTCTTGTTGACGGTCTCTTGGGGCCATGGTGTACTGGCGCAGATCCATGCGATGAAGGGCGAGACGCCAAATTCGGTGCCTTTCGTCCCGCTCCTTGGCAGTTGGCGGAAGGTCCAGGCGGTGCTTGTCGAGGAGCTGATGAATTCGAGGAGCGAGCGGGCCTAGCTGGAGTCTCATGACGGCGCTCTCGCACACTTTCGTGCTCGGTGCGCAAGAGCATCGGCCTCTCTTCCGCTCTTCACGATGCATCGTATCCTGAGGACGGAATTGGGGCAGCACGTCCAGGCACGCAGGAAGTGGTCTTTCGCTGCCATTCGGTAACGATCTAGCATGATGCATTCTGGCGAGCTCAAGAGGGCCAGGATTGTCTCACCGCAGTGATGCGGAAAAGCCGTTGCGACACTCGCTGCAACTGCCGTCACTGCCGCATTCTCGGTGCGCTTGAGAATGTGGGTAAGGAGCAAGTCTAGGCTGCGAGGATATGCGGTCCCGTATTCCAATAGCCATCTCTCTAGCGCCATCAGCAGAGATTGCAGGACGTCTGGCCCGACTGAAGCTCCCCGGTAGAGGTTCCACAGACGGCTGTTGCACCACTGGTCGCGAGATGCACCGTCAGCAAACGTGAGTGTGAGCCTAGCCGGTGGCTCCACAGTCTTCGCGCCCGGCCTCGGGTGGGCATACCAATCCGCACTGTGATTGAAGGTGGAAATGAGTAGATCTAAGCCCTGGCGGGGGTGGAAGCGTAGAAGCGACAGAAACGGTCTCTGGATGGCGCTTGGAGGGAAGTACCCCCCTGTTGCGTTGCGCCCAACGCCAAACAGACTGTCCAGCTCAATTGTACTGCCGACCCACCATTCGTCGTGTTGATTCGGTTCCGGGCGCAGCAGATACGCCCGCGCTACTGATACGAAAGTATCAGGCAGATCGCGTGACTTAAATATACCTTCCACGGTACCAAATATCAACTGCCTAAAATCGTCTCCCGATTCGTGGAGTTCGCTGACTTCCAGGCCTCCGCAATAGAGTCACGAAGCGATCTGGGTCGGCGAGCGGAATCTTAGCTATTACCTTCAGTGTCCGCTCTTTCTGGTCTGCTGATCTGTGGCCCTTAAAGTCTGGCAGGAGCCAGTGGGCGATCGCGGCCTGGCGGAATCCGCTCCTAGCGGATACGGCGTGTCCGAAGATACGCTGACCGCCCAATCAACGATGAGCCCCAACAGTAGGTCGCATTCACCGGCGAATGCTTCTATCACGCCGCGAACAATTTGGAGGACATGGCCCCAGGCCAGACCATCAGGCACCATGATGAGCGGCCCGCGGTCGTTTGTGGTGTGCACCCAACTCGGTGAGGTTAGGCATGCCACGCGCAGGATACGATCACGTGCCGGAGCAGGCGGCCCTCATCTGCGAGAAGCTCTCTTTCGTGCCCCTCCAAGAAGGCCGGGGCCGAGGAGGAGCGGAGGACCGAAGCGAGGGTGTCGTCACAGAAGTGAGCAGGAAGGCCACGACCACGAGCGATCTCCCGCAGTAACTCGTCCGCCGTCCTCGGGAGCGAAGTCCACGAGCTCGTTGATCCACTTGCGGTATGATCTTCGAATGGCGGGATAGGTACCAAGGGCATCCGATAGTCCTGCCAACGAGCGTTCCTGGATCTGGTACTGCTGATATATCCACTGCAATATCGCCCAGTCTTCGAGTAGATCGTGGGCCGGAGCTACGAGCGAGTCGGTGCCCGGGGAAGAAACTAGCAGGCCGTCCTTTCTCAAGGAATCTACGGCGTCGCGATCCAGATCAGGACACGAGGCATATAGAGTTAGCGATTGTGCCCTACGAAGGGCAACTGCGATGAACGCGGCCTCCCGGCGTTGAGGCAGTCCACGCGAAGCATCATGCTCGGCCCGAATGATCTGCCTCCAAAAAAGCTGCCGAAATTCGCGCTCGCCTTCCGGCAGGGAATGCTCTTCTGACCAATCAATCTGCAAGCTGCGACCGAGAACGTATGGGTTACGCAGCAAGGGGCAAAGGGCCGGACTTGCTAACGGACGGGCCAGTGAGGGGTAAGCATGCCTCACCTCCCCCAGCTCACCATCCTCCAGGGGTGGAATGGACACGAGTGCGTGATTCACCCCCGCGTATTCCAGGAAGCTGGTCCTGACAAGGTCAGTCGAATAGTCGCGGCACGTAAGCACTAGACGCCAAGTGCGATCACGGGATGCCAGCTCAAGTAGATCGGCGAAGGCATCTCGCGTGGACTTTTCCAGCAGGCGCTCCATGCTCTCAATAAGTAGCACTTTGTGGCTGCGGCTCGCAAGGACCGCTCCCAGAAGATCTGCAGACGAGGGGATCTGGCTGTTCTGCAACATGGCGTCCAGATGAGGGTACGCAAATTCTTCGGCGAAAGCTGAACGCGAAGTGGGTCGTCTCGAGGTTAGCGATGACATCCTTGGCGATGCTCGACTTGCCAATTCCTGCTGGGCCCGAGATGAGCACAATCTGGCTCGTCTCTAAGTGCCGGAGGACCTGGTCAACGAGCGCAGCGCCGCGCAAGATGGAGGCGGTTCAGCCCGACAGTGCTGCGAATGCCCTGAAGGATAAGCTGTGAGTGGTCATGCAAAGCCTGGAGGACATTGCTTTGGACGTCTCCCACGGCGGCATGGCGCTGTCGCAGCGTGTCCGGAAGATCGTCCCGGCGGTAGCTTTTCCCTTCCGGCGCGCCCACACCGGCCTCAAGCAGCAGTGCGTTCCAGGTTGACTCCGCTGCAGCGTGCGCATTCTGTTCGTGAGCGGCGAAGGCGAGGAGCGTCTTGACATTCGCCTCCTGCTGTCGCGTAGAACTGGCGAGATCAAGGCTAAGGATGTGAATCACGCGGAGGAAGGGCCAGATCTCGGCACGGTCGACACGGCGCGTCTCTGCCCTCTCGACGATCCGGCAGATCTCGTCGCAGTACCGGATTGCTTCTTTGCTCAGCAACCCCGACTTCGCTAAGCGGCTCTGGAATTCATCTCCGCTCCGTTCTACGCGAGCGGCATCCAGCAGCGCTGAGAAGTCCTCCAGCAAGGCGTTAGTGCCTCGCAAGGTGACGATTGCGAAACGGTCGGTCTCCGGGTCGAACAGATCGGAGGCCCTGAAATCCCGCCAGAAATCGAGAATCGCTTTCTGGCAATGTTCATCGCTGGAACTGACCCTGAACGTCCGCTTTGCCTGGACCGCCAGTCTCCTTGTTTCCCCTGTGCTACTCTGACCGACCACCAAGAAGTCGTCCGTGTGCCAGCCGAGGCGCTCGGTCTGAAGGTGGACCTCCACGAGGGTGCAGCCTTCCAGGATCGGCACAATGGCGCCGATAAGGAGGTGGGCCAACCAGTAGGCGCCCACATGCTGTTCGAAAAGTTCGCCGGCTCCACCAGTGGAAAGCGGACTGGGGATGGGCCGTGAATGCTGCCTGCCGGCAGAGGAGGTCGCAGTTGATGGCGTTTGTTGCTCAGTGTCCATAGTGGTGCATTCTCTTGTTTTATGAACCAACGGTTTCAGTGCCGGTCGGCATTGGCGGCACCTTGAAGCGAAGATACCTACGGCTAGAGTTCTTCTTGATATCGGCCCCTGAGTCGCTTGAGGGCGAGGCCTCTAGAGAGCACCAGAGTGCGGCGGGCGGTGGCTGGGATAAGCGAACGCAGTTGACGCCTGCAAAGAGTTTAGCACAAGTGTGCGTGTGACGCAACAGATATGTGCCGTCA
>CAWAOA010000008.1:0-245244 GCA_963783655.1 uncultured Chloroflexia bacterium
GACACTTTAGGCTTGTGATAAGATCGGTTGGACAAGTGTTTCAATCCACGCTCCCACGCAGGGAGCGACGCTTTGACGTCGCCACACGCACGCGATAGGTGTTTCAATCCACGCTCCCACGCAGGGAGCGACGTGCTCGCCGACGTTGTACAGCCGTGACTGCACAGTGTTTCAATCCACGCTCCCACGCAGGGAGCGACTGTCCGCGACGCTCACCAGGTGCGCGTGCACCAGTGTTTCAATCCACGCTCCCACGCGGGGAGCGACGCGTCACGCAATGCCATTCCGGTGTGCTCGAAGTTTCAATCCACGCTCCCACGCAGGGAGCGACTCATGTCAGTGATCGCGATGCGCCATGCGTACTGTGTTTCAATCCACGCTCCCACGCAGGGAGCGACCTGACGCGATACTGCGATTGCCGCATGGCACGAGCGTTTCAATCCACGCTCCCACGCAGGGAGCGACTGCAGCCTGTGATGCTGTAGACACGCATCAGTCGTTTCAATCCACGCTCCCACGCAGGGAGCGACGATTGCCGCGGACGCTTGCGTCTTCATTGCAATCGTTTCAATCCACGCTCCCACGCGGGGAGCGACTGCATCATCGCGACTCAGTACGGCCGAATGCGTACAGTTTCAATCCACGCTCCCACGCAGGGGAGCGACGACCGACACGCTGGAGCTGCCATCGTGCAGCGCCGATGTTTCAATCCACGCTCCCACGCAGGGAGCGACCGTGCTGGCATGCCTGACGTCACCGCTGGCAATGAGTTTCAATCCACGCTCCCACGCAGGGAGCGACTAGCACGCTCGGTAAGATGCCGCGACTGCATCGTAGTTTCAATCCACGCTCCCACGCGGGGAGCGACCATGCCGCATGCGGTACCATGCACGACGCATACGACGTTTCAATCCACGCTCCCACGCGGGGAGCGACCTGCGCTAGGCCTGACAAGCGTCGGCGCTGTCAGTGTTTCAATCCACGCTCCCACGCAGGGAGCGACATGCGTGGCGGCGCGCGTAGGCGTACGACGTGATGTTTCAATCCACGCTCCCACGCAGGGAGCGACACGGTCCGACCGATCAACGTGCATGCCGAGCATGAGAGTTTCAATCCACGCCCCCACGCAGGGAGCGACTGCACGAGCTGCCGAGGCCATGTCAGAGCACGATAGTTTCAATCCACGCTCCCACGCAGGGAGCGACGCAATGCCAGTCGATGGACGTCTGACGCGATCAGGTTTCAATCCACGCTCCCACGCAGGGAGCGACCTCGGCTCAGATGCCTGGCACGCAATCAGTGCTGTTTCAATCCACGCTCCCACGCAGGGGAGCGACTCTGCTCCAGCATGTAGCACTGAACGTAGTGACTGTTTCAATCCACGCTCCCACGCAGGGAGCGACGTATCAGTCACGCAGATTGTTATCGAGCTAGCTGAGTTTCAATCCACGCTCCCACGCAGGGAGCGACCTCGACGAGCGTGCGGCATGCCGTCGTCGCAGCGTTTCAATCCACGCTCCCACGCGGGGAGCGACCTGATCGATGCGCATGGCCAGCGTCAGGCACGTGTTTCAATCCACGCTCCCACGCAGGGAGCGACCAGGCTCAAGGACGTCGCCATGCTGACCGTATACGTTTCAATCCACGCCCCCACGCAGGGAGCGACCGCAGCTGCCGGCTATGTCGCGAGACAATGCGTTTCAATCCACGCCCCCACGCAGGGAGCGACGTAACGGCATTGCGCAGTGACTGCGAGGCGTCGATGTTTCAATCCACGCCCCCACGCAGGGAGCGACGCGCACGGCGCTGGCGGCGTGCATAACCGTCAGTGAAGTTTCAATCCACGCCCCCACGCAGGGAGCGACATGGCAGCGCTGGCATCAGCATCGGCCGGCTGACTGTTTCAATCCACGCCCCCACGCAGGGAGCGACCATGGTTACGTCAGCGTGCCAATGGCGTACGTACAGTTTCAATCCACGCCCCCACGCAGGGGGCGACTCTACGGCCGTCTGGTCACGCTACACCGGCATGCATGTTTCAATCCACGCCCCCACGCAGGGGGCGACCAGCCTGCGCTGTCACAAGGCTGAGCATGCACGTTTCAATCCACGCCCCCACGCAGGGGGCGACGCTAGGTCATTGCGTCTGCGCGACCATCGTACGTGTTTCAATCCACGCCCCCACGCAGGGAGCGACCGTATGCGACACCGTGCACTGGCTAGACTGACGGTTTCAATCCACGCCCCCACGCAGGGGGCGACCTAGCACTGCACGAGACGCCAGCATGCAGCGCAGATGTTTCAATCCACGCCCCCACGCAGGGGGCGACCTGACATGCCGCCAGTGCATCGTGCGTAGCCAAGTGCTGTTTCAATCCACGCCCCCACGCAGGGGGCGACAGCTGATCGGCATGGCGACCTGTGCATCACTGCGCATGTTTCAATCCACGCCCCCACGCAGGGGGCGACTGCTGCATGCCCGGCTGATCAGGCGATCCGCCAGAGTTTCAATCCACGCCCCCACGGAGGGGGCGACGACCGACGACGTTGCTGCGAGCCGTCGATAGCTGACGTTTCAATCCACGCCCCCACGAGGGGGCGACGCCGTGACAGGTCAGCTGCGTGTCGCCATGCAGTTTCAATCCACGCCCCCACGGAGGGGGCGACGATGCAGCACGTCAGCACGACAGTCGCTGGCATGCAGTGTTTCAATCCACGCCCCCACGGAGGGGGCGACCCTTGGCCGACCTGAGCTAGCGCACTGACCAGGCACTGTTTCAATCCACGCCCCCACGGAGGGGGCGACCCGTCGCTATGCGCAGCATGCGACCGTCGCATCGAGTTTCAATCCACGCCCCCACGGAGGGGGCGACCGCAATATATTGTGTGTTGCTGATTCCAGACACCTACATATGGTACAGGTCAACCATTGCAGCCACCGAAAACACGCTCATATATTGGCCTGCAGTGGCCCTTGTTAAGGTGCATTTTCCTTGCGAACCTCTGCCGATTCTTCTGTTCAGCTTCAGGTTCGCAACCTGGCGATCTCAAGCCACCAGCGGCCCCGTCAGGTCAAGGCTGGCCTTCGCCCCCACATGGTCCACCCGACCGGTCCACTTATCTCCGAGATAGTAGAAGCGCAGGCTGTCCTTCTCGACGTCGATCAACTCCGTCAGGCGGTGTTTCAATTGCGCCAGCTGCGCCGGAGTCGAGCAGGCACTCGAAGACGGAGTTCTGGACGCGCTGCCCGTAGTTCTGGCATGCCTTGGCAACCTTGCGCAGACGTTTCTGGCCGGCGGGAGTCTCGGTGTTGATGTCGTAGGTGATCAAGATCATCATGCTGCTGGCCGTCCTCTAGTTCCAGAAGTACGGCGGATACGCGTCCAGATCACCGCGCATGTGGCGGGCCAGCAACATGGCCTGGACATGCGGGATCAGGCCGTAGGGGACGCGCTCCTTCAGATACGGGTGAAGGACCGACATCTGTCTTGCGCTTCTGCCAGGCAACCAGAACCTCTTTGCGCGTGGCGTCGTCCATCAGGACCCCACCGCTCTCTTTCTGCGTGAAGCCCGAACCCTTGACCTGCTTGAGATTCACCAGCGAGAGCGCCAGCCGATCTGCCAGCGGCGCCCGCAGTTCCTCAATCAGGTCAAGCGCCAGAGAGGGACGCCCAGGCCGATCGGTGTGCAGGAAGCCCATCTGTGGATCGAGGCCGACGGTTTCCAGCGCGGCGACGACCTCGTGGGTCAGCAGGGTGTAGAGGAACGACAGCAGCGCATTCATGTTGTCCAGCGGCGGGCGGCGGTTGCGATCGTTGAAACGAAAGTCCTCCTTCTGCTGCAAGATCATCTGCTCGAAGACGCCGAAGTACTGTTTGGCCGCGCTCCCTTCCAGGCCGCGCAGGGTTTCGAGGCTGTCAGCAGCCTGAACATCCGCCAGGGAGGCTTTCAGGAATTGCGGAGGCCGCTTCCAGGGCCGGCACATCCACCAGCAGCGCGTGGTCGCGCAGGGCGCGCTCGATCACCTTGCGGCTGTTGGCGATCTTGCCCAGCAGGATCGACCGGGCGATGCTCACGCTGGCGGCTTCCTGACGCGAAAGCTCATGTTGCCGGCGGCGCAGCCAGATGTTCCCGTGCACGCCGCCGGTCACCCGGGCCAGGAACTGCCCACTTGGCTTCAGAAAACAGAGACCGATGTGCCGTTCCGCGCACGCCCCCATCAAAGCCGGGCTGACGCCCGGATAGTTGAAGCAGACGATGCTCTCCAGGTTATGCAGAGGCAGGCGCATGGAGGTCTTGTCGTCCTTCTTGACCACCACATTCTCGCCATCCAGGGAGAGATAGGCCTCAGGCGTGGTGACATAGAGCACGTTGCCGAGCTTCTTCACGGCCTATGCCCTTTCAAGCTGTTGCCTGATATAGCTGGAAACCGGTGTCGTGTTGCCCTGCAATTGCGGCAAGCAGACATCGGCGAGCGAACAGGAACCGCAGCCCTTCGATGGCTTGACGCGCGGCGTGTGCCCACGCTCGTAGTAGGCATGCATCTCCTGGGCCGCCTTCCGCACCAGGTCGCGCAGGTCAGCGCCGAGATCCACCGCCACCCGCCGGCGGGTCTCGCCATAGTAGAGATAGCCCAGCGGAATCGGGACCGCCAGCATCTCCTCCAGACACATGGCTTGCGCGCAGAGCTGGACCTCATCGCAATGATCTTGTTTCGCCTTGCCCCGCTTGTACTCGACCGGCGCGGGCAGATAGCGCCCCGACCGCCCCGGCAACTGCACGCCTTCCGGCGCGGCGGTGAACTCCACCACATCGCACACGCCGGACAGACCCAGCATGCGGCGAGGACACCGGCACCGACCGGGCGATGATCACATCCTTGCGTTTCTCGGTGAAGAACGGATCATCCACCCGGCGGTGCAGAATCCGGCCCTCCGCGGTGAGCGCGTTCTCCTGCCACTGGCGCTCCACATGGATCAGCGCCCACTGCCGGCGGCAGAAGACGAAGTGCTGGATGCCCGACAGCGGCAGCCAGGCGTCGGGCGGGTATTCGGCGGTCATAGCTTCTCGATGAGTTCGACTCCCTCGGGCAGGTCGGCCTTGTTCACCGTGACGGCGTAGTCCGCGAAACTGCGCGGCGCGGTCACGCCGGGCTTGCGTTCCACCGTGACCCGCTCGAACAGCAGGTGCGACGGCGCGTTGCCGAGATCGCTGGCGTGCTTGAACACGAACAGCTTGCGGCTCGCCATCTTGCCCCGCGCCGCCGAATGGTCGTGCTCGAACATGTTGACCAGCGCCTCCCAGAGCAGGCCCAGGTCATCTTCCGAGAACCCCGTGCCTTTGTTCTGGTCGTTGGCGAGTTTGGCGGAAACGTAGCCTTCCACACGGTAGAGGCCGTAGGGCACGATGTGCTTGCGGCCCATCGTGCGCTCCTTCTCGATGTCCTCCACGCGCGTGACGGCCTGGCGGGTGATGGTCACCTCTTGCTGGACGATGGGATCGATGCTGCGGGAGAAGTTGATCTGAACCGGGCCGCGCACCTGACCGCA
The DNA here is from genome assembly GCA_963783655.1 of uncultured Chloroflexia bacterium. GTDB lineage: Bacteria > Chloroflexota > Anaerolineae > CG2-30-64-16 > CG2-30-64-16 > CAWAOA01. The sequence continues at coordinate 5,550 of CAWAOA010000008.1, forward strand.
GTTGTCGCCCGTGCTCATCACCGCGCCGAAGGTGCGCACATCGAAGAAGTTGGCGCACATCCACTGCCGGGCTTTGTCGACGCCGCTGCGCATCGGCCTGGCCAGGTGTCAGACTCCACAGCCTTGTAGGCTTCGGCATGATTCTGATTGAGGGGCGTGCCTTCCTTGATGTGAATGCGGTAGCCGGCCGCGTCGCCGCAGACGAGCTCCACGTAGTTGCGGATCTTGCGCTTCAGGCACACATCGGTGACGATGCCGTGGCCGGTCTCGGGGTCGATGCGCGGCATGTTGCCCGCATCCGGGTCGCCGTTGGGATTGCCGTTCTCGACATCGTAGAGCAGGACGAATTCATAGCGGTTGTTGATCGGGCTGGACATGATGGGATCTCCTTTATGGGTATGGAAGTTAGTTTTCGTCTCGGCTGCTTCAGTGCTGTTCTTGGGCTTGGCTCGTCCAAAGCTCCTTGCGCTGGTGGTAATAGCCCAGGACAAACACGCCCTGCTCATCCAGCGTCAGCCGCGCCGGAATGGGGTTGGTCTCCACATCCAACAGGCCCAGGATCTCCTGGATGCGCCGGTCGCTGGCATAGCCGTATTCGGCCTTGGCGATGTGATGTTGCGAGAGCCGCAATAGGATCGGGAAGACGCTGGCCGGCGCAGCGCAGGCCGACGTGAAGTACCGATCCTTGATGCTGGCGTTGACATTGCCGATCGCCTCCTGCTGGACCTTCTCCAGCACGGCGAACAGGCGGCCCAACACATAAGCCGGTTGGGTGGATTGCTCGTTGAGCGCCACAGTCAATACCTCCTTGAGTGGATGGTCGGGTTGATGACGATACTTGCGCAGCAGATACGCCTTGATGACCGCCGCGCGGACATAGTTGATCTTGGAAATCCCCTTGGACTGTGTCATCCATGTCCGCGCGGATGCGCGTGATCATGGCGTTGTACAACGCGGCCGGGTAGGGCGCGCCGGTCAGGATGGCGCGGAAGACCGCACCGGCCAGCAGCGGGGACGCGTCCTTGTCTCTGGACTTCCTGGATACGGTCTCATCAGGATGCGGCTCACGGTAAGGTAGTCCGGCTGGTCATCGTATTCCTTGACGATCGCCAGGTCCCGGTAATGCGCCATGATGTGATCGGACGATCTTCTTGAACGGATCGGTGATGAAGAAGCGCACCGACACCCGCGCCGCGTTGGGCGCCAGCCCCAGGATGTAGAACCGTGGATTCTCGTCGCCCAAATCGGCCATCATGGCGTCCAGGTCGAGCGCCTGGCCGCGCTTCACTTTCTCTGCTGCTGAGCTGCAGCTCGGCCTCCGCTTTCTTGCGCCCGGTCTGTTCCGTCTCCTCCTCTTCGATATAGGCGGGATCAATGATGGCGGCGAAGGCCGGTTCATAGGCGCGGTTGTCGCTTTCGGCCCAGTAGACCACCGTGGTGTCGCCGAGATAGAGCTTCTTGTTCGGGTTGGCATCGGAGAGCAGGTAGTTCAGCGTCGTGGTGTACGCGAATGCGGCGTCTTCGCTGACAGGGGCGTTCTGGCCCTGAGAACGATTGTAGGATTCATAAGCTGCGGCGTTGAAGCCGACGAGCGTTGCCCCGCTCGACTGCGCACCTCGCACACTCTTGAGACTTGGATGGAGGCGTGCCGGCGGCGCGAGCTTCCCCGTGACCAGGCATTGCATCTTGCTCCGCGCCCTGCCCGGCCAAGTGATCGGCCCACGCCTGCCGGATGTGCGGGATCATCATGCGCGAACGCGCCGCCGACCAGAAAAACGAGGTTGCCGCCTTTCAGCAGTGCATCCAGGTGCTGGCGATGGCCGGATGCTCGCGTGCGCGGAGGGGTCATGCTGTCGTCAGGAAAGCCAACACCGCGCGCGCGGCGAGGCTGTCGACGCTGGCCAAGCAGATCGCTGTTGAACTTGCGAAAGGCCTCGAACCGCTCCCGGCTGTACCTCGGCTTGGCGTCGTCCTGGTCCGAGATGCCCAGCACATAGGTCGACGTTATCCCACAGGAAGTTCGCGGCGACATTGACTGAGCGCTTGACGGCTGCCGGCACCACCATCGGCCGCGGCACTTCCACCGTCTTCTTGCCGCGCTGTTCCTGGGCGAACAGCGGCAGCACATCCAGCAACTCGCCCTCAGCCGAGATATTGAGCGCGAAGCTCACGCCGACGGTGCTGTATCCGAACGGGGCGATCTCGATATCGGGGTCTTTGAGCAGGATGTCGTAGTAGCGATTGAGCGCTTGTAGGATCATGGCATCACCCCTTCAACTCGACGCCGCGCAGGTCGAGCACGCCATCCCGCAGTTCGGCCCTGAAAAACTGCGGCTGAATGTCCTCCGGGTCGGTGAAATCCAGGTCGTAGAGCATCCAACCCAGATCCCGCGCGCCGGTCAAACGACTGGCGGGCAGATCGCCGTTCTCGACAAGCTCCACCTGGGCGGGAAACTCGCGGGTTCCCAGGCAAGGCGCATGGTAGTGCTGCCCCTTGCGCAGCCGGCGCAGGACGATGTTGTAGTGCTTCTCGACGTATCTTCGGGGCCGGCCCGGTCGGTCAGCTCGAAATGCGCGTCGATCACATAATCCACGTCTCGCAGGACCATCGCCGCGCGTTGCTGGCGCTTGTCCGTCGCGTCCATGAAGAACGGCTCGTTGGCGCCGTTCATGCGCCGCTCGGCTTCGCGCGGTCGAAATCTTGTCGCTGACCTCGTTGCGCCGGATGTTGGTGAACTGGATTTCGTTCAGCACGCGAATCCTGTCGATCACCCATCGGATCGCGGGTTTCCAGTAGATCGCTTCGATGATGCCGCGCGCCGCCGAGGGCGTGATGACATCGTAGCTGACCCGCTCGACCTTCATTTCGGGCCGGGTGAAGAGGGCATAATCGCCTCGCACCCGAATCGTGATTCCGAATCCCATAGCGCAAACCTCCTTGTGGCAGGCTAATCGGTGAAGATGGCGTCTCCGCTGGATCGTTCGGGGATGACCAGTCCCGTCGCGGGGTCGTAGTAGAGACTGCATCTGTTCCGGGTCGAGGACGTGATAGGTATCGGCGATGGTCTGTATCGCTCCTTTGGTTTGCAGGTTCTCGAAATTCGTATTCGTAGATGTTGACAGCGTAGAGCTGCAGTTGGCGCAGAATACGTGCCGGATACAGGGCGTATTTGAGCGCCTCGATCTTGCGCCTGGCCTCGATCGTCATACGGAATGAAGACAGTCACTGTGCTTTCGATCTATCAGCTTGAACTTCTCCGCCGCGGTCTTGAAATCGAAGTCCGGTTGCCCGCGTGCCTTTCTCGAAGTGTCCAATGATCTCTTGCGCATCGAAGGCGCGCTCGTCGTGCAAGGATGTAAAGCAGCGTGTAGTACTCCTCGATGGCGCTCGTCGTTGTCGGATCGGCGGCATGGTCACGCAAGACCGCTTCAGCCACGCTCGCCGTCTGCTTGATGAATTCCGGCGTCCGCTTGATGAACTCGGTCTGCGGCCGGAAGACGAACATATTCGCCCGACGGGTTGCGCATCTCGCGATTGACCCGGCCCGCGGCCTGGATGATGGAATCCAGCCCGGCCAGCGCCCGAAACCCGACCGGGAAGTCCACGTCAATGCCCGCTTCCATCACCTGCGTAGAGACCACCCGGCAAGTCTGGCCGGCCTTGAGCCGGCGCCGGATTTCGTCCAGCGTGGCCTTGCGGTGCGCCGGGCACATCAGCGTCGAGAGATGGAAGGCGCCGTCTTCGTCCAGCAGGTCGTAGAGTCCTTTGGCATGACGCCGGGTGTTGACGATGCACAGACGCTTGCCGTTGCGCATGTAGTCTTTCGATCAGCTCGGCATCCGGCACGGTTCCGAGGTCTGTCACCTGCACCCGGCGGAAGAAGTCGAACAAAGCCTGCGGGTTGGGGGCCAGCTCGGTGAATGCGGTCTGCGCCGAAAAGAAGCGCTGCAAGGACGGCTGGGTCGCCGTGCAGAAGACTGCACTGCAGCCGTAGTTCTGCACCAACTCCTGTACGGCCAGCAGGCAGGGTTTCAGGTAATGGCGCGGCAGCATTTGGGCTTCATCGAACACGAGGACGCTCTTGGCGATGTTATGCACCTTGCGCGCCTGCGACTTCTTGCTGGCAAACAACGATTCAAAGAACTGCACGTTGGTTGTCACCACGATGGGGATGTCCCAGTTCTCCGCCGCCAGCTTCAGTTTCGCCTTCACCTGATTGGTTTCGTCATCCGATGGTTGGCCCTCCGCTTCCCAGTCGTAGTTCGAGTGATGCTCCAGGATATTCTCCGCCCCCAATTCGCCCAGCGCTTCCCGAAAGACCGCCGCGTTCTGCTCGATGATGCTGGTGAAGGGGATGACATAGATGATCCTCTCCAGGCCATGAGCGCGAGCATGATTGAGGGCAAAGGCCATCGAAGCCAGCGTTTTCCCGCCTCCCGTAGGAACGGTCAGCGTGAAGAGGCCTGGTGCAGCGCTTGCCCCCTCACGACAGGCATTCAGAATCTCTGTGCGCTTGCGGTTTATCGGGGTCTGCGGGTCTCCAAAACGCTGCAAATAGCGATCGAATTGCTCGGCCAGTGCGTCAATGCTGGCGTATTGCCCACGCGGTTTCTCGGCATCGTCCATGTAGCGCTCGGTCTCCAGCCAGTCGGCATCCACCAACGTGGAGAAGAGCATCCGGGTCAGGAAGGAGACCGAAAATCCGATATAGGGCGTCTCCTTCTCGCCGAACCGGAAGCGGGCTGGCTTGATGCTCGGCCGCGGCGGCTGCCAGGGCGGAAGCGTGATTTCGGTCTTGTAGGCGCTGAAATCCTTGAGCGTCTTTTTGTCCCTGCGGGCCAACAATGTGCCGTCGGTTTCCACGTCGGCCTTACTGCCGTAGTCCGGCAGGCCGCTATGATGTCCGGCAATGCAATAGGAAATCAGCTCGGCCCAGTCTCTTGTAGAGAGGATCAGGGAGCAGTTTGATGACCTCTCGTGCCCCGGCAGTGGCGTGGTCGACACGTCGGGCGCTGCTGCCGCGCAGACGAGCCTGAAACTCCGCTGAGTATTTGCCGATGTCGTGCAGAGTTCCCGCAATGCGAGCCAGCTCCGAAATTCCAGCAGCACGACCCAGTTCGGCTGCCAACTCGCCCGTTGCCGTCAGGTGGTCCTTCAGGAGTTGCCATTCTGATTCGGCGCACATCGGGCCGGGAGTGGGCGTAGTACTTGGGGGGCGTAGGCGGCATAGCCGTCAGGTCAGTTGCCATCGATCGCTCCCGCTGCCCTCGCGTGTTCCCCCTCACCCGCTCCCGCAGCCACGCCGGCTCCTCCACCCACACCCGCGCCGTAGTAGAGCAGCCAGCCTTCCATCTCCGGCGTGATGCCGCAGTGGAACTCCATGCGGACGCGGCCGTCGGGCAGCGTCTCTGACTTCTGGCTGGGGTGCCAGCTTTCCTCGGACACCCAGCGCCCGGCCTCGGGCTCGAAAAGCAGCGACACCCGCTCCGGCTCCCCGGCCATGCCGCGCATCATCCCCCATCCGCTGCCCAGGTAGCGCTCGACGTCGAAGTCGGGCGGGATCCGGTAGCCCGGCTTGAGCAGCTCGGCGCTCTGCACGCGATCCACCTTGAACTGCCGGATCTCGCAGCGCAGATGGTCGAAGGCGATCATCTGCCAGGAACGACCGTACGGGAGGATGTGGTACGGCTCGACCACGCGCTCGCTGGTTTCGCCGGCGCGTGATCCCGTGCAATAGGCGATGTTTATCTGCCGGCGCTCGAGCCAGGCGCGGTGCAGCAACGCCAACATCTCCTGGCGGTGCGCACGCTCGGCGCGCTGCGGCAGGCGGTCGGCCTCGCGCAACACGGGCGCAAACTCGGATGGGAAAAGCGATTCGAGGCGGGAAACAGCCGAGGCGAGGTCGGCGGAGTTGGCGCCGGGGATGGCCTGCGCGGCCCGCCGCCGCCAGCAGCAGCGCAAGCGCTTCCTCGAAGGTGTACGCGGCCTGCGGCAGCCGGGGCAGGCGCAGAAACCGGTAGCCCTGGCGGTCGCAGGTCAGCTCGAGACCCAGCTTGACCCGGATCATCTCCAGGTCCTTGGTGATCATCCGCTCGCCGATCTCGTACTGCTCTGCCAGGCGCCGGCGGTTCCACCGGCCGGGCTCACGCGCGATCTCCTGGATGATGTCGAGCACGCGGTGCGACGCGCCGTACCTGGTTGTCGCGCCCGCCGCGGCCGGGACCGCGGCGCATGGTGCGGGCTGGGATCTTCGTCTTCGAGGAAGGGGGAAGCTCGATAACGTTCGCTCGATCCATGGGCATGTCTCCTTGCTTGCCCCAACATACAGCTGCTAAGGGAACTGCGCGGTTCCCCGCGATTCTCAGACGAGGGAACCGATGCCGGATTGCGTGCGAAGGCGGACGGCGCAGGGCGCTGGGCCGGACGTGAAGCGACCGGTGTCCACAGTATAGCAGAGCCGCGACGCGTCGACAAAGGGCGTCGCAAGTGGGGGTGCGTATCTCGGCAACAAGAAAGCCGGCCCACCGAGTATTCCGGTGGCCGGCTTTTTTGTTGCGTCCTGCAGCGCCTCAGATGAAGGTCTTTCCGCTCTCACCTCGGCAACTGATACTCCATGATCCGCTCGTAGAACGACACGAGGTCGTGCGCCAGCTTGACTGCCTCGTCGTCGCTCAGGGCTGCCAGCGGTTCCCCCTCCCGGCCGCCGCTGTCCTGCCTGGCGGATGCGAGCCGCCCCTGCAAATCATCGGCGGTGTTCTGGAATTCACCGGGATACCGGACCAGCGTCAGCCCGGCGTTGGCGTCGGCCCAGGCCGCGCCCAGCCGGTGCTGGATGCTCTCACTTCCGGCGAGGGCGTGCATGACGAGAGTGAGTTTCTCGCGCGATAATAGAGGTTGAAAGCGGCCGGGCGCCGCTGCTTCTGCGATATGTATTCCAGCAATGTCTTCTGGTCGATACGCCATTCTTTGCCGAGCTTGATGGCGCCGGCCAGCTCGCCGTTCCGCGCCCACGCCTTGACCGTCGACTCCTTCACCTGAAGGAGCATGGCGGCCTGTGCGGGCGTCAGGAAGGACGGCTGGGTGCGGATCCTCTGCTCTGACTGTACCCGTTCGTCGAACATAATTACGATCTTTCTAGTGCTCCGGAGAGGCGGCCAGGCTCTGCCGGCCGCTTCTCTTGGTACTTAATTTATGGCTAATTATAGCACAAATTTGCGAAACAAGCAATGGGTTTGGGTGATTCTGCGTCAGTTTGCGTGAGTTGAGGGGTGGGGCGACGCTCGGGTGAAAGCCAGGGGATCGCATGAGCCGGACGATGTGTGACAATCGAATACCGGCGGTCCGGCAGCGCTGCCTGGTGGGTCGCCCTTCACAGTGGGTGCATCCGACGTTTGGGGGCGATTTGTAGGATAACATGCCGATGTTGTCCCGTGTTGGGGCTAGCGAACGCGCTGGGGCAACAAGCAAGCCCGCTCTGCCCCGCACACGGGACAACATCGGCATGTTATCCTACAAATCGCCCCGGGCGTGCGATGCGCCCCCTCACAGTGTGAACACGACGATGCGGAAGCGCTGTGTCTGCCGAAGGCGCCGGTGCGGGCGTTGGCGCCTTCGGCGGGTGGTTCTGCGGCGGCACTCGCTGTAGTACAATCACCGAACCATCCTCCTTCCGCACTTCCACAAGAAGGGAGAGTCTCCGTCATGGCCGAGCACGAACACGATGATCAGATAGGTGATGGACCCGGCGAGACCGCAACGGCCGGCCCCTGAAGCGCCAAAGAAGGGCAGTCCTCGCCGGAAGTTGTTGCGGGGTCTGATGCTCACCGCCGCCGGGACGGTCGCCGGCGTTGGCCGGGCCGGTGCGCAGGGCGGGCCGGAAGCAGGCGCCGGTGCTTTCCAGCCCAACCCGGAGATCCCGGGCGCGCCGGCTGCCCCACTGGTCCAACCCGCCGGCGTGGCCTTCGTCTCGATACCAGCCTTCGCTTTCCAGCCGATCAACGGCTTCCAGTTGCACCTGTGGGCGGCCCCGCACGAGGGGGCGATCTACCAGTCAGGGGGACCCCTAGATTATTTCGCGGCGCCGGTTCACCTGCCGCATGGCGCCCAGATCGTTTCCGTTGCCTTCTATCTCGTCTCCAATACCCCGGCTTTGGCGACTGTAAAGCTGTCGAGTTATGAGCAGGCAACCGGCGCCTTCTACACTATTATGTTGGCAGGGAGCACGCCGAATGTGCCAACCATCCAGTCCGTGATCCGGCAGATCACTCCGTACCCGGTGAACAACGCGGTGCAAGCGTATGCGGTGGGCTGGAAGCCCGGGGCGGCGGCTACACGCACCGCCTGTACGGCGCCCGCGTCGGATACACGTTCAGCGCCTCGCTGCCGGCATGGTGAGGTAAAGCGACTCCGGGCGGTCTCCGCGTCGGCCGCGAACCATTGCCGGAGCGTGTGGAGCGGGAACGAAGGGGCCGGCGAGCGGGTCATCCTCTTGCGGACGCCGCTCGTCGACGCGTGCGGCGGGTCGAGCAGCCTGATCCGTGCCCGGCGCAGAGCAAGAAAAAGGGCCGGCCGCCGCATTGCGGCAGACCGGCCCTCGCTTCGGCGAGCGGGCGCTCAGGCGGCGGCGAGCTCGGCGCCGGCGGCCTTGATCAGCGCCGGCCAGGTCAGCAGGCCGAGCAGGCGGTAGTCGTCGACCACGGGCACGGCTTCGGCGGCGGCGCGGCCGACCACGCCAGCGCTTCCTGCAGCGATGCGTACACGCTCAGCGACTCGACGGGCCGCACGACCCGGCGCACGGTCAGGCGGTCGAGGGCGGCGTGCAGCTCGAACGCGTCGAGCATGGTGGCCTCGGACGGGGCAAGCCGCAGAAGATCCTTCTCGTAGACCATCCCCAGCAGCCGGTCGCCCTCGACTACGGGCAGCGCAGGCAGGTTGTGCTCGCGCAGCAGGTGTAGGGCGGTCGCTACTCCGGTGTCTGGGGTGATGACGGGCGACGGCAGCATCCAGTCCCGGACGCCGGCGAACGAATGAGCAGATTGCGACTACTTTCCAACATACGAACCTCCCCAGGACCCCTTACTTCTGTCCCGTGCCATTCGGCAAGCCGCACCTTGAGCATCTCGATGCCGGCGCGGTCCAGATGAAGCTGATACATACGCAGGCGGGCGGGATCATCCACCAGCTTGCACGCCTCGGGATAGGCCAGCGCCGATACGTAGATGTAGTCCGTCTCGGCCAGCGCCCGGTCCCACTTTGCCTTCTCGTCGAGCCCGATCGCCTGCATCTCCAGGTGCTGCACCCCGGCCTGCGCCACCACGCTGCGCACGCTGGTCGCCTTGTCGCGGTCCAGGCAGCAGATGGCGACGGTGGTGCCGCGCGGGAGCTGGGCGAGCGAGCGCAGGAACTGCATCTGCGGCCCGGCCCCCAGCCCGATCACGTCGGCGTCGGGACCCAGGACATTCTGCAGCTCCTCGAGATGGAACAACGTCGTGATGACCAGGTCGACCGACTCCGCCTGCCGGCGGAACGCTTCCGGGTCCCGCCGCACGTCGTCCAGGTGTACCCCGGTGATCGTGATGCCGGTCTCGTCACGGATCGTCTGGCTGTGGGCGTCGACCTCGACCTGGTTGCACTCGACGAACAACGCCGACCGCCGGTGCGCCAGCGCCGCCTGGATCTGCGCCCGGGCCGCGGCGGCGTCGGCGAACTGCCCGGGGGTGTAGCCCAGCTTCATCGCGTCGCGCAGGGCGCCGTCCACCAGCCGGCCCAGCGCCGCGCTCTGCACCGCCTCGCGCACGGTGGGGCTCTCCGCCACAAAGGTGCCCTGGCGCGGCCGCGCCGTCAGGTAGCCCTCCTGGCCCAGCTCGGCGTATACCTGCGCCACGGTGTTGCGGTTGATGCGCAGCCGGTCGGCCAGCTCGCTCACCGTCGGCAGCCGGTCGCCGGGCTGCAGCTCGCCCAGCGCCACCAGCCACTTGACCTGCTCCTTGAGCTGGCTGTTAAGCGGTGCGGCGGCCTCTGTGTTTACGCTGACAGGCAGTCTTTCCATATCTCTCTCATTACTCATTGTACTATTGTAATAGGATAATAACTCAGAGGACGCGGAATGTCAAGGGTTAGCTAAGGGGAAGAATGGATAATTTAAGGTAAGTTTGGGTGGATCGTCGCCGCAACCCTCCCGCACCATCGTAGCCGTAAAGCCCTCGCCGGCTATGTTGCTGTCCCACAATACCAACGTAGCCGTAAAGCACTCGCGGGAGATGTTACTGTCCCATACACGTCGTAGCCGTAAAGCACTCGCCGCCCATGTCACGGTGCGCAGCTTCGGTACAGCGAGTTGCTTTACCCGTGCCCACACCCTGCACAACACCGTGCCCCCGCGACGGGACCCCTCGCGGGACGCGGCAGATGTGAGTTGGCGGGTCGTGGGGCACTTTCAACGCAAAGACGCAAAGACGCAAAGGCATTGTCTGGCCGCGTATGGATGCGGGCTGATGGCGGTTGGGTGGTAAACGGGGCAGTCCTTACGAGCACCGCGCTGCGACGGGCGTGCTGCGGTGCGTCAGCATGCGATTGGTTGTAGGCATCGATGCGAACGGATCAGGATGACGCTTGACCCCAACGGTGACTCCTACGGGTGACGCTTGACGGATGACGGATGACGGATGACGCATGGGCCGCCGGCCTCAAGCGCCACTCACTCCTCGCTCTTCTTCTCCGTCTCGTCCGCCATCTGTGAGCGCTCGATGGCAAGATAGGACACGCTGTCCCACGCGTTGCGGATACCGGTCAGCAGGAGCAAGACCGCGACGGCGCCGATGGCGAACAATGCCGGCGCCGGACTGCCGGGCAGCACGATCGCCGCGACGACGAGGGCAGCGTACGCGACGAGCGGCACGATCCTGTACCAAAGCCAGTCTGCCGGCTTCGACTGATATTCCGTCTGGCGCCGCTCCCAACGTATCGCAATGATGACCAGTGCTATGCCCGCCAGACCCGCAAGGCCGAGCATAAGCCCGGCCTGCCAAAGCGCCTGCCAGGGCGCGCTGAGAATCGCGGCGAGCACCAGCACTATGGCAAAGTGAACCAGCGTGGGCGTGGCGAATGACTCGAGCCCCGCCCTCGCCGACGACACCGGCATCCGCACCCCCGCATACAGGGTAATCGTCACGAACATCAATCCCGTGAGCGTGGCCGCAGCGGAGCCGATGATCACGTAAAAGTCATGCCAGCCGGTCAGACTTGACACCCCGGCCTCCTTCCTGCAGCAGCAGCTCGACCAGCTGCCTGGCGTTACCCAGGCAGCACGAACCCTGCGGGTTGCGGATGTCGCAGGCGCAGTAGCCGGCCCGCGTGCCCTCGGTGATCTCTGCCACCGCGGTGCTGCGGCCGGTGCTGCTCGATCTCGGCGCGGATGGAGCCCCGGCTGTGGCCGAAGCAGTAGCACACCGGCGCATCCTCCGCACCCGGCTCCTTCTGGTACACCCGCTCGCGGATCTGGCCGGTCGCGAAGGTCTGCTCGCCGTCCGCGCTGTAATACACCACGTCGCAGTCCGGAGTGCGGCAGAAGAGGTACGGTTCGTGCGTGGTCTGCATCAGGCTGACGGCCAGCAGCGCCTTGACCGTCTGGCCGCCGACCGGCCTGCCCTTCTGCCCGCAGACGGGGCAAAGCGGCTCGACCGCGGCGGCGACCTTCGCACCGGCGGCGTCAGATCGGGTCCCCTGCTCCGGGGTCCCCCGCTCCCGGGGGACAACAGCCGTCAGCCATTTTCGCTCCTTCTCCGCGTCCCGCGGGACGCGGCCCCGCGTGGCGCTATCCCTTCTGCTGCTCGGCGACCCTGAACTTCACCACTTCGGAGATCAGATCGTACGGCACCGGCTTATCCAGCGGAAAGCGCAGCGTCGCCTTCTCGCCCTTGTAGGCCGGCAGCCCTGCGATGGCCGCTTCCATCTCCGTGCTGGTTGGATACATCCCGATGTGATGCTTGTACGCGCCGAACCACACCAGCCCGCCGTTCAAGAAGACGCCCACCATGCCGTAGCTGATCTTCTCCTCGGCGCCGGGAGCGGCCTCTTTGATCACCGCCCTGATCCTGGAGAGGATGCGCTGCACCTCTTCCGGGTACCCCGCAATGTATTCGTCGACCGTGGTTGGATTTCCCTTTTTCGCTTCCACGACGAGCCCCCTTTCCCGCGTTAGCTTGCCGGCTCGCGTGAATTATCAGCGCGTCAGATGGTCGATTTCCATGGAAAGGTCGCCGCAACAGTGGCTTGCGTCGAAGAGGGTTGGGTGGGGGACGGACGTCCTTCGTCAGGCTCAGGATGGAGTAGCTAGTTGTAGGCACCGATGGGAGTGGTGCTGTGCAGGAACCCCGCACTTGGGTGGCAGAAACTGGCTCTACCCCTCGACAGAACGTCTCGCATTGACGCTCATACCTATCTACTCCATCCTGAGCCTGACGAAGGACGCCCGTCTACCCATCCAACTCCCATGGTCACGAACTCACCCCTCCGCCGCCCGCCCGGCGTTGAGCTTTCCCTGCTCTTCTTCAACCAGCACACGCCGTAGCACCTTCCCGGCCATGCTGGTGGGCAGCATGGTGCGGAACTCCACCTGAGCCGGCACCTTATAGGGGGCCAGGCTCTCCTTGCAGAACGCTCTCATCTCATCAACCGTGGCCACTACGCCGGGCCGGAGCACCACGTAGGCTTTGACCGTCTCCCCACGGTAACTGTCCGGGATGCCGGCGACGACTGCCTCCAGAACCTTCGGATGCGTTAGCAGCACCTCTTCCACCTCGCGCGGGACGACGTTGAAGCCGGATGCGATAATCACATCCTTGAGGCGATCTACGATGTAGAAGTACCCGTCTTCATCCATATGTGCGATGTCGCCCGTGCGCAGCCAGCCGTCCGGCATGATCGTCTTCGCCGTCTCTGCGGGGTTGTTCCAGTAGCCGGCCATGACCTGCGGCCCGCGCAGCCATAGCTCGCCGTCCTGACCGGTGCTCCGATCCTGGAATGTCTCAAAGTCGACGATGCGCGCCTCGACGTCCGGAAACGGCAGCCCGATGGAGCCGGCCTTGCGCTTCCCGTAGATCGGGTTTCCATGAGTCACCGGCGCCGCCTCGGTGAGACCGTAGCCTTCGACCAGACGCCCGCCCGTTATCTCCCCGAACTTGATCTGTACGTCCATCGGCAGCGGAGCCGCGCCGCTGAGACACGCCTTGATCGAGCGCAGGTTGTACTTACCGACCTGCGGATGGTTGATGATGCCGGTGTACATGGCCGGCACGCCCGGGAAGAGCGTGGCCCGCTCGCGTTGGATGGCCATCATCACCCCGTCGATGGGCGCGGGGATTCGGCACGATGATCAGGTTTCCCCCACTGTTGATGCTCAGACACATGGTGGTGGTCATGCCATAGACATGGAAGAACGGGAGCGCGCCCATCACTCGCTCCCCGCCTTCGGCCATGCCCACGATCCAGCGATTCCCCTGGACGATGTTGGCCACCAGGTTGAAGTGGGTAAGCATGGCGGCCTTGGGCACGCCGGTCGTGCCGCCCGTGTATTGGAACAGGGCAATATCCTCGGGAAGTAAGTCGACTTCTGGGGCCGGCTCGGGGTGCGCCCGCAGGACGCGCGCCAGTGATAGATGCCCTCGCCTGCGGGCACGTCGACCATCAGCTTGTCCCGGCGCAGCGCGCGCTTGACGAGGATGTCCAGCGGCGCCGGCACGTAGTCGCTGACATCGGTCAGGATAACCCGCTTGATGGACGTCTGGGCCAGTATTTCCTGAATCTTGCTGTAGAAGCCGCTCAGCAGCACCACCGTTTCGGCTCCGGCATCGTCGAACTGGTGCCTTAGCTCGGGCGCCGTGTACGTCGGGTTGGTGTTGACGACGATCGCGCCCAACGTGAGCGCGCCGTAGAAGGCAATCACAAACTGGGGTAGATTGGGCAGCATCAGAGCGACGCGGTCGCCCTTGCGGACGCCCAGCGCATGCAGGGCGGCGGCAAACCGTTTCACCTCGGCCTGCAACTGGCGGTAGGTCAATTGCCCGCCGAGCCGGATCGGGCCCAGGTAGCGTAAAACCAGGGTGATGGCCGTGTGGTCAGGAAACCTGGCGGCGGTGTCGGCGAGGGTTTGCTGCAGGGTGATCTGGGGGTACGTCAGGCTGTGCGGCACTGCCTGTTCGTAGTGGGCGAGCCAGGGCTTCTCCATGCCGAACCTCCATTGGTGCGGTGGTACGGTCACTGGCCTGAAGCCAGCAATATTGGATACATAGAATCGTTGGAGACTTGTGCAGACTTTCATCAATCATACAACGGAAACAACGCCTGTCAACCGAATGGCCGAGACGACCAGCCCGCAAGCGCGCTCGACCAGAGGAAGCCCTTGCGTCTTTGCGTCTTTGCGTTGAGGACGTTTGGCAGCCGGCATGCAGCCTGCACGTCCCGTGCGTCGCACGGCGACGCTGTCAGTGGGAGCGGGGTATTGTGGGGCGTGTGGGCACGGGTAAAGCACTCGCTGCTCGTGGTCTCGTGCAAGTAACATCTCCGGCGAGTGCTTTACGGCTACGTGGTTTCGAGGGACGGCTACACGTACCGGCGCGTGCTAACCCCTGCAGCACACTGCAGGACGTACATTCGTTTCACGCACCCATTCGTTTCCGTAATTCGTTGACGGCACGCACACACTCTACTAACACCGCGCCAACATTGCTCTAACACTCATGCGCTACCATAACAGCAGCCATCATATCTGGGATTTTCACCGCGCGCCGCGGCGGCTGCCGGGTGCGGCCGGGCACGGCGGGCGCGCGGATTGGAGCGACAAATATGCGATTGGACCGGTATACACAGAAAGCACAAGAAGCGGTGATGGCGGCGCAGGAGCTGGCGCTGGAATACCAGGCGAGCCAGGTAGACCCGGAGCACCTGCTGCTCGCACTGCTGCAGCAGCAGGAAGGGGTGGTGCCCGAGGTCGTCGCGCAGATGGGGGTGCAGCCTGCCGCGCTGCAGGGGCAGCTCGAGGCGGAGCTGGCGCGCCGCCCGAAGGTCCACGGCTCGAACGTGCAGCCGAGCCTGGCGGGCGGGACCGCGCGCGTCCTGCAGGATGCCTACGCCGAAGCGAACGCCATGCACGACGACTACGTCAGCACCGAGCATTTCCTGCTGGCGCTGACCGGCGCCAACGGCGGCGGGGCGGCGCGCCTGCTGGGGCGCCTCGGCATCACGCGCGACCGCATCCTGGCGGCGCTGACCGCCGTGCGCGGCTCGCAGCGCGTCACCAGCCAGAACCCGGAGACCACCTACCAGGCGCTGGAGAAGTACGGCCGCGACCTGACGCAGGCGGCGCGCGACGGCAAGCTGGACCCGGTGATCGGGCGCGACGAGGAGATCCGGCGCACCATCCAGATCCTGAGCCGCCGCACCAAGAACAACCCGGTGCTGATCGGCGAGCCCGGCGTGGGCAAGACCGCCATCGTCGAGGGGCTGGCGCAGCGCATCGTGCGCGGCGACGTGCCCGAGGGGCTGAAGGACAAGCGCGTGATCGCGCTGGATATGGGCGCGCTGGTGGCCGGCGCCAAGTACCGCGGCGAGTTCGAGGAGCGGCTGAAGGCGGTCCTGAAGGAGATCACCGAATCCAACGGCCAGGTGATCCTCTTCATCGACGAGCTGCACACCGTGGTCGGGCGCCGGGGCGGCCGAGGGCGCCATGGACGCCAGCAACATGCTCAAGCCGATGCTGGCGCGCGGCGAGCTGCACGCCATCGGCGCGACCACGCTCGACGAGTACCGCAAGCACATCGAGAAGGACCCGGCGCTGGAGCGGCGCTTCCAGCCGGTGCTGGTGGACGAGCCGACCGTCGAGGACACCATCTCGATCCTGCGCGGCCTCAAGGAGCGCTACGAGGTCCACCACAACGTGCGCATCACCGACGCGGCCGTGATCGCCGCCGCCATGCTGTCGCATCGCTACATGGCCGACCGCTTCCTGCCGGACAAGGCGATCGACCTGATCGACGAGGCGGCCAGCCGGCTGCGGATGGAGATCACGTCGGACCCGGCCGAGCTGGACGAGATCAAGCGCCGCGTGATGCAGATCGAGATCGAGCGCGAGGCGCTGAAGCGGGAGACCGACGAGGCGAGCCAGCGCCCGGCTGGCGACGCTGGAGCGCGAGCTGGCGAACCTGCAGGAGGAGCGCAACGGCCTCGAGGCGCGCCTCAAGCGCGAGCGTGAGGTGATCGAGCGTGCGGCCGCCGCCAAGCAGGAGATCGAATCGGTGCGCCGCGAGACTGAGGATGCGCAGCGGCGGCTGGATTACGCCCGCGCATCCGAGCTGCAGTACGGGCGGCTGGTGGAGCTGGAGCGCACGCTGCACGCCGCCGAGGCCGAGCTCGCCGAGATGCAGGGCCACGGCATGCTGCTCAAGGAAGAGGTCGGCGCCGAAGACATCGCCGAGGTGGTGTCGAGCTGGACCGGCGTCCCGGTCTCCAAGCTGCTGGAAGGGGAGATCGAGAAGCTGCTGAAGATGGAGGAGCGGCTGCACGACCGCGTGGTCGGGCAGGAGCAGGCGGTGAAGTCGGTGTCGGCCGCGGTGCGCCGGGCGCGCGCCGGGCTGCAGGACCCGAACCGCCCCATCGGCAGCTTCATCTTCCTCGGCCCGACCGGCGTCGGGAAGACCGAGCTGGCCCGCGCGCTGGCGGAGTTCCTGTTCGACGACGAGAACGCCATGATCCGCATCGACATGAGCGAGTACCAGGAGCGCCACACCGTCAGCCGCCTGATCGGCGCGCCGCCCGGGTACGTGGGCTACGACGAGGGTGGGCAGCTCACCGAGTCCGTGCGCCGCAAGCCGTACAGCGTGGTGCTGTTCGACGAGATCGAGAAGGCGCACCGCGAGGTGTTCAACACGCTGCTGCAGGTGCTGGACGACGGCCGGCTGACCGACGGGCACGGGCGGACGGTGAGCTTCCGCAACACCGTGATCATCATGACGTCGAACATCGGCAGCCAGTACATCAACGACGCGTCGCTGTCAGACGAGGAGCGCAGCGGGCGCGCCCTGAACGCGCTGCGCCAGGCGTTCCCGCCCGAGTTCCTGAACCGCGTCGACGACGTGATCGTGTTCCACGCGCTGGACCGGTCGGACCTGGTGCAGATCGTCGAGATCCAGCTTCGCCGCCTGGAGCGGCTGCTGGGCGATCACGGCCTGCGGCTGCAGGTGAGCGAGCGCGCCAGGGCGTTCATCGCCGAGGTGGGCTACGACCCCGCCTACGGCGCTCGCCCGCTGAAGCGCGCCATCCAGCAGCACATCCAGGACCCGCTGGCGCTGGAGATGCTCGAAGGCCACTTCAAGCGCGGCGACACGGTAGTCGCCGACATAGACGGCGCCGGCGACCGCATCACCTTCGCCCGCGAGGTGGTTGGGGAGCCGGTAGAGGCGTAAGCCCTGCGGGGGCTGACAAGAAGGGGGGAAGATGCGAAGAGTGTTTGCATCTCCCCCCTCTCTCGTTCACCCGGGCCGCAGCCTCGCACGCGCGCCTCGTTGACGCCAACTCACCAGCCCGCCGCAGATACCGTCGAAGGGAGTACGATGGTCACGGGCCGTCCTTCGAGATACCTCAGGATGGAGTAGCTGATGGTTAACATCCATGCAGATGGTAAGGTCCAGAACCCCCCCTTGGGCGCCAGAAACCAGCGTTACTCCTTGACGGAACCATTCGCATCAATGCTCAAAACAAACAAAGCCATCCTGACGTGCCGCAGGCCGTCTCGAAGGACA
The DNA here is from genome assembly GCA_963783655.1 of uncultured Chloroflexia bacterium. Classification (GTDB taxonomy): domain Bacteria; phylum Chloroflexota; class Anaerolineae; order CG2-30-64-16; family CG2-30-64-16; genus CAWAOA01. The sequence goes on from CAWAOA010000008.1 coordinate 23,343, forward strand.
GCCCGTCGACCATCCAACCCCCATCGGCGCACTCCCTCACCCCGCCGGCTCGTACCTCAGCAACACCGTCCCGCCCTTGAACTGGCGCGTCTCCGCCAATCTCAGGCCGGCCCTATCCGGTAGCCCCGCGAACAGCGACGTGCCGTCCCCCAGCACCACCGGGTTCACCAACAGTTGGAACTCGTCCACCAGCCCTTCCCGCATCAGGCTGACGCACAGCTCGTTGCTGCCCATCATGATGATGTTCCCGCCCGGCTGCTGTTTGAGCTGCCTCACCTGCGCGGGGACGTCCGCGCCGCTCAGGACAGTCACGTGATTCCAGCCCGGCTCGAACGGGGCATGGCTGGCCACCAGTTTGCGCCTGTCGTTCATGAAGCTCGCGATCTCAGGTGCCGACTCGGCTGCCTGCGGCGTCGGCCAGAAGCGCTTCATCAGGTCATACGTCCGGTGTCCGAGCAGGATCGTGTCGACCGCCCGGCTCTCTTCCGCCGAGAACGCGTCGAAATCGCTTTTGGTCCAGGAAATGTCGTGATCCGGACCTTCAAAGTACCCATCCAGGCTCACATTCATGAACAAGAATATTCGTCTCATGTCACTTCCTTTCAGCGGCTTCCGCCATTCTAGTGGCCCGCACGTTGCCGCGTCAATGCCGAAATCCGGATGGGGTGCGTCTGCGATGTGGCCGTGTGCGGTCGGCTTTGATGGGAGTTGGATGGCCAACGGGCGTCCTTCGAGACGGCCTGCGGCACGTCAGGATGGCTGCGATGAGATTGCGCAACGCTGGTGGTGGTGCCGTCCAGGAGCCCCGCACATGGATGCTGAGCACCCAAGTGCGGGGCCCCTGGACAGAACCCTTTGCACCGATGCTCACAACTAACGTAGCCATCCTGAGGCTCTCGAAGGACGCCCCGTATTCCACCCAGTCCGCATCAAAGCCAGCGCGCTGCAACGGGCGTCCTTCGTCAGGCTCAGGATGGAGTTGTTAGGTATGGCACCGATGCGAGTGGTACTGTCCAGGGACCCCGCACATGGGTGCCAAAACTAGCCGATACCCCTCGACGGAACCACTAGCCTCAGACGCCTACAACCAACATACTCCATCCTGAGCCTGACGAAGGACGCCTGCGGTTTGACCCCTGCGGTTGACGTATGACGGTGACGATGACGAATGACCCCCATCATATCCCCCCCGCCCCACCTGCGGTATACTCGTGGCGCGGTTCACAGCCGCCGCCAACTTCGGAACAGGAGGAGTCGATGACGACTTTGCAACTCGCACAGCTCCAGGCCGCTCACCGGGTCCTGGCTACTTTCAACTACACCGTGCCATCCGTGCACCGCGGCTACGCGGGGCAAACGTTATACGTGAACGTGGGCACCGGCGCCATCGCGGCGCGCCCCGTCGACGACGTCATGAAACACACCTTCACCGGTGGCAAGGGCTTTGGGCTCTGGCGCCTGTGGCACGCGGTCGACGGCGGCACGAAGTGGGACGATCCGGAGAACGAGATCGTCATCGCCACCGGCCCCATCGGCGGCACCACCCTTTACCCCGGCACCGGCAAATCACTCGTCGTCGGCATCTCCCCCCTCACCGAATCGGTCGTCGACAGCAACGTGGGCGGCTATTTCGGGCCGCTGCTGAAATTCGCCGGTTGGGACGCCCTCGAGCTGCAGGGGATGGCCGAGCGCGACGTGATCGTCTACATCGACGGCGATGCCGGCGTGGTGACGGTGGAAGAGGCGCCGCTCGAAGAGGTCGACTCCCACCTGCTCGCCGAACAGCTCACCCGGATGTACGCCCACGACGAGAAGGACCGCCGCAACGTCTCCGTCGTCTCGGCCGGACGGGGCAGCGAGCATACCCGCATCGGCTGCCTGAACGTCTCCTGGTACGACCCGCGCCGCGAGGCGGTGCGCATCAAGCAGGCGGGCCGCGGCGGGCTGGGCACCCTCCTGCGCCAGAAGCGGATCAAGGCGGTGGTGTGCCGCTACACCGGGCTCAAGGCCGACTCGAACGACCCGGCCGACATGCCGCGGCTGCGCGCGGCGGGCCAGCGCATCAACAAAGAGATCGCCGATCTCGACGATCAGCAGAACCGCATGCGCCGCGTCGGTACCGCCCACCTGGTCGAGATCATGAACGACTACGACCTGCTGCCGGTACACAATTTCCGCTTCGGGTCGCACCCCGACGTCGGCAAGATCAGCTCGCAGGTCTGGGAAGCGCAGTTCCGCCAGACGCATCTCGATAGCTGCTTCTACGGCTGCACCATGGCGTGCTCAAAGGGGTAGACTGCTTCGAGCTGACGACCGGCCCGTACGCCGGGCAGCTCGTCAACGTGGACGGCCCCGAGTACGAGACGATCGGCGCCGTCGGCAGCAACCTGGGCATCTTCGAGCCGGGTCCCATCCTCGAGATGAACTTCTACTGCGATACCTACGGCGTGGACACGATCTCGTTCGGCACCATGACGGCGTTCATCATGGAGTGCTACGAGGCGGGCGTGCTCGACGCCGAGAAGACGGGCGGCCTGGAGCTGCGCTTCGGCAACGCCGGCGCGGCGCTCGAGCTGCTCCACCAGATGGCCGAGGGGCGCGGCTTCGGGTTGGTCGCCGGGCTGGGGACGCGCCGCATGAAGCGCTACTTCGTCGAACATTTCGGCGCCGATCCCGCCTACGTCGAGGCGATCGGCATGGAGGCGAAGGGGCTCGAGTACTCGGAGTACGTCAGCAAGGAGAGCCTGGCGCAGCAGGGCGGTTACGGCATCGCCCTCAAGGGCGCGCAGCACGACGAAGCGTGGCTGATCTTCATGGACATGGTGAACAACCAGATCCCGACTTTTGAGGCGAAGGCCGAGGCGCTGCACTACTTCCCGATGTGGCGCACCTGGTTTGGGCTGAACGGGCTGTGCAAGCTGCCATGGAACGACATCGAACCGGCCGATAACGCCCTGACCGGCGAGCCGGCGAAGGTGCCCGCTCACGTGCAGAACTACGTGGACCTTTTCTCCGGCATCACGGGGCGCGAGGTGACCGGGGAAGAGCTGATCACCATGTCGGAGCGGGTCTACAACTTCCAGCGCGTCTTCAACCTGCGCATGGGCACCGGCACGCGCGCCCACGACCGCATCCCCTACCGCTCGCAGGGGCCGGTGACGGTCGAGGAGTACGAGAGCCGTGCCGAGCGCTACGACCGCCAGTTCCGCGAGACGCTGGGGCTGCAGCCGGAAACGATGTCGACCCCCGAGAAGGTGGCGGCGCTGCGGGCGCACCGCGAGTCGCAGTACGGCCAACTGCTCGACGCCGTCTACGCTCGCCGCGGCTGGGACGCCGACGGGGTGCCGGCCGTCGAGAAGCTGCGCGAGCTGGGGATCGACTTCCCGGAAGTGGTCGCGGTGGTCGAGGCGAAGGGCAGCGCATGATCCGCGTAAACGGGCAGTACGAGGTGCCCTACGCTCCGGGGATGACGGTGCAGGATCTGCTGGATGCGCTGAGGTTCAGCTTCCGCATGATCGCGGTCAAGGTGAACGGGCAGGTCGTCCTCCGCGACGCCTACGCCACCACCGAAGTCCCCGACGGCGCCGAAGTCCAGGCCATTCATCTCACCGGCGGCGGGTGATCGCGGCAAAAAACCGTAAAAGGTCGTAGGTCACGCTTGGAGCGTGACGGTCGCGTAACCCGCGAATTTCGGGCACCGCGGCGGCGTCACGCTGCAAGCGTGACCTACGTCGTGACGGTCGCGTAACCCGCGAATTTCGAGGCACCGCGGCGGCGTCACGCTCCAAGCGTGACCCACAGCGTGACCTACATCGGTCTCGTTATCCGCCCGTCACACTACAAACAACCCGTGATCCGCGCCGGTGAGGCATAGCGACTCGCCCGACTCTCGCACCGCGACGATGTCCTCGATACGAATGCCGAAGCTGCCCGCCAGGTAGATCCCCGGCTCGACCGAGAAGACCATCCCCGGCCGCAGCACCGTTTGGCTCCTGCTGACGATGTACGGCCGCTCGTGGACCTCCATCCCCAGCCCGTGCCCGGTCCGGTGCACGAAGTATTCGCCGTAGCCGGGGTCCTCGATCACGCCACGCGCCGCTGCGTCCACCTCGCCCGCCTTCGCGCCTGCCACCGCGGCCGCCCTGCCGCGCCGGTTCGCCTCGAGCACGGTTTCGTAGACGCGCTGCACCTCTTCCGTTGGCTCGCCCAGGCTGACGACCCGCGTGATATCCGAGTGGTAGCCGTCCAGCGTCGCGCCGATGTCCAGGATCACCACGTCCCCCGGCTGCATCTGGCGCTCGCTCACTTCATGGTGCGGGTAAGCGCTGTTCGGGCCCGATGCCACGATCACGAAATCGACCTGCTGCGCCCCGTCCGCCGTGAAGAACGCGCTGATGGTGTCCGCCACCTCGCGCTCGCTGGCGCCCGGCCGGCAGGCGCGCACCCGCCAGCAGCGCGCGATCCGCCTGCTCCGCCGCGCGCTGCAGCGCGGCGAGCTCGGCGTCCGACTTGACCTCCCGCAGCCGCCCCATGATCTCCGCGGCGGGCAGGCTGCGGCCCGGCCGCACCGCCTCCTGCAGCAGGATCAGGTGATCGGCGCGCATGGTGTCGTCGGCCAGCAGCGTCGCGTCGTCGCGGATACCCAGCTCGCGCAGCGCGCGCTCCAACACCCACGCGGCGCCTTCCGTATCGGTCCACCGCATCGCGGTCAGGCCGGTGTGCGCCTCCACCTGCGGGGCGTTGAGGGCCGGCACGACCAGCCGCATCTCGTCGCGCGTGGCGAGCAGCAAGCAGGGGCGCTCGTCGGCGAGCGGGGCGAAACCAAGCAGGTATCGCATGTTGGCCGTGGGCGCGATCGCCGCCAGGTCGATCTCGGCGTCCTGCAGCTCCTGCTGCATCCGCAGCCGCCGCGATGCGAATTCTTCTTCCATCCTGATATCCACTTCCCGGCTAACGCCCGAATAGCCTGGTAGATCAGGTCGACGGCACCCAGCATGTAGAGCGCCGACACGGCGACGATCGCGATCACGAAGCGGCGAACCCACACCGCGCCCTTCTCCACCGCGAAGCGGGTGGCCAGGAACGCGCCGAACATGTTCCCTACCGCGACCACCAACCCCATCCCCCAGTTTACTTGCGAATTGGCCTGAAAGATGACCAGCGAGGCCAGGCTCTGCAGCAGCACAATCGCTATCTTGACGGCGTTGGCCCGCACGATGTCGTAGCCCGCTTCCAGCACCAACGCGGTCAGCAGGAAGATGCCAATGCCCGCCTGGATGTAGCCGCCGTAGATGCCGATGATGAAGAAGATGACGAAGCGGAAAGCGGTCAGGCGCCGGTCGTTCCCGCGGCCCTGCCCTCTACCCACCCCTTCGGGTCGATGAACATCATCCCGAGCATCAGCAGCAGCGCAATCGCCAGCACCTGCTGCATCACTTCCGGCTTGGTGCGGGCGGCCAGAACGGCGCCGACGATGGCGCCGCCCACCGCCGGGATCGATAGCAGCAGGGAGCCGCGCGTGTCCAGCCGCTTCTGCTGCTGGAAGCCGGCGACGCCCACGATGTTCTGAAGCACCACGCCCACCCGGTTCGTGGCGTTGGCGACGTTGGCCGGAAGCCCGATGAAGATCAGGGCGGGCAGCGTAATCGCAGAGCCGTTCCCCGCCAGGATGTTGATGAAACCTGCCGCCGTACCGGCGACTAAGAGGAGTATGTAGTTGTACCAGGGCACGGAGCCTCCGATGTTGAGCGGCCGCGACGACGGCGGTCATTCTAACACACGCACGTTGCCTGCCCCGGAGTACCTGACTACAGGTATACTGGTATCACTGATTTTCGCAGGGAAGGATGATTGGTTCGCCGGATGTGCGGCGCGGGGATGCGGAGTAAAGTAGGGTCAATCAACGGTAATCCAATCTGGAGGCAACTCATGAATCACAGACAAGCTCTCTCGGCACGCATCCTGGCCCTGCTCATGGCCGCCTCAATCCTGCTGGGCGGCTGCGCAGGTGCTGCATCCTTACCGGCTGTCAGCGCCGCCCCGGCGCCATCGCCGCTGCCGTCGCCGGCGCCAACTCTGCCGGCAGCTCCTGCCGCCCCGTCGACCGGCGCACCGTCGACCTCAGCCCAACTGGACGAGAACGCCGTGAAGAACGCGCAGTACACGCTGCCTGATGTCGGGGCGTTTCGCCTGGTCGACGGCAAGTTCGAGTACAGCTACGGCTCCGGCGCCACCCAAAGCACCCGCGCCGGCTTCTCCCAGGCCGCGTTTGGCGATCTGAACGGAGACGGGCAGAGCGACGCCGTCGCAGCCGTGTGGGTGTCCATGGGCGGAAGTGGCACGTTCGTCTATATCGTTGCCCTGGAGAACGGTGCAGCCGGCCCGCAGCAGCTTGGCGCCGATCTGCTGGGGGACCGCGTGCAGGTCCGCAAGCTGGCCGTGCAAAACGGCGTGATCACGGCCGAAGTGGTCGCCTTCGGTCCCAAGGACCCAAAGTGCTGCCCCTCACAGCAGGTAACCCGCACCTACGGGCTCCAATCCGGCAAGCTGGTGGTGCTGTCCGAAACGATGGCCACGCCTGTTGCGACTCCGCGCTGAGGACGGCCGCAGCGGTAAAGAAGTGACCCCGGGGACGGCAGCGCCCGTCCCCGGGAGAAGCGAGGAAGAGAATGCCGCCGATCCGTGTACTGCTGGTTGAGGATCATGATCTCGTCCGCGAGGGGACCCGCCGGCTGCTGGAGCGCGCAGAAGAGCTCGAGGTGATCGGCGAAGCGCGGGACGGCGAAGAGGCGGTTCGCCTCGCCCTCGCGCAGCGGCCCGACGTGGTGGTGATGGACGTCCGGATGCCGCACATGAACGGTCTCGAAGCCACCCGGCGCCTGCGGGCGCAGACCCTCGACATCAAGATCCTGGTGCTCTCCGCATACGAGGACGACGAGTACATCTTCCCCCTGCTCGAGGCCGGCGCCAACGGCTACCTGTTGAAGACCACAAGCGGCCGGGAATTGATTCGTGCCATTAACGCCGTTCACGCAGGGCAAACCGTCCTCGATCCCCAGATCGCCGGCAAGGTGGTGGGCCACCTGACCGGCAGGCAGCCGGCCCACCGCGCGCCGGGAATGGCCGAAAGCCTGACGGCGCGGGAGGTGGAGGTGCTGCAGGCGGTCGCCGATGGGTTGAGCAACAAGGAGATCGGAGACGCCCTCTCCATCAGTACCTATACCGTGCAGGTACACCTGCGCAACATCTTCGGCAAGATGGGCGTGGGCAGCCGCACCGAGGCGGTTACCTACGCGCTCGAACAGGGTTGGGTCCGCCTCGGCGGCCGCGGACGAGGCGAGCGGGGATGAACCGCCTGCGTCTGGGCACCCAACTGCTGCTTGCGGCGTTCGTGCCGCTGGTGCTGTTCGCGCTGGTGGCGGCCGGGATCGCCGGCTACGCCCTCACGAGTGCGCCGCGAGAGCTCGCGCTGCAGCGGCAGGCCTCGCTGTCACAGATGGCGGCAGCCGGGGTAGCGGCTCACCTGCGAGGTACGCGCGGCTCCTCGAAACCGTGTCCGGGGAGCTGGCCGCGAACGCCGGGAACCTGCGCGCGGCAGCAGGAGATCATGGCCGAGCGCACGCAGCTGCTGGGGCGCTTCACGGCCGGGACGACGCTGCTGGATGCCCGCGGGACGGCGGTCGCCGTCACAGCGGGGCAGGAAGCGGCGATGGGGCTCAACTACGCCTTCCGTCCCTACTTCCAACAGGTCCGCACTACCCTCGAGCCCGCCTTCTCCACCGTCATCGAAGACCGCCCCGGTGGTTTCGGCGCCGTCGTGATTGCCGTTCCGATGCTTGCCCGCGGTTCGCAGGGCGAGCGTGAGTTCTCCGGAGTGCTGCTCGGGGAATTTGCCCTGCAGCGACCCGAGTGGGCGGCGGAGCTGGAGCTGCTGCGGACCGACTTGGGCGGCCAGGCGTACCTGGTCGATTCCGGGGGGACAATCATCTACCATCCCGAACAAGAGCGGATCGGCAGCAGCCTGCGAGAAGAGCCGGCGCTCTGGTCGCTGGCCGGCCCCACGCCCCGCAGTGCGATCGTCGAAGCCCGCAGCGGCGGCGAGTGGATTACGGGCATGGCGCCGGTTCCGGACGTCGCGTGGTACGTCGTGGCGCAGGAGTCCTGGAGCGCCGTTTCCGCCCCGCTGCTCCGCTTCCGTTGGGCGGCCGCCATCGTGCTCGCAACCGGCATCGTTCTGGCGCTGGCAACGGTCATCCTGACACTGCGGAGCGTGACACGCTCTCTGGCCGCTCTGATGGCAGAAGCGCAGCACGTGACGCGTGGCGGCTCCTTCCGCCCTCTCCGCGTGGACGGGCCTGCCGACGTCCGCGGCCTGCTCGCAGTGGTAAACCAGATGGTAACCCGGCTGGCGGAACAGCGGGCAGCGCTGCGTAGCTACGCCCAGCAAGTGCTGCGCGGGCAAGAGGATGAGCGGCTGCGGCTGGCGCGCGAGCTGCACGACGAGACGGTGCAGGATCTTGTCGGGCTGGCGCGGGAGATCGAGCTGGCCGCTGAGACGATCGACGACGACCGCGCGGCCGCAGAAAAGCAGTTCTCGGCGCTGCAGTCGCACGCGTACGCGACGGCATCTTCCGTACGCCGGATGAGCCAGGCGCTGCGACCGTCGCTGCTGGAAGACCTGGGGCTGGAGCCCGCGCTGCAGATGCTCGCGCGCGACTTCAGGCGCGGCCAGGCCCGGCCTGAAGGTGCACTGCGAGACCCTCGGCCCTACCCGCCGCCTGGCGCCGGAGCTCGAGCTGACCGCGTACCGCGTGGCACAGGAAGCTTTGACTAATGTGCGCCGGCACGCCGCCGGGGCGACGCGCGTCGAGGTCATGCTCTCGTACGAACCGGGGGGCATCGAACTGCGCGTCGAAGACAACGGACCCGGCTTCGAAATCCGCGGCCGCGACGATTTGCTGCGCGAGGGCCGGCTGGGCCTTGCCGGGATGGGCGAGCGCGCCGAGCTCTTCGGCGGCGCGTTCGAGATCTCCTCGACGCCCGGCGAGGGCACCACCGTGACCCTCCGTCTGCTCACCGGTGAGGCCGGCGCTGACGGCGACGGCCGGGATCGTGTAGCAATCGACAGGCAGGCCGGTTGACATAGCCATAGGCCTTCCCTATAATGCGCCCCATGCTGTTGCGCCTGGCTCCCAAATTGCCCCTGTACTGGCTGTTCCGCCGCACCGGTCGCCCCCGCATGCTGCCTTTCTCGCTGGTGGCCAGCGTCAGCTTCCGCTGCAACTCGCGCTGCCGCACCTGCGACGTGTGGCGCAAGGAGGGCGACGACCTGAGCGCGGGCGAGTGGGACCAGATCTTCGCCAAACTCGGGCGCGCGCCGTTCTACGTGACATTCACCGGCGGAGAGCCGTTCCTGCGGCGTGACCTGGACCAGCTCGTGCTCAGCGCCTACCGGCACTGCCGCCCGCAGGTGATCACGATCCCTACCAACGGGCTTTTGACCGAGGTCATCTTGCGGCAGGTCGAGCGCATCTGCGAGGCCTGTCCCGGCAGCCAGATCGGCATCAACCTCAGCCTGGACGAAGTCGAGGAGCGCCACGACGAGATACGCGGCGTGCCGGGGAACTGGGGCCGCGCGCTGCGCACCTGGGAGCGTCTCAAGGAGCTGCAGAAGCGGCATAAGAACCTCGTGCTCTCGATCCACACCGTCGTGAGCCAGTTCAATATCGAGCGCTTTCCGGACATCTACCGGCAGCTCAAAGAGCTCGCCCCCGACAGCTACATCACCGAGGTCGCCGAAGAGCGCGTCGAGCTCGGGACCATGGGGTGGAGCATCACCCCCTCGGCCGAGGCGTACGCGCCGGTAGCCGATTTCCTGACTGCCGAGGCGCGCCGTGGCGGCGCACGCGGGTTGGCCCGCATCACTCAGGCGTTCCGGGCGCGCTACTACCAGCTCGCCAAGCGTGTGCTCGGGGAGCAGCGCCAGGTGATCGACTGCTACGCCGGGTGGGCGAGCGCGCACATCGCGCCCAACGGCGACGTTTGGAGCTGCTGCATCCGCGCCGAGCCCGCCGGCAACCTGCGGCAAACCGGTTACGACCTTGCCCCCATCTGGTTCGGTCCGGCCATGGCCCCGCTGCGCCGTTCGATCGCCGGCCGCGAATGCGCCTGCCCCATGGCCAACGCCAGCTACGCCAACATGCTGCTGCACGTGCCCGACCCTGGCCGCCGTCACCACCGACGTCGCCCTTTCGGCGATCAATCCCCGCACACAGAACTGACCGCAACCGCGCCGCGACCAACACGCCCCACAAGGGGGCTACGCTACGGGTTGCGGGAAAGGATGGCGGCGAAACTCCTGCCAATACCCGGAGGCCAGCCCCTTTTCGCTCAACCCGGAGGTCAGCCCCTTGTGGGCGTGTTGGTCGCGGCGCGGGGTGCTTGACGTGGTCTCGCCGTGGGCGAACCGCGGCATCGGTGATCGCGCTGCTTCTCGGCGTGCCGCCCGTCAAGCGAAAGCAAAGCTGCCGGAAGCCAATCCCGCCGCGTCCTGTCTGGGGTTAACGCCGGCTGCTTTGCAGCTACGGTATCAAGTTATCAATATGGTATCAATTTGGAACGTAGAGCAAGACCGCGGAACGTAGAGCAAGACCCCAAAACCGAACCCACAGCTCCCAGACGCGCATAACCCTCGAACTCAGAACATAGAACGCAGAACGTAGAACTCAGCACTCCGCCCTCCCCGCCGCAGTTGACCGGTCGCTCATCCGCGTTTATCCTGGTTGCGCCGGACCTGGTACGGAACGGCAAATGGGCTTTTGACATTGGTGTCTACACAGAAGGGAGTGCTTCATGATTGTCCTCAACGCGATGGAAAAGCAGGCCAACAAGATCGAGACGTATCCTTACAGAGGTACACCGCTGCCGGTGAAGGATACATCGATCAGGTGGCTTTCACAGGCCGGGCCCGATGGCGCGCCCGAGTACGGCCTCAGATTTTTCACCATTGGACCCGGCGGCGAAATCCCTATTCACAAGCACCTCTACTACCAGACTGTTTATATGCTCAGCGGGCATCTGCTCGCGGTATCGTACAATGCGGAGACCGATGAGAAGGTAGCGGAGTGCGTCATGGGTCCCACCGATTTTGTCTTTATCCCCACCATGGAGCCGCACAGCTTTCTGAACCAGAGCGAAGCAGAAGAGGCCACTTTCCTCTGCTGCATCGCCAATGTCTACGAGGGCGATGCCATCTAGGTCCCATCGATAGCTATCCGCACGGCAAGAGCGGCATGACGACCGTGCACTGCGTGGAAGCGAGCGCAGCGCACGGTCGTTTGTTATCTACAGCCTGCCTTACGATCCCACAACTCCGGCTGTACTTGACTACTCGCCTCTCCGCATTTATCCTACGCTCCACCGGACCTCACGTGGAGCGGAGAGAGTTGATGGCGAATCCTCTGTACGAGTTCGACCCTGCATCACATGTAACGGCGGGAGCAGTTGGACAGCCTGGGCATAGAACGTTCTATATCCAGGCGGAGCACGGGCTTGACCGCATCACCTTGCTGTGTGAGAAGGAGCAGGTGCAGGCACTTGCCGAAGCGATTGAGGAGATGCTCGATAACCTGGAGAAGGAGTACGGTCTGGCGCGCGACACGACCGTGGTCGTGGACGAGGACAAGATGGCCGTAAAGGAGCCGCTGGAAGCGCTCTTCCGGGTCGGCTCGATGGGTCTCGGTTACGACGCCGACCGCGATCGCATCCTCCTGGTGGCACAAGAGTTGCTCGCCGAAGGGGAGGAGCGCGATCCGCTCGAGGTTCGCCTCTTCGTCAGCCGCTCCCAGATGCAGATCGTAAGCATGTACGCCCGCAATATCAGCTCCAAGGGACGCTCGCCTGAGCAGCGCGCCCTGCAGGCCGAAGCCCATTTTCGCCGCAACGGTCACGGCGAGTAGCCGTATCCGCAGCGCCACAGCAGAAAGCCCCCGCCCCCGGGGGCTTTGCATTTCCCGGCCCCTCCAGAGACACACAGGTCGCGATGCCAGGCCGGGCGTCGGTGAGCCGGCGCAAAGCGGCCGGTTCATAGGCGCGCCCCTGCACGGGCGCGCCCCTGCCCGGGCGCGCCCGGGCACGGCGCAATGGCAGTTATCCTACGTCCTCAGACGCTCCGCCATGCTATAGTCGCGCGGTAGCCGCCACACCAGGAGCCGCCGTGAACGAGCACTCTGAGCCCCAAGTCACGAACCGTCTTGCGCAGGAGACGAGCCCATACCTGCTGCAGCACGCCCACAACCCGGTGGATTGGTATTCCTGGGGCCCGGAGGCGCTGGCCAGAGCACGCGCTGAAGAACGGCCGATCCTGCTCAGTATCGGCTACTCTGCCTGTCACTGGTGCCACGTGATGGCGCATGAATCGTTCGAGGACCCCGAAACGGCGCAACTGATGAACGAGCACTTCGTCAGCATCAAGGTCGATCGCGAGGAGCGGCCCGACCTGGATGCGCTGTACATGGAAGCGGTCCAGGCGATGACGGGCCACGGCGGCTGGCCGATGACCGTCTTCCTGACCCCCGACGGGCAGCCGTTCTACGGCGGCACCTATTACCCACCAGAGCCGCGCCACGGTATGCCCAGCTTCCGGCAGATACTGGCGGCGGTGGCGGACGCGTGGCGCGACCGGCGCAGCGAGCTCGAGGCGAACGGCAGCCGGGTGGTAGAGGCGCTGCGACATGGCGCCGAGCTGCAGCCGGGCACGACCGAGCTATCCAACGAGTCACTTGGCCAGGCGGCGAAGGCTCTGCTGGGCTCGTTCGACAAGGTGGAAGGCGGCTTCGGGGGCGCGCCGAAGTTCCCGCAGCCCATGGTGCTGGACTTCCTGCTGGCTTATCAGTTACACAACGGCAGTGACGGGATCCTGCGCGCCGTGATCCACACGCTGCGCAAGATGGCGCGCGGCGGGATGTACGACCAGGTGGGCGGCGGCTTCCACCGCTACAGCACCGATGCGATGTGGCTCGTGCCGCACTTCGAGAAGATGTTGTACGACAACGCACAACTCGCCGCGCATCTACCTGCACGCCTTTCAGGTCACCGGCGATGGCGAGTTCGGGCGGGTCGTCGAAGAGACGCTGGAGTACGTGCTGCGGGAGATGACCTCACCGGATGGCGCATTTCACAGCTCGCAGGATGCAGACAGTGAGGGTAAGGAAGGGGAGTTCTTCCTATGGACGCCGGGCGAGGTGGTGGACATCCTGGGCCACGAGGAGGCTCGCATCTTCGGGGTCTACTATGGCATGTCAGACCGCGGCAACTTCCGCGAGGGCGGTCCGGCCAAGAATATCCTGTACGTTGCGGAAGACGCCGGCTCGGTGGCGCGCTCCTTCAACATCCGGCCGGAGCGCGTCCGCGAGATCGCCGCACGCGGCCGGCGAGAGCTGTTCGCCCGCCGGCAAGGGCGCGTGGCGCCGGGTCGCGACGACAAGATCCTGGTCGAGTGGAATTCGCTGATGATCCACGCCTTCGCCGAGGCAGGCGCAGCGCTCGGGCGCCCTGAATGGGTTGGCGCCGCGCGGCGCGCGGCTGAATTCGTGTTGGCGCGCATGACGAGTACCGCCAACGACGGCAGCCTGCGCCTGTACCGCAGCTTCAACGAGGGTCGCGCGGCGTTGAGCGCGTATCTTGAGGATTATGCCAGTCTTGGCCTGGCGCTGGTCGCCCTGTACGAGGCCTCGTTCGAGAATCGCTGGCTGCAGGCCGCGGCGGCGCTCCCGCCTGTGATCCTGCACCTCTTCTACGATTCCGCGAATGGCGGCTTCTTCCAGACAAGCCCCGAGCACGAGCAGCTGGTCGTGCGCCGCAAGGAGTTTGTGGACAATGCCGTGCCGTCGGGCAACTCGCTGGCGGCCGAGCTGTTCTTACAACTCGGGCGCTTCCTCGGGCGCGAGGACTACGCCGGCTACGCCGCCGCCATCGCCAGAATGATGGCCGACGCAATGCCGCGCCAGCCGCTGGCTTTCGGGCGCCTGCTGAGTACGCTCGACCTGCATCTGAACCCGGGCTTCGAGATCGCCATCGTGGGTCGGCGAGACGCCGAGGACACCCGGGCCTTGCTGGCCGAGATACACCGGCAGTTCCTCCCCACGAGCATCGTGGCCTTCCGTGAGCCCGGCGACGGCGCTCTGGATGAGATGGCGCCGCTGTTTGAGGGGCGCGAGCAGCGCAACGACCGCGCGACAGCCTACGTTTGCCGCAACTACGTTTGCGGCATGCCGGTTACGGATGTAGAGGGGTTGAAGAAGCAGCTCAGGTGAGCGGCGCCTCGGCGTCGGCGGCGGACGTAGCTGCCGGCGGCACCACCAACGCTTTCAGCCGCTCGATGTTCTCCAGATCCTCATGCATATCGTCGCTCTTGGGGGTCTCGAGGATCTTGGGCACACGTTCGAGGCGCGGATCGTTCATGATGTTGCGGAACGCCTCCAGGCCGAGCTGCCCGCTCCCGATGTGATCGTGCCGGTCGACGTGCGAGCCCAACCCCTTCTTGCTGTCGTTGAAGTGGAAGCAGAGGAGACGATCCAACCCCAGCGTCTCGTCGAACCGCTGCATCGTTTCGGCATAGCCTTCCGGTGTGCGCAGCTCATACCCGGCCGCGAACAGGTGGCAGGTATCGGCGCAGAAAGCGACCCTCTCCGGCTCACGAACCCGCTCGAGGATCGCGCGGAACTGTTCGAAGGTGTGGCCCAGGCTGGTGCCCTGGCCGGCGGTGGTCTCGAGCAGCGTCTTCGTGCGCAGCCCGGGCACGGCCGCGTGTACCAGATCCAGTGCGCGTGCCACCTGGGCAATCCCCTCTTCCTCACCCGCTCCCATGTGCGCCCCGGGGTGCAGCACCGCCCCCAAAAGATCGAGCTGCTCGGCGCGTTGTAGCTCGTCGATCAGTGCGTTCACCGATCGCTCCCACAACAGAGGATCGGATGTGCCGAGGTTGATCAGGTAAGCGGCATGGGAGACCACGGGTGTGACGGTGCCGGCCTTCGCCAACTCTGCCCAACGCCGCACTTCCGATTCCGGCGCCGGCGCTTGCTGCCAGCGATTCTGGTTCTTCGTGAAGATCTGCATCGTGTTGATGCCGATCTTTCCTGCCCGCTCAAACGCCGAGGTCACTCCCCCGGCAACGGACATGTGGGCGCCTAACAAAATCATCGTTTCTTCCAGTCTACTCTCAGCCGGTCGCCAGTGTGAATTCCCGCACGCCGCTTGCCACGTCTTCGACCCGTGCCAGCACGAACAGCAACGTCGAGAGCCGGTTCAGGTATCTCAGCGGCGTGTCGCTGCGCAACTCCCCCTGGTGCGCCAGCCGTGCCACCCACCGCTCGGCGCGGCGCACGACCGTGCGGGCTACCTCGAGGGTTGCCCCGGGCACCGAGTCGCCGGAGATGATGAACGCCGGTGGCATCTCGATCTCGGCGCCCATGGTTTCGATCGTTTCCTCGAGCCAGTGCAGCCGGTCGTCCTGGAGCCACGCCGGGCGTTTGGCTGCCTCGGGCAGGGTCGCCAGGTCCGCCATCATGTGGTAAAGATCGCGCTGGACCGCCAGGATCAGCTCCCGCACTCGCGCATCACGAGCCTGGGCGCGTGCCAGCCCCAGCACGCTCGACGCTTCGTCTACCGTGCCGTACGCTTCGGGCCGGTCGGCGTACTTGGGGACGCGGTCACGGCCGATCACGCCCGTGTAGCCGTCGTCCCCGGCGCTCGTATACCAACGTGTCCCCATATCGATCCTCTCTCCGGCCGCCGCCCGTCCAGGTCCCAGGCCGCTTCCGTTACGGCGCCACCCCGACGCCAAGCGTGAATACCAGCCTGCCCCCCAGATATGCGGTGGTCAGCACGAGCGCAACCGCGGAGACGATCAGGACCGCGTAGAGGGCACGCTGGGTGGCTTGCGGCGGGCGCTTGCGCCAGGTCAGCGGCAGGTAGAGCACCAGGCCCAGCGCGACGATCAGCGCAACGCTGGTGGTGATGTGCAGGTTGATGGTATCGACCACCGCCTGCGTCTGCGGCGCGCGTGACTGGTCGATCAACCCCGTCAGCGCGGCCGCCAGCGCTCCCAGCCACCCGAGCATCAGGCTGATCTGCCCGGCCTCGCGCCACCGCTGCTCGCGGCGGAAGCCGCCGAGCGCGAGCAGAACCACGCCCGAGAGCACGAGCGCGATCGGAAAGTGCACGATGCGAGGATGGAAGGGGTACAGGATGTCCATGCCGGCAGTCCCCTAGTTGTTGTAGCGCGCGCGGCGAATGCGCTCGGCCCATTCCTCTCGCCGCGGCATGTCGCTCGACTGCAGTTCGTGCAACACCACCGGCACCTCGTACAGCACTCGGCGATGCTCGGCGCTCCACGCTTCCCCATCCCAGGTCAGGAGCGCATACACGGCCCGCTGGTCGCCGTCCATCGGGTTACCGGCGCTGGCAGCGTTCACCAGCAGGTGCTCACGCCACCTCCGCACGTACGGGGTGTGTTTGTGTCCGAATGCCAGCACTTCCCAGTCGCGCGTGCCGTCTGGCCCCAATATCTCTTCCAACGCATCGTCGTCAAGCCCGGCCAGGAGCGCCCGGTCGCGGTCGTGTGGATTCGCATGCACCACCAGCAGGTCATGACCTGGCGCGGGGGACACGCGGTGCGAGAATGGCAGCGACGCCAGAAAGGCGCATCGCTCTGGGCCGAGGTGGTCGCTGGTCCAGCGAAAGAGCGCCTGGAACCCCTTGTCCGTCTCGCCTCCGGCCGGGCCCGGGATGAAGAACGCATCGGTGTTTCCCTGTACGCTCAACAACCCCTGCTTACGTACCAGGTCCACCACTTCCGCTCCCCGCGGGCCGCCCCACGCCAGATCGCCCGCCAGAATGATCTGATCGACTTCTGGTTGCGCCCGGATGTCGGCGAGCACATTCTTGAATGCGGCCAGGTTGCCATGGATATCGGAGACTACGGCAATACGCACGGATTACCTCCTAACGGGTGGCTCGTACGACGGCTATGCCGATAGCGTCTGGACCGGCATGGGTGGCGAACATCGGGCCGGCGGCCTGTAAGGGCACGTCCTCAGGTGACAGTCCCAGCGCCGCTGCAGTGCGTGCCTGCAACTCCTCTCCGCGATCGCGGCTGCGGGTGTATGCGGTAGCCACTGCCTCGAGTGGCCGGTGGCTTAGCGATTCCTCTACGAAGCGTGTGATGGCTGCTTTCACCGAACGGCTTACCCCGAGCAGGTGCAGCTCCCCTTCGTATAGCTCAACCATGGGCTTGATGTGCAGGGCCCGCGCCATACGCTCGATCACCGGCATCATGCGTTCCATGCGCCCCCCACGCCGCACCCATTCCAGTGTGTCGAGCATGAAGAAGACGTGCATGCGCGACCGGTAGTCTATGACGTGCCGCTCGACCTCTTCCAACGTCGCACCTTGCCGGGCGGCATTGGCGGCAGCCATCACCACCATCCCAAAACCCGCGGTGATGGAGCCAGAGTCGATCGCGCGTACCCGGCCCCCGAACTCCTGGGTAGCCACAGACGCCGAACTGAACATGGCACTCAGCCGCGCCGGTAACGTCAGGCAGACCACGTCGTGCCCGCGCTCGATCTGCCGCGCGTAGGCTTCGGCAAAAGCGCCGGGCGGCGCTGCCGCCGTGCTGGGTGGCTCGCGGCTGGCGCCGGCAAGCTGCCAGAACGACGCCTGGGTGAGCGACAGGTCGCTCATCATCTCTTTGCCGAATCGCACCTCGCAGGGCACGAGCTCGATCTCGTGCTCTGCCGCCACATCTGGGGGGATATCGCATCCGCTGTCCGCCACTATGCGCACACTCATTGCTACCTCGTTGTGGCCCAGCGCAAAGCCGCGCTCGCTGCATTATAAGCGAAGGCGCAAGACAAACCAGCAGCGAAACGATGGACGTACTATGATAAACTATGCCCCACGGCGAACAGCGCCGAGTTCGCAAGCCCAGCTGAGGCGACTATGCGGCCCAAGATCGAGGACTGGTGGTTCGGATCGATCACCGTAGACGGCAAGCGCTACGAACATGACGTGCTCATCCGGCTGTCGGGGAAAGTTCGAAAACGCAAAAAGAAGCTCTCAAAGGAGCTTTACGGCACATCTCATATCGTGAGCCTGGCGGAGATCCAGGAGCTGTACCGGCCGGCCGCTGAAGGGCTGATTATTGGCACCGGCGATGAAGACAATGTCCGCCTCTCGCCCGAAGCCGGTGCGTTCCTCTCGGCGCACCATGTGAATGTCGAGCTGCTGCCTACGGTGGATGCAATCACGCGCTGGAACGATGCTGAAGGGAAGCTGCTCGGCCTGTTCCACGTCACGTGTTGAGATGGCCGAGAAGCGTGTGTTGGTGACGATCGAGGGTGAAGTGCAGGGCGTCGGCTACCGTGCGGCCTGCCGGCGCGAAGCGGCACGGCTGGGAGTGCGCGGGTGGGTGCGCAACCGGATGGATGGCGCCGTCGAAGCGCAGTTCGAGGGGGAGGCGCGCTCGGTGGATGCACTGGTCGCCTGGTGCCGGCACGGCCCGCCGGCAGCCGAAGTGCACGCTGTGCGGGTAACGGAAGCCGCCGGAGCCCCGCCCCAGGCGTCGTTTACCATCCGGGGTTAGCCCCGTGGATTCTATAAAGGCAGAGGATGGTCTGTTGGAAAATCCGGAAACCGTGACTATCTACACGGACGGCGCCTGCTCCGGCAACCCCGGCCCGGGCGGTTGGGCAGCCGTTCTGACCTACGGTGAGCATGAGAAGGTACTGCGCGGAGGCGCATCACTCACCACGAACAATCGCATGGAGCTCCGGGCGGCGCTTTCCGCTCTGCAAGTGCTCACTCGTCCTTGCCGCGTAGAGATCCACACCGACTCGGAATACGTCCGGCGCGGGATTACCGAGTGGATAGCCGGATGGGCCCGAAATGGTTGGCTCACCTCGGCCAAGCGCCCGGTCAAGAACCAGGATCTCTGGCGATCGTTATATGTCGCGCTCAAGCCGCACGAGGTAACGTGGACTTGGGTGCGCGGGCATGCAGGCAACGCCATGAATGAGCGAGTCGACCGGCTGGCGGTAAGCGCTCTGCAGGAGATTGGTGTCCACGGACGGCCCGATGTAGACCGGGAGGCCGATCTGCCGCCCACCAGCCTGCCCCGATCGCGTTAGGGAGAGAACAGTTTGCCCCTTCTGCTGGCTATTGAGACATCGTGTGACGAAACCGCGGCGGCAGTGATCGAAGACGGCCATCGCATCCGCTCGAATGTGGTCGCCTCGCAGATCGAGATCCATCGTCCGTTCGGCGGGGTATATCCGGAGATCGCCTCGCGGCAGCACGTGCTCGACGTCGCCCCGGTGCTGCAGCAGGCGCTGGCGCGTGCCGGAATCGGCTGGAGCGAGCTTTCGGCGATGGCGGTGACGCGCGGGCCCGGCCTGGCCGGCTCGCTGCTGGTCGGGGTCAACCTTGCCAAGGCCGCGGCACTCGCGCGCGGCCTGCCGCTGATCGCCGTAAACCACCTGGCGGGACACCTCTACTCGAACTGGCTGGACGACGGAGACCGGATTGAACCGGAGCGGCTCCTGCACCCCACGCTGCCGCAGCTCGACCGTGAGGGCAGAGCATTCCCACTTCTGGTGCTGATCGTTTCCGGCGGCCATTCCGAGCTGATCCTGATGCACGGGCACGGGCAGCACCGGCGGCTCGGCGCCACGCTCGACGATGCTGCCGGCGAAGCGTTCGACAAAGTCGCCCGGATCCTTGGCCTCTCATACCCCGGCGGGCCCTCAATCCAGAAGGCCGCCGAAGGGGGCGATCCCGCCGCCTTCGACTTCCCGCGGGCGCTGCACGGACGCGGGGAACACCGCTTCAACTTCAGCTTCAGCGGGCTGAAGACCGCCGTCCTCCGCCGCGTCCGCGAGCTTCCCGAACCGCTGCCCGTCGCAGATCTCGCGGCCAGCTTCCAGGCCGCGGTCGTCGACGTGCTCGTCGCCAAGACCGCAGACGCCGCGCGCGAGCACGGCGTAGCGCGCGCCTGTATCTGTGGTGGGGTTGCCGCCAACGCCGCCCTCCGCAACGCCATGCAGACACGCATGCCCGTCCCCGTTTCGATCCCGCCCCTCTTCCTGTGCACCGACAACGCCGCCATGATCGGCGCCGCCGCGTTCTACGCCGGCCACCCCTCGGCGCTGGATTTCGACGTGGAAGCGAATCTCGCGCTCGGCGAATGAGGGACTATCGGGGTTATGGCGTCCGCGTCACAACTCCTTCCACACCTTCGCCAGACTCTCCCCGTACACGCTGAGCTCCCACTCGTTGAAATAGCCAAACGGCGTGATCCAGACTTCGTAGCCGGTGGAGCGAAGGCGCGTGGCGAGCTCTTCCAGCAGCGCGAGGGCGAAGGCGGGGTCGGAGGGCTCGGCGCCGAGGTGGGTGAAGGAATGCAGCACAATACGCCGGAACGACCGCTTATTCGCCAGCCACTTGACGTTTTTCAGCGCCTTACGGAAGACCTCGTCGCGATCGACGGTGTCCTTCGCCTCGATGTGCATGAAGATCACCGCTGCGTCTTCGACCGACTCTTCTGCTTCCACATCGGGGACGTCCGCCAGGGTCTTCGAATAGCTCTTCCAGGCGAAACGGCGGGCAAGAAACATCAGCAGGCGCATCCCATCACCCTTTCGGTAACCACTGCCACATCTTCCGCATCCGAAGTTGCGCGCATGGGAGATAATATGCGTGCGTACAATTACCCTGTCAAGAGGTTGCCGTGAATCAGGATACCCGCCCCATCATCGTCTACGGCACCACGTGGTGCCCCGATTGCCGGAATGCCAAGCAGTTCCTCGGCGAGCACCTGATCCAGTACACGTGGGTGGATATCGAACAGGACTCATCTGCTCTGGCCGAGGTCGAGCGTCTGAATCGCGGCATGCGCAGCGTGCCCACCGTGGTGTTCCCCGATGACAGCGTACTGGTCGAGCCGAGCGCGGAAGAATTGGCCCGGCATCTTGGGCTCAAGAGCATCGCAAAACGCTCCTATTACGACCTGGTGATCGTGGGGGCAGGCCCCGCCGGGCTTACGACGGCGATCTACGCGGCGCGCGAGGGCATCGAGACGCTGATCATCGAGCGCCGTGTCCCGGGGGGCAGGCGGGCGCCACGCAGCGCATGGAGAACTATCCCGGCTTTGACGAGGGGATCGCGGGCGTCGACTTCGCACATCGCCTGACGAACCAGGCGCGCAAGTTCGGGGTTGAGATCCTGCAGGCGACCGGTGTGGAAAAGATTCAGCAGGACGGGCGCTACAAGTGCATCCGGACGACGGATGGCGAGGAATACGGCGCCGGCGCGGTTCTGATCGCAACGGGGGCGCGCTACAAGTGGCTGAACGTGCCGGGGGAAAAGCCGCTCATCGGCTCGGCCATCCATTTCTGCGCCGTCTGCGACGGTCCGTTTTACAAGGACAAGCACATCCTGGTCGTCGGCGGGGGCAACAGCGGCTTTCAAGAGGGGCTGTTCCTGACGCGCTTCGCCAAAGAAGTGACGATCGTCGAATTTATGCCCGAGGTGAGAGCGAGCAAGCTGCTACAGGAGGCTGTGGCGAAGCGTGACGACATGAAGGTGATCACAAACTACGCCGTCCGTGCGTTCCACGGTGAGCGTGGGAAGCTGAAGGGGGTGGACGTGACGGACCGGGCCACCGGCCGGGAAGAGACCTGGCATCCTGACGGTGTCTTCATCTTCATCGGGCAGAACCCCAATACGGAATTTCTACCGCTGGAGATCCAGCGCGATCGATTCGGTTTCGTGACGACCAGCATCAGCCTGGAGACCACGATGCCCGGTGTGTTTGCCGCGGGAGACTGCCGCGCCGGCAGCACCAAGCAGGCTGCGGTCGCCGCCGGCGAAGGCGCCACCGCCGCACTGATGATCCGGGAATACCTCAACGGCCGGATGTAAAGAGAAGGCTGTGGCGAGGGCACGCGCAGCGCGCCTGCCCAGCCACGACGTAGGGAGCGGGTCGCCCGCCCCGTGTCCCGCTGCCGGATAATTTACGGGTCGCGGCGCGGTTGTGTTGCCCTGCTCCCAACACCCGGAGGTCAGCCCCTCGTGGGCGTGTTGGTCGCGGCGCGCGCGGGTTGCTGGGGGCACAGCGCGGTCGGCATTGATGCGAATTGGGTGGTTAACGGCGTCCTTCGAGACGGCCTGCGGCACGTCAGGATGGCTGCGTAAGGGGTTGCCAGCGATGTGAGTGCTCCCGTCCAGGGACCCCGCACATGGATGCCAGGAACTGACTCCACCCCTTGACGAGACCCTCCGCATCAATGCCCACAAACTTCGCAGCCATCCTGACGTGCCGCAGGCCGTCTCGAAGGACGCCTCTGCTACAGCCCAACCCCCATCACGTCGCAGAGCCCTGCGTCACGCCTCGCCGCCGTTCACCGCGCACCCCTCCCTCTCGAATTGGCCCGCGGCGCGTTTACCTTCTACAATCTGGTTGAGCCCCCGAGGGCTGCTACCACCCCGGCAATATTTCACATCACTCCCACCGGAGGGAACATGAAGATCCTCATCGCCGTCGATATGGAGGGCGTAACAGGCGTCGTCCATTGGGACCACGTCAATACCACCCACGCGGAGTACCAACGATTCCGGTCGCTTATGACCAACGACGTCAATGCCGCGGTAGAGGGCGCATTCACCGGCGGGGCCGGCGAGGTCACCATCTCCGACGGCCACGCGTACGGGCGCAACATCCTGGTGGAAGATCTGGACCCGCGTGCCCGGCTCAATTCGGGCACCCCGGCGCCGCTCTCGATGGTGCAGGGAGCGGATCTCGACGTATCCGCCGTCTTCTTCGTCGGCTACCATGCGCGCGCCGGCTCGCAGAATGCCATTCTCGACCACACCTGGTCGGACACGCGGGTGGCGAATCTGCGCCTGAACGGCGAGCTGTACGGGGAGATCGGACTCAACGCGAGCGTTTGCGGCCATTTTGGCGTGCCGGTCATCATGATCTCCGGCGATCAAACGGCTTGCGGGGAGGCCGCAGCGCTGCTGGGTCCCGTCGAGCAGGCGGTGGTGAAGCGCGCATCCAGCCGCATGGCCGCCGAGTGCCTGCCGCCCGGGATCAGCGCGAACCTGATCAGCGAGGCGGCGGAGCGTGCGGTGCGCCGCTTCGCAGGCCGGCAGCGCGCCGGCACCGTTTCGGATTGCGACCCCGGTATTGCTATCGGTCGAGTTCAACCAGTCTGACATGGCCGACCGGGCAGCGCTGATGCCGGGCGCGCGCCGTACGGCCGGCCGGTGCGTCGAGGCGACGCTGCCAGATGTCGTCGAAACCTACCGTGCGTTTCGCACGCTGCTGGCCCTGGCGCGCGAGTAGAGGGGCCTGCAGTTCTGGCCGTCCCATGCTGGCGGGCCCTTGCCGAAATCAGGGGCAGCCGTATAATACCCGCAAGTTGCGTTTGTTAATGTTTGGCCTGAGAACCAGGGAGATGCACATGTACACCCGCAGGATCCACTTACCCACTGCGTTTGCCGCTGTCGTGGTCGTTTCCCTTCTTCTGGCGGGTTGTACTGTCCCGGCGACTCCGGCAGGTACGGTGGCGCCCACGCCCCGCAGCGCGGCGACGCAGCCGTTGCCAACCGCCACGCGCGCCCCGACACCGGTTGTCGCAACGACGCCCGCTCCGACGGCGCCGGCCAGCGGGGCCGGCGCGCCCACGCTGCAGCAGGTGATACTGGCGCCCGATAGCTTCATGGGCCGCGAGTTGACGCTGGACGGGACGCTCCGGGCCGAGGGGATGATGCCCAACTCGCGCTTCTACCTGACAGACGAGTCCGGGGGGCGGCTGGAAGTCACCGCCTGGCTGCCGCTCGAGGTGATGCAGGGCCCGGGCGGAAACGTCACCGTCCCGGCGAGCATGGCGACGGTGATCGACAAGCGACTGCGGGCAATCGGGACGCTCGACAGGGGGCCGCGCGGGCCGCTCTTCAAGGTTACCAGGGCACAGCCTTAGGCGTTTCTCCTCAGGGGCCGTTACGCGGCGCCCCTATCTTGATACTGTACCGGAGCGCTTGATGTCGCACAGGCTTTCGTTCGTCCTCGTCTTCCTGCTGGTCCTGTTTGCCCTGCCCCCCACGGCGCGGCCCGTCGCTGCGGAAGGGGGTGGCCCGCTTTTGATGCCGCCTCACCCCAGCCTGGAGGGGAAGATCCAGAGCGGCGAGCTGCAGGTGCCACAGCACCACTTCCCGAAGGGTGGGTCGGGCACGGGCCTCCAACCGATGGCGGCGACTGCCCCGTTGACCGGCAGCATCCGCTCGCTGGCGGTGCTCGTCGACTTCAGCGACAAAGTGAGCACGGTGCAGGCGACCTTTTTCGACACGCTGCTCTTTGCCGCGCCGGTAGCCGGGCGCGGCTCGGTGCGCGACTACTTCTCTGACGTATCGTACGGCGCGGTCGATCTTGTCACGCTTCATATGCCGAGCAGCATTGGGTGGAAGCGAGCACCGCAGGCATACAGCTACTACGTGAACGGCCAGAGCTGCCTGACCGAGACTGCTTACCCCAACAACTGTCAGAAGCTCGCTGAGGACATCGTCGATGCGCTTGATTTAGCGGTCAACTTCTCTCAGTATGACAACAACGGCGATGGGTTCATGGAACCGCTCATCATCGTGCATGCGGGCAGCGGCACCGAGTTTTCCGGATCTGCGAACGACATCTGGTCCCATTCCTGGACCCTCTCCAGTCCCCGCAGCCGCGATGGGGTGTGGATCGATCAGTACGTGATCCAGCCCGAGTATTGGTTGGCTCCCGGCGACATGACCGTCGGTGTTTTCGCGCACGAGATGGGTCACGGCTTCTGGAATCTGCCGGACCTGTATGACTACGATACGGGCGTAGCAGCTTCCCAGGGGATCGGCAACTGGAGCCTCATGGGAGGGGGTTCCTGGAATGGCCCGGCGACCCTGGCCGGCAACAAATCGAACGGCGCCTCGCCGGCCTGGCCCGACGCCTGGAGCCGCATCCAGATGGGCTTCACGAGCCCGCAGCTTCTCACGGCGGACGGGACGGTCACCTTCCCGCAGGCCTACAACAACCCGGGCACCAGCACGGTCTTCAAGATCAAGAACGACCAGCAGGGGCCGCAGGAGTTCTTCCTGTTGGAGAATCGCCAGCGCACGCTGAATACATACGACCAGTACCTGCCGGGCGACGGGCTCCTGATCTGGCACATCGACGAGGCCAAGTCGAGCCAGCCGCGGGTTAACAACACCGAATGCCGCACGCAGCCCAACTCCACCTGCCCGGTCGATCACTACATGGTCTCGCTGGAGCAGGCGGACGGGCTGATTCAGATGGAGCTGAATCTTAACCGCGGCGACGCCGGCGACCCTTTCCCCGGCAGCAGCGTCAAACGTAATTTCGACAATGCCACGGACCCCGAGAGCGGCTCGTGGTTTTCTGCCACTCCCACAGGGATCTCCGTCAACAACATCAGCAACTCCGGGGCCAGCATGACGGCGGATGTGACCGTCGGTACGATCACGCCGCTTAACCGGCATGTGTATCTACCGCTAATCCGGCGCGATCCCCCGCCGGTGCAACCGTCCACGTGGACGACTCTCATGAGCGAAGGTTTCGAGGGCACATTTCCCACGGCTGATTGGGAGGTCTTCGACAATAACGGCACGGCAACCAACGGCGACTATATCTTCGCCCGGCGAAACTGCCTCGTCAGGAGCGGCGCGTACGGCGGCTGGGCTGTGGGCGGCGGCGCCAACGGCGCAGGTCTGCCATGCGGTGCGAACTACCCGAACAACGCCGACTCGTGGATGGTTTACGGCCCGTTCAGTCTCCAGGGCGCCACCGCCGCCGAATTCTCTTTGCAGCAGTGGGTGAATGTGGAGGGTCGCGTGATCAGGTGACCGGCGTGATGTACGACGGAATGTGCCGGGTGGCGTCGAGCAATGGGATAAACTTCAGTGGCGAGTGTACGTCCGGCAGCACCGGCGGCTGGATGTCGCGCGACGTCTGAACCTGGCGTGCCGTGCCCACTGACAGGGCGGCACTGCAACTACCTGGGGCAGCCGCAGGTATGGGTTGCGGTGGTTATTTTCCAGCGACGGCGATATTACTTTCCCACCGGCGCCGTGGTGGACGACCTGCTGCTGCGCAAGTGCACCTGGGCGACCTGCACGGGCGCCGCGGCCGCCGGTTCTGCAGCTTTGGACCATCCAGTGGAGCTTACCCTGCAGAGGTAACGTCAAACCGGGATCTCGACGAACCGACACACAGGCTTCGCCTGTGAGGCTGCACGTGTAAGGCTTCGCGGTAAGCCTGCGCCCGTGTGTCGGCCGCGGCGGAGAGCGAACAGGAGTGCACGATGACTCATCTCTGGTTGTCGACCCTCTCCGCCTTGATACCGCTCCTGCTCGTCGTTTCACCGGTGGTTCCGCCCCCGCCGCCCGGCACATCGCTGCCCGGCCACTCGCCGGCGCCCGCCACGGCCGGGTCCAGCGGTGAAGAGCTGCCGGCCCGCGTGCCTGCGCCTTCCCTGTCGCTCGCTATCTCCTCCCCGCCTCCCACCCGCGCTCTGACCGGGACCATCAACACACTCGTCATCCTTGTGGATTTCTCCGACAAGCCACATACGGTGGACCCGTCCTTCTTCGATTCCCTGCTGTTCGCGCCACCGGTCCCGGGCCGCGGCTCCCTGCGTGACTACTTCGCCGAGATCTCGTACGGCGCTGCGGATCTGAGCGCGCCCATTGCCCCCTCGGCGCTGGGCTGGATACGGGCTCCTCGAACACTGTCGTACTATGAGAACCGACACTCGTGCCAGGGGCCCGACCCGAACAACTGTATGCGACTGGCAGAAGAGATCCTGGATGCGGTAGATCCGAATGTCGACTTCTCGCTCTACGATAACGATGGGGATGGTATCGTCGAGGCGGTCACGCTCGTTCACGCCGGACCGGGCGCCGAATTCACCGCCGGCAGCGCAGACATTCGCTCGCATGTAGGCATCTTCTCGCCGCCGCGCGTCCATGACGGGGTCAAGGTGGAGAGCTACGCCATCGGGCCGGAATACTGGTTCTTGCCGGGGCCGGGAGCCCCCGACATGACGATTGGCGTGTACGCGAAACTGCTGGCCCAGCAGATCTGGCGGCTGCCTGATCTCGCCGATCGCGACCACTCTTCCAGCGGGGCGGGCCGCTGGAGCCTGCTCGGCAGCGGATGGTACAACAGCGAAGACAGCTATATCCGGTTCGGCGATGCCCCCGCCTGGCCCGACTGCGTGGAGCCGTGTCCAGATGGGCTTCGTAACGCCCAGACAGATCACCACCACGGGTGACATAACGATCACGCAGGCTGCCGGGACTGTGCCTGATGGCACCGTGCTGCAGGTTCGGAGCGAGGGCATGGGGGCCGGCGAGTACTTCCTGCTCGAGAACCGCCAGCAGGCCGAGGGCAGCTACGACGGCTTTCTGCCGGGGTCGGGGCTCCTGATCTGGCACGTGGACGAGGCGATGCTCGCGACGGCGAATGACGCCGAATGTGGAACCGTACCCGACTCCACCTGCCCGGGCGCCCATTTTCTGGCGGCGTTGGAGCAGGCCGATGGGCGGCGTGACCTGGAAAAGGCGATTGGTGCCGTTGGTAGTAATAAGGGCGATGCCGGCGACCCGTTTCCCGGGACATCGACCAATCGCGAATTCACGGCCGGCAGCGACCCCGCCAACGGCTCCTACTATTCAGCTGCTCCCTCGGGCCTAGGGGTGGTCTCGATCGGCGAATTCCGGAATCACAATGACGGCCTGCGTCGAGTTTGGGCCGGTAAAATGTCCGCCGGTGGAATGGCCCCCCGATCCGCCGCCGGCAGTGTGGGACCACCACATCTTTCTCCCGGTTGCTCTGCTGCCGGTAGAGTGGGCCTACCATCTCTATCTCCCGGTTGCTCCGCTACGTTGAGCACGCCCGGCTATCTGGAGAGGACGCTCGCCACTTGGCGCCACGCAGCTTCGCACGCTTCACCTGGGCCGTCCTGGCCTACAACCTGCTGGTTATCCTGTGGGGCGCGTACGTGCGCGCCAGCGGCTCGGGCGCCGGGTGCGGCAATCACTGGCCGCTCTGCAACGGGCAGGTAATCCCGCAGCCCGGCCGGACGGCCACGGTGATCGAGTTCGCACACAGGTTGTCCAGCGGTCTGGTGCTGCTGCTGGTGATCGTGCTCTTCGTGTGGGCGCGCCGCACCGTGCCCGCCGGGCATCCGGTACGGCGCAGCGTGGGCTTCGTGCTGCTCTTTACGCTCGGCGAAGCACTCCTCGGGGCCGGGTTGGTGCTTTTCGGGCTGGTGGAAGACAACGCTTCCGTCGCCCGCGCCGTCACGATCTCGCTGCACCTCGCCAACACCTTCCTGCTGCTGGCGTCCCTCACCCTCACCGGCCTCTGGGCGACCCGCCCGTACTCGCCGGGCCCTGGGGCCGCGGTGGCCGGCGCTGGGCCCTTGCCACCGGTCTGGCCGGTATCCTGCTGGTCGGCATGAGCGGCGCCATCACCGTGCTCGGCGATACCCTGTTCCCGGCCGGCAGCTTTGTGGAAGGGTTCGCGGAGGACATCGATCCTGCCGCCCACTTCCTGCTGCGGCTGCGGGTGTGGCACCCCGTGCTGGCAGTTGCCACCGGCGCCTACCTCATCCTGCTGGCGCGCCTGCTGGCGTCCCGCGGCGCCTCGCCCCGCGTATCGCGCTTCGCCTCGCTGCTCACCGGGCTCGTGGCCGTGCAGTTGGCCGCCGGCGCGCTCAACGTCGCCCTGCTCGCGCCCCTCTGGCTGCAGCTTGGCCACCTGCTGCTCGCCGATCTGATCTGGGTGTGCCTGGTCGTGGTTGCCGAGGGAGCCCTCGTGGAAGCGAGTCGCACGGCCGCGTCACCCTCGCCGGCCACGCGAGCGGATGAGCTGGCGGCCCGCTGACGGCGGGGTCTGCGTCACCCGCAGGGGTCACCCGAAGGGGTCACCCGTCATCCGTCACCCGTCACCCGAAGGGGTCACCTACCCCCGCTTCGAGCGCACCGGAGGCCAGCCCCTTGTGGGCGTGTTGGTCGCGGCGCGGGTGTGGCACGGGTCCTGGGACCCGGGAAGCAGCGCGGTCGACCTTGATTTTAATTGGATGGCCAACGGAGCGTCCTTCGAGAGCCTCAGGATGGTTGCGTGAGGGGTTGCCACCAATGCAAATGGTGCGGTCCCAGAACCCGCAGTTGGGTGCCGAGCTCCATCGCTACCCCTGGACGGAACCATTTGCATCCATCCTCATAACCAACAACTCCATCCTGAGCCTGACGAAGGACGCCCTGTCGGCCGGCCAACTCGCATCGAAGGCAGCCGCGCTGCGACGGGCGTGCTCACCTGCACTTGCAGTGACAGGTGCAAGTGTCGACAGGCTCAGAATGGAGTAGTGAGCCAAACCATCAGTGCGGGGGATTCCTGCACCGGATCAGCCACAGCCGCGCCGCCACCGCTTCGTGCTCTTCGCGCTTCGTGTCTTCGCGGTCCTTCGCGTCTTCGTGGTCCAGACTACTCGCACTCCACCGCGTCTCCGTGGTCCAAACCCGCGGTCCACACTCCACCGCCTCGGGCATACCCCCCATCGCCTGCAGCCCCCCCGCTCGCCCACGCAATCCCCATCCGCGCTGCCCGGGCCCTGCTCTCCCCGTGCGACCGCCGCCTGCAGTGCTGCTACGGTATCAAACTGCATACTCGCGCCGCCCAATTTGCGGGTGCAGTCTCGATGGATTCGTTGTACAATACATACCAACAACGCAGCCGCCTCGACAGCATTTCTCCGTTTCCGCTTCATATCGTGCCGGAAAGGACGGTGCACCATGCGCCCCCAGGTCCTTCGTCTCACCCTGTGCGTGACCTTGATTTTCGCCGGCTTGTTCGTCGCGCTGCCCGCAAATCTCTCCGCTGATGAGGGCCCCGGGAGCGAAGCAGCCCAGGCGGCCCCGGGGCTCCTATCTGAAGAAGAGGCGAGCCTGGCTGCATACATCCAGGTCAACCCGCAGGCAGCTGCCGTCACTACCGACTACTACTGGACTGCCGGCAGCAACTTCCAGCCCCGCCACAGTTGGACCGAGATGGACTACTATGGCGGCGGCTGCGTCTACCGCACGAACACGAGCGGTACCAACGACGGCGACGCCTTCACCGCGCCGCTCACTCTGCCGGACGGTGCGGTGATTCTGGGCATGCGCTTCTATGGCTACGACAACAATGCGGGCGCAAACTCCAGCCTGAACATTTTCGGGTACACGGGAGATGGGGGCAATCAAGACAAACTCCAGGTGTCCAGCTCAGGCACCCCCGGTTTCTTCAGCGCATACGTCGCCCTGCCAACACCCGTGAGCGTCGACAACTACGCGGAGTCGCTTTCGCTGGTCTGGTATTCTCACGGGATGGGCAACGCGCTGCAGCTCTGCGGGGCGCGGGTACTGTACACGCGCCCGCTGGTTCCAGCCGCTTTCGCTCCTCCCCAGGCGCCTGCGCCGCCGGCGGCGGCTCCTGCAGACGACGTTCGCAGCCCGGATTCTGCGAACGTGTACTATCGCTACTCATGGCTCACCGCCCAGGATTTCCAGCCTCGCTACTCATCGGCGGCCTACAGCTACGATGGTGGGGGCTGCATGTCATCGCCAAGCGGCGGGATGTTTCTCATCGACGCCAATCTTCCGGAAGGCGCCACCCTGCTCGGTGTGCGCGTATATTACAACGACACCAGCCCCACCAGCGGCCTTTCTTTCTATGCGTCGACCTACGATGGGGGGGGCGGCATTGCTGATCCCCTGATCTTCAACATCGGAGCCACCGCGGGCTATGGCAGCCAATATACGTCGTTGACCACACCCTACCTTGTCAACCAGTACAACGAGTCACTGGTTCTGCAAGTTCAGCTGCCGGTCGACCCCCTCGTCAGACTGTGCGGCGCCCGCATGTTGTACTCGCTGCCCAGCTACCCCACCCCCAGCCCGGCAGCGGCAACATCCGCCCAACCCGAGGCTTATGCTGTGCCCGATGCGCAAGGCGCGCTCGCGCCGCAGGCCGCCGGTGCCGTCTACACCCGGTATCGTTTTATCCCCGGAACCGCATTTCAGCCTCGAAATGCTAATACGACCTACAGCTATGATTCGGGCGGTTGCGTCCACTTGGCCGCGGGAACCCCTATCCTCACCCACGACCTGCATCTGCCCAGTGGGGCCCGGCTATACGGCGTGCGCTTGTTCTACTACGACACTTCTGCGAATGAGTCGAAAATGTTCGTCGAGGAATACGACGGCACAGGTTGGTACGACCAATTCATCACGCAACCGGCCTTGGCAACACAGGCTATGGAAGCAATATGCGACTGCCGCCGGTACCTATACCGTCGACAACGCGCATGGGCTCAGCCTGGTATGGGACTCAGGTGGCGAAATCACCAATAGCATGCGGCTGTGCGGCATGCGTGCATACTACTCCATAACCCGCCCGGCGCCGGTCTTCATCCCGCTGATCCGCCGCTGACCTTCGCCGCAGTTGTGCCAGGGGATGAGGGCCATGGCTGCCCTCATCCCCCTATCAATCTACTTCCCCTTGGGCGCCTCGATGGTGACCGGCTCGTTGATCCCCTTGAAGGCCATCGTCATGTCCATGGCCATCTTGATATCGGCCTTGACGTTTTCCTGAAGCGGGCCCACAAAGGTCATCGCCAGCGTCTGCTGGCGCAGGTATCCTTCCTTCGCCGTAATCCACAGGTCGGAAACGACAGTCATCTGGTCGAAGAAGCCGGGGAGCTCCGCGGCCGAGCCTCCTCGATGTCGGCGAAAAGAAAATCCTTGGCGTCCTCTTCCGTTACCGTGTAGCGCAGGTGGTGCACGGCTTCCCCGTTGAGCGGCTTATCGTCCACCCAGTCGGCCTTCGATCACCCGGCGCAGTTGCTCGAGGCTCCGGTTGGGGTCAACGCCCAGATCCATCTTCTCGAGCCCTCCTTCCATCTTGGTCAGGTCCACCTTGGTCCACTCGCCGGTATCGCCCACCCGCATCCACATGGTCGTGCCGATGAGTACCAGGGACATCTTCTGGGTCTGACCCTGGCCGCTGATGGCCATCGTCATGCGCATGTTGGACCGGCCCTTCGCGGCGTCCACGACCTGTATGGCGCCGGAGCCGGTCATCCCGATCGCTATCTGCTCCAGTCCTTTTCCCGACGCGCTCAGAGCCTTGGCCGAGGCCGCGTCGGCCGGCTCCATGGTCATGTCCATATCGTAGGTGAACGTGGCGCTCTTCATTCGGTCGGGCGACGGACGCGTAGAGCAGGGCGCCCAGCGGATCCGCCTTGGGGTTGGGCATGGTGCTCGGGAAGACGGGGGCTTTGGTTGTGGCCTTAGCCGGTATCGTCGTGGCCGGCACGGGCGTGCTCGTCGGACGCACGGGTGTGGACGTGGCCGGCACGGGCGTGCTGGTCGGCGGGACGCGTGTGGGGGTGGGCGGAACTAGCGTGGCTACCGGCCGAACGGCGGTTGCCGCAGGGGCGTCGCCGCAACCGGCCAAGACCGCTATCAACAGGAACACCACCAGAGTGGCGAGAGCGGGCGTACGGGAAAAGCGCCAGGGCATATCTCCTCCTATGCGTTCAATTAAATGGGGGCGCGGAAAGCCGGGGGACCGGCTCCGTGGCGAGCATAGCACGCGGGGGTGCGGCGGGCAATAGGAGCTTTGGGGGTTGCGGGATGCCGCGTAAAACAAAACCAGGTGGCCGCTGCCAGCAGTCACCTGGTTTTGTTTGGAGCCGGGGTCTACCAGTTCGTGATCGTCGCCGCGCCCTCACGGAGGGTCAGCCCGAAGTAAGGCGAGCCGGCGTAGCTTAGCCTCGAGACGCCGTTCAGGTCGTAGTCCAGGCTGGCGCTGGCATAGACGCTGGCGTTGGAGGCGCCGTCCAGGCGGACGGTTGCCTTCTGCACAGACAGGGCGCTCAGGTCTACCCGGCTCGCCCCGTTCGCCGTCAGGTTCAGGGTCGTGCCCTGGCCGTTCAGGTCGCTCCGGCTTGAGCCATCGGCTTTCACGATGATATCGGTCGCCTCCACGGCTCCGCTCAGCTTGCTGTTGCCGTTGACAGAAGCAACGAAACGCTCCACCTGTTCGAACCCGGACATGGTGGCCTGGCTGGCGCCGTTCAGCTTCACGCCATTCAGCCTGGGCATCGTGATGTGGGCCTCCTGGATTCTTGGGCTGAACAGGGCGATGTTCCGGTCGTTAGCCCGGATGCGAAGGGTGCTGCCTTCCATCGTCACGCTGATGTATCTGAGCAAGTTGTCGTCCGTGCGCACGGTAACTTTGTAGCCGTCTCCCTGCGTCAGGCTGACGTTGAAGGCGCTGTCGATGTCGACTGAATCGAAGTCCGTGATCTGGAAATCCTGGCTGGCCGGCCTACCCGAGCCAACCGTCCGGCCGATGCCTGTGACCGACGTGCAGCCGGTCACGAGCATCAGCACAGCGAGAAGGGCAATTATCAGGGTCTTGTACATGACGTGCTCCCGTTCGTGCCTTTGCGGCACACGTTTGTTGCTGGCCGGAGCACTTTACCGTCGATCAGGCCGGCCGCCCACCGCCAGGGGGACGGTCTTCGGCAGGACAAAGGTGGGGGCGGCGGGCTGGTCGCCTGGCCAGGTACGCGCAGGCTACCACGGCCCCCTCGCTACCTTTGCCCCCTCATCGCCCCTCGCCCTGCCAACGGGTTCGCAGGCTGAACCCGCTGCCGCCGGTGGCGATTTCCAGCTCCGCGTCGGGATCAACCACGGCCACCGGGTAGTGGGCCGGCATGGCTTTCTGAACGGAAGGGCTCCAGTCGACCACCAACTGCGGGTCGCACGCATAGTCCAGCACGCGCCAGTCCGGCTCGACCGCCTGGAGCGGCGCTACCAGCAGGTCGCTGCCCAAATCGCCGCCGTTCTGCAGCAGGGCGGGCACCTCGACCGCCTCGACGCCTGGCGGGAGCAGCAAGCGAAAGCCGCGGTAGGCCAGCGACAGGCGCGGCTCGCGACCCGGCAGGCGCGTCAGGGAGATCTCGCCCAGCGACAGCCGCTGACCCGGGGCCATTGCGGCCGCGTGCACCGTGCTCGTGTTCCAGGGCCGGCGCGCCGGTTCGAGCGCCGCGTTCGCGCCCGGCGCGGCTGTGCTCGCTTCGCTCAGATCCAGTGTCACGCCGCCGCCGTCTGGCGTCACCAGCTCGACCATGCTCGAATCCCTCGCCAGCCGCACGTGCAGCAGGCCGTCGGGCCGGCAGCACGCCCACCACGCCCCGCCCCACACGATCATCAGGGCACAGCCGGCGAGTACCCCCTGCTTGCCGGAAAATGCTGTCACGGGCCGGCGCATACCCGCGCGCCGCTGCAGCCAGACGCTCAAAACGACCGCATAAGGGAGCAGCGCCACCGTGCGCAGCCACCGCTGCACCTCGAGCGTGTTTTCGGGCGCAGCCGAGGTTGCGATCGCCACCTGCACCACCATGTCGAGCAGCCACCCCAGCGGCGCCGACAGCCAGGCGACCACCTGTTGCGAGAACATTCCCGCAAGGGCTGCCAGCGTGCCCACCAGCAACAGCAGCGGCTGGAGTGGCGACAGCAGCACGTTCGCCGGCACCGTCAGCAGCGACAAGGTCCCGAAGTGGTGGACGATCAGCGGCAGGGTAGCGGCCTGGGCGGCGAGGGTGAGCGCCAGCGCCTCGCAGACGGTCTGTACCGGGATCGACGCAGCCCGCGCGGGAACCGGCGCGCCAGGGCGCCGGTCATGACCTTCTGCAGCGGCGAGGTGAGCCCGATCAGCCCGATCGTGGCTGTAAAGCTCAGCCGGAACCCCACATCACCCGTCGCCAGCGGGTTCAACCCGGTCATCACGAGCGCCGTGAGAGCGAGCGTTGCCAGCGAATAGTGCTCTCGCCCCACCCAGTATGCCAGCGCCGCCAGCAGCGCCATGATCCCGGCGCGCAGCGTGGCGCTGCCCGGCCCGGTGAGCAGGACGTAGCCCAGTACCAGGGCGGCAGCCGGGACCAGCACCCAGCGGCGCGCGGCGAGGGGTCGCAGCAGCGCCATCAGCATCCACGACAGCAGGGCGATGTTGCTGCCCGAGATCACGAGCAGGTGCGACGTTCCACTCTCCGCGAAAGGCATCCGCCACGTCGAGCGGCACGGCGCCGCCGCTGCCCAGGAACATCGCGCGTGCCACACCCGAGAGCGGCTGCGGCAGCGCCCGCGCAAACGCGGCTTCCGAGCGCTCGCGCAGCCCGTATAGCGTGCGCAGCAGGGGCTGACCCTCGCCCGTGCCCAACAGCTCGCCTTCGGCGCGGCGGACGATGGTGTGGATGCCTTGCCGGGCCAGGTAGGCCCGGTAGTCGAAGTCGTCGAGCACGGGTGGCGTCTCCAGCACTCCCTGGAAGCGCACGCGTGCGCCGTAGGGATAGAGCGGCCGGCGCTCCGCCTGCACCAGCGCCACGCCCCGAACGTCATACGCCCGGTCGTGCAGCAGCAGCCGCTCCACGCGCAGCCGGTACCGGGTGTTGAATGCCCGCCCGTCGGGGTAGGCGTCGATCACCCCTTCGACGGTGGCGTATTGTCCCTGGAGTTGGTGGTAGGAAGCGAGATCAGAGGACCCGAGACACGGCTGCAGCGGGGAGGCGCTGTAACGCCAGCCGCCGAGCAGAAACGCTGCCAGCAGCAGCGCGATGGTGGCATGCTGCCCCTGTTTGCGCAGGGCGAAGACGAGCGCGCCCACCCCTGCCACCACGGCAGCAAGCAGTGCGGCGTCCACCCGCCCGCAGGGCAGCCAGCCCTTCCCGGCACAGGCTTCCGCCAGCACGATGCCCGCCAGCCAGGCGAGGGTGACGTAGATGAGGAGCATGTGCCGCTACCCTGGTGAACGCTTGAGGTGTGAGATACGGCGAGTGCAGGGTAGCACGAGCGGCGCGGGGAAGCAAGCGTTGGGGAAGGGGAGCAAGGTCGTGTGCCGTGCGCGCTTCCCGGCCGCCGGAGTAGTCACCGGACGGCCGGGAACTCGGTTCCGGACAGATTGCCCGGGTCTCGGCTTTCCTGAGCTGCTCAGCGATCTCCCCGCGCCCGGCGCGCCCGGCCGCGAGCGGCCGTAAACGTCAGCGCGGGGAGTCACGCCGCGTGGCTCAGTGCTCCTCGATCCTCATCGGCGATGCGCCTGCTCTCATCGCCTCGATTCCGTCGCGGAACACATTCCGGCCCTCGCTTTCGAGCGCCGGCTGCCTTGCGGCAGCAGTGCCGAATGTGACTGCGCGGGCGTAGTAGGAGGCGCCCACACCACCCAGACCGTCGTACACGAACACGCCCCACCCATGCGGTGTGCCGCTGCCGAAACCACCCGGCAAGCTGGAGAGCGTGAAGCTATTGACATAACCGAGGGGACTACTCATCGCATATTGCCCGGAACCATCGAGCTTGACCAGGACGTGTCGGTAACCCTCGCCCGACCGTGGCATGCGCTTGACCCACTGGAAGGTGGCCGGCAGGGCAACGGTCGCGCCGGGAGCGGGGCCGGCCAGGACGACGTCGGCAATCTCCAGGTAGCCGCCAATGGCTGCCGTCCCGGCCGCGTAGGATGGTGATGTCGGCAGCGCCCCACAGCGACAGGAACCTGGGGTCGGCGACGTTGCCGCCAGTGGGGCCGTTCTCATATTCGACGTAATAGCTCTGCCCAGGGCCTAAAGTCGGCGGGTTGGGGAAGCGGTAGACACCATTCGCCGCCGCGTTGGTCTCGAGAATCGTCGAGTAACCGGACCCGTTGAAGAAGTGCAGCCGGAGGTGGACGCCCCCGACCGGAGATCCCTTGCGACGTAACGATGCCGGCGATGCCGGGGATAACCGTGGTGGACACCGGCTGGCTCCAACCGCTTTCCCCCGTTGCGAATGTGGCTTTGACGCGATAGTACCAGGTGCCAACCGCGTGGTGGGGAAATCGCCACAAGGTAAGACCCGGACCGCCTATAGACGCTTCTGGGTGGAGGAAGCCAGGGTCGTCGTCTTCTTGCGCATCATAGCGGAGCGCCCCCGCCAACGGTCCCCAGGTCACATCGTAGCTCTCGGTGGACGCCGGGTTGTTGATTGGGTTCAGGACCGGCACCGGAAGCGGCCTGGTGACGAACGGGAGGCTTACGGTATACGTCAGCGCAGTGCTCGACTGCAGGATGTGATCGGATACGGCAGCGTCGCCGCTTAGCAGTGGCTGTGGAGCCGGCTGCGCCGCGACGGCAGGCAGGGCAAACACAAGCAGCCCCAGGGCGAGCATGACTACCAGGATACCGGGCAACAGAGCGCGAGATGGGAACATCAGTACCTCCTGTGTGGACGGCGCAGGCCAACACGCACAACGCGGCGAGGACCAGGTGGGAAGGGGATGCGATCTATAGGCACACTACCTTGCTCTACGGCGGACATGTGCAATGTAGCACAATTATCGTTGGGGTCATGTAGTACCTTATGGTCACTTCTGAGAGCGAGAAGGGACGGAAGCCGCTTGCCGTCTGCATTACTGACACTCCCTTGCGCCTGGAGAAGAGTGGTGAATCAGATTGGAGAAGTGCGAGGCGGGTCCTAAGCACCAGGATGACCCGCCTGCCCGGCGCATCATCGATGGCGCGCGTGGCCTGTGCAAACGGCGGCGTGCGGGAGCAGATGCTGATGGAAACGAAACGTCCGGTGATTCAAGAACGAGCGCGAGACCTTGCTCGCTTTTCGGGCGGCTCACCCGGTGCGGCACGCCGCCGTCGCCGGTCACGACTGGAGCTACCTGGCCGGCGGCGCGAGCGGCCCCGGGCTCCTGATCCTGCCCGGGGCGATCGGCCTTGGGGAGATGTCGTTCCAGCATATGCTGAGGCTCGAGGAGAGCTATTGCGTGGTCGCGCCTGACTACCCCGAGGGTATCGGCCTGGCAGCCCTGGTCGACGGACTCGCAGGCCTGTTGGACGCCGAGGGGATCGAGCGCGCGCACGTGCTGGGCGGCTCATACGGTGGTATGGTGGCGCAATGCGTGGTCCGGCGCTACCCGGAACGGGTGAGGAGCCTCATCCTATCGCATACGGGCGCTCCCAGGCCCGAGCGGGCCGCCGGGAACCGGCGTTTCCTCCTCATCCTGCGTCTGCTCCCGATGCCCGTGCTGCGGTGGCTGCTCCGGCAGGTCACACGCCGGTCGCTGCGCGACGCACCGGACGCCGCTGTCTTCTGGAATGTATACTCGGATGAGATGGTGCTGCGGCTCAGCAAGGCCAACCTGCTGGACAGGTACCGCATGGCGGTCGAGTTCGACGAAACCGCCCGGTGGAGCCCCGGTGACCTGAGCGGCTGGCCGGGGCGGATCCTGATCCTGGAAGGGGACAACGATCCCATCGCCGAGGAGCGCTCGCGCGCCGAGCTGCACGCGCTCTACCCGGATGCACAGGTCCACACCTTCCACGGCAGCGGGCACGTGGCGTCGATTGCCCGGCCGGACGAATATCTCGCCGTCGTCCGGGCTTTCTTGAGCGCCCAAGACCCTCTGGAGTAGGGGAGGAAGAGGGTAGACTGGCAGGCTCCAGACCCGTCAGCTCTCAGACCGGATCTCAACCCCACGGCGAGTCCAGCGCTCACTCTGCCAGACCCGGTACCCCGTGAGCAACGCGATCAGGACCCCGCCGGCGAGGTACAGCACCAGCAGCGGGAGCGACCGGCTGGTGCCGCCGGTGGCGATGGAGTGGAAGAAGGCCAGCCAGTAGGCGCCGTAACTGGTGTAGTGGAACAGGCGCCAGGCGCGGTTTCCGGTGAGGTGGCGCACGAGATAACTCAGGCTCAACAGCAGCGATAGCCACAGCGCTATCTGCCCGGCGGCGACAAACAGGGGTTCGTAGGCCGAAGCGAACGGCGTCAGCAATGCGCCCAGCGGAATGCTCAAGTAGTGGTCGCCCACGAGCACCAGTGCATGGAAGAAGGCGAATCCCAGCGCCACGTTGCTCAGGAACTGGTGGGCATCCAGTGTGGATGCAGGGCGCAGGAACGGCCAGCGTGCCCGCGCCGACAGTAGAACGCCCCATGCAACCGAGCCCCACAGCAACAGATAAGCCACCACCCCCGCAGAGCGGCTCAGATACCAGAACGACTGCGTGTCCCCTGCCCGTCCGCCTGCCGCGATGCCGAGCAGAAAGCCGGCCAGCGCCAGCCCCGCCGTTACGCAGATCCCGAGAAGGACGCTCCAGACGCTTGGCCCGCCGGTTTGCTCCAGAATGCTCCCGTGGTTCTCCGTCTCCATCATGCTGACTCCATCGCTCGCTGTACACGCAGCTCAACGTTTTCGAGGGCGCCCACTCGCTGCAGCGAGCCGTCGCGAGCGATGAGCAACGCGGGCAACCCTGCAGACTCGAGATAGGACTGGCCGGCATCGCGGCCCAGGATGAGGGCTACTTTGGCGGCAACCTCTGCGTCTACTGCGGTGGGGCCGAGCACCGTCACCGTATGCAGATCGCTATCGCTCGGCCGGCCGGTCCGCGGGTCGATCAGGTGGTGCTGCAGAATACCGCCCGCCTGCCACTGACGACGACCGATTGTCGAGGTCACTACCGCGCCCTCGCTCAGCTGGATGAGCGCCAAATCGCGGTCAGGTGCGAACGGATCGGCCACGGCGACCGGCCACGGCTTGCCGCCCGGCGGTGCAGTTGCCCGGATGTCGCCGCCCGCATCCACCAGTGCCGCCCCCCACGGCGCCAGCATCGCCGCGGCCTGGTCGACCGCCCACCCCTTGGCGATCCCGCCCAGGTCGATGCCCATGCCGGTTGGCAAATCGACGGTCCCCAGGACGGGATTGAGCGCCACAGCGCTCCAACTGGAGCCAGATACCAGAGGCGCAACGCTCAAGGAGCCGGCGGGGGCAAGCTGCTCGAAACTGCGGTCGTAGCCGGCGGCCTGCAGCGCTGCCAGTACAGCCGGATCGAAGATGCCGCCGGTAGCCGCCGCATGGTTGAGCGCGAGTCCCAGCACCCGCTGCAGCATCTCTGAGACCGGCTGCGGGCCCTCGCCGGCCGCCGCGTTCAACCGGCTCAGGCCTGAATCCGGGCGGAAGCGGCTCAACTCGGCCTCAACTTCCCCGAAGAAGCTCTCCACCTCGCTGAGCCACCGTTTGGCCACCGGCCCTTCGCCCCAGAGCCACGCGGCGATGCCGGTGTTCATGGCGCTGAAGCGGCGCTCGGTCAAGACGGGCGGCATCACGAACCGCGCGAGCGGGTGATGGGTCCGGAGAAGCGTGGCTGCCGTTGCTGTTGGCCCAGGCTCGGGGCGACGCCTTCCCGATCAAAATCGGAACGCCGGACGCCGGAGAAGTTCCTGTCCCCGTCGTCGTCTCGGGAGAAGGAGAACGGCTGAGTGTTGCCAGACCGTTCCGGCGCGATAGGCTGACCGCTGAGAGAGGCCTGTGCCGCCTGGTTTCCGGCGGACGCTTGCGCCGTATTGCTGAAAGGGACCGAAATGCCGGCGAAGTAGCCGGCCCCGAGCACCACGGCGCCCAGGCCGGCCGCTACAAGGCCGGTCTTCCAGGCAGCGCGCGCGCCGGGAACGCGGCCGGGGCGAGGTAGCTTTATTTGTGTACGTAGGTTGAGTCATAGCATCGCTCCAGTCGGTTTTATTGCGAATGACTTGCAACAAACGCCAGAATAGCGATGCCTGATAAAGAATTGATAAAGAGAGAGTCAGGATTCGGTTTTAATGGCTCTGCCTGGCCATACGCACGTCGTATCACGTCGTAGGTCACGCTTGATGAACATCAACCAACCGATCAGGTCAGCACTCCCACGCTCGCACCCCACGTGTAAACGCATGTAGGTCACGCTTGGAGCGTGACACCGTGCACAATCGCGTGGACACCGCGCTACGGCATTGCGCGCACGGTCACGCTCCAAGCGTGACCTACATCTGATCGGCTTGTTACTGTTCATGCGCGTGACACGGCGCTTATTTTCCCTCGTACGCAAGCTCCAGCTGCCTGACGTCGATCTTGGTCATCTTCAGCATAGCCTGCATCACGCGTCCCGCCTTCTCCGGGTCCGGGTCGCCCATCAGCTCGCCCAGAGCCTTCGGGATGATCTGCCACGAGACCCCGAATTTGTCTCGCAACCAGCCGCACTGGTCGGTCTGGCCGCCCGCGGAGAGCCTGTCCCACAGCTCATCGACCTCGGCCTGCGTCTCGCAGTTGACGAACAGCGAAATCGCCGGCGTGAAGCTGAATTGCGGCCCGCCGTTCAGCGCCATGAACTCCTGGCCTTCCAGCTCGAACGTGCCGGTCATCACGGCGCCCATTTCACCTCCTGCGTCCAGCCGGTGGACCTCCTTGATCCTCGAGTTCTTGAAGATCGAAGTGTAGAAGTTCATCGCTTCCTCGGCCTGATCGTTGAACCACAGGTACGGGGTAATCTTTTGCATGGGTTTCCTTCCTTACTATCGGCTGAACTGGCATTATCAGGCATGGCGCCAGTCCGCTCTCCGTAGTGCCGGATACCAATGCCGGCGGCTCGGCCACTAAACAGCGGAGCCCTGCATGTTGTCCACACGCAGGGCTGGACCAGTCTCCGTTTTGGGCGCGCCAGCGCTTGTCCGTGCCGAAGGCGAAGTCGCCCCCCCCTTGTACTGGCGCAGCCGCTGGGTTTGATCCCGCCTTGGCACGTGACCGTGACCTGATTCTTCGCGAGTCGCGTTCCCATCTTAGATCGCGAATACTATTGACACGTGGCGTTAATGCCTCATAATATCGATAACGTTATGTGTTATCATAATCCAACAGGATGCCAGCTTGGATATTGACTTTGACACACATCAACTAGAGAAGGAATTTAACACCGAGAAGTTACTCGTGAGACGATATGGACCTCGACGAGCGGAGCTGATTAAGAGGCGCATGCAGGAACTCCGGGCCGCAGATGTGCTGCAATATATGCGGCAACTGCCCCAAGTACGGTGTCACGAATTGACAGGCAACCGCGCTGGACAGCTATCAGTGGATCTCGATCACCCGTATCGCCTGATCTTTGTTCCGGGGGACGATCCGGTGCCCCGGAAACCAGATGGTGGACTTGACTGGAACCATGTCACCGCCATCATCATTCTCGGTGTGGAGAACACTCATGAATAGATTACGCAACAGGTACGTACCCGACTACGCCGTGCCGCCTGGCGAGACTCTGCGCGAGACACTTGAGGCCATCAGCATGTCGCAAGCTGATCTGGCTGACCGAACCGGCAGGCCGAAGAAGACAATCAACGGGATCATAATGGGCAAGGTTGCCCTCACACCGGATACGGCTCTGCAACTTGAACATGTTCTTGGGATTCCGGCCAGCTTTTGGAACAATCTAGAGCGTCAGTACCAGGAGGCGCGAGCCCGGCAGAACGAGAACAACC
Source organism: uncultured Chloroflexia bacterium (assembly GCA_963783655.1). Lineage (GTDB taxonomy): Bacteria > Chloroflexota > Anaerolineae > CG2-30-64-16 > CG2-30-64-16 > CAWAOA01. The sequence goes on from CAWAOA010000008.1 coordinate 65,832, forward strand.
GCTTGGAACAGCAACTGGACTGGTTGAAGAGCATACCAGTACCAGCTTTGAAAAGGCTTGGATGGATTCGCACGGAGGAGACACCCACTAACCAACTTCGGGAAGTCCTGAGGTTTTTTGCGGTGGCTTCTCCAGAACAATGGGACGCGCTGTGGCGGAACCCTCAGGCTGTCTTCCGCAAGTCGCCGGCTTTTGAAAGCAATCTGGGTGCTGTCGCGGCTTGGTTGAGGCAAGGGGAGATTGAGGCGCGGCAGGTTGACTGTGCGCCCTTTGATGCAGACCAGTTCCGAAGCGCTCTCCTGGATGTACGACGTTTGACCAAGGAGCCACCCGAAGTGTTCCTAGCGGAGGTGGTCTGCGTCTGTGCGCGGGCTGGAGTGGCAGTGGTGTTTGTGCCCGAGCTACCTGGCACTAGGCTAAGTGGCGTTGCACGTTGGTTGAGTGCCACTAAGGCTCTGATCCAGCTTAGTCTTCGGTACAAAACCGACGACCATTTGTGGTTCACTTTCTTTCACGAGGCTGGTCATATTCTCCTACACGGAAGACGGGACGTCTTCATTGAGAACGACCAATCTACAGGAGCAGATGACAAAGAGGCAGAAGCAAACAGATTTGCTTCGGACTTCCTCATCAACCCTAACGACTTAGCCTATTTCACCAAAGAAAGGCGTCACTTTAGCAAGACAGATATCGCGGACTTCGCGCAACAGATAGGGGTCGCACCTGGTATTGTAGTGGGCAGGCTCCAGCATGATGGTCGAGTGGCGCCGAAAGACTGCAATGCCCTGAAGCGTCGTTTTCAATGGGCTAGTCAAGCCGTACATAAAGTGCCTGAGGCCGGACAAAGGAATGAGCCCCCTCTCTGTGGTTGAGGTGCCCAAGCCGATCGCCGATTCTGATTCCAAGGCAAGAATCACCAGAGCGTTTCCGAACTGACCTTCACCCCCCCAGGTACGCAGCGCGCACGCGCTGGTTCTCGCGCAGCTCGGCGGGGGTGCCCTTCGAGCACGATGCGACCGTTCTCGAGGACGTAGGCGCGGTCCACCACGTTCAGCGCCTCGAAGGCATTCTGCTCCACCAACAGGATGCTGACGCCCCGCTGCCGCAATTCGGTGATGGTCGCAAAGACGCGCTTGACCAGCATCGGCATCAGCCCCATCGACACCTCGTCGATCAGCAGCAGCGACGGCTTTGCCATCATGGCGCGGGCAATGGCGAGCATTTGCTGCTCTCCGCCCGAGAGGGTCTTCGCGACCTGCGAGCGTCGCTCGGCCAGCACGGGGAAAAGGTCGAAGACCAGCTCTACCTGTCCGGCCTGCCCTGCGGCGGGCTGCCGGTACGCGCCCAGGCGCAGGTTATCGTAGACCGAAAGCTCGCGAAAGACGCGGCTGCGCTCCGGCACCAGCGCCATCCCGCGCGCCACGCGTTCCCACGTGGGCAGCGCGTCGATCGCTTCGCCGCGGAAGCGGACCTCGCCGCCGGCAGGGCGCTGCCAGCCCATGATGGTGTTGATCAGGCTGCTTTTCCCCGCGCCGTTTGCGCCCAGCACCGCCACCGCTTCCCGCTCGCCCACGGTCAGCGACACCTCGCGCAGCGCGCGCACACGCCCGTAGGCAACGCTCAGATCGCGAACTTCCAGCATGCTCTATCCCTACTCTTGTCCGAGGTATGCGTTGATCACGCGCGTGTCTGCACGGACCTCGGCGGGCGATCCGGCGGCAATCAGCTCGCCGCGGTCGAGCACAATAATCCGGTCGCACAGCCCCATCGCAAACACCATGTTGTGCTCGATGGCGATCACGCTGCGCCCACCGGTGTGCAGCTCGCGCACCAGGCGCGCCAGCTCGGCTGCTTCCCCGGAGGTGAGGCCGGCCGCAGGCTCGTCCAGCAGAAGCAGGCTGGGACCGGTGCCGAGCGCCCGCGCGATCTCCAGGCGGCGCTGCAGCCCGATGGGGAGCAGGCCCGCCGGCGCGTCCTTCCACCCGCTCAGATCGGTCTGTGCGAGGATCGCGAGCGCCTGGCGCTCGGCGTGCGCGCCGATGGTATCGCTGCGCAAAGGCGCGGGCGGTGGGGTACGCCGCACGGCCGCAGCCGGCGAGCACATTCTCCAACACCGTCAGGTCAGAAAACGGCTTGACGATCTGGAAGGTGCGAGCGATGCCAAGCCCTACCACTTCGTGCGGGCGATGGCGGGAGACGGTGCGATCGCCGTAGCGAACCTCGCCGCCGGTGGGCTTGAGGAACCCGGAGATGATGTTGAAAAGTGTGGTCTTGCCGGCCCCGTTGGGACCGATCAACCCCAGGATCTCGCCTGACGTGTCGAAGCTCACGTCGTGGAGCGCTTGCAGCCCACCGAAGCGCTTGCTCACCTGCCGTACGGACAGCGGCTTCATGGTGCAGCCTCCTCCGCCGGGGTGGGAGCCGCGGGTCCTCGTCTGAACAGGCGCTGCAGGCTACGCCACAACCAGCTCCCGTTCCCGAGGATCCCCATCGGCTGGAACAGCATCATCAGCACCAACAACGCGCCGTAAATCGTGAGGCGATATTCCTGCACGAAGCGGAACAGCTCTGGCACCGAGCGCAGGATCAGCGCGCCGATGATCGGCCCGCGCAGTGTGCCGATGCCGCCGAAGATCACCATGGCGAGGATGGCGATCGATTCGACGAAGGAGAACGTGTCGGGGAAGACGCTGCCGATGAAGTGCGCATAGAGGGAACCGGCGCCGCCCGCCAGCGCAGCGCTGATCCCGAAGGCGTAGATCTTGAAGCGCGGGACGCTCACACCCACCGCTGCCGCCGCGTCCTCGTCCAGCCGGACGGCCTGGAAGGCGAGTCCGGCCCAGGTCCGGGAGATGTAGAAGCACACGGCCCATACGAACAGCACGTAGAGCCAGACCAGCACCAGGTAGGGCGTGCCGCCGCGGAAAGATACCCCGAACAAGGCCGGCGCCGGGATGTTGACGATCCCCATCCCGCCTCCGAAGAACGGCACATATTTGAAGATCGCGACCACCACGAAGTTGACCCCCATGGTGGCCAGCACCAGGAAGTCATGGCGCACGCGCAGGCTCGGTAGACCCAGCACGGTGCCGACAAGCCCCGTGATCACGATCGCGGCCAGGAAATCGACTGCAAACGGCGCGCCGAAATTCGCCGACAGAACCGCCGAGGTGTATGCACCGATCCCGAAGAAGGCGGCGTGTCCCAGCGACACTTGCCCGGCGTAGCCGGTGAGTATGTTCAGGCTCAGCGCCAACGCCATCCAGATCCCAACGAACACCGCGATGCTGAGGACGTATCCGCTCATCTGTTACTCCTGCCCCAGCAAGCCGCGCGGGCGGAACATCAGCACCAGGATCAGCACCAGGAAGGCGATGGCGTCGCGCGGCAGGACGTAACCCACCGATGCGACCAGGAAATTTTCCACGACGGCCAGCAGGATGCTGGCGATGATGGCCCCCGGCAGGCTGCCCATACCGCCCAACACAATAATGATGAATGCTTTGTATGATGGCAGATCGCCCATGGTGGCGAAGACGCTGTTGTTGTACGTGCCGACCAAAACCCCGGCGGCCCCGGCGAGCGCAGAGCCCAGGAAGAAGTTGAGCGCCACCAGCCGGTCCAGGTTCACTCCGACCGCGGCCGCCATGTCGCGGTCCATGGCGGCAGCCTGCCATCCGAGACCGATGCGCGTGCGCGTGAGCAGGATGTAGAGCCCCGCCATCAGCACTACGGTGACCACAACAATCAGCGTCTGCTCCGAAGTCAGGTTGAAGAGCGGCGTGCGCACGGCGGGCATGCCGCCCGCGTTCACCGGCAAGGCGCGCTGGTAGGGCCCGAGCAGGAATTCCTTCTGCAGCAGGTCGGTCATCATCACGAACAGGCCGATGCTGGCGATCAGCACTACGGTCGGGGGTTTGTTCAGCATGCGGTAGTAGACGACGCGGTAGATCAGCGTACCCAGCAGGCCGCTCACCACCATCGCTACGAGCAGCGCCAGCCAGAAGTTCTTGATCGCGGCGAACGCGATCAGCCCCACAAAGGCGCCTGCCGTATAGACGCCTGCATGCGCGATGTGGAGCACCTTCAGCACGCCGTACACCATGCTCAGTCCGGCGGCCATGAGAATATATGTGCAGGCTAATACCAGCGCGCTGGAGAGGGTTTGCGCAAAGGGCATGGCGCCTCCTGGGGGTTGTGTGCCTACCCACCCGCGACGCGTGCGCCGCGGGTGGGTAAGGACGGAAAGCGCCTTACTTGGCGGTTACGAGCGCCTTATCTTCGAACTCGTGGAAGAAGCGGAACGCACCGTCCTTGACGATCTGCGAGCCAACGGGACGCACCACCTCACGGCCGGCCGTGTAGTTCCAGAACGGGCCGGTGGCCACGTCCTCGAAGTCCTTCAGCCCTGCGATCGCCTTTGTTATCGCTGCCGGTTCCGTAGAGCCCGCCGTCTTGATGGCGTATGCGAGTACCTGCACGGCATCGAAGGCGGATGCCCCTACCATGTCCGCATCAACCTTGTACTCCGTCTTGTACTGCTCCAGGAACTTCTTGGTCATCGGGCGCGTGCTTTCACGATTCAAATCGGTCGTGATGATCACGCCCTGGGCGTACTGTCCGGCCAGCTCGATGAACTTGGGGGAATCGTACCCCTCCTGGCCGATGATCTGCGCCGTAAAGCCCTCGCTGGCGGCCTGCCGCACCAGGTTGGACGCCTCGTTGTAGTACCCGGTGGCATAGACCACCTCGGGCGCAGCTTTCTTGAGCTGGCCGATAATGGGCCGGAACTCGGTCTCGCCGAGCGGGTACTTCTGCTCGAGCACGATCTCGAGCCCCAGTTGCTGCGCCTTCGCCTTGAAGCCGTCGGTCAACGGGATACCGAAATCATTGTCGACCGTCAGGATGGCGACCTTCTTCTTCTTCAGAACGTTGGCCACCAGCTCGGCGCCCACCGCGCCCTGGACGGTGGCAAGCGTGCCGATGCGGAAGATCTTGTCGCCGGTTTGCGTGATGCTGGGATGGATGGCGTAGGCCGACAGCATGGGGATGCCGGCTTCCTGGAAGATCGGGGCTGCGGCGCGGGTGGCGCCTGAGTAGGAGCCGCTGATCCCCGCGATCACCTTGTCCTGCTCGATCAGCTTGCGCGAGAGCGAGGACGCCTGGTCGGGCTTGGCCGCGTCGTCGTATGCGATCAGTTCCAGCTGCCGGCCCATGACGCCGCCGGCCTGGTTGAGCAGCTTGACCGCCAGCTTGGCGGAGTTCAGCGCACTGGTGCCGTCTGCAGCGGCGAACCCGGTGGTCGGCGAGATAAAGCCGATCTTGATCGGACCGGTGCCGGCTGCGGCTGGGGCAGTGGCCGCAGCTGCTGCCTTCGTGGCGGCCGGCGCAGCCGGCGCGGTAGCCGCAGGTGCCGGAGCCGTGGTGGCCTTAGCGGCAGGTGCCGCAGTCGCCGCGGCTGCGGGCGCGGTAGTGGCCGCGGGTGCGGCCTTGGGGGCGGTGGTCGGCGCTGTCGTGGCTGCGCCTGCGCAGCCTACCAACAACGCGACGACGAGCAACAGAGACAGCACGGAAACATAACGTTTCATTCTCCTCGTTTCTCCTTTCCCATGGGAACTGGGCAGATGGCTGTGGGTGCGAGCACAGGCAAGATACGACCGAGCGTAGTTTAGGACGCATCGCAGAGGTTCGTCAAATAGCCGCGATCTGGCGGCACCCCTCTACTCTGCGTCTTCGGCCGGCGGCGCGTCCTTACCGAAGTATCTCCAGAACACCACCGCGCCCAGCAAAGTGAGCAACGCGCCGATGGAGAACAGCTGCGAATAGCCGAAGCGGGCAATGATGAAGCCGCCGGCCAGCGCCGCAGCGGTCCAACTGATGCCGGTAGCGGCCATGGATGCGCCCGACATGGTCGGCCGCCAATACTTGCCGACCACCTCCATCTGGTAGCGCGAGAACAGGGGCCGCGTGAGCGAGGTCAGCGCCAGCAGCATCATATTGCCGGTACCGGCCCCGGCTGGGTAGGGCAGCAACGCCATCACCACCAGCGCTACCGACATGCCGGCCGTCCCGCCGGCCATAGCGCGCTTGCCGCCCCAGCGCTCGGCGAGAGCCGGGCTCAACAGGGCCCCGCCGACGGCGACGAGCTGTCCAACGGCCACCCACGCCCCAATACCGGCGGTGCTCGTGCCGAGGTCGTTCAGGTAGACGTTGAAGAAGACGCGGACGGTCCCCTCACCCGCAACGCGCAGCGCTACGACAAGCGCCATGAAGACGAGCACCGCGCGCGGCAAACCGGCCTCGCGCCGTCTGACCGAGGGGCGAGCCTGGGCGCTGTGATGCCCCCCGGTGCCGCGTATCGCCAGCATGGCCGGCAGTGCGAGCAACGCCGCGGCCCACAACGCATACCGGTACGGCTCCGGGCGATCGGCGCTCATCCCAAGGAATGCGGCGATGAACCCCGGCAGCAGCCCGCCGGCCAGGCTGCCCGCCACAGCAGACAGGGGCCAGAGGGCCGAGTGCGCAGCGTAGAAGTGCCCGCGGATCTGCGGTGTGGTGGCAGCCATCATGAAAGGCTGGGAATTCACGAGGAAGACGGCGATTCCCGTCCATCCAAGCATGTAGGCGGCGGCAAAACCGGCCAGGCGCCCGGCCGGCAAGAGCTCGGCGGCGGGCAGCAGCAGGTGACCGGCGGCAGCCAGCCCCACTCCCAGCAGCAGTCCATCACGGTCGCTCATCCGCCGGCTCAGGGCGCTGGCCGGCAGCCCGAAGACGGCAAACGCCAGTTGTCCGGCCCCATTCACCAGGCCGATCTGCTCGGGCCCAAATCCCAGGCGGAGCAGGTACAGATTCAGCAGGACGGTGTAGATCCCACCGAACACGGTGAAGCCGAGCAGGCCCGTCGCCAGCAGGAGCATGCGGAGCGAGTGGTTGAACGTCCGATACGCGCTCAATTGACCGCGGATCGTCAAAGGATTCTCCCGGCGGCGTAAACCAAGAGCATCTCCGCGGGCCCGTAGGTGAGCCACACGAGGTCGTCGCTGAGCCGGAACCGCAGCCCGTTGAAGAGGCGCGCTGCGAGGATCAGGTCACTGATAAGGAAGAGCGCGGCCCCCAGCGCCGCCAGAGCGAGTGGCGCGCCGGCCAGCGTGGCGCCGGTCGCAACGCCGGCTGTGCTGGCGAGCAGGAGCGAATAGGGCAGCGCTGCCCGGTGCAGCGCCGTCGCCCGGGCAGCGGGTTTGAACACGACGAAATACCAGCCGCCCAGGCCGAGAAGCAGCCATGCCCCCCAGCCGGCGAAAAACAGGGGCTCCGGACGGGCGAGCCTCAACAGCGCCGAGATGTAGGCAACGTGCCCCAGGCCGAACGCGGCAATACCGGCAAGCACGTACTGCTTTACCGGCAGCAGGCGCGCCATGAAGAGATCGCCCACGAAGCCGGCGGTCATCCCGGCTGCCATCAGGAGCGCGTACGGGCCGAGCGCCCCCGGCTGCAGGATCACGTACCACGTCCACGCGGCTGTGACAAGCACGAAAGACGAGGCCATCCGTGTCCAGGCAGGCATGCGGCGTTGGTCGTCTGCTGTTGGCTTGCCGAACACGAAACCGCCGAAGAGCAGCCCGGCCCACAGAGCCAGCAGCCCCCACAGCGCCGCGGCGACTCCCGGAGGGAGAGAAGCCGGGATCATCCGGCGCCGTCGGCTCGCTTTTGCAGTCCGCTTCGCCATTCGGCAGACAGGGCGGGGCACGCCGCGAGGGCGCGCGTTGCGTCCAGGTCGTCCCGGAGGAAATCCGCGATCTCATTGGTCCGGGCGATCGTCCACTCCGGATACGGGCGCTCGAGCAATACCAGGGGTGTACCGGCGGCGACGTAGCCGGGACGCAGCGCGCGGCAGAACCAACCGGTGTGCCCCGCCCGAATCAAGCGCGGCGAATTCGGGCGTCCCCCACCGGCGGCCTAGTTTCCAGCATGGCTGGCGCGGTTGGCTTACCTGCAGCAATGCCTCGCCTGCCTCGAAGATGTCCCCGATGCAAACGGTCTCTTCGACCAGCCCCTCGGTCGTGAAGTTCTCGCCGAGCCCGCCGAAGGTGAGCCCCTCGGCCGCCAGCGGCTGCCACTGCTCGTAGTGCTCGGAGGCGAAGCAGTTGATCGCCTGATCCGGCCCGCCGTGGTGTACCTTGTCCGCGTGCTCGTCGCCGTCCAGCCCCAACTCGCCGGCCAGAATGGCATCGCTGACCGGCTGCTTATGCAGCGCGGATTCCAGCCCTTCTTGTCGGCAGACGCGGGCATCTGCTGTATCTTGCCGACTTGAATCGATAGCACGCGTGCGGACACCGGCGCCGTACCCGCCGCGCTGGTCAGTTCCCCCATCTGATCCCCCTCTTTCTTTTTGGTCAGCTCTCCAGGCCGGCTCCGCGAGGGCCCGGCGTGCCGCTCCCAGGATCGTCCGGTTGCCGGGTCATCTGCCCTATCAGGTCTACCGCAGCCGCGGCGGCGCGCGCACGATGGCTCACCCGGTTCTTCACATCTGGTGGGAGCTGCGCCATGGTCGCGTCGTGTTCTGGCATGTAGAAGACCGGATCGTAGCCAAAACCATGCTCTCCGGCCGGGCCCCAGGCGATCACGCCGCGGCATTCGCCAAAAGCGGTCTGCACCTCGCCGCCGGGGTCGCCAGCGCGACGGCGCAGCAGAAGCGCGCGCCGCGGCGGTCCCACGGCACACCCGCGAGCGCGTCCAGCAGCTTGCGATAGCGCTCCCTGTCGCCTGCCAGGACGCCGGCATAGCGAGCCGACAATACGCCCGGTGCGCCGTTCAGCGCTTCCACTTCCAGCCCGGAGTCGTCGGCCCACGTCCAGAGGCCGGACAGGCGTGAATAGAAAGTCGCCTTCTGGATCGCATTCTCCTCGAAGGTGGCGCCGGTCTCCTCGGCCTCTACCGTGATCCCTTGCTCGTCCAGATAGGTTACCTCGACGGGTAATGAGGCCAAGAGCTCGCGATACTCGCGCACCTTGCCGGCGTTGTGCGTTGCGATGAGTAGCCTGCGTGTACTGCTCGGATCCATGCGGCCATTATACACCGCAGGCCGCCCGCGCCCTCGATCTTATGGCATTCGTCTCACCTGATTTGCAAATCACCCTTAAAAACCATTATGATAAGTGTTGGCACGGTGCTCTCGACTCTCTGGTGAGCCAGGGCGAACGGGATAAGAGCCTGGCCAGGACCGGAGGTGATTTTGGGTTCACATCATCCGTTGCGCATCTTTTCTGGCTCTGCCAACTATCCCCTGGCGTGCAAGGTGGCGGACATCCTCAAGACGCCCCTGGGGCGCTGCACGACGACCCGTCTGCCCGATAGCGAGATCCACGTCCAGATCGACGACGTCGTGCGCGATCAGGATGTCTTCATTATCCAGCCCTGCGCAACGCCGGTAAACGACCACCTGATGGAGCTGATCCTGTACGTCGATGCGTTCCGGCGGGCTTCGGCGCACGAGATCACCGCGGTTGTACCCTACTACCCGTATGGCCGGCAGGAGAGGATGGCAAAGGGGCGCGAGGCGATCAGCGCCAAAGTCGTCGCTACCATGCTGCAGGTGATGGGCGTCAGCCGCGTGATCTTCTTTGACGTGCACGCCCCGGCTATTCAGGGGTTCTTCGACGTGCCCGTGGACCCGCTCTCGGCGCTGCCGGTGCTGGCCACACACTTTCGCCAGCCCGAGTTCCGTGATGCTGTGGTGGTGTCGCCCGATGTCGGACGTGCGAAATTCGCCGGCAAGTACGCCCAGGTGCTGGGGTTGCCGCTTGCGCTGATGCACAAACGCCGCACCAGCTTCTCGTCGACCGAGGTCACTCACGTCGTGGGTGACATCGAGGATAAGATCCCGATTGTCATAGACGACGTGATTGCGGGCGGAAGTATCTTGAGCCAGGTGGAGACCCTGGTAGACGCGGGTGCGCGCCCCGAGATCTATGTTTCGATCACGCACGGAGTGCTGCTGCCGTCTGCCATGAAACGGCTGGAAAGCCCGCTGATCAAGCAGCTGGTCATAACCGACACGATAGACCAACCCCCGGATGTGTTACAGCACCCGAAGATCAAGGTGCTATCGGTCGCGAATCTGTTGTCGCAGGCAATCTGGGGCATCCACATGGGCGAGTCGATCAGCGGCCTGATCGAGAAGACGTAGGCAAAGAGTGGAGCAGGTTCCCCTGATGGTGATCATCGCCGCGATAGCGCTCTCATCTTTGCTGCTGGCGTTGTGGTTGGCAGTGCGTCTCCGGCGAATGGAGCAGGGCTATCGCACATTCCTTACGGGCCGGGACGGCGCCAGCCTGGAAGGGGCGCTGAGGCGATTCGTCGAGCAGGTTTGTCAGATCGAGGCTGCGCAACGCAAACTTGAGGAGAGCCAGGCACGCCTCCAGGCGGACCTGCGCTGTCACGTGCAGCACGTATCCCTCATCCGCTTCAATGCTTTTCGGGAGACCGGGGGCGATCAGAGCTTTGTGATGGCGCTGGCCGATGCCGAGGGGAACGGCGCCGTAGTCACCAGTCTGCACAGTCGCGATGTCACCCGTATCTACGCAAAACCGGTGGCCCGTTGGGGCTCTCTTTATCCGTTGACCAGCGAAGAACAGGAAGCATTGCGGGGCGCGCAGCGCAACGGCACGCCGGGCGGGGCCGCCCGACTTGACAAGGGAGAGTAGAGAAGCGTGTTTAGACGAGATTCCCGGCCGTCGCCGGACCAGATTGAGGTTGTGATCGGCCCCCGGGCCACCTTTAGCGGGCAGCTCCGCTGCGATGGGACCATCCGCATCGACGGGACTGTGGAGGGCGGCACAATCGAGACCCCTGCCAACGTGCTGATCACCGACGCTGCACGCGTGATGGTCGACATTCAGGCCAAAACGGTCTCTATTGCCGGCGCGTTCAAGGGAAATATCACCGCCGACCGGGTAGAGCTGCTCGAGGGCGGACGCCTGTGGGGCACGATCAACGTCCGCTCTTTCCTGCTGGACGAGGGTGCGCACTTTCAGGGCGAGCTGATCATGCAAACCGAGTCGACAGAGCCGTTGCTGATACCCCGTCCGCAGCGGGGCGAGGAGATCCCCATTCAGGACCCGTGGGAAGAGAACGAGGGGTAGATGCAAAAAGGCGGGCCGGCAGCCCGCCTTTTTTGTTGCGCCTCGGCCGGCGTTAGCGGCGGTACAATCCTATCCGCACTTCAGGCAACTCCACATACCAGAGAACGAAAGCCGACAAGGCGATGGAGAGCGCCGTCGCTACCAGATAATTCGTGTCAGCTACCCACGCGTTCCCCACCTTCACCGTAGCATGCGGCCACACCATCATCAGCCGGCTGATAATGTTGAATCCTTGTGAGAAGGACATCAGTTTCCAGGGCCACGGGCGCTCGGAGCGGCGCACGATCAGGTCAAAATCCGCGAGCAGCACCATGAACGCCAGCAGCACAGGCAGCCACCATTCCTGCGTCGTCGGTCCGAAGGAGCTTGCGGGGAACAGGATCAAAGGCACGAACTGCAATAGCAACAGGGTGGCAATTGCGGCTGGGCTGGTGAGCGCACGGCGGCTCATAATGCTCCTCCTCGGATGCGGTGTCGCTGTTCGTCTGCAGGCCGTTCGTAGCCGGACCGAGCCGGTCACGACCGCGCGAGACAGCGCGATTATAGGGTCCGCTTACCGGGCTGTCAAACGCGCCGCCGCGGGGGCGTCCCGACGGCGCCCTGAGGCCGGGTCACGGCGCGGCCTCTGCCCAAAACGTGCCCGCAGGTATATACTATTAGTGCATGGTCGTAATCAGCTACAAGGAGGAAGTGATGAAAGCGGCGGTACTACATGCGGTCAACGATCTGCGGCTGGAAGACGTACCGGTGCCGGCGCCCGGCCGGCGCGAGGTATTGATCAAGGTCAAGGCCTGCGGCGTCTGCGGGACGGACGTGCATATGTGGGCCGGCACCAACTATGAGGGCACCTTCCCGTTCACGCCCGGCCACGAGTGGATGGGCGAGATCGTGGAGCTCGGCCCCGAAGTGACCGAGTACAAAACCGGTGACCGTGTGACCGGCGAGCCGTTCCTCCCGTGCCGCACGTGCGCCGTCTGCACGAACGGCGGCGCCCCGCACTTCTGCCCTAACCATAAATACTATGGCTTCGCGCCGCATACGCCCGGCGGGATGCAGGAATTCCACGTCGCACCGGTCGAAGTGCTGTTCAAGGTGCCTGACAACCTCAGCGATGAGGAAGGCGCTATGATCGAGCCCGTCTCGGTGGCCTACCACGCCATCTGGGCCCGCGGGGGCGGCGTAGCCCCGCACGATCGTGTTGCCGTTTTCGGCGCCGGCCCGATCGGTCTGCTGGCGGTTCAGGTTGCGAAGGCATCGGGAGCGCAGGTAATCGTGGTGGAGCCGGTCGAGTATCGCGCCCGCATGGCCTGCGATGAAGGGGCCGACATCGTGATCGATCCCACCCGCGAGGACCTGGTCGAGCGCGTGCGCGAGATAACGAACGGTCTCGGGCTGAGCCTGATCGTCGAGTGCTCGGGCAGCGCGTCCGGCATCGCGAGCACGGTAGAGACGGTCGCGATCGATGGGCGCATCGTGTTGACCGGCCAGAGCTTCGGGTTGAAGCCGGCGGCCTCGCTGGGTAAGATGATCTGGACCCATGCCAACATGGCGGGCAGCTGTGGAGCGCCGCGCTTCTTCCCCAAAACCATCGCCTACATGTCACGTAAGCTCGCGGATTCGACACGCGTCATCACGCATCGCTTCCCGCTGGCCAGGGTCGACGAGGCATTTGACATGGCGCTGAAGGGAACCGGCTCAGGCAAAGTGATGCTCTCGTTGTAGGCCCGGCACGGAGGGTGTGGATGGTCGCATTGCTGCAGCCCGGGGCGAAGGCTCCGGCGGTCACGCTGAACGAGGCCGGTACGGGCCGGGAAGTATCCCTGGTCGCACCCGGCTCCATGACGGTGGTGGTGTTCGTCCCCGGCTCACGTGCAACGGAGCTGGCGCCGGTCCTATCGCAGTTGGCAGCCGGTCTCGCCACGCTCGGTTCGCACGCGCGCCTGCTTGCCGTCAGCGAAGGGTGGGGACGCGAGCATGAACGTCCGGCGGGTGCGCTCGCCGTGGAAGACACCGCCGCCGTCGCAGCGCGATTCGGCAGCCCAGAGCCCGGCGTATTCGTGCTGGACGAGAACGGGACCGTGCGGCGCGTCTACGATTCCGAGCAGTACCCGGATCTACCCAATCCCGCGATGGTGGTGCGCGCAACTCGCAAGCTGGCAGACACGCCGGCCATGAAACCGGTCACGCCGGGAGATTGGCAGCTGGGTCCTGCCGGTGCGCCTGTGGTTCTCACCGAGTATTCTGACTATGAGTGCGGGCCGTGTGGCGAGCTGCATCACACCGTGGAACAACTGCTGGCGACCCACGGGCACGAAATCCTCCTGGTGCACCGCCACCTGCCGCTGCGTACGACCCATCACATGGCCCAGGACGCGGCAGAGGCGGCGGAAGCAGCCGGCGCGCAAGGTCGATTCTGGGAGATGCATCACCTCCTGTTTGAGGCATGTGGGTCGCTCGATCCGGAGCAGCTCCTGAAGTTCGCCGGGGAGATCGGGCTGGACGTCCCCCGTTTCCGGGAAGCGCTCGAATCGCACACCTATCGCGACGCCGTGAACGAGGATCTACAGTCGGCGGTCCGCAACGGCATCAAACTCCCGCCGGCCCTCTTTATCAATGGGGTTCCGGTCGAGGGCGCCCGCACGCTGGAACTGCTGCGCATCCAGGTAGAGGCCGCGGCCGGGAACAGCCGCTGACCTTCGGCCGGCACGTCGCGGCGAGGGCCGGCGCCTTTTCGCCCAACACTCGGAGGTCAGCCCCTTGTGGGCGTGTTGGTTGCGGCGCGGATGGGGTGCATGGGGCACGGCGCGGGCGCGGTATTGGGGCGCAGCGCGGTCGGCATTGATGCGACCAGGTTGGGCAACGGGCGTACTTCGTCAGGCTCAGTATGGAGTAGTTAGTTGTAGGCAACGATGCGAGAGGTTCCGTTACGGGGTAACGATAGTCTGCAGCACCCAAGTGCGGGGTTCCTGGACAGTACCACTCACATCAATGCGCAGCCCTAACAACTCCATCCTGAGCCTGACGAAGGACGCCGTTAACCAACGAATTCGCATTGAAGGCAGCCGCGCCACGACCCCGGGTTGCAGCACCCGTACCGCAACCGCACCCCCAGCATCACGCCCGCGCCGCGTCCCTATCAACGCACCCGCGCCGCGTCCCCCCGCCCCACAAGGGGGCTGCCCTCCGGGTGTTGTGAGAGGGGGCTGGACTACGGTTACGCGGGAGGGGTAGCGGCGCGATTCGCGTGCAGCAGTTGGTTGCCGCGCTCAACTGCCTCGCTCACCGACTGTAGCAGGGTGGGATGGGCGGGAAAGATGGCATCGGGGCCAACAAGGTTGGTTATCCCACTGGAATCGAGGATCTGGCGTTGGGCCGGCGTGACGCCACAGAAAAGCGTGTGAACTCCTGCCCTGTTGGCACGAAGTAGCAGGCCCACGAGTGCCGTCACGCCGCTGCTGGCCAACAGCTGGACGTTGCGGATGCGAAGAATGAGCACATCCACGCCTGCGGCCACCAGTTGGCCGGCGGAGTGCTCGAAATCGTCGACTGCCCCGAAATACAGCGCCCCCGTCACATTCAGGACCACCACCGGGGTCGGGTGCGCCACGATTTCTTCGACCTCGCACTCCGTAAATTTGCCATTCTCCCCGCACAGACAGGTCAGCCGCATGGCGCTGCTTTCGTAGAGGTAGATACCGATCGACAGCAGCACGCCGAGGTAGATGGCGACCTGCAGCGGCAAGAAGATCGACGCCACGAAAGTGGTTGCCATCACGGCGCGGCTGCTTGGCCGGCTCTGCCACGTGAGCCGGAGCTGCCGGGGATTGATCATTCCCCCGGCGTAGACGATCACCACGCCCGCCAGCCCGCTGAGCGGGACCGAACCGATCGTTCCTGACAGGATGAGCATCGCGATCAGCACAAAGACGCCGCCGGCCACACCCGACAGGCGCGTGGTAGCCCCACTGCGGTAGTTCACCGCGCTCCGCGAAAGCGAGCCCGATGAAGGGATACAGCGGAAGAAGCCGCCGGCGAGCGATGCCAACCCCTGGCCCACAAACTCGCGCGAGCTGTTCACCGGCTTGCCCGTCGCGACGGAGAACGACTTGGCCACGGACATGGCCTCGACCAGCGAATACAGCGCGACGGCGCCTGCGGCGCTCAACATCCAGGAAGGCTCTCCCAGGCTGATCTGCGGGATATGGAACGACATCCCGGCGGCGGCCACCTCTCCCAGATCACCCACCACGCGCACGCCCATCGTTTGCCAGCCCGTCACCTTTACCATCGCCGTTGCCAGGGCGATAGCCAGCAGAGCCCCCGGAAGCCTGGGGTTGTACCGGCGACATCCCACCACCACCGCCACGGCGAGGAGGCCGGTCGCGAGCGCATAAAGATTCGCTCCCGGCAGCGCCCGGGCGAGCGCCAGGGTCAAAGACGGGGCGTCCAGACCGGCCGGCGTCCGGATACCCAGGAGATTGCCCAGCTGGTTGACGATGATGAGCAGGCTGGCCCCGGCCAGAAAACCGGTGAGCACGGCGTTCGACACGAAGCGCACCAGGAAGCCCAGCTTGAAGAGACCGAGGAGCAGCCGGATGAGGCCGCTGGCGATCGCGATGGCAAAAACGTACTCGACGAATTCGGGCTTACCTGCCAATGGCAGCAGCACGGCTGCCGTCACGAGGGCGGTGCCGTTCGTTGGGCCGCTTACCAGGTAGGGGGAGCTTCCGAAGAGCGCCGCAATGATAGCGGGAATGATGGCTGTATACAGCCCATACATGGGGTTGACGCCGGCGATTGCTGCATACGCCATCGCCTGGGGCACCGCTACCATCGCGACTGTCAGCCCTGCCATAAGGTCGCTTCGCATCGCAGTGGCACTGTACACAAGGATGCGGGAGCGAAGCTGCCCGGGCAGCGCCTGGAGCACGCGGACTGGCGGCAGGATCCTGATCGATCCAGATGCTTCGTGGCCGGCGAGAGGCCCCATGGCGTGGTTGGTCATGTCCACCTATAGAATGAAGCTACACATAAAATGACGAACCGGGCAGCGCTTCGGATACGGCCACTGCACTACCCGGCAACAGCCCCCTCGACGATGCACGCAGAACGCAAACCGTCCACCCGGCGTCCCCATCCGACGACACGGAGCAAAGCATTCCCGGTGCGTGGCGCGAGCGCTGCGGGCAGCAGCCGATGCAGCGCTGTAGACGTGCCGGGAGGTGGATCGAGAGACCTGGGCTGATAACCGGATTTTGCGTTTGTTCCGGTCTGTTGTAGAGTATCTTACAATCAACTGGTATTATTGACAATACCAGTGGGATGCAGCGTCCCTCGCAGGCTGCAACGTTCGAAATCTCCGCACACACGCAAACCAACAGTGATAGAGGGGGTGCCCGAATGGGCAAGCGGATCCTGTTCCTGGGCCTCGATGCGGCCATGCCCGATCTGATTCAGAAGTTTGTGGCTGAAGGCAATATGCCAAACACGGCCCGGCTGATGCAGCAGGGCGTATTCTCGCGGCTGGAAACCGTCTTCCCTCCCCTCACCGCGGCGGCCTGGACCGCCATCGTCAGCGGTGCAGGCGCAGGTACCAACGGCGTGCCCAGCCTGATGGTCAAGCACGCAGGCGAGCAGCTCGACCACTGGCACACCTCGTTTGACCGCAACGAAGTGTTGTGCGAGACACTGTGGGACGTGGCCAAACGCATGGGGTTGAAGACGGCGCTGATCAACTGGCCGGTCACTTTCCCCCTGGGCGCGATCGGCGAGGAAGACGGCGTACAGCTGGCGGGCGCGCTCAACCCGCCCTTCCGCTATTTCTACATGCCTCTGTGGGACGTCGCCTCGAGCGCGGTCTTCTCAGACCGGCAGCAGCGCTGCAACCAGATCCCCGGCCGCGCTGTCGTCGTGCAGCCGGGTCCCGCGGACGGCTGGGAGAACTTGCCCCCCAGCGCCAGGCCGGCGCTGGCATTTGAGATCACGGTGCCGCCCACCTATGTCGAAGGGCACATATTCCAGGTCCTGATCTACGCTTCCACGGACGCCGGCTATGATCGGATCTTGATTTCGGAGACCAGGGATGCAGCCCAGGCGGTGACCGATATTGCCAGGGGCGATTATGGGCCCTGGCTGGTGCGCGATTTCTGTGCGCGCGACTATCCGCGGCAGGGCCGCTTCCGCTTCCAGATCCTCGAGCTGACGCCCGACGGCCAAGCATTTCAAGCTCTACCAGTCGGCGATCAACGTGGCAGACATGTATTCCGTGCCGCCCACGCTCAGCCGCGATGTGGAGCAGGTGGCCGGCCCGTTCATGGAAGTCGACGATCCCTGGGCATTCATGGACGGCTGGATGGATGCCGACCTGTATCTGGAGCAGCTCGGGCTGCACGCGAACTGGTGGGGCAATGCCACCAGGTACGTGCTCGACCACAACGAGTGGGACCTGGCGTTCTCGTGGGTCGGCACGATCGATCACATCGAGCATGTGCTGCTCGGCGGCATCGTGCCGCACTCACGGGTGTATGATCCGGACAAGGCCGAATGGTGCTGGAGCATGATTCGCGCGGTCTACAAGCAGGTGGACGACAACATCGGCAAGATCCTCGAGTCGATCGACCTGGCCGAGACCTACGTCGTGCTGGTATCGGATCACGGCTTCACCCACCTGGACTGGAATCCCTTCGTGAAGGAGCACCTGTCGCGCGCAGGCCTGCTGGAGTACGTGCTCGACCTGTCGCACGACCAGCCCAGCAATCTGAAGATCAACTGGGCGAACACCAAGTGCCACCCGCTCGAGCCCTGCCACGCGCACATCTTCATCAACCTGAAGGGTCGTGACCCGCAGGGCATCGTGGACCCGGCCGACTACGACCGGGTGCAGGAGGAGATCATCCGCGCGCTGTATGCCATGCGCGATCCGGAGACCGGCGCGCAGGTGGTTGCGTTGGCGATCAAGAAGCGCGAGGTCGGCACGCTGGGCATCTACCCCGGCCCGGGCTACGACCGCATCGGCGACGTGGTGTACGCCTGGAAGGCCGGGTACATGTCGCACCCGTTCATCTACCGGACTGCCGTCAAATACCGCGACGGCACGGAGCGGGTGATGGCCAACCCCGAGCTGTATGAGCCGTCGGTGCTCTGCGGCAACTTCACCGGCGTCCACCTGGCGCTGCCGACCCTGCCCAGCATGCACGCCGTGCTGGTGATGGCCGGCCCCGGGGCGCAGCAGTACCAGCGCAAGTATCCCGCACGCATCATCGACCTGGCTCCGACGATCGCAAAGCTTCTCGATATGGATGTGCCCTCGGGCGCAGAAGGCAGCGTTTTGTATGACATCCTCGACACCATCAAGCACTGAGAGACCCCGTCGGCCTGGTCGGCGTGGGCGTCATGGGCCGGTGCATGCTCGACCATCTGCTGGGCGGCGGGTTCGGCGTCGTCGCCTTCGATCCCGCGCCCGCAGCGCAGGAGTACATCCGCTCGACGGCCGCGACCCTCGCGCCGGATGCCCCCGCGGCTGGCGAACGACTGTGATCTGATCATCATGTCGCTGCCCGCGAACCGCCACGTGCTCGAAGTTGTGTCTGCACTGGCCCCGCGCCTTACGGCAGATCACATCGTGGTAGACACCAGCACCGTCAGCCCCGACACATCACGACAGGCGGCGGCACTCGTGGGCGAGCGGGGCGCACGCTACATCGACGCCCCGATCCTGGGCCGGCCCAGCGCGGCCGGGAAATGGCTGCTGCCCATCGGGAGGGCCCCAGGACGCGCTGGCGCTCGCGCGGCCGGCGCTCGAGACCTTCGCGCGCGCAGCCGTGTGGGTAGGCGAGACCGGCGCGGGCAACACCGTCAAGCTGCTCAACCAGTTGATGTTCTCGGTCATCAACGGCATCAGCGCCGAGGTAATGGCCGTCGCCGTCCGGGCTGGGGGTCGATCTGCGCACGTTCTATGACACCGTCGCCAACAGCGGCGCGGCCACCGTCAGCGGGCTGTTCAAGGAAACGGGCGGGCGCATCGTGGAGGGCCGCTTCGACGATCCGGCGTTCACGATGGAGCTGCTGTGCAAGGATGCCGGCCTGGCGCTGGAGATGGCCGGCGGCGCAGGGATCAGGCCGCAGATCGCGGGCTTTGTGCAGGAGCTGAATGTGGCCGCGCGCGACGGCGGGCTGGCCAGGCAAGACACCAGCGCACTGTACAAATGTTTCGTCGCCGATTTCGGGCAATCGCAATAAGCCGGGCGGTAGGCCACGTGCTACGGCAGACCGCCACCAACTGTATTTCGTCACTCACGGAGAGGTGCAATGAAGCTTGCTTTTGAGTACGGTCCGGGGTTCATGGAAGCGGATTTCGGCGACGCGCAACGTCGACGTCTTCGTCCCCGGCGAGACCTATCCGGATCCGCCGCACATCCCCCTGGACCAGGTGCAGGCCGAGACGCTGAAGTCGATTCAGCAGCCGATCGGCATGCCTTCGATTGCCCAGAGCGTCAAGAAGGGCGATCGCGTCACGATCGTCTTCCCCGACCGCGTCAAGGGTGGCGCACATCCCACTGCGCACCGCATCGTCTCGATCCCCCTGGTGCTGGACGAGCTGTTCAAGGCCGGCGTGCAGAAGCAGGACATCAAGCTGATCTGCTCTAACGGCCTGCATCGCAAGAACACGCCCGAGGAGATCCGTGCGCTGCTGGGGCCCAAGGTGTTTGACGAGTATTGGAGCTCGAAGCAGATCGTCAACCACGACAGCGAGGACTACGACAACCTGATCGACCTGGGCGTGAACGACCTGGGCGACCGGGTGATCATGAACAAGGAAGTCCACGACTCTGATTTTGCCGTCCTGATCGGTCACTGCCTGGCCAATCCGTACGGCGGCTACTCCGGTGGCTACAAGCACTGCGCCACCGGCATCTCGCACTGGCGCTGCATCGGCGAGCACCACAACCCCGAGGTGATGCACCGAGCCGATTTCACCCCCACCACCACGCACAGCCTGATGCGCAAGAAGTTCGACCACATCGGCATGCACATGGAGAAGTGCATGGGCAAGCCGTTCTTCTGCGTCGACGCGGTGCTGGATACCAAGGCGCGGCAGATCGCCATCCTTTCGGGTTATGCGAAGGAGATCCAGCCGCTCTCGTGGGAGATCGCCGACCAGCGGACCTTTGCGAAGTGGGCGGACAAGAAGTACGACGTGATGGTCTTCGGCATGCCCCAGGCCTTCCATTACGGCAACGGCATGGGCACCAATCCGATCTTGATGATGCAGGCCATCTCCGCTCAGATCCTCCGGCACAAGCGCGTGATGAAGGATAACTGTGTGCTCATCGCCTCATCGCTGTGCAACGGCTACTGGCACAAGGAGGAGTTCCCGTCATACGAGGCCACCTACAACGTGTTCCAGGGCAACTACAACAACCAGTTGTCGGACATGGCGCGCTACGGCGAGTACTTCGCCACGCGCAAGGAATATACCGACCAGTACCGCTTCAACTGGGGCTACCACCCGTTCCACGCGTTCTCGATGATCTCCTGCGCGCACATCGCGGAGATGCACACGGCGGCGACATACATTGTCGGCGCGATCGAGCCGGGCTACGCGCGCGGGATGGGGCTCAAGACCCGCGCGACTTTCGAAGAGGCGCTGCGGGACGCAAAGCAGAAGTACGTAGGCGACAAGCCGAACATCCTGGCTCTGCCCAAGGCTTTCACCACCGCGGCCATGCATATCTGCATGAAGGACGATGAAATCTAGCTCGCGCTGCGAACTGCAACTGCTGTGCATCGGCACATCAACAAATCTCACTCGGGAATCCAAAGAAGGAGAAAGATCATGAAACGGTTGACCCTGCTCGTCCTGCTCTGCATCGTTCTGGTGCCCGTCCTGGCGGCCTGCACCCCGGCGGCGCCGACGACCGCACCGGCTGCCAAGCCGGCGGCCACCACGGCGCCCGCTGCCGCGACCACCGCCCCGGCTGCCAAGCCGGCCGCTACGACCGCGCCCGCTGCTGCGGCAGGCGCCAAGACGACCTTTGGCCTGGAGCCCTTCAAGGAACCGCAGACCCTGCGTCTGGGCTTCTTCGTCGGCTCTCCGCTGTCGATTCCGTTCTACATTGCCGACAAGGAAGGCTTCTTTAAGGAGCTGAACATCACGGTCAAGTACGTGACGTTCACCAACGGTCCTGCCATGATGGAAGCCAACGCCAGCTGGGACATGGCCGGCGCCGGCGAAGGCGGCCTGCTGAACGGTATGCTCGGTCGCGGCGTCAAGGTGATCGGCATCTCCGACTACGAGAAGAACCTGGCGCTGTTCGCCCGCAAGGACAGCCCGATGGCCAAGAGCCCGAAGGACGCCGCCAGCTGGAAGGGCACCACCTGGCTGTACCCCATGGGCACGACCGCGCAGGCTACCCTGGTGGCCGCGCTGGATAAGGTCAGCCTGGGCCTGAACGACGTCAAGTCGGTCAATATGGACGTGGCCAGCGCGCTGACCGCCTACAACGGCGGGCAGGGTGACGGTCTGGCGGTGTGGAACGCGGTGGCGTTCAACGCCGAGGATAAGGGCTATGTCCGGCTGGGCGACGCCGGCACGCTGGGCTTCACCGCCCCGTGCGCGACGCTGGCAACCCAGGACGCCCTGACGAACAAGCGCGATCTTGTGAAGAAGAGCTGGGCTCTGTTCTACTACACCGTCGAGTGGATGAAGGCCAACGACGCCAACAAGGCGAAGTCGATCCAGCACTACTTCAAGAATACGAACGACGAAGGCATCAAGATCGACGAAACCATCGCCAAGCGCGTTATGGAGTGGTACGCCGGCCCGACGGTGGCCCAGGGGATCAAGCTGTTCACCGATTCCTCGGACGATGCAGCCGGTCTGTACAAGACCCGCAAGCTGCTTCAGGCCGAGAAGGACATCCTGGTGGGCCTGGACTTCTTCATCTCGCAGAAGAGCTACAAGCCCGAGGATCGCGTCCGCCTGCTGGACGGACAGATGGTCGATCCTTCGATTGCGAAGGACGTCAAATCAATGCTGGATGCAGCAGGGCTGAAGTACTAGACGGCCCCACCAGGGGCAGTGGGAGGACCGTCTCCTGCTGCCCCTGGGATTTTGTGACGGCCCGGCCACGGGAGAGAGGCACAGCCAGTGAATACGACGATAGGCTCCGTGCGAGCCCTCACTGCGCAGGAACGCGTTGTGCTGGTGCAGCGCCAGGCAGCGCGCACCCGCTCGATGTACGCGACGCTCTCGATCGCCGGCGCGCTCGGGTTCCTCTTGCTCTGGCAACTCAGCGTAATGGCCGGCATCCTGCCTGAGAAGCTCGTCTCCACCCCGCTGAATATCATCAACCTGTTTGTGATCAAGCTGTCCGATACCGCGCCCGACGGCTCTACCCTGGGCGCCAATATCCTGGCCAGCCTTCAGATCGCGCTGGCCGGCTTCGTCCTGGCCGCGGTGCTGGGCATCTCGCTCGGCCTCGTGATGGGTTGGTACCGCGCGTTTGACTATTTTATGCGGCCGATTTTTGAGATCCTGCGCCCCATCCCACCGGTGTCGTGGATTCCACTGACCATCGTGTGGCTCGGGATCGGCCTGCAGGCTAAAGCGTTCATCGTCTTCTTTGCCGCCTTTGTGCCGTGTCTGATCAATGCGTATACCGGCATTCGCCAGACAAACCCGGTGCTGATTAACGTGGCCAAGACGTGCGGCGCATCCAACTTCGAGATCTTTCGCCGCATAGGTATCCCGTCGTCCATGACGATGGTCTTTGCCGGGCTGCGCGTTGCGCTCGGCACGGCCTGGGCCACGCTGGTGGCCGCCGAAATGCTGGCCTCGTCCAGCGGGCTTGGCTACATGATTCTCATGGGTCGCAATTTTGCGCGAGCCGACATCATCATCCTGGGCATCGTGGTCATCGGCCTGATCGGCGTACTGTTTGTGTACGCGCTGGCGCTGGTTGAAGAAAGGGTCCTGGGGTGGAAAAAACTCTAAGCGCTCAAGCCGTCGTTACCCTCAGCCCTGCCGAACAGCATGCCCTGAGGATGAACCGGCTCTACCGGATCCTGCCGCTCGTCTCGGTCGGGCTGCTGCTGCTGGCCTGGGTGACGGCGTCGAGCAGTGCCCAGTCTAATTTCCCGGGGCCGGCTGCCATCCTGGAGCGATATCAGCAGCTCATGGAGCGCCCGATCAAGGAGCTGAACATCTACGGGCATGTCTGGGCGAGCCTGAAACGGGTCTTCATTGCGCTCACCATTGCCTGGACGCTGGGCGTCTCGTTTGGCATCATGACCGGCTGGAGCCGCAAAGCCGACGCGCTGTTCACGCCACTCTTCACCGCCTTCCGGTCGGTGCCGCCTCTGGCCTGGATTCCACTCATCACGATGTGGTTCGGCATCGGGGAAAACGCCAAGATCCTGGTGGTGTTCATCGGCTGCATCGGCGCAATCGTCGTCAACACGCAGGCCGGCATGAGCAACGTCGAACGGCTGTACCTGAATGTGGGCACGATTTTCAATGCGACCGACCGCCAGAAACTGTTCGAGATAGCCATCCCATCCGCGCTCGACGCGATCTTCGCCGGTATCCGCACCTCGACAAGCGCTGCCTGGATGGTGGTGCTCGCCTCCGAGATGCTGGGCGGCGCGTCGGGTGTAGGCTTCCTGATCGTCCGCGGCATGGACGCACTCGACATGCCGTTGGTGCTGCTCTCGATGGTCTGCATCGGCCTGGTGGGCGCGCTGCTGGCCATCGTCACGCAAATTGCGGAAATGGTGATCTGCCCATGGAAGAGAAAAAGATCCGCCTGAGGATCTCCAACATCTCGCAGAGCTACGTCGTCAACAACGAGGTCCACGATGCTCTGTGCAACGTCTCGCTCGACGTCTACGACAATGAGTTTCTGGTGATCCTGGGGCCGGGCCACTGTGGAAAGAGCGTGCTGCTCAACATCATTGGCGGCCTGGAACAACCGGTCGAAGGCAACATCTTCCTGGATGGCGAGCGGTTGATCGGCAACGACAAGCGTATCAGCATGGTGTTCCAGCAGCTGGCGCTCATGCCCTGGAAGACGGTGATGGCCAACGTCGAATTCGGGCCCATGCTGGCCGGGGTGGACAAGGACGCCCGGCAGAAGACGGCGCAGCACTACATCGACCTGGTGCGGCTCACCGGCTTTGAGAAGGCTTACCCGCACGAGCTATCCGGCGGCATGAAACAGCGCGTGGGCATCGCCCGAGCCTACACCAGCAACCCCGAGATCCTGCTCATGGATGAGCCGTTCGGCCAGCTCGACGCGCAGACGCGCTATGCGATGGAAGAAGAGATCCAACGCATCTGGGAGCAGGAGCGCCGCTCGGTGATATTTGTGACCAACAACATCGAGGAAGCGGTATTCCTGGGCGACCGGATCGTGCTGCTGAGCAAGGCGCCGGGCTCGGTCAAGGCGGTGTACGACGTGAATTTGCCCAGGCCGCGCAACCCCGTGGATCCGGCTTTCCTGCGCATCCGCAAGGAAGTCTCGGAGAATACCGATCTCGCACTGTAGGCCTGGGGCCGAACTGAACTGAGACAGGGTGTGTCGATGAGCGAATTGAACGAAACCACGAAGGGCTTTCAGGTCCTTACCCAACAGGCGCCGGACGACAGTCCGCTGGGGACTGCATTTCAGCACGATGGCCGCTACAAGGTGGAGGTGCGCAACCTCACCAAGTATTTCGGCTCGCTGCATGTTCTGGACAACATCTCGTTCGACATCCGAAAGGGCGAGTTCGTCTGCGTCGTCGGGCCCACCGGATGCGGCAAGACCACGTTTCTCAACCTGCTGACTCGCATCCACATGCCCACCAAGGGCGACCTCTACATCGACGGCGAATCGGCGGACCCGAAGAAGCACAACCTCGCCTTCGTATTTCAAGAGCCTTCTGCCATCCCGTGGATGACCGTGGAGCAGAACCTGCGGTTCGGGCTGGAGATCAAGCGACTCAGCAGGCAGGTAATCCACGAACGCGTCGAGCATATCATTAGCCTGCTGGGCCTGCACGAGTTTCGCAGGTCTTTCCCGCACCAGCTTTCGGTCAGCATGGCGCAGCGCATCATCATCGGCCGCGCGTTTGCCATGAACCCAGACCTGCTATTGATGGACGAGCCGTATGGGCAGATGGATATCAAGCTTCGCTTCTTCCTCGAGGATGAGGTGCTTCGCCTGTGGCAAGAATTGGGCAGCACGGTCATCTTCATCACGCACAACATCGAGGAGGCGTGCTACCTCGCCGAGCGTATCTTGATCCTGACCAACAAGCCCGCGACGGTTAAGGAGCAGGTGGTGGTGAACCTGCCGCGGCCGCGCGACGTGACCAGCCCAGAGTTCGTCGCACTCCGCAAACATGTGACCGACCAGATCAAGTGGTGGTGAGCGAGGCAGATTGATGTTCGACACGGCCGGCGGAATCCTCTATCCCAATATCGCCAAGCCGATTTACCAGCAGCTCCACGACATCATCACGGAAAAGATCGAGTCGGGTGAGTTGGCGCCGGGCGATGCGCTGCCGGGCGAGCGCACCCTGGCCGAAATCTACGACATCAGCCGCGTGACCGTGCGCAAGTGTATCGGCAGCCTGGTGAGCGAAGGTTACCTCGCGCGCGGGCAGGGCAAGGAGACCCGCGTCGCAGAGCGAAAGATCGACCACACCCTGGGCCGGTTGGTCGGCAGCGTCGAGGAGTTCCTGCTCGCGGAAGGCTTCGTCACGACGATTGACGTGGTTTCCAAGGGATTTCGGTCTGACCTGCCCTCGGTGCGGCGCTACCTGCAGCTCGCTGAGGACGATACTGCGCCTGTGTACGCGTTTACCCGCCGCATCAACACGAACGGCCAGCCGCTCGCCGTCAACTACTCCTTTGTGCCCCACGACATCGGCAAGATCATCGATTCTCTGGACCTGACCCAGGCGCGCGTGTTCAGCCACCTCGAGAGCGCGGGCTACAACCTCAGTTACGGCAGGCAGACCATCGTGGCTGCCGCGAGCTCGGCCGAAGAGGCCTTGTGGCTCAAATACACGGCCGGCCTGCCGGTGCTGGTGATCCGCCGGACGTCGTACCTCGAGGACGGCTACCCCCTGCTCTACGAGAAGACCGTGTATCGTGGAGATACCTACCAGTACAGCATCATGCTGCGGCGGAAGCTGTAGTTCGGCGGGTCGCTGGGGGGTGCTTTGTGGCAGCGTCGCTCGGGCAGATGGGGATTGGGTTGTGGACGGGGCGTCCTTCGTCAGGCTCAGGATGGAGTTGAAGGGGGTTGCCATCTGTGTGTATGGTGCGGTCGAGGAACCCCGCACATGGCTGCCACAGACTACCGGTTGCCCCTCGACAGAACCTCTCGCATTGATGCCGCTAACCAACTACTCCATACTGAGCCTGTCGAAGTACGCCCCGTTGCGCACAAGCTTCGCATCAAAGGCAGCCGCGCTGCACCGGGGCGTCCTTCGAGACCCTCAGGATGGCTGTGTGAGGGGTTGCCAACAATGTGAAGGGTGTGGTCCAGGAACCCCGCACTTCTGTGCCAGGGCCCCCGCTACCTCTCGACGGAACCTCTCGCATTGGTGCCTACCATCTACGCTGCCGCTGGACAGAACCTCTAGCAGCGATGCTCACAATTAGCGCAGCCATCCTGAGGGTCTCGAAGGACGCCCCGTCTACCGCGCAATTCGCATCGAAGCCAACCGTGCTGCATTCTCCTCTCGCGTTACCCGTAGTCCAGCCCCCTTGTGGGGCGCACCTGCCCCTGCCTGCCAGGCACGGGGTCGGGACGCGGCGCGAACGGGCTAAGCCGCATCGCGCCGCGACCAACACGCCCACAAGGGGCTGACCTCCGGTTCGCGTGAAGTGGGGCCGCACGATAGCCTGCTCCCCCGCAAACCCACCGTTGACAACCCCCCAACAATGCAGTATATCTTACTTACACTAAGCCTTTATCAAAAGTGGCTGTGAAAGCGCTTCCCCGTCGCGAGGTGTTGTGGACGGACTCAGCACCGGTAGCCTCGTCATCTCCGAGCTCAACCGCCTGTCGGTGCTCCGCACCATCCGGCGACTTCCTGATTTCGCGCGTATGGACGTGGTGCGCGAGGCCGGGCTGAGCCTCCCCACCGTCAATGAAATTCTCCGCCAGTTCATGGCGGACGGTCAGGTCGTGGAGGCGGGGATCGCCCCTTCAAGCGGTGGCCGTCCGGCCGCTCGCTTCCGCCTGAATCCACGCTCCCGCTACGCTGTGGGCGTACAGGCGATGCTCCCGTCGATTCACATCGCACTCGTCGACCTGACAGACGGTGTCATTGGCCTCACGTCCGCGCCGTTCGACGAACGATCCGATGGGGACTACGTGCTCCGCACGATCCGGGAATGTGTCTCCCGGTTGCTGGACGAAAACGGCCTGCAAGTCTCGCGGATCATTGGCGCCGGCATTGGCGTCCCGGGGTTTGTTCACCGCGAGACCGGCGCCTGGCTCAGCTTCCCGGCCACGCCACTGATCCGCGATGTCCCCTTGCGCGCCGAGCTGGAGCGATCCTACGGCGCCGCCTTCATCCAGAACGAAATGAATGTTTACGCCGCCGCCGGGCTCCGGCTGCTCGGGCAGCCGCGGCGGGAAGACCTCATCGCAATCACCTGTGCGGATGGGATCAAGAGCAGCGTCGAGGTGGGCGGGCGGATCCTGTCGGGGGATCACGGCAATTTCGGGTCGGTAGGTCACTTCGTCGTCGTCGAAAACGGACGCCCATGCCACTGCGGGGCGCTCGGGTGCCTGGAAGCATACGTATCGGGCCGCGCCCTGCAGCAGGTCGTGGCGAGTGACCCCGAGCTCCAATCCACATTCGACGGCATGACCACGCCCGAAGTCGCAGCAGCCGTCTTCGCCCGCGCCGCCGCCGGGGACGCCCGGTGCCGGGAACTGGTGGAGGAAGTGGCTCCGCTGATGGCATACGCCTTCGCGAGTCTGGTGCGCCTCACCGATATCGATCGCATCCTGCTGCTGGGCGCTTTTTCGAGCGGTGGAGCGTACTTGCGGGAGCTGTTGCATCAACAGGTCGCAGCCCGGCTCCCGGCGGTGGAACGTTCCAGCCTCGAAATCCGGCTCGGCCCGGCAATAACCACCGAACACCTCGTTGCAGCGGCAGCAGCTCCCGTTCTCGCGACCTATTTCGGAGCGGCAGACGCATGCGCCGGGTGACAGCCTGCTTCATCCGGCCGATGTAGTAAAGGAGGCGCCCCCGCCCCTGCGCGGCAGCAGCATGGCTCGCACTCAATACGATCATTTTTCTATCCACGTCCGGCTCTCGATAACTCAGAAAATCGTTGAAGCAGTTGAAGCAGAGGTAGACACGCAATGAACGTCATCTTCGTCATGTCAGACACCTACCGCCGGGACAACCTGTCGTGCTACGGTCCGGCGCAGGTGCGTACTCCGTCACTGGACAAGTTCGCTTCCCAGTCGTGCGTCTTCGACGATGCCTACCTGGGTTCGTTCCCGACGATCCCCAACCGGCTCGACATCATGAGCGGGCGCTTCAGCCATCTCGAATACGAGTGGTGCCCGCTGCCGGAGAAGACGATCACCCTGCAGCAGATCCTCACCGGGTCCGGCTTCACCACGATGATGATCGTGGACAACCCGCACCTGATCGAGATGGGCTTCAATTACAGCCGGGGCTTCAGCGCCTGGGAATGGATCCGCGGCCAGGAGACCGACGTGTGGCGCACTGCCCCGCGAAATGTGCGTATGCCCAATGCCGGCATGAAGAACCGCAGTGAGAGCTTCATCCTGGCCAACTATCTGCGCAACATCTCCTGGTGGAAGCACGAAGAGGACCGTTTCACCCCGCGCACGATCCAGTCGGCCTGCAAATGGCTGGAAGAGAATCAGGATCAGGAGAAGTTCTTCCTCTACCTGGACCTGTTCGACCCGCACGAGCCGTGGGATGCTCCGCAGAAGTACCTGGATATGTACGAGAAAGAGTACAGCGGCCCGGAGATCACCTATCCGCAGTACGATTTCTGGCGCGACTACCTGTCTGAAGAAGAGCTGCGCCACTACTACAACCTGTATCGGGCCGAGGCCACGATGGTGGACCACTGGCTGGGCAAGCTGTTCGACAAGGTCGACGAGCTGGGGCTGAACGAGGACACCGCCATCATCTTTGGCAGCGACCACGGGCTGCTGTTTGGCGAGCACGACCTGATCGGCAAGTCACTGATGCCCGAGAAGACGGGCGGCGACTTCTCCTACGAAGCGGTGCCGATGTACAGCGACATCCGCCGCCAGCCGCTCATGATACGCATGCCCGGGCAGACCAAGGGCCGCCACATAAAGGGGATCGTGCAGGCCCCCGACATGACACCCACGATCCTCGAGCTGGCCGGCCTGGTCGTCACCGAACAGGTCAAGGGCCAGGTGCGGACGCAACATCTGCAGTGCGGCATGTTCACCAACGAGGAATGGACCTTTGATCCGAACAGCACCCACGGCCGCTCCGTGGTTCCGCTGATCAACGGCCAGGTCGACAAGATCCGCGACATCGCCGTCTGCTCAAACACGATCGTGCACCAGACCCCGATCCTGGCCAAGAGCGCGATCGTGACCGAGGATGGCTGGTGCCTGCACTACGCCGGCGCATACAAGGATATCGAGGTCGGCGGCAAGATGTACACCAATCAGTTGGTGGACCTGACGACAAAGCGGATCGCCACCGACCCGATGCTCTTCTGCGACACGGACGACCCGACTGAGGCGATTGACATGATTGGCCATAACGAAGCGCTGGCGCGTGACATCCACGAGCGCTACGTGGGATGGCTGGAGGAGAACGGTACGGCAGAGCAGTACGTGGCCGGCCGGCGAGAGCTTCGCTAGGCGGTTATCCTGATGTTTGTCGGTCAGCGCTGGATCGTGAAGGGGTTGACGTTGGGCGCACTCAAGTAGACCGGCCTCATTCGCCTGTCACGTCTCCAACAGCTCTCTTGCTCGCACCACGTAGCGGCGCGCCGTCTCTACGTCGCCGGCCAACAGGTAGCTCGCGGCGAGGCGCGCCATGTTGCCTGCCTCGGCGCCGGCCTTGCTGCCGGGCGCTTGCAGCAGCACGTTCTCGATCGCCCCGCGCAGCGCGGCTTTGTCGCTGCGTATCTGCGCACCAGTATCTGGCGGAACCACGTCGCCTTCGTCAGTCACGTTGTCTGGCTGCCCGCTCCGCTTGTGCCACATGGCGACGTCGCTGAGATGCTTCTCGGATCTACGCCCTCGAGTCACTCCCCCATCCTTTCTCCTTGTCCCCGCAAGGCTATGCTGTTATTGTGAACCATATCGAGGGAAAGGACTAGCGTGGATGCCTGATTTAGCCAGTGGCCTGCTCCTCCTGACGGCTGATCGCATGTTCGATGGCAAAGGGCGGGTCGTTTCGGACGCCGGCGTGGTGCTGGCCGGACGCCACATCGAGGCTGTAGGCGAGCGCGCCGATTTGCTGCAGCGATATGAAGGCGCCGGCCTTCCCTCCCAACACTACCCCGGCAGCACACTCCTCCCGGGATTGATCGATACGCACTCCCATCTCATCCTGCAGGGGAACGGCGATAACTACGTGGAGCAGTGCCAGGGGCCGGAGGAGTTGCTGCTCCTCGCGGCCGCCCGTGGCGCCTGGTTGAGTCTGAAGGCCGGCTTCACAACCGTCGTGGATCTGGGCAGCAAGGGGCGCATTACCTTTCGCCTGCGTGAAGCCATCCAAAAGGGATATATCGCCGGGCCGCGGCTGATTTTGGCGGGGCGCCCCCTGACGATCACCGGTGGGCACGGGTGGTACCTGGGCGGCGAGGTGGATGGCGCAGAGGCGCTGCGCGGGGCGGTGCGCGAGCTCTGCAAGGAGGGCGCAGACCTCATCAAGGTGATGGCCACCGGCGGAGGTACGCCCGGAACCGATCTCCGCCGGCCTTCCTACTCGAAAGAGGAGCTCCAGGCGATCGCCGGCGAGGCGCACGCGCGGAACCGCCGCGTCTGGGCGCATTCCGCGGCGCTGCAGGCCACCGGTTGGCTGCTCGACGCGGGCTTCGATGTCATCTGTCACGGCCACTTCATGACTCCTGACGGTCGGAACGATTTCGATCCCCGGCTGGCCGGACGCATGGTCGAGTTGGGTACCTACCTCAATCCTACCCTCGAAACGAATCGCGTACGGGGTGATCCGCACGTGATCGTGATGCACCCTCCGGAGGCGCGGCAGCAGAGACGCGAAGAGTGGCAGTCTCGCTACGATAGCATGGTCCGCAATTTCGGGAGGCTGCGCGCAGCCGGCGTCCACCTGATTTGCGGTTCGGACGCGGGGTGGGGATATGTTCCCTTCGGGAGGAACTACCGGGAGTTGGAGACGATGGTGGCGGCCGGGATGGGACCTGCCGAGGCGCTCGTTAGCGCCACCGGCCTGGCAGCGGCCGCTTTGGGCTGGGACGACCGGATCGGCTCGTTGGAAACGGGCAAGCTGGCCGACCTGCTCGTCGTGAACGGCGACCCCGCCCACGACATCCGCGCCCTGCGAGATGTGCGGGCGGTTTGGCTGGAGGGGCAGCAGGTCGACGGCCCGTTTAGAACGGCGTCCTGGGGGGTCGAAGACTCGCTTGACAATTACGTTAAGACACCTCTATAATCCGTCAATGTGGAGCCCCGATGAGGGGCTGAACCCTCTCTTGGCCTCATAATCGCCCGCCGGATCGACCGACCACCAATGCAGTTGGTCCGGGGTGGAATGTGTATCGAGCCGCTGCGTGCGAGCCGGTGGGAACAGCGGGAACGGCTTTCACGCGTCCGGGTGGTCAACTTTCCCCTTGGTGCGCGAACAGCAGAACCCGGAGGTCACTCCCAGGCGGCAACGCGAGCGACTCTTGCGATGTTCCGCCGAAGTATGAGGAGGTGCTGCTAGAGCCAGCGGTTGCCCAATCGAGTACCGTAATTGGTTGGTTCGTGATTGAACGAGCAGGCCAGTTGAGAGCCTGGCGTTCACACTTCTCTTGAGGAGGAGAGGCTAATGCGTACGTTCAAGTTGCTCTGTTTGGTGACGCTGTTCGCCGTTGTGCTGTCCGGCTGCGCCGGCGGCGGTGCGGCCCAGCCCACCACGGCCCCTGCTGCGAAGCCCGCGGCGACCACCGCTCCGGCTGCTCCTGCGGCCACGGCGGCTCCGGCTGTCACGAAGGCGGCGGCTACCACCGCTCCGGCTGCGCCTGCGGCCACGACGGCTCCCGCTGCCACGAAGGCGGCTGCCACTACCGCTCCGGCCGCTACGGCCGCTGCTGCCGCCCCGACCGGTGGCGACCTCAAGATCGGCATCCTGGCGCCGCTGTCTGGCCCCGTTCCTACCTTCGGCGCAATGACTCGTGACGGCGCTCTACTCGCCATCGAAGAGTGGAATGCCAAGGGCGGCGTGCTGAACAAGCGTATCGTCCAGGTGATCGAGGACAGCCAGTGCACCCCTGATCCTGCCGTCAACGCAGCCAACAAGCTGATTGACCAGGACAAGGTGAAGTACCTGATCGGCGAAGTCTGCTCCAAGGCTTCGATCCCGGTATCCGAGATCGCGAATGCCAAGAAGGTGGTGCAGGTTAGCCCCACCTCCACCAGCCCGCTCTTCACCCTGGACGCAACCGGCAAGGCGAAGGAATACATCTTCCGCGCATGCTTCAACGACAACTACCAGGGCAAGATCGGCGCCGCCTTCGCGCTGAACAATCTCAAGGCGAAGAACGCGTTCGTCATGGTGGATCAGGCCAATGACTACGTAAAGGGCCTGGCCGAAGTGTTCGAGAAGGAGTTCGCGGCCGGTGGTGGCAAGATCGTCGGCAAGGAGAACTACACCTCTAAGGACACCGACTTCTCCACCATCCTCGCCAAGATCGCACAGGCCAAGCCTGACGTCATTTACCTCCCGGACTACTACAACATCGTCAATCTCGCCACCAAGCAGGCCAAGGAAAAGGGTGTGACCGCGCCCTTCCTCGGCGGCGATGGCTGGGACTCCTCGGATCTGGATCTGAAGGCCGCAGCGGGTGGTTTCTTCACCAACCACTACTCGCCTGAAGACCCGCGCCCCGAGGTCCAGAGCTTCGTGACGAACTTCAAGAAGAAGTACAACAACGCTACACCGGATGCCCTGGCCGCGTTGGCGTACGACGCCACCAACCTGCTGCTGCAAGGCATCAAGGAAGCCGGCGCTGACGACACGACGAAGGTAGCTGCCGCGCTCGCGAAGATCAGCTTCAGTGCGGTATCCGGCAAGATCACCTTCGATAAGAACCACGATCCGGTAAAGCCGTTGACGATTCTCGAGGTCAAGGCCGACGCTGTAAAGTTCAACTCGGTCGTGAACCCCTAGGATCCTGACTGCTTGTACGTGTAACTGAGGTGTGAGGGGGGCGACGCTCGTCGCCCCCCCATGCCTTGTGGGGCTAATCCGAAGTCAAGCGAGAGAGGCAGCGCGCGAATGCAAAAAACGCAAGCGATACCAGCGTCCAGCCAGGCGATTAGCCGGCCGGGGGCAAAGCTGGCCTGGATCGGGCAGGGCTTCCTGCTTCTCCTGGTGGGGCTGGTACTCTACATCATCGTTTCAAACCTCTTGCGAGATCCTGCTCTGTTCGGACAGATCGTCATCAGCGGCCTTCAGCTCGGCTTTGTCTACGCGTTGATTGCCCTCGGCTACACCATGGTTTATGGTATCGTTAAGCTCATCAATTTTGCGCATGGCGACGTTTTCATGGTGGGGGCTTTCGTCAGCTACTATGCAGTGGATCGCTTTGCGCTGCATGTATGGCCGGCGGCCGTCTTCCCCGGCATGTCGTCGGGATTGGTGATACTCATCGGCTCCGTGACCGTAATGCTGCTGTCGATGGTCGTATGTATGGCTTTGGCACTCACCATCGAACGCATTGCCTACAAGCCGCTGCGCGACGCTCCACGTATCGCTGCACTGATTACCGCCATCGGCGTGTCTTTCTTCCTGGAGTTTTTCGGCGCACTCAATTTCGTCTTCTCGGGTCGTTTCATTCCCTACAAGCGCCCCTTTGAAGTGGTCACCTGGTACATTTCCGGCGAGGGAATCCGGCTGGTACAGCCGGGGACCGCGCCGCCTGCGGGAAGCCTGACAGTCTCCAACATCCTGCTCATTATCATGGTCGCATCGATCCTGGTGCAGATCTTCCTGCAGTACCTGGTGCGACGGACCAAACTGGGCAAGGCCATGCGCGCGGCTTCGTTCGACAAGCCGACGGCGCGACTGATGGGAATCAACGTCGACCAGGTGATCTCCTTCACCTTTGCCGTCGGCGCCGCCTTCGCCGGTTTGGGCGGGGTACTGTACGCGATTGCGTACTCGTCCATCTGGACTCAGCTGGGCATCCTCCCGGGTCTTAAGGCCTTTGTCGCCGCTGTGCTGGGCGGTATCGGCAGCATCCCCGGCGCATTTATCGGGGCACTGATTATGGGGCAGGCTGAGGCGCTCACCATGGGATACATCTCCACCCCCATGCGCGATGCCGTGGCGTTCAGTATCCTGATCATCGTGCTGCTAGTGCGTCCCACCGGTCTCTTCGGTGAACCATCCGGGGAAAAGGCGTAGGAGGCCACGATGACAGGTGATTTCGGTTTTCTCGGTCTATCCATCGTTAAGGTCCTCGTGGTGCTCGCCTACATCTACGTGCTGCTGTGGGTGCTCGGGCGCTCCGCACTATGGATGAAGATCCTGGGCCTCCTGGCAACGTTCGCCGTGGTAGAGGTCGCCCTCAACGTGCCAATTGGCGAGAGCGCCATTCTCAACGACTTCGATCGCGGCCTCATCTTCCAGGCCGCGACCATGACCATGGTCGCGCTCGGCCTCAACCTGATCTACGGGTTCAACGGGCAGTTCAGCCTGGGCCAATGGGGCTTCTACGGCATCGGCGCCTACACCGCGGCTGACATCACGTATCGCTGGCAGATCGGCGACGCACGCGGTCTGACGGTTGCGGGGATCGGGGTGCTGTTGGGCGCGCTGGCGATCGTGGGCGTCAACCGGCTGGTACAGCGCTACCGCGGCATGCCGGTGCTCTCGGCCTTCACGCTCTACGTGCTGGGCGTTGTGTTCGCCGGCGCGGTGGCGGTGCTGTTGGGCAATCTGCTCAATTCGGGGATGGCGCCGCTTTTCGGCACGCGGGATGCGCCCGGTGTGCTGGCGAGTGGCCCGGCAATGCAGGTGGTCTTCTTTCTGTCCGTGCTGATCGCCGGCGCCTTCGCAGCCGAGGTTAGCTTCCTCTTCGGGCTGCCGGTATTGACGCTGGGCTCTGACTACTTCGGTATCGCCACGCTCGGCTTTACAATCGTCGTCAACACCCTGATGGTGAACTCGGATACCATTCTGCCGTTCCCAGAGATGAAGGGCGGGCGCGGCATGATCGGTATCCCCAAGTTGACCACCTGGTTCTGGACCTTTTTGTTCCTCGTTTCGATTATCATCGTGATGCGCAACCTGATCTACTCGAGTACAGGGCGCGCGATTATCTCGGTGCGCGAGGATGAGACGGCTTCGAAGGCCATGGGTATTGACGTGGCGCGCTACAAGCTGCTGGCTTTTGTGATCGGCAGCCTCTTCGCCGGCATCGGCGGTGGCGTGTACGCTCACTACATCGGCTTCCTGAGCCCTGCCACGTTCGATTTCCTGCTGGGCTTCAACCCGCTGATTATCGTCGTGTTCGGTGGGCTGGGGAGCATGACGGGCACCATCGCCGCTTCCTTCGGCTGGATGTTCTTCCTGGAAGGGATGCTGCGCACACTGCTTGGGCAGATGGGCACGGAAGGACCAAGCTGGCGTTTCGTGCTCTACCCCGTTGCCTTGTTGCTGTTGATGTTGTTGCGCCCGCAAGGTTTGCTTGGCAGCGTCGAGTGGGGCTTCCTCAAGGCGCCGCTGCTGCACTCCAAGGAAGACTGAAGCGCCCGTTGGGCAACAGCTGAGGGAGGCGTAGAGATGGCGCAGACAGCGGCTGTGGCAGCAGAGAAGCAGACCAACGGGACGGTGCTCCAGGTGCAGGGATTGACGAAGCTGTTTGGCGGCCTGCGCGCCGTCAGCAACTTCGGGTTGACGGTGAACCAGGGGCAACTGGCAGGTCTGATCGGTCCCAACGGCGCCGGCAAGACCACCGTGTTCAACATGATCAGCGGCCTTTACACCCCAACCAGTGGTGACATCATCCTGGACGGGCGGAACATCGTAGGCTTCGAGCCGTTCGAGATTACCCAGCTTGGAATCGGGCGGACATTCCAGAACATCCGCCTCTTCCCCAACCTCACCGTGCTCGACAATGTCCGCATCGCCTACCACCCGCATTCCGGTTATGGCATGTTCGACGGACTCGTGCGCACGCCGCGCTTCAAGGCCAAGGAGCGCGAGCTGACAGACCAGGCGCGTGACTTCCTGGGGATCTTCGGGCTCGAGCGGCACCAGGATGTAGTCGCTCGCAACCTGCCATACGGCGAGCAGCGCCGGGTTGAGATCGCACGCGCGCTGGCCAGTCGGACCCACGGCTCTTGCTGCTGGACGAGCCGGCAGCCGGGATGAACCCCGGCGAGATTGTGACACTCATGAAGTTGATCGACTTCATACGCGAGCGCTTTAACCTGACGATCCTGCTCATCGAACACCAGATGCGCCTGGTGATGGGGATCTGCGAACACATCACTGTCATGGACTTCGGCGAAGTGATCGCCCGTGGCGACCCGGCTGAGATCCAGAACCACCCGCGGGTGATCGAGGCATACCTCGGCCGCGGCGCCGCTGCGCGTGGCGGCGTAATGCAAAACAAAGCGCCGGCAAACGGATAGGAGCGAGGATGCTACTCGAAGTCCAGAACCTGGGCGTCTACTATGGCGCGATCCATGCCCTGCAGGGGATCAGCTTTGACCTGGACGAGGGCGAAATCGTCTCGCTCATCGGCGCCAACGGCGCCGGGAAGTCCACGACGCTCAAGGCTATATCGGGATTGCTGCATCCGCGCACCGGCACGATCAAATTGCGGGGTGACTTGCTGAACAACGTAGCCGCGCAGGACATCGTGCGTAAGGGTGTCATCCACGTACCGGAAGGCCGCAAGATCTTCGCGCCGCTGACCGTTCTCGAGAATCTCGAGATGGGCGCCTTCACGCGCACCGACCCCACTGAAATCCGCCAGAGCATGGAGCGCGTTTTCCAAAGCTTCCCCCGGTTGAAGGAACGCCTCGGGCAGTACGGCGGCACCCTCTCGGGCGGCGAACAGCAGATGCTTGCCATCGGGCGCGGCGCTCATGGCGCGGCCGAAGGTGCTGCTGCTCGACGAGCCTTCCATGGGGCTCGCACCCATCCTGGTTGAAGAGATCTTCTCCATCATCCAGGAGATCAACCAGCAGGGCGTCAGCATCCTGCTGGTTGAGCAGAACGCGCTGATGGCGCTCAGTGTGGCCCATCGCGGCTACGTGCTCGAGACCGGGCGCATCGTCACGACAGGCACCGGCGAGGAGTTGCTGAACAACCCGCAGGTGATGCAGGCGTACCTGGGCGGGCACTGAGCCGGCGATCCGTCTTATCCCAAACCTGTCCCATGCGGGGCTGATCGCGGCGGACGGGCACGCGGTGGCGGTGGACACGGGCTGCGTAGGGACGCGGCCAGAAGAGCGCTGCGGGATGTCGAATCGATAGGCGCCACCCTGGTCGCCGTCGCCGGCATCCACGAGTATGCCGGCCATTTCGGCGGCAGCGTTGGTCTGGTCGTTCACCGGTGTTCCCGTCTATGCTTCCCCATCCGAGCCTGTGGTGAGTGAGAATCCGCTGCTCGAACCGCAGGATTCTGTAAGGCGGTGCTTGACGCGCCGCGAATATAGCCCTTATAATCGTGTGCACCTGTTTTGATCTTCACTTGCACAAGGGTGTGCCACGTTCTACGCGGAACACGGAGCTCGGCACGCCGTAACACTCTGCCACTGCCCTCGGTGGAGAACTGCGTCCGTCTCCCCATCAGAGGCCCTAATCGGGCACCGGCAATGCGCCGGTGACTTGTTGATCGGAGGAGAAGCGCAATGAGAACTACCCGCTTGCAGTTTGTTCTGGCTGCGATATTGCTGTTGGCCCTGGTGGCCGGCTGTGCCCAGCCAACCGCAGCACCAACCGCTACCACTGCACCCAAGGCAGCCGCGCCCACCAGTGCGCCTGCGGTAGCGACCACCGCCCCGGCAGCGACCAAGGCGGCCACGGCTGCTCCCGCTGCCACAACTGCACCTGCTGCTACGAAGGCAGCCGCCACCACTGCCCCCGCGGCGACTGCCCCCGCCGCGACCAAGGCTGCTGCCACCGCTCCCGCTGCTAAGGCGGGCGCCGGCATGAAGTTCGTGTTCGCCAGCGACGCCGTCTTCCCGCCCATGGAATACGTCGACGAGACGACCAAGCAGATCATGGGCTTTGACATCGACCTCATCAATGCCATCGCCAAGGATCAGGGGTTCACCGTCGAGATCAAGAACACGGCCTGGGAAGGGATCTTCGCCGGGCTCGAAGGCGGCGAGTACGACGCTATCCTGTCTTCGGTCACCATCACCGACGAGCGCAAGGAGGAAGTACGACTTCTCTGACCCGTACGTGAATGCGGGACAGATCGCCGTCGTGCGGATGGCCGATACCGCCATCAAGAGCGATAAGGATCTCGCCCGGCAAGACCGTGGGCGTGCAGATCGGCACCACCGGCGCCATCGCGGTCCAGAAGATCGCCGGCGCCAAGCTGAAGGAGTACGACTCTCCGGACCTGGCGCTGCTCGACATGCTGAACAAAAACATCGACGCCGTCGTGGTGGATACCCCGGTGGCCGCCGATTTCGCCCTGAACTCGCCGCAGTTCAAGGGCAAGCTAAAGATCGTCGGGCAGCCTTTCACCGACGAGTCATACGGCGCTGACGGTAAAGAAGGGCGATCCGAAGAAGCTGCTGCCGCTGTTCAACGCAGGTCTCAAGAACGTCAAGACCAGCGGCGAATACGACAAGATCTACGCCAAGTGGATTGGCGGCGCGGGCAAGTAGCGCGCTACCCTTTGCGACCGTGTTCGTTGACGGCGCCTGAACGCGTCTTGCCCAGGCGCATCTTTTCCGTCTCACTTCACCCGGAGGAGAGTATATGCAAT
The DNA here is from genome assembly GCA_963783655.1 of uncultured Chloroflexia bacterium. Classification (GTDB taxonomy): domain Bacteria; phylum Chloroflexota; class Anaerolineae; order CG2-30-64-16; family CG2-30-64-16; genus CAWAOA01. The sequence continues at coordinate 105,159 of CAWAOA010000008.1, forward strand.
CCAAGAGTGCGTTCCGCTGGCTGGCGCTGCTGGTAATCGTTGCCACAGTGATTTCCGCCTGTGGCGGCGCCCCCGCAGCCCCAACCACGGCTCCCGCCGCTAAGCCGGCCGCCACTACGGCGCCGGCTGCCGCTGCGACGACCGCTCCGGCCGCGCCGGCTGCTACCAAGCGCCGCTGCGACGACCGCTCCGGCCGCGCCGGCAGCCACCAAGGCTGCAGCCGCGACCGCACCTGCCCCCGCCGAAGCCGGAAATACGTTCATCTTCGGCGCCCAGGGCGAGCCGGTGTGCCTCGACCCGGCCATCATCACCGACGGCATCTCGGGCCGCGTCACCAATCAGATCTTCGAGGGTCTGGTGAAGTTCGACGGCGGCACCACCAACGTGGTGTCCTGCCCTGGCGCAGAAGTGGGAAACCTCTGCCGACGGCAAGACGTGGACCTTCACGCTTGCAGCAGAACGTGAAATTCCACGACGGGACGCCGTTCAACGCCGACGCGGTGGTCAAGAACTGGGACTACTGGGCGAACACGAAGAACCCGCTGCACAAGGCTCAGGTCGATGCCGGCCAGGTCTTTGAGTATTACGAAGCGCAGTTCACCGGCTTCGACAGCGACAGCGTCATCACCAAGGTCGAGGCAAAGGACCCGAACACCGTGGTCTTCACGCTGAAGGATCCGCTCGGCCCCTTCCTGAACAACCTCGCCATGTTCGTGTTCACGTTGTGGAGCCCGACTGCCCTGGAGAAGGCGGGCACGAACTCCTGCAAGCAGCCGGTCGGAACCGGCCCCTTCAAGTTCGTGGAATGGAAGCGCCGATGAGTACGTCCGGCTGGAGAAGTACGCCGACTACTGGGACAAGGCGCACGCTGGCCAAGGTCGACGGGGTGATCGTCCGCAACATCAAGGACAACTCGGCCCGCCTGAATGCCCTGAAGGCCGGCGAGATCCACGGCGATGGAAGGGCTCGAGCCCGATGCCATCAAGGCTCTGCAGGCTGACAAGAACTTCCAGGTCCTGCTGCGCCGGCCGAACACCACCGGCTACCTGGCGTTCAACTTCCACTTCAAGGAGTTCCAGGACGTCAAGGTGCGCCAGGCGTTCGCGCATGCCATCAACAAGAAGGCGATCGTGGATGCCTTCTATGGCGGCACCGGCCTGATCGCGAAGACCTTCCTGCCGCCGGCGCTCTGGGGCTACAACGACAAGGTGCAGGATTACCCCTACGACGTCGCCAAGGCCAAAGCAACTGTTGACGGAAGCAGGGTTCCCGCAGGGGCTGAAAGAAGTCACCGACGCTACGGGCAAGAAGGTGCCGCTCGAGCTCTGGTACATGCCCGTGTCTCGCCCGTACTTCACCACGCCTAAGGACATCGCGGAAGTGATGGCGGCTGACCTGGCGAAGGCCGGTATCACGGTCCAGTTGCAGACGGTCGACTGGACGGTATACCTGGATATGCGGACCGAACGGCCAATTGCCGCTCTACATGCTCGGCTGGACGGGCGATAACGGCGACCCGGACAACTTCCTGTGCTACTTCTTCTGCAAGACCGGCGACGCGGCAGCGCGCGAAGGCTACTTCCCCGATACGGAAGTCGCCAAGCTCCTGAATGAAGCCGCCATCAAGAGTCAAGCAGGAGGAGCCGCTCGCCGCTATACGGTCAGGCAGAGCAGCTCATCCACGACCGCGCGCTGCGCGTGTTCGTGGCTAACAACCAGCCCCCGCTGGCGCTGAGCGCGAAGGTAAAGGGCTACGTGACGAACCCGACCGCCACTGAGTTCTTCAACACGGTCGAGGTCACCAAGTAATCAGCTAACCGTGGGCCGGCGACAGGTGGAGTTCCGCCCGTCGCCGGCCCCTTTTTCTCAGCGAATCTCAGCTTGGGGAGCAGGTCTTGTGGTCGGATACATCCTGCGCCGCCTGCTATCTGCCATACCGGTGCTGCTGGGGGTCTCGATCCTGGTATTTGCGTTCGTCCACCTGATTCCGGGCGATCCGGCCACGGCGATACTGGGCGAGCGCGCCACTCCGGAGCGCCTCGAACAGGTGCGTACCACCCTCGGGCTGGACAAGCCGATGTGGGAGCAGTACGGCATCTACATGGGCAAGGTGCTGCGGGGGGACTTCGGGACCTCGATCTTCCGCGGCGATTCGATCACCAAGGAGCTGCTCACGCGGTTCCCCGCCACGCTCGAACTCGCCCTGACGGCGCTTCTTATCGCGGTTGTGTTTGGGGTGCCGGCGGGCGTCTTTTCGGCCGTCCGCAGGAATTCTCTGCTCGACAATGGGACGATGCTGGTCGTCGCTCATCGGCGTCTCGATGCCTATTTTCTGGCTCGGGCTGATGATGCAGACCCTTTTCAGCGTTATCCTGCACTGGTTTCCGACGAGCGCGCGCGTATCGCCCACGCTGACATACAGCTCCGATCACGAACTTCGTGTTCATCGACGCGCTGATTAGCGGCAATACCGAGCTACTCGTCGACTACGTCAAGCATCTGGCGATGCCGGCGGTCGCGCTCAGCACGATTCCGCTGGCGATCATTGCCCGTATGACCCGCTCCTCGATGCTGGACGTTTTGGGGCAGGACTACGTGCGCACGGCGTGGGCCAAGGGACTGCGCTCCGTGACGGTGATCGTGAAGCATGCGCTGCGCAACGCGCTGCTTCCCATCATCACGGTGGCAGGCATCCAGATCGGTCGCTTGCTGGCAGGCGCCATCCTCACCGAGACGATCTTCTCCTGGCCCGGGATCGGCCGTTGGGTATTCGAAGCGATTCTGGCCCGCGATTACCCGATTGTACAGGGTGTGACCCTTTTTCTGGCATCCCTGGTCGTGCTGGTGAATCTGCTGGTCGATATCTCATACGCATTTCTCGACCCACGCATCCGGCTGCAGTAGGTCGAGCATGAGCAGCACAAACGTCACTTACGACGAAATCAGCAAGCGTGCCGATGCGATTACCACGCCGGTGCGCAGCCCGTTAGCCATTTATGCGCGCCGGCTGATTCGCCACCGGTCTGCACAGATGGGTCTGGTGCTGATCTTGTTCTTCGTGCTCGTCGCCGTGCTGGCGCCGGTGATTTTGCCTTACGATGCGGCCATCGATTCAGATCCCATCAACCGGCTGAAGCCGCCGAGCGCGGCGCACCCATTCGGTACCGATTCGCTCGGCCGTGACGTGCTCGTGCGCATCGCGCACGGCGCACGCGTGTCTCTGGCGCTGGGCGTTGCGTCGGTGTTGCTGTCCACGGTCGTTGGAGTCGCCATCGGAATCGCAGCCGGCATGGCAAGCGGCCGTGTCGACAATATCTTGATGCGGGCAATGGATATCCTGATGGCCTTCCCCGATCTTCTGCTGGCCATCGCCATCGTCGCCATCCGCGGGCCTGGGCTTGAGAACACCCTGCTTGCCATCAGCATCGTGCACATCGCCGGCTACGCGCGCGTCGCGCGCTCCATGGCGCTGTACCTGCGTGAGCAGGACTTCATCATGGCCTCCCGCAGCCTCGGCGTGTCCGAGCGGGTCGTGATGTCCACCCACATACTGCCGAACAGCCTGTCGCCCATCCTGGTCCAGGCGACACTGGGTATCGCCAGCGCCGTCCTGGAGGCGGCTGCGCTCGGCTTCCTGGGGCTTGGGCAGCAGCCCCCCTGGCCCGAGTGGGGTGCAATGCTGTCGGATTCGGCAAAATTCCTCTCCGCCGGCGCCTGGTGGGCCCTGACCTTCCCCGGGCTTGCAATCATGCTGAGCGTCCTGGGTTTTAACCTGCTCGGCGACGGCCTGCGCGACGTGCTCGACCCACGCCTCAAGCGCTAGACAAGGTGCGAAACGTGCCCGCTACTGAAAGACTGCTCGAGGTGAAGAACCTCAAGACATATTTCGACACCGAAGACGGCGTCGTCAAAGCGGTGGATGGTGTTGACTTCCACCTGAACCGGGGCGAGATCCTGGGACTGGTGGGGGAGTCGGGCTGCGGGAAATCGGTCACCTCCCTGTCGATTATGCGATTGATCGCCCAACCCGGCCGGATCATGGACGGCGAGATCTGGTTCGACGGGCAGGACCTGGTGAAACTGACCGAGCGGCAAATGCGCCAACTCCGCGGCAACCGCATATCGATGATCTTCCAGCAACCGACATCCTGCCTCAACCCCGTGTTCAAGGTAGGAGATCAGATCATTGAAGTGCTGCAGGTGCACCAACACCTGAACAACCGGCAGGGACGCGATCGTGCTGTCGAACTACTGCACACAGTCGGCATTCCTGAGCCTGAGCGGCGCGTCGACGCTTACCCGCACGAGATGTCGGGCGGTATGGCGCAACGCGTGATGATCGCCATGGCGCTGGCGTGTACGCCCGAGCTGCTAATCGCCGACGAGCCCACCACCGCACTGGACGTAACCATCCAGGCACAGATACTTGACTTGATGCGTAACCTGCACCGGCACACGCAGACGTCGATTATCCTGATCACGCACGATCTGGGTATCGTAGCCGAAATGTGCAACCGCGTAGCGGTGATGTATGCCGGGCGAATCGTCGAGCAAAGTGACGTGCGGACGTTGTTTCACGACCCGAAGCACCCCTACACCCGCGGGCTGATCGGTTCGATCCCGGTGTTGGGGCAGGTGAAAGACGCGTTGGAAGTGATCCCGGGCAGCGTGCCAAACCTGATCGACATACCACCCGGCTGCCGCTTCGCCCCGCGCTGTAAAGCGCGGCTCGAATACAGCTTGCAGCAGTGTGTGATTGAAGAGCCGGGATTGTTCAATGTCGGCCTCAACCACCACGCGCGGTGCTGGTTGTACCCCGAGGGGTAGGGCATACGTCAGGCGTCATGCGTCACCCGCAGGGGTCATACGTCATGCGTCATGCGTCAATCGTCACACGTCACCCGCAGGGGTCAACGCTGTAGGTCACGCTTGTAGCGTGACGGTTCGCGCAATGCCGGAGTTGATGTTCATTAGCGTGACGGTTCGCGCAATGCCGGAGCACGGTGTCACGCGATTGTGCACGGTGTCACGCTACAAGCGTGACCTACAGCGTGAACTGTGACCCCCGCCGGGTGACGTGTGACGATTGACGCATGACGCATGACGTATGACGTGTGAACAACGCAATCCCGTCACGCCAACCGCGTGACCTACGAAACGAGATCGTAATGGATCAAGCCAACCTGCTTGAAGTCAAACATCTGAAGAAGTATTTCCCCGTCCGCAGCGGTTTGCTGCAGAGGGTGTCCGATTACGTGCGGGCTGTCGACGACGTGAGCTTCACGGTGAAGCGCGGCGAGTGTCTGGGGTTGGTGGGGGAGTCGGGTTGCGGCAAGACGACGGTAGGCCGCACGATCCTGCGCCTGATTCCGGCCACGGAAGGCGAAGTGTGGTTCGACGGACGCGATATCCTTAAGCTGGACCCGAAGCAGATCAAGCCGTTGCGCCGCGACATGCAGATCATATTCCAGGACCCGTATTCCTCGCTCGATCCGCGGATGCAGATTGGCGAGAGCATCACCGAAGGGCTCAAGGCGCACGGCATGAACGACGGCGCGAGCGGCGCGACGTGGTGGTGAACGTGCTGCGCAAAGTCGGGCTCGAGGAGTATCATTCCCGCAGGTATCCGCACGAGTTTTCCGGCGGGCAGCGGCAGCGCATCGGTATCGCCCGCGCCCTCGCAATGCGGCCCAAGTTCATCGTCTGCGACGAGCCGGTAAGCGCGTTGGACGTCTCGATCCAGGCGCAGGTGCTAAACATCCTGCGCGAGCTCCAGCAGGAGTTTGACCTCACGTATCTCTTCATCGCGCACAACATGAGCGTGGTGGAGCACATCAGCGACCGCGTGGCGGTGATGTACGTGGGAAAGCTCGTGGAGCTCACCGACACGCGAGGAGTTGTACCGCAGCCCACAACACCCCTATACGCAAGCGCTCATGTCGGTTATCCCCGTAGCGGATCCCGACTTGAAGCGGCAACGCAGTGTATTGAAGGGTGATGTGCCCAGCCCGTTGCGCCCACCTCCCGGATGTCGATTCCATACCCGCTGCCCGCTGGCGTTCGATCGCTGCCGGGTAGAGGAACCCCCGCTGCTCGACCTGGGCGGCGGGCATCTGGCTGCCTGCCACCTGCGCCAACCCGCAGGAGTAGTGCACGAACAGCCGTCAGCGACGCCGGCCCCGACCGTATCATCACCAACTAATTGATATGGAGGTGCCCGTAACTGCCGATGGCTGGAAACCCACCTAGTGAGGCTCCCGCAATACCACCCGCTAACCACCACACGATCCCCAGTGGCATGACCATTGCCGCGCCCAGCCGGTGGGCCGGATACGATCGGTGGTGGCTACTGTTCGTCGGCGCCGTCGCTCTTATCGCCGCCCTGGTCATTCTGATCCCCGATCCCTATCAGCGCATCTTCCTGTTCCTGCTAGACGGTGTCGTCGTTACCATCCGGCTGACGATTATATCGTTTGTCTTCATCCTGATCGCGGGGATGCTGGGCGGTCTGGGACGCGTTTCAAAGAATCGCATCATCAGCGGCATTGCATCGCTGTATGTGGAGGTCGTCCGCGGCATCCCCGTTCTGGTATGGCTGCTGTGGATCTACTACACGCTCCCGCAACTCCGCGATGCATTCGGCACCGCGGTCAGCGGTGTCTGGCCGGCGCTGGGGCAGCAGATTCTCCTGCTCAAGCTTACGGAGACCGTGTCGGCCGTTACGGGGTTCACCTTCGCCTTTGGCGCGTACATGACCGAAATCTTCCGGGCGGGCATCCAATCAGTCCCGGCCGGCCAGATGGAAGCGGCGCGCTCGCTAGGCATGACCTACGTCCAGGGGATGCGCTTCATCGTGTTACCGCAGGCGATCCGCGTGATCCTCCCGCCCATGGGTAACGAGTTCGTTACGCTCTTGAAGGACTCGTCGCTGGTGTCGATCATGGCAGTTTCGGAGCTCACGCGTCGCGGGCGCGAGTTCGTTCCGCGCACCTTCCTCAGCTTTGACACGTTTACCATGGTGGCGCTAATCTATCTGGTGATGACGGTCTTCTTCACGCGCATAAGCGGCGCTCTCGAGCGCAGGCTGGCGACGGAGAAGCGGTAATGGCACGCATCGCCCCGGCCTGCAGCGTGTTATATTCGATGTACAGGTCGATTTGCGTTTCGAGGGGTTTGCACATTGGCGTGGTTTATTCAACTTCTGCTGGCTCTGGCAGTGGGTTACCTGCTCGGGTCAATTCCTAGCGGTTTTCTGGTCGGCAAGGCGTGGGGTGTTGACGTAACACGCTACGGAAGTGGTCGCACAGGCGGCACGAATGTCTGGCGGGCAACGGGGCGCATTGCCCCCCTGGTGCTGACGGTGCTGGCGGACTCCCTCAAGGGAATTCTCGCCGTAGCCGTCGGCCGTTACCTGTTGGGTAACGAGCTGGCCGCGGCATTGGGCGGGGTGGGCGCCGTGCTGGGTCACAACTCGTCATTCATGCTGCGTGGGCGAGGCGGCGCCGGCGGCATGACGACAGGCGCCGCGCTCGTTGCCCTCTCCCCCTTGGCTGCGGCTATTGCGGTTCCGGTGGCGATCGCCGCCCTCTATTTCACCCGCTATGCCTCCGTCGGCACGCTGTCCATCGGGCTGGGTGGGCTCCTCGGGCTGGTGACTGTCTACCTGGTGGCTCCGGCATCGCACCCTGCCGTACACATCATCTTCGGCATCTTCACCTCGCTGGCTGTGCTTTATGCGTTACGGCCCAATCTCAAGCGCCTGGCACAGGGTACAGAGCGGCGTATCGGCGAGCACCGCGAGTAGCGCCTGGGCTTTCGGCGCTACGAGTAGCGCCGAAAGCCCGGCGTCTCACCAGAGAGGATTTGCGACAGTGGTCAGATACGTAGCCGCCATCGACCAGGGCACCTCCAGCACGCGCTGTGTCCTGTTCGATCGCGAGGGACGGCCGGCTGCGATGGCGCAGCGTGAGCACCGGCAGATCTACCCGCTTCCCGGCTGTGTCGAGCACGACCCGATGGAGATCTGGGCGAGCACGCAGGAAGTGGTGCAGGGAGCCATGGAGCAGGCCGGCGTCACCTTCAGGCAGCTTGCCGGGATCGGAATCACCAACCAGCGCGAGACGACGATCATCTGGGACCGGAGCACCGGGCGGCCGTATCACAACGCCATCGTCTGGCAGGATACGCGTACCGACCGCATTTGTGGCGAACTGGCGGAAAACGGCGGGCAGGAACGCTTTCGCCCCAGTGTGGGCTTGCCGCTTGCCACCTACTTCTCCGGTCCGAAGATCCGCTGGTTGCTGGAGAATGTGCCCGGTCTGCGCGCGGCAGCCGAGTGTGGCGATGCGCTGTTCGGGAATGTCGACACCTGGCTGATCTGGTGGCTTACCGGCGGGCCGGACGGCGGCGCGCACGTTACCGACGTGACAAACGCCAGCCGTACCATGTTGATGAACCTGCGCACACTCGATTGGGACGATTCGATCTGCGGCGAGATGGGCGTGCCACTCTCCATGCTGCCGCGCATCGTCTCCTCGAGCGATCCGAACGGATACGGAGTGACTCGCCCTCAGGGCCCCTTCGGTGGGCCGGTCCTGCTGTGCGGAGACCTGGGAGACCAGCAGGCCGCTCTCGTGGGGCAGGCATGCTTCACCGCCGGCGAGGCCAAGAATACCTACGGTACCGGCTGTTTCACATTGCTCAATACCGGGGAGCAGCCGGTTACGTCGCATTACGGGCTGCTAACCACACTGGCCTACCGCTTCGCGGGCGAGGCTCCTGTCTTTGCGCTCGAGGGCTCCGTGGCCATCGCCGGCGCACTGGTGCAGTGGCTACGCGACAATCTCAACCTGATCGCCTCCTCCTCCGAGATCGAGGCGCTGGCCAGGAGCGTGCCCGACAACGGTGGGGCATACTTCGTCCCCGCCTTTTCCGGCCTCTTTGCACCGTACTGGCAATCGGACGCCCGCGGCATCATCGCCGGCCTCACCCGTTACATAACGAAGGGACACATCGCGGGCGGCGTTGGAAGCTACCGCCTACCAGACACGGGAGGTGCTCGAGGCGATGGCGAAGGATTCCGGGGTGCAGCTCACGTCGCTCAAGGTAGACGGCGGCATGGTGGCTAACGAGCTGTTGATGCAGTTCCAGAGCGACCTGCTCGGCGTGCCGGTAGTGCGCCCACGCGTCGCCGAGACGACCGCACTCGGCGCCGCGTACGCAGCAGGGTTGGCGACGGGCTTCTGGAGCGGCCTGGACGACCTGCGCGCCAACTGGCAGATGGACCGGCAGTGGCAGCCGCAGATGCCGGAAGCGCAGTGCGAGCGGCTCTACCGCGGTTGGCAAAAGGCAGTCGAGCGCAGCATGCACTGGCTGGACGAAGTATGAAGCCTCCTCGTTCGCTGCCGGGTGAAGTTGATGTGCTCGTAGTGGGCGGGGGCGCAACAGGCGCCGGCACGGCCCTCGATCTGGCATTGCGCGGCTTGCGCGTGGCGCTCGTGGAGCGAGGCGACCTCTGCGAAGGCACCTCCGGCCGCTACCACGGGCTGCTGCACTCCGGCGGCCGCTACGCTGTCACTGACCCGGAATCGGCCACAGAGTGCATTGTTGAGAACCGTATCGTCCGCCGTATCGCCCCTCACGCCATCGAAGACACCGGTGGTCTGTTCATCACCACCCCTGCTGACGATCCGGATTTCGCTGACGGCTGGTTCGCTGCCTGCCGCCGCTGCGGGATCGAGGCCGAGGAGATCCCGGTACGAGAAGCGCTGCGCCGGGAGCCGGTGCTCAACCCGGCTATTTCCCGCGCCTTCACCGTGCCGGACGGCTCCTGCGACTCGTTCGACCTGGTTGAGTCGCTTGCCTACGCGTGCACCGAACTCGGCACTCGCGTCTGGACGTATCACCGCCTGGTCGATCTGGAGGTGGCCGGAGGGCGTGTTGCCGCCGCCCTGGTGGAGAGCGTTCGCACTGGCGAGCGCAGCCGCATTGCTACGCGCATGGTCGTAAATGCCGCGGGGGCATGGGCCGGGCGGGTCGCCGCCATGGCTGACTGCCAGGTCAAGATGCGACCGAACAAGGGCGCGATGATCGGCATGGCGTATCGCTTTGTCAACACGATCATCAATCGCTGCCACCGCCCGGGCGATGGGGACATTCTCGTGCCCGTGGGTACAGTCGCCGCGATCGGCACTACGTCGGTCAACGTATCCGATCCGGATGACACCAGCGTTCAGGCGTGGGAAGTCCAGCGGATGCTGGCCGAAGGGGAACTGATGGTGCCCGGCTTTTCGCACGCACGCAGTCTCCGCACGTGGGCCGGCGTGCGGCCGCTGTACGAGGACACCGGTGCAGCCGAAGGGCGCGCGGTGAAGCGCACCTTCGCCGTCCTGAACCACGCGGAGCGTGACGGCGTGTCTGGCCTCGTGACCGTAGTCGGCGGCAAGTTGACCACATACCGCCTGATGGCCGAGCAGACTGCCGATGCCGTGTGCCGTGAGCTTGGTGTGGACGCAGAGTGCACTACGCGCGACTTCGTGCTGCCCGACCCGCATCACCGCCAGGCGGCGAGCGTGTATCACACGTTGGGGAAGCGGTTGGGGGAGATCGAAGCAACGGCAGGCGAGGACAGGCTGATTTGCGAGTGCGAACTCGTGACGCGCGGACAGATCGAGGAAGCACTTGCCTCGCACCCCGACTTCACCGCTCCCTGGGTGCTGGACGATCTACGCCGCGATTTGCGCCTGGGGATGGGGCCATGCCAGGGCGGATTCTGTGCCGTACGTGCAGTTGGTATCATGCACGAGCGCGGGTACGGCGATGCGGCCGTTGCAACCAATGCGTTGGTGGAGTTCGTGCACCGGCGCTGGAAAGGACAGCGCTCATTGCTGTGGGGCCAGGGGCTGCGCCAGGCGCTGCTCGACGAAGTGATCTACCGCGAGACCCTCGGGCTGCCGTCGCAGCCGGGCTTGCCCACGCTTTCGCAAGAGGAGCCGGACGGCAATGGTTGACGTGCTTGTCATCGGAGCCGGACCGGCGGGGCTGCTAGCAGCTACGGTCGCGCGCCGGAGAGGCGCTACCGTCCGGCTGGTTGCCGGCGGCATCGGTATCACCCACATCATGCCGGGATGGCTGGGGCTGTGGGACTGCGACGGCGATCCGCTTGCCGGCGTCGCTGATCGCATTGCCATGGGAGATGGGCATCCCTACGTGCTAGCAGGCGTGGACGGGCTGGAAGCCGGGCTGGCTGCCCTCTCTGAAGCCTGCGAGCCGGCCGGCCTGCGGTACATGCGTCACCCAGATCGTAGCAATTGGCTGCTGCCCACGTCCCTCGGGATGACGCGCCGTGCAGCGCTCGTGCCGGAGAGCTTTTCAGCCGGGGACCTGCGCACAGGCGGCGAGATGGCGATCGCAGGGCCGCAGGGGTGGCGAGATTTTTACCCCTCGCTGTGCGCCGAGAACCTGGAGCGAAATGGTTTTCCCGCCCGGCCCACCTACTTCTCGATGCCCGAGCTGGACGACGCGCATTTCGACCCGGTGCCTGCCGGGCTCGCCCGCCTCTTCGATCGCCCGGACGTTCGGGCGCGTGTCGCTGGAGAGCTGAGCCCGAAGGTACGCGGTGCGGCGCGCGTGGGCTTTCCCTCGGTCCTCGGGCTGCACCACCACCCAGAAGCCTGGAGCGACCTCCAGGAGCGGCTCGGGCTGCCCGTATTCGAGATTCCGACGCTGCCCGCCAGCGTGCCAGGTCTGCGCCTCTATCTGGCGCTCAAAACTGGGCTGGAGAGGGACGGGGTCGAGCTGCTGCTGGACATGCCGTGCGAGGGGGTTGTGGAGGACCGGCGCTGCACTGCCGTCGCCGTCCAGGGGCCGTCGCGACGCACCATGTTCCGCGCCGAACGGTTCGTGCTGGCGACAGGTGGGCTTTACGGCGGCGGCATCGTGCGCGAACCAGACGGGACACTCCGCGAGACCGTTTTTGGTCTGCCGGTTGCATGGGATGCCGAAGATGGTCCACTCTGCGACGTCAACTTCATGACGCCTACCGGACACCTGGCACACCGGCTCGGGCTCGCCGCCGCGCCCGATTTGCGTCCCATGGCGGCCGGCGAAGCGGCGCCCTCACTCGAAAATGTCTACCTCGCCGGCCGCATTCTTGCCGGTGCGAATCCCTTCATTGAGGGTTCTACTGAAGGTATCTGGCTTGCCACCGGATACCGTGCAGGAGTAGCTGTCAGTTGACGATCCAATGGCCGCACAGCCTTGAAGAAGACGTCCGGCGGAGCGCCGAGCTGTGCGTGAAGTGCAACATCTGCACCACGCATTGCCCGGTCGTGCCGGTCACTCCGCTCTTTTCCGGCCCGAAGTACGTTGGCCCGCAGGCGCAGCGCTTCCGTGATCCGGACGCGCCCTCCCCCGACCATTCGCTTGACTACTGCTCCGGGTGCGGGGTGTGCACGCTCGTCTGCCCGCACGGAGTCAAGGTGATGGAGATCAACACGGTCGCCAAATCAGAATTGCGCACCCGCCAGGTGCGGGAAGCACCGTGGAACACCCGGCTGTGGCGCAACTGGCTGCTGGGGCGCAACGAGCTGATCGGGAAGATCGGCCGGCCGGTGGCGCCGCTGGCGAACCTGGTGATGGGCTTCGCCCCGGCGCGCATGCTCATGGAGCGGTTGCTCCACATCCACCACCGGGCGCCGTTCCCGCGCTGGACCTTCGTCACATTCCGTAGCTGGTTCTACCGTACCCATCGCAGCGCCGGCCGCCTGGGCGGCAGCGGGCGGCCCCCGGTCGTCTATTTCCACGGCTGCGCGGCCAACTACTACGAGCCTGAAGTCGGGCGCGCCATCGTGGCGGTGCTCGAGCATAACGGCTTCGATGTGCTGGTGCCCGAGCAGGTGTGCTGTGGCCTGCCTATGCAGTCGAACGGCGACTTTGCCGGTGCGCGCCGGTCGGCGCACCGCAACATCGAGCTGCTCGCGCCATACGCCCGCCGCGGCATCCCGATCGTGGTTGGCGGCACCAGTTGCGGGCTCGAGCTGAAATCGGACTACCGCGAAGTGCTGGGCATCCACACGCCTGAAGCCCAGGAGCTGGCCGGGCAGGTGTTTGATATCAACGAGTTCCTTTGGCTCGAGCACGAGGCGGGCCGTTTACAGACCGATTTTCGCCCCACGACAGAGTATCTCCCGGTCCATACATCATGCCACCAGAAGCTTCACCGCATGGGCAGGCCCGCGCTGGCGCTGCTGGGGCTGGTGCCGGGGCTGCAGGCGCAGGAGATGGGGGCCGATTGCTGCGGCATCGCCGGCACGTACGGCTACAAGGATGAGAAGTTCGACATAGCCCAGGACGTCGGGCGCGACCTTTTCGAGCGGATCCGGGCCACCGGCGCCCGCCGCGCCGTCTGCGATAACGAGACCTGCCGCTGGAACCTGGCAGCCAACACCGGGCTCCCCGTGCTACACACCGTGCAACTGCTGGCAGAAGCCTACGGACTGAACTGACGTGCGGCCCATTCTCCCTCGCCTGGCCCGCACCGGGCTGGCCGCTCTGCCGGTTGCCGCCGGCGCCTACTGGTTTCGCCGCCCGCTGCCCCGTATCCGCGGGCGAATGCGGCTGGACGGTCTGCGCTCGGCGGTAGAGGTGTGCCGCGACGAGTGGGGAGTCCCCCACATCTACGCGAGCAGTGCACTCGACGCCCTGTATGCCCAGGGGTTCGTGCATGCCCAGGATCGCCTCTGGCAGATGGAGCTCAGCCGCCGCATCGGCTACGGCCGGCTGTCAGAGGTCGTGGGCCGGATGGGGCTCGAGGCGGACCGGCTGCTGCGCACGCTGCGCCTGGCCGAGAGCGCCCGGCGTGACCTCGACGCCGTCGACGATGGCACCCGCGCCGAGCTGGAGGCATACAGCGCCGGGGTCAACGCCTGCATGCGGCGCCAACGCGGCCGCCTCCCGCTGGAGTTTCGCCTGACCCTGCACCGTCCCGAGCCGTGGCAGCCTCTCGACACGATGGTCTGGGCGAAGGTCATGGCGTGGGGCCTCTCTTTCAACTGGGCCGCCGAGGTGTTGAATGCCGCACTGCTGGCGCGCCTCGGCCCCGATGCCGCCGCCCGGCTGCTGGGCGATTACCCGGCGTCGAACCCATCCGTGATCCCCGGCGAGGCATTCACCTCCCTCCTGCCCCAGCTCCACCGAAGCCTCCAGGATGCCGCGTCCTGGCTGCCGCTCAACACCGCCGGGATGAGCAACAACTGGGTCGTAGACGGATCGCGCACGGCCACCGGCCGCCCGCTGCTCGAGAATGACCCGCACCTGCAGACGCAGATGCCGTCCTACTGGTACGAGATCCACCTGGTGGCCCCGGACCTGGAAGTTGCCGGCGTTTCCCTGCCGGGCGCGCCCGGGGTGGTGCTGGGGCACAACGCCCGCATTGCCTGGGGGATGACCGCCGCCCTGGCGGACGTGCAGGACCTGTACGTCGAGCGTCTACACCCGGACGATCCGGACCTCTACGAGTACGAGGGCCGGTGGGAGCGGGTGCAGGTAGTCCACGAGGAGATCCACGTCCGAGGCGAGCGCCGCGTCCAGAGGCTGGACGTACGCTCCACGCGGCACGGCCCGCTCGTCAACGACCTGAGCAGCCTGTCGCAGGGGTGGACCGGCGCGCCGCTCGCGCTGCGCTGGACCAGTCACGACCTCTCGTATGCGGCGCAGGCGGCCCTTTGCCTGAATCGTGCTAGCGACTGGGACGAGTTCGTGGCTGCGCTGGAGAAGTGGACCGATCCGCCGGTCAGCGTGGTATACGCCGACGTCGACGGCAACATCGGCTTTCACATGGCCGGTCGTGTTCCCGTCCGCGCCGCCGGAGACGGGCGGGTTCCTGCACCCGGTTGGACCGGAACGCACGAGTGGACCGGTTGGGTCCCGCACCGCGAGCTCCCGCACGCTTACAACCCGGCCTGCGGTTACCTGGCTTCCGCCAACAATGCACAGGCAGGCGCGGACTACCCGTACCACCTGGCGAGCGACACCTGCAACGGGTACCGCGCCTCCCGCATCGTGCAGCTGTTGGGCGAGCGCCCCCGGCTCACGGTGGAGCAGTGCGCCGCGATGCAGATCGACCAGTTCTGCGCGCCCGGCAGCGACTTCGCCGGGATCGTGAAGGCTCGCGCCGGCGAGATCCTGGCGTCGCCGGCGCTCGAGAGCATGGAGGCGGCGGCGGATGATGCGGTGCGGCGTGTGGCCGGCTGGGACGGCATGCTGCTCGTGGATTCGGTCGCCGGATCGCTCTACGAGGCCTGGCTCCATTTCGCCCAAAAGGTTGCGTTCGAACCGGCCCTCGGCCCGCTGGCGCAGCACTTTATGGGCAAAGGGCTGCACCCGCTGATGAACTCGCTGGTGCTGCCGTTCGCCGATCGCACGCCGCTGGTGCTGATCGACCTGCTGCGCGATGACGATGCGTCTTCGTGGCAGTCCGCCACCGGGCACCCCCTGACGAGCGCCGGTCTCCTCGGCGAATCGCTGGCGCCGGCGCTCCGGTTCCTCCAGGCGCGATTGGGCAGCGATCCGGAACGGTGGCGCTGGGGGCGCCTGCACCGCGTGCTCTTCCCACACATGTTAGGCCGCGTGCCCCCCATCGGTCGCATCTTCAACCGCGGCCCGTATCCATACGGCGGCGACATGAATACCGTGTGGCAGGCCGCCTTCGCCCCCGAGATGCCGCCCCCGCCCTCGCCCGCCGTCAGCGCCTCGTGGCGCATGGTCCTGGACGTGGGCGACTGGGACGCCGGCCGCGGCGTCCTGCCGGGCGGCCAGTCCGGCCACCCCGCCAGCCCGCACTACAACGACCAGATGCCGCTCTGGCTCCGCGGCGAGCTCCGCCCGCTGCTCTGGTCCCGCCCGGCGGTGGACGCCAACACAGTAGCGACCCTGTGGCTCGAGCCCGAATAGCAGCGAAGCACTCGCCGTCTACGCAATTTGTCCTCAAAACCATCGTAGCCGTAACCCTTGCAGCTACGCTGCAAGGCTTAGCACTCGCCGGACATGTAAGGTGTTCTAGACATTTTCGTGCCGCCCTTCCTCTATGTTCAAAGAGCACCGCTTTGTCAGAATCATCTTCCTAACCGCTATAATTATAGTTCGTCGGCTTGTAAACGATCCTTAGGAGTAAGAAGTGTGGCAACCCTTCATCTGATGGTTGGACTTCCTTGTTCAGGGAAGACAACGCTTGCAAAGCAGCTTGAACATGAACGGTCAGCACTTCGATTGACACCCGATGAGTGGCAGATTGGTCTTTTTGGTCAAGATGCGAAAGAGCCGGAACATGATGCCCGACATGGTTTTATCGAGGCTATGCTTTGGAATATCGCGAGCAGAGCGTTGGAATTGGGAACGAATGTCATCCTCGATTTTGGCTTTTGGGCACGAGAAGAACGCGAAGATTACCGGCTGCGGGCGAAACACCTTGGAGCCAGCAGTGAAGTGCATTTGCTTGATGTGCCACAAGAGGAGCTACTGAGGCGGCTTGCGGTCAGGAATTCGCAAACTTCACAGGAGAGCTTCCATATTTCCGAAGAAAGTATGAAGCCTTGGACAGAGTTCTTCCAGAAACCGACACCTGAAGAACTCGAACGGATAGAATAAGTATGTGTGACAACGCCTTGCATCCCCGGATATACTTACGCTAGTCCTGTAGTGGGGGTACAACATGGCAGAAGAAGGAGCTCTGAACCTCAACCTGGGCGGCGAGGCCGCCGCTGAGCTGTTGGGGATGCAGTGCGAGGCGTGCCGGGTGGGCTCGCCGACGGTGACTGACGATGAGATCGCGCGCTACAAGCCGCAGGTGCCTGACTGGGAGCTCTACGAGCATGAGGGGGTGCCCCGGCTCGAGCGCGTCTTTCGCTTCAAGAACTTTGCCGAGGCGCTGGCCTTCACGGATAAGGTGGGCGCGCTGGCCGAGCAGCATGGCCACCATCCGGCGATCCTGACCGAGTGGGGCAAGGTGACTGTGACCTGGTGGACGCACAAGATCAAGGGATTGCACCGCAACGACTTTATCATGGCCGCGCAGACGGATCGGGCGTATCGCGACGACGGCGCGGAGCGGTAGCGTAAGACTGCGATCCCGAATCGCGGCCCGTTCAGCTTTGAGGAGACCGGCGCATGACCACACGCCTGATGCTGATTCGCCACGGTGCGACTGTTCTTTCGGCCGAAGATCGCTTCGCCGGCTCCACTGACGTCGAGCTGTCTGACGTAGGGTGCGACCAGGCTGAAGCGCTGGCGCGGCGGCTGGCAGATGACCACGTCACCGCCGTCTATGCCAGCCCGCTTCGCCGCACCGTCGCGACCGCGGCCATCATCGGGCGGCCCCACGGCCTCGAGCCCATCCTTCGGGGTGGGTTGCGCGAGATCGACCATGGACGCTGGGAGGGTCTGCCCCGGGTGGAGGTAGAAACCCATTTCGCGGACGAGTACGCCGCCTGGGAAGAGGATCCCTACACCTTCGCGCCGGCCGGCGGCGAATCCGGGCATCAGCGTTCTGGCGCGGGCGCTTCCGGTCATCCGCGAGATCGTGCTACGCCACGACGGCGAGAACGTGGTGGTCGTGTCGCACAAGGCGACCATCCGCTTGATTCTCAGCACCTTGCTCGGCTTCGATGCGCGCGGCTACCGCGACCGGCTGGACCAGTCGCCGGCGTGCCTGAACGTGCTGGACTTCAAGGACCCCGTCCGCGTCCGGCTGATGCTGTTCAACGACGTCTCGCACTATATGGATCAGCCGCCGCGCGCAGGTGGGCGCCTGTCCAAGTGGTGGGACCAGGAGCGGCCGGCGTAGCGTACGCCGCGGCCAGGCCCGTCTTTCTGATCCCTTTGGCTCCGTTCAGCGGTGTGCGCGATACACGACAAACAACGACCGGCCACTCCTGAGGTAGAAGGCGGCCTCGGGGGTAAGCACCAGCCCTTGTGCCTTGGCGATCTCCGCCAGCGCGACCTCCCGGCCGCGAAAGATGCTGGCGTCGGGCACGTGCGACACGTAGAGGGTCTCCGGGCGGTCGAGGTAGGGGCCGACGCGGGCTGCGAACCCCGGATCGGGCGCCTCCAGGGCGGCATAGCCAAACACCTCGATCGGGTTGACCCGGCCGCTCGTCAGGAAGCGGAGCGGCGCATCCAGACCCCAATCGAGCGCGAGCACCTGGTCGTGAGGGGCATCGTCCAGGTATTCGGCCAGCCGGTAGATGGCGTCCGAATGCGTGGCGTAGCCGCCAGACTCGCCCAATATCTGGTGGTAACGGACGGTGTTCCAGGCGTCCACGCCTGCCCACGCCAGCACCGCCACGACGGCGAGCGCGCCGGCCACATACCCTGGGACGTTCTGGCGGTCCCGTATGCCGGTTTCCCGCTGTCTCTTCTCCCACGCCGGCTTCACGAGCCACGCCGCCGCGGCGCCGGCGGACAAGGCAATCAGAGGCACGGTCAATACGTGATGCGTGACGAACAGATCGCTCACGGTAAACGCGCTCTGCAAGAGGATCGCTGCCAGTAAGGCGAACGGCAGCAGCACTCTCCCGCCACCGCGGCGGAAGCGCAGGATCCCTGCCACGACGGCAACCGCGGCCAACGCGGCTGCCACGGCCGGCGCTACCTGGTTTGCGTATACCTCTCCCAGGTACCAGAGGTGATCGCCGCGCAGCACCGTGATCACCTGCTCCAGCCTATGCCCCAAGTTTGGCAAATAGGCGCTGTTGTCCACGCCGTAATATGACTGTCCGAGGTTGTTGACGATCGACGAAACCGTGCCGCCGGTTTGCACGTTGAACACGATGAGCGGCAGCAGCGGCGCTATGAAGCAGGCCAGCGCACCGCCCCAGGCAGCAGCCTCGGCGCGCGGCCGGCGGCGCCACGCCGCAGGGGGACATCCGGCCAGCCACGACAGCGCCGCGACCGCAACCATAGCCCCGATACCCCAGGCAAACAGCAATTTGGCATAGAGCCCGAGGCCGCAGCAGAGCGCCAGGAGCCACAGGTAGCGACGGCGCCCCGTGAGCCACCACCGGGTGCCGGCCAGCAGCGCGGCGAGGAAGAAGAGCGCGGTAATGTTGGTGACGAAGATCCCTTGCCGGCTCCAGAAGATGTAGGTGGGATTTACCGCCAGGAGTATCGCCGCCAGCCCGCCCGCAATCCGCCCGTTCCATTCCGTCCCGAGCCGCCACACCAGCAGCAGCGATGCGGCGCCGCAAAGCAGGGGGAGCCAGCGCAGCGCAACCGGGTTGATACCGCCGGCTGCCAAAAACGGCACCGCCAGCAGCACGTTGAGCGCCCCAATGTAGTCCTGCACCATCAGCGGTATGCGCAGCGGGCCGATCGCCACCACTGCATCCCGGAACGCCGTGACGGGTCCGCCCAGTACGAGCTGCATGGCGTTGAGACCGGCCTCTTTCGCTTCGTCGTAGTGTAAACCGGGTAGCTGCAGTTGATAGGCGCCGAGCGCCAGGAACAACGCCAGCACGACGAGGGGGAAAGGCGCCCTGATTCGCATAGTCGGTCGAGACACGATCAGTTTGGCGGGGAGGATGGTTGGGCCACGGCCTAACGCGCGATCAATGTGACATCCGCGATCTGGCTCTCAAAGTCGTGACCCAGGGCGGAGATCGTGATGGAGTTGATCCGCGCAGGGCGAGTGGCTGCCAGTGCTTCGATCAGATTGGGTGATTCGTAGGTGTACCAGGTCCCGAGCGGCACCCTTTCTCCGGTGGGCGCGGGCCAGTTGCTGCCGGCCGGTAGGTCCTGATAGTAGAAGCCCTGGAACCAGTGGAGCTCCTTGCCGTAGATATCCGTGTAGAACAAGTCCACGAACACCGGGTATTCGGAGTTCTGGATACCGCCCCCGGGCACGCTCTGGTAGAGCAGTTGCAGATCCATACGCAATTGCAGCGAATCGAAGGCGAGGACGTCACGGTTGAGCTGCTGCGCGAGCCGGACCGCACTCGGGGCGCTGTCTTCCGTGCGTCGTTTGAAGCGGATGACGTATCGCCCGTCTATGGAGTCCCACGTCAGTTGCCCCGGCTGCAGCCCGGGCGGTTCTTCCAGGCGCTGCTCCCAATCAGGTTGCGCGCTCATTTCAAAAGTGCCATTCTTGACCAGGTTCAGGGCTGCTACCACCGGTTCGCTTGGTGGTCGCCCGGCCAACACGTCGACTCGCTGGCCGCCCTCTGCGAGGACGGTCGTGCCCAGCGATTCGACCTGGGCCTGGCCGAAGCTCGCCATTACCTGTGTCTCTTCTCCCTGTGAAGTAATGTAGAACGATCCCGAACCGAAGGTCACCACTGCATTGGCGGTTTGCACGCGCACAGTCACGGCCTCTCCCTCGCCGGGCGTAGAACTGATCTTCAAGCGCCCCTGTTCGAGTTTGAGGTTGACCTGGTCCGCGTCGGTACTCCACCGGAACTTGGGTGTTTGTGCCTGTTCCAGCCGCATGGCGGTGTCCTGGAAAAGCTGCATGGTGACGAGCATTCGCTCGTGGGTGAGTGAGCTGGGGATAGTGACCAGGGCGCGCGCAATCCCGTCCGTCACGACTGAGCTGCCCTCAGGTACGTGACGGCTTTGGATCACCGCGCTGGCCCCATCGGCGCGGGGTATCCAGAGCTGGACGGTGCCCGTGACCGCGGTCACGTCGGCCGGACGTACGCTTGTGGCATGCAGCAGGTAATTGCGTACCCAAACCGGCACCGTAACTGCCAGCACGGCGAACACGACGAAATTGACGATGAGCACCAGCCACGCCACGGCTTGCGGATTGCGCCGCCAGAGCGTGACCCGCTGCTTTTGCGCAGGTGGTGTAGCTGCCACTGTCGCCAGGCTTTCCTCGTGCGTCATTCGCCCTCGTGCGGCTCGAATTCGCCGCGCTGCAGCCTGAGCAGGTAAGTCTCTGCGTCCCGGTCGTCCGGATTGACTTCGAGCGCCCGGCGGAAGTGGGCGGCGGCGCGCTCGTTGTCTCGCCGCTCCAGATAGATCAGCGCCAGATTGTAGTACACGTTTGGCGCCTGCGGGTCGGCTTCCAGCGCGCGTTCATATGCTCTGATAGCGCGCTCCTGATGCTGCGGGCCGGCCAGCTTCAGTTTCCCCAGGTAAGCAGCGGCAAGGTTGGCCCACAGCATGGCGTTATCCGGTTCGAGCGACGAAGCCGGCTCGAGCACGCTCACCGCGCGGTCGTACTTGCCTTGCATGATGTAGGCGCCACCCAGGTTGAGCGCCGCCGGCACGTTGTAAGGATCCAGCCTGAGCGCCGTAGTCAGCCGTTCGACGGCCTCACCCGGCCTGCCGGAGGATAGCAGGTGCGCAGCCTCGCCCACCAGGCGGGCGACCTGTTTGGTTCGCTCCTCAGCACCCCCGGGCGCTGCATTGGTTTCGTTATCCATCATGGTAGTGAGGCGTGCCGGTCAATTCCAGCCCGCTTCGTCGTCCTCGTCGTCCTCGTCATCTTCATCGTCTTCATCGTACCAACCGTCGTCCTCGTCATCCTCGTCGAAGTCGTCGATTTCGTCCATGTCCCCCAGGAAATCGTCATCGTCCCCGATGCCAGGGCCGTCGTCCAGATCATCCTCGATATCGTCGACCACGTCCTCGATATCGTCATCTCCGATCTTAGGCGCCAGCGCATTGTTGTCGGGTACGGCCAACATCTCCAGTTCGCCGCTGTTGAAGTTGAGCTCAGCCAGCGCTTCTTCGGCGGCGTCGGCCAGGCGCGGATCATCACTTGCTGCTACTTCTCGCAAGGCACGCTGCGCCCGGGGGCCGCCCACTTGACCCAGAGCGAGCGCCGCTGCCTCTCGCACGTTGCTGTCCGGATCGTCGAGCATGTGGATCAAATGGCCCACTGCCGGGGCGAGCGCCAGCTCGCCGGCAGCCGTAGCTGCTTCGAAGCGCATGGCCGGGTTGGTACTGCCGAGTTCTGAGAGGACGAATCGCGCCCACCGGTGGTCGGCGCTGCGTCCCATGGCGAAGACCGCGCTCTGGCGCATCAACTCGTCGTCGTCATAGTAAGCGTTATGGATGAACTCGCGTACCTCCGGGTCATTGGAGTACGCCAGCCCCTCCAGCGCTCGCCGCCGCACCTCGGTGGTCTCATCGCGCCGGAACCAGGCGTCACGAAGGGCTTGCTCCGCCCGTTCCGCCATCGTTTGCGAGATCTCGCCCAGAGCGCCAAGCAGCACGAAGCGGTTGAGCGACATTGCCGCTGCCGCACGCACCTCGGGAGCAGGGTCATGCCTCGCCAGCGTGACCAGCGGCGGCACGAGAGTGGGCCGGTTGTCCTCCCACAAGCCCTCCACCGCCAGCTTGCGCACGCGAGCGTCGACATCGCTCAACAGCTCACGCAGGATGACCGTGAAGTTCATGTGGATATTCGATTCGGCCTGCTCCACGAGTTCCGAAAGCAGCTCGACGCGTCGCTCGCGCCTGATGCCTGCCCACGCCTCGCGGAACTGATTCAGCTCCGCCCGCGGAACGTCGGAAAGGGGAGAGAGATCAAGAGAGCGGACAGGCTTCGTTTCATCAGCCAGCCGCTCGAGAACGAACTGCAAATCTTGTATCGTCATCAATCACTACACTTCCAGGCCAGTGAGCAGCCGCGCAAATCGCATCGTGCTCTCACTGGGCGGGAATCACAAGCTCCTGGCCAACAGACAGAATGGTGCCGGAGCCGATGCCGTTTGCCGAGGCTATCGACTGCCACGCCACGCCTACTTTTGTGCCAATCACCATCAGCGAGTCGCCCGACACCACTTTGTACTTACGAGCGGGCGCCGGAGTGGCAGCCGGAACGGCCGCCTGAGCAGGGGCAGCGCCCTCGGTTGGAATGTTCAGCGCTTGCCCCGGGTGCAGCATTGCCGTCTCACTCAGCCCGTTCAACTGGGCAATCGTGCGCCACGGGACATCGGTCTTTTCCCCGATCAGCTGCAGCGTATCGCCGGGCGCCACCGTATAGCTGCGCTGAACGGTCGCCGGCGGCGCCGGCGACGCGGTCGGAGCCGCAGTAGGCGCCGGCGTCGGAGTCGAAGGAACGGCCGGCGGCGCCGCCGGCGTTGCTGCCGGGGTCCCGCTGCCGGTTGCTTCCGGCGGTTTCGCCGGCGTGCTGCCCGCGGTCACGACCGGTGTCTCCGTGGGCGTCGGCACAGCGGTGCCCTCAGCGGGCCACGGAGTCAGCGCATCAGGCGGAATCTGGAGCAGCGTTCCCGAGAGGCCGGTGCGTGGGGAATCGGTTGGCGCGAGCGCCACGAGCTCGGGAGCGGACACTGCACTGGCCACTTTCCCGGCCACGTTCTCTATGCTTCCCCGCATCTGTTCAAGCGGGAGCCTGCTCCACCCGAAGCGCGCGAGCACGACAATCAGTAGTGCTACCAGGACCCACTGAACCCAGTGACGTCTCGCCGCCTTCAGATTGCGACCGCAATATGGGCAGACGGTGTAGTCAATTGATACGTGATGGTGGCAACGGAAACAGCGTGTGGTACGGGTATTCGCGCGCTGGCGTGCGCCACACTCCGGACAGATCAACGTTCCTTGCTGTAGCCGTTCTCCGCAACGCTTGCAAGTGATCAACGATTCTTCCTCATGCTGCGGGTGACGCTGCGTACACCACCCGCAGTGTTAGCGTTACTGTGACCGGTATGCGCCTTAATTCACTCCCAATACGCTCGGGAAAGTTCCGGTCAGAAGCGCCGACACCTCCCGGACGGTCAAAACGCCGACGAGGATCAGCAGCAAGCCGAAGCCGATCAGGTGCACGATCCCTTCCTGCGACGGTTCGATGCGGCGGCGGCGCACCGCTTCGATGATCACGAAAAGGAGCCTCCCGCCGTCCAGACCCGGGATGGGCAACAGATTGGTGACCCCGAGCGCAGTGCTCAACAGCCCCATGAACCACACCAGCGGCTGAATTGACGAAAGAGTCAGCGACGATCGCACGACCTCGCCCGTCGTCACGGCGATACCAACCGGGCCCATGAAGCCCGCATCGCCAAGCGGCCGTCCCTCGCGGACCAGGCTTATGGGGAAGGCGAAAGTCAGGTATACGATCTGGGCCGTCGTCTCAACACCCTGCTTCAGAGCCAGGGGCACCGAGGCCGCCTTCATCGCATAGCCAATGTTGATGCCGAGCGCACCCTCTTTCGCCGGCGGGTTCTCACGCGGCACCATCACAACGCTCGACGTCTGACCGTTTCGGGCGACGCGGAGGCTGGTGCTCTTCCCCAACCGGGCGGCGGTCGCGGCCATCAGCTCTTGCGGGTTGGCGATAGGCTCATCGTCGATGGACAGGACGCGGTCCCCCTTTTGCAGCCCTGCCTGCTCCGCAGGAGAGCCAGGGGCGACCCCTATCACGAGTGCGCCAGTTTGCTCGGTGTCGGGCACGCCGGTGAGGCCGGTTAGCAGCGCAAACAGCAGCACCGCCAGCACAAAGTTCATGAACGGACCGGCCAGCAGTGTAAGCGTTCGGGCGAGCTTCGGCGCGGCTGCAAAGCTCCTGGGATCGGACGGGTCGTCCTCCCCGCGGAGGCGGACGAACCCGCCGAAAGGAATGGCGTTCAGAGAGTAAACGGTTCCGCCCCACTCGCCGACCTTGATGATGCGCGGCGGAAAGCCGAGACCGAATTCGTCGACGATGATCCCGTTGCGCTTCGCAACCAGGAAATGGCCCAATTCATGTACGAAGACCAGAACACTCATCACGAGGATGAACGATACGACGGTCAGAAGCATAGATAGTACCTCACATATCAGCCCGTTACGACAAGTGGCCTGACGAAGATTATACCCGGCAGGCGCGCGTCTGGCAAGACAAAGCGAGCTTAGGCACGTAGCCGGATGACCGTCCCCTCACTCGAATTCCGGTCTATCAGCGCCCGCTGAACACAGCCCGGCTCCATCCCAGAGAGGATCTGTACGCGGTCGAGCGCCGGCGAAGCCTGGAGCAGTGCGAGCATCGTGGCGACTTTGCCGGCCATGCCGCCGGTCACGTCGGCTCCGCGCGCTCCCCCCAGAGCGGCTGCAATCTCCGCGAAATTCCCCGGGGTAATCGCCGCGATCAGCGGAGCGTTTGGATCCGCTGCCGGGTCCACGGCCATTACGCCTGGGACCTCTCCCGCCAGTATGATGCGCCGCGGTGCGAACGGTTTCGCCAACCAGGACAGGATCTGCTCGGTCGAGATGATCGTGCCCCCCAGCGTTCCGTCCAGGGCGACATCGCCATATACCACCGGCACCAGCCCCCACCGCAGACCAGCAGATATGGGACGTACGTCGAGCGAGCACAGTTCCCCGCCCTCGCACCAGGCCGAGGCGGAAGGTTGCACGGGCAAGGCCGGGACGCCTGCATCGTCGAGCGCCTCGACGACAAATCGGTTCAGTCGCGCCGCCGCCACCGCAGTGGTTGCATATCCGGCCCAATCCGCCGCGCTGCGCACCCCGTTGCGCGTACCGTAACGCGCCGCCGCGGTATGACCGAACGACCCGCTGCCATGCCCCACCAGCAGCCGCAGCTCAGGGGCAGCCGCCAGGGCCGCAGCGATCTCTCGCGCCAGACGCCGCAGTACGTCGCCTCTCAGCGCCTGCTCGCCTGTCTTGTCGGTAACAAGGGAGCCCCCCAGCTTCAGGAAGACCAGCTCGTCGCTGCTCATCGCCGCTCGACCGTCAGGGTGTCCCCCTCAACCTTGACCCAGTCGCCGTCCCGGATGGCGGTGATATCCACCTGGTCCAGCATGGGGATATTGGCGAGGATCGCGCCCACGGCCACGATCGCTTCGCTGGCGCTGTTCACCAGCGCGGCAGGTGCACAGCCGCTGCGCTTGAGCCGGAGGATCGTGTAGGAGCCAACGGTGCTTCCCTTGCCCGTGGGGAACACCAGCACCTTCCCGGCGACCGAACGCCCTTCCAGCGGGTGGCCGGGTTCCAGTATGGTGCCGGTATCGGGATCGACTCCGCCCAGGAAACCGATGGGCGCCGGCGATACCAGCGCCTCACCCTCGGCGCGTCCCTCATGGATAATGCGCCCGTGCAGTTCCAGCGGCCGGGACGGAAGGCTCTGCCCGTCGATGTCACGCATGTTGCATCTTCTCCCACGCGGCGGCGACCGCAGCCACGAGCGCCGCGTCGTGCTCGGGCGCGACCGTGCGCGGATCCAGGAACAGGCGATCGTCCGCTATGCGTCCGACCACCGGCGTCCGGCCGAGCCGGAGCTCGCGCGCCATTGCATCGGGAGCGCCCGTTTCCAAAGCGATACCGAAAGTAGGCAGCTCCTGCCCGGGCAGCGAGCCGCCCCCGATCGTCGAAAAGCCGGTCGCCACAGCCGCAGGCACCCCGAGAGCCGCCAGCTTCGCTGCCAGGTCGCGGGCCCGCCCCTCCAGCTCCTCGAGCGACAGGGCGATCATGCGCCAGACCGGGATCTCTCGCTCAGCTTCCCCGCGCAGGTAGTGCAGCAGCGTCGCCTGCAGCGCTGCCAGCGTGTTCTTGTCCACCCGCAGGGCACGCGCCAGCGGGTGCCGTCGCAGACGCTCCACCATCTCCCGCCGGCCGGCAATCAGCCCGGCCTGCGGCCCGCCGAGCAGCTTATCGCCGCTAAACGTCACAACGTCTGCGCCGGCCGCGATGCTCGCCTGCACCGTCGGCTCGGCGCTCAAACCATAGCGCGAGGTGTCCAGCAGCGTGCCGCTGCCCAGGTCGTCCACTACCGGCACCCCGGCCTCCTGCCCCAGGCGCACGAGGTCCGGCAGCGGCACCTGCGTCGTGAAGCCAACCTGTAGGAAGTTCGAGGAGTGCACGCGCAGCAGCAGCGCCGTGTCGGGCCCAATCGCCTCGCGGTAGTCGCGCTCGTGCGTGCGGTTGGTCGTGCCCACTTCCACCAGGCGGGCGCCGCTCTGGCGCAGGACGTCTGGGATCCGGAAGCCGCCGCCGATCTCAACCAACTGCCCGCGGGAGATCACCACTTCACGCCCCGCGGCGAGAGCGCTCAGCGCCAACAGCACGGCGGCCGCGTTGTTGTTCACCACCAACGCCGCCTCGGCGCCCGTTAGCCGGCACAGCAGACTCTCGGCATGTACGTAGCGCGAGCCGCGCTCGCCCGCTTCCAGGTCGTATTCCAGGTTGCAGTAGAGGTTCGCCAGCGAGTTCATCGCGGCCACCGCGGCGTTGCTCAGCGGGGCGCGCCCGAGGTTCGTGTGGATCACGACGCCGGTAGCGTTGAGGACGGTGTGCAGCGTGCCGGCGGTTGCGCCGGCCAGTCTCCGTTCCAGGTCGGCCACGATCTGGTCGAGCGGCGGCAGCCCGTTCCCTGCCAATACCTGTTCGCGCGCTGCTGCCAGCGCCGACCGCGCGGCTTCCACGGCCAGCGCGTGCCCCTGCGCCTGGCGCGCCGCCACCACTCGCGGTTGGGCAAGGAGCCTGTCCACGCTGGGGAGCTTGCGCAATTCTTTCTGCATCGATTACCCCCGCGACGCTCGCGATGCTCGCGGCGATGGGACAAGATAGATAAAGAAAAGCCCCCGCCGTGGGTACTCAACTTCCCTGGCGAAGGCTTCTTGCAGGTGGGCGAAAAGGGACTCGAACCCCTGACCTCCTCGGTGTAAACGAGGCGCTCTAACCAACTGAGCTATTCGCCCCTCTGGTCCCGCTCAGCATCCAGCCAGCCGAGCCGTTGCCTGCATTATACGGGCGAGGGGAAGGGGTGTCAAAGCTACTCCTCCTCGTCCACGTACTCTACATCCACCAACACCTCGCGGCTGCGGCCGGCGCCTTCGTCCTCGCCGACCGCGCCCATCTGCTCCAACTGCTCCATCAGCCGTGCGGCGCGAGGATAGCCGAGGCGCAGCTCGCGCTGTAGAACGGAGATCGACACTCGCGAGCGACTGCCTATCAGATCCAGGGCGGCCTGCAGCAGCTCGCTCTCGGGCCCGCCGTTCATCAACGCCGCCCACGGCGCGTCGCCTGGCTCGGGCCAATCGGGCCGCGCTTCCCTCCAGTGCGCCACCAGAGCAGATATCTCCCGATCAGATACGAAGCAGCCCTGGATACGCTGCAGGCGCGCGACCTCCGGCGACATGAACAGCATGTCGCCCCTCCCGAGCAGTTGTTCGGCGCCCGGGGTGTCCAGGACCACGCGGCTGTCGATCTGCGTGGTGACCGCGAACGCGATGCGGGCGGGGAAGTTGGCCTTGATCAGCCCGGTGAGCACGTCGACGCTGGGCCGCTGCGTGGCGACGACGAGATGGATGCCGGTTGCGCGGGAGATCTGCGCCAGCCGGCATAGCTGGCGCTCGACGTCGACTCCGGCGGTCATCATCAGGTCGGCCAGCTCGTCGATTACCAGCACGATGTACGGCAGCTGATCGGCGCGCCGCCGGCCGGTCTTGCGGTTGTAGTCATCCACATTACGCGCTCCGGCCTCCTGGAAGAGCCGGTAACGGCGGTCCATCTCCACCGACAGCCAGGCCAGGGCGCCCGTCGCCCGTCCCACGTCGGTGACGACCGGTGCAATCAGATGCGGTGCACCGTTGTAGTGCGGGAGCTCAACCATTTTTGGGTCGACGAGCAGCAGCCGCAGCTGTTCCGGCTCGTTTTGCATCAGCAGGCTGCAGATGATGGAGTTGATGCAGACCGATTTGCCGCTGCCCGTGGCGCCCGCTATCAGCAGATGCGGCATGCGCGCCAGGTTTGCCACGGCGGGCGCGCCGGCAACGTCACGTCCGAGGGCAACCATCAGAGGCGTGCCGCGCTGGTCGAACTGCCGCGAGGCCAGCACTCCACGCAGCGGTACCGTGGCCTTTCGCGCTTTTGGCACCTCGATCCCCACGTAAGAGTGGCCGGGTACCGGCGCCTCGATGCGGAGGGAAGGCGCGGCTAACGCCAGCGCCAGATCCTTACTGAAGGCGACGATGCGCTTGACAGGCACCCGGCGCCGTTCGATTTCCCCGTTGCCCAACTGGCGCACCACTTCGCCCGGCTCGATGCCGATCTGGACTACCGCCGGCCCTTCCTTGATGCTGACCACCTCTACCGGCACGCCAAATTGGGCGAGCGTGCGCTGCAGGATCTGCGCCTGCTGGCGCGCATCGCTGCTGCCTGCGCCGGGGGGGCGGTCCGGTTCCAGGAGGTCTAGCGGGGGCAAGCGGTTAGAGCGCCGCCGCGGCTGCTCGCTCTGTGCTTGCTTTTCAACCAGCCGGTCTAGCGCCTCAACTGCCGCTGCCGGCCGCCGTTCACCCCGCGGTTGTTGCTGCCGCCCGGCACCGGCGGGTTCCTTGCCCGTCAGTGTCGTTGCCGCCGGCCGGGTGGCGGGCGCAGGAGCCACCGGTGTTGGTCCCGCTGCCTTTGCCTTTCGTGCCGGTTCGATCGCATTTGCGTCGCGCCGGGAGCTTGCCTCGTCTCGTCTTCCCCTGATCACCGAGGCTGCCGGGGCTCGGCCTGCATTTTGCGCTGCGTGTCCTTTGTTCTTGGGCGCAGGCCCGCCTGCTCGCGGCTTCTTGGCCGGAGCCTGCGCCGGGCCAGGGCTCATGTTGCGCGCCAACACCACCGCGGCGGTACCCAGTCGCGCCGTCCAGCCTGGCGGCAGCGTGCGCCATAGGAATATGGCCGCGACCGCCGAGGCGAGCAGGGCCAGCGCCCAGGCTGCCATCGTGCCGAATAGCCCCTTGAGAAAGCCGGCGCCCGCCTGGCCGAGCGCTCCACCGGCGGTTGCGATATTTGAGCCGGCGCCCAGGCCCAGTTGCACCAGGGTGAGGACACACAGGAACAGTAGTGCGCCCGCGCCCACGGCCGGCCAGCGGGCGCGCCAGCCCCTTTGTGAGGCGATGGCCAGGGCCGGACCGCCGAGGAGCAGCGACAGGGAGAACGGGAGTGCGCCCAGGCCAAACAGGAGGGGCAGCGGTCCATCGCCCGGCAGCAGCGAGACGATCCCAAGCACGCCGAGCAGCGTCACGGCCGCACCCGCTCCCGTCTGCGATAATATCAGCGGCAGAGCGCGGTCGAACCATGATGGCCCGCCCGGTTCGGGCTGACCGGTTGGCGAGGGTTGGGTGGGAAGGGAGAGCGTGGAGAGCGGCCCCTGCGGGCGCAGCGAAACCGGCGGCCTCTCGCCACCGGACGGTGCATCGTTTCGCTCGCGATCATTCATGAAATCCCGCCTTCGGCTATTGGGCGGGGAGCGGCCCTTCCTGCTCGCGTGTGGATCCGTCCACAGAGCGCATAGTCAGGGCCAGGCGATGGTGTGCGCCGTCTACCTGCAGCACGCGCACGCGTACTGTGTCCCCTTCGTTCACGACGTTTTTGGGGTGCATGAAGCTGCCCTCGGCCAGCTCTGACACGTGGATGAGCCCCTCGAGTCCCTTCTCGACTCGGGCAAAAGCGCCAAAGGAGACAACATTGGTGATGACGGCATCCAGCACTTGCCCGGCGTGAAACCGTTGCTCGATCCCGTGCCACGGGTCTATGCACAACCGCTTCAGGCTGAGAGCTACCTTCTGAGCGTGGGTGTTCACTTCCAGGACGAGCACTTCCACTTCGTCGCCCACCTGTACGATATCGGAAGGCAGGTTGACGCGGCCCCACGAAAGCTCGGAGATGTGGATCAGCCCCTCGTAGCCCCCCAGGTCGACGAAGGCGCCAAAGGCGCACAGATTCGTCACTCGCCCGGTGCACATCTGCCCCGGCTTGAGCGAAGAGAGCAGCTCGGATACCGGGCCTTCAGCCAAAGCGCACCGCTCTGACAGGACGAGCCGCCGGCGCTCCCGATCGATCTCAATGACGCGCACGGTCAATACGGTGCCGATGCGTTCGCCGATCGACGGCGGTCGCAGGCCGGTGACCTGCATGGGCGGCGTGACCAGATGTGAGGTGGGAATGAACGCCTGGATGCGACCGAACGGAGCAAGCAGACCACCGCGGTTGAAACCGGTCACCGTCACCTGGGTGGCTTCGGCGTTATCGAGCATCTGCTGCGCGCGCTGCCAGTGGTCCTCATCGTCCGGCTCATCGCGCCGGATTTCGACCCGCGGTCGTGGGATGCTCTCACTCCAATCCACTCGCGGTACCACCGGCGATGATTCCCCCGGTTCGTCCTCCACGTCTCGTAGTAAAGCTTCCCAATATCCATCGCCCATCGTCGGTCCTCCCAAACAATACGGTTCGTTCTCGTCCCAATACTGCCCGATCTTGTACTGTCTAGCCCGGCGTCTGCACCGGTTCCGAGGGTTGCGGATTCTCGCCGGCTTCCCCCGTGGCCTGCTTTTCCATCTCCTCGAGAGTGCGTGCCACCTCTGCGACGGCCACCCGCTGCTTGCGATAAAGATCCGATTCGCTGATCGCCAATTTGCCGGCGATGTCGCGCACGCGCTGCCCCTGTACGAAGCGCAAGTCCAGTATATTGTACAACAACCATTCCGAGGCCGTTAGCTTGCGCTCGCCAGGCGGTCGCTGCCGGTCGATCGCCTCCTGCAAGACGGCGCGCATTGCCCTGGCTGCATTGCCGTTGTGCTCGCTCAACCGGTCGCGCACGAGCCTCAGGCCCAGCAGCGGGCTGCTCGTCAGCTTGGGACCGCCCCAGTAGTGGCTCAGGGCGTCCTTCACCCACTGCTGCCATGCACCGGCGCCCGCAGCGAGATCTGCGACCGGCTCCGATGCGGCGTCTGAAGGAGCAGAGGTAGAGAAACGAAGCGCGCTGCGCCACTCCTGGATTCGCGTCGAGGTCGGGCAGGATCTGCTGGAGCGTTGCAAATACGCCCTCTTGCACGTAGCGATCCGAGAGAGCAGCCTTGGCCTGGGCAAGCAGGTTCTCTGCCTCGGCCTCCTCGGCCGGCGTCAGATCCACATCGGGTTGCGGGCAGCGACCGCCAGCAGACCCAAAAGATTCTCGCCATCCGCTGCTCGGAGCGGGCACAGCCAGAACTCCTCGCCGTCACGAAAATGTGGCGTTTCTCCCTTGATGCGCCCGTTGCGCCCGTTGGATTCGGCGAAGCTGTCCCAGACTGGCTCGCGCCTCACTGCTGTCGGCGTACCAGCGAGCGAGCTCGAGCTGGCCAATCCCGGCCTCGATCTTCAGCCCGCCATCCGTTTGCACCAACACGAAGCCGGTTTCGACGCGCAACAACTCGCAAAGCCCGGCGAGCACGTTCTCGAGGAACTGCGCCAGATCAGTGCTGGTCAACAGCCTGCCTTCCAGTGTCTGGATCCAGGAGATCTCCTCCTGGTCCTGGCTGTAGATCAGGCGGTCGATCCACGGCTTCCCCAAATTCACTGCCAGCTCGCCAATCACAATGACGCCCACTACCGCGAAGACGAGCGCCGTGTCGCGCGGCAGGCCGAGGATCAGCTCCACCCGCGGCATCACGAGCATGACGATGATGACGACTGTGCCTACCACCGGCCCACGCAGCAGATAGTGGATCAGATCATGCTTGACGACGCGGTCGGGCGTCAGCACGCCGTAGTAAGCGACGCTGTATGCCATCAGAACCAGCATCGTGCCGACCGCAACGTTGGCCGCCATCGAGAGGAGTATGATCCACGACGAGCTTGCGTGAATCTGGAAGCTGAGGCTAACCAGAAACGGAAAGACGCCCAGCGCCGGGGGCTGCGAGCGAGATTGTCAGATAGGTCATGCGCCGCCGGGTCGCAGGCGTAAGGGATCGCCTGCGGGCGCGGTAGACGTTGATGGCGCCGAATGTGCCGGTGGCGAAGAAGTAGAGCACAAAAACCGGGAACAGCGGTCCCGCCGTCAGGTGGCTGACGGGCGGAGTGTACACCGCCCCCGTCACAAGCAGGTCCGTAAACAGCGCAATGCCGATCAGAAAGATACTGAAGATGTAGCTGGCAATCACCCACGTCCGGCGGCGCGGCGAGACGTGGTGCGTGGTGCGCAGCACTGCATCGGAGAAGTGGAGGTATGCAGCCGGAACGAGCGCAATCCCGATCCATTGGAAACGCAACCACAGCCCGGCTGCCTGCAGGCTCTCTACGCGCGGCACCACGATGTCGCCGGCAACGACAATCAAAACACAGGTCAAAAGCACGTCGAAGCTCTGCGCGACCGGACTGCGCAGGTTGCGCATGATCATGTAGCCGAGCAGCGAGAACGCGGTGATGGTGATGGCCGCGGAGAGGATCAGGTTCGCAAAAGCGAGGATCGTGGGCCAGGACAGCCCCGAGAGCACTCCCATGGTTTATAGCCCGCAGGCGAAATAGACGGCGATATCCTGGTTCCGGTAGTAGCGTTCGTTGTAGCCGCAGAAGGTGAAGCCGTTTCGCTGCAGGAAGTTGATGGCGGGGTAGTTCTTGCTCTGCACTGCGGCCATCATGTGCCCAGTCCCTGGGCGCGTGCCTCCTGCATGCCCCTGGCCAAAAGTATGCCGCCGATGCCTTGCTTGCGGTAGGCCGGGGCCACGATCAGGTGGTGCACCCACACCAGGTCCTGATCCGGCTGGAACTCTTCGTCGATGTAGCCGAGCAGTTCGTTGGCCTCGGTAGCCACCATAATCAGATCGCCGCGCTCCTGGTGCGCCAGCAGCGTCTCACCCCAGCTCGGATAGACCACGCGCATGGTCCGCGGAAGCCGCGCCGGGCGAAATCGGGTAACCGTCTCGCCGTGGTTTTCCTGCGAGGTTACCTGCCAGACGGAGTCCGTCTCATATGATGCGTTCAGCTGTAGGCACGCAGAGAGGTCGCGCAGATCTGCGCGGTAGATGTGCATTCGACCTGCCTCAATATTCCGATACGTGACGGCGATTCTATCATCCTGAATGCCCTTTGGCAAGCAAACCCCGCGGACGCCCCCGGTTCTTCCGCACTCCGCCGGGCTATGGTAGAATTCATCGATATGCCGATCTACGACCTCACGCTCCCTCTGTCCCCGGAACTGGCCGTCTGGCCCGGTGATGCGCCTGTCGAGATAGATCGTTCCGCCGGTCTGCCTGCGGTTTCCCGGCTCGCTTTCGGCTCTCATAGCGGCACGCACGTGGACCCGCCTGCTCACTTCCTCGAAGGGGGCATGACGGTGGACCGGCTGCCGCTGGAGCTGCTGGTGGGACCGGCCTGGTTGGCGCAGGTCGATGAAGGGGGGACGGTCACCGCAGCAGCGCTTGAGGCGGCAGCGATTCCCCCAGGAATCGAGCGGCTATTGCTGCGCACACGCAACTCTGACCGCCCGCCCGCCAAACACGGATTCGATCCGGACTTCTCCGCCCTCGCGCCGGATGCTGCGGATTGGCTCAACCGGCGAGGCGTCCGGCTGGTTGGCATCGACGCCCCCTCGATCGAGCCGTATGATTCGCCTGCGCACGCGGTCCATAATACACTTCTCGGGGCGGGAGTCATTATCGTAGAGGGCCTTCTGCTGGCCGGAGTTCCGGCGGGCGCCTATACCCTTATCTGTCTTCCCTTGCGTATCGAGCACGGAGACGGAGCTCCGGCGCGCGTGCTCCTGCTCGATCCGGCGAATATGTGACACCCGGCGCCGCTGCCGGTGAGGAGCTATCTATGGCGAACCTGGAGAACATACCTCAGAGACCCGAGTTCCTGACGTGGCAAGATGTCGATCGGCTGATGGAACACCTGTTGCCGCAGCTGCGCGGCCCGTACGATGCGCTCCTCATGATCACGCGCGGCGGTATCATTCCAGGCGGCCTGATCGCCGAAGCGCTGAACCTCCGCCATATTTTGACCGCTGCCGTCGAATTCCCGACCGGGGGTGAAGCCCGCATGGCGTGGCCGAATTTCCTGCAATTCCCCGGAGATGCGCTGCTAACAGGCAAGCGGGTTCTGATCGTGGATGATATCTGGGAGAACGGCCGCACCATCAGCACGGTCCTCGGCCGCACACAAGCCGCCGGTGGGATGGCGGAGACTGCTGTATTGCATTTCAAACCCGGCGCCGGACTGTTCCGCAGCGCTGCTCCCGACTTCTATGCCGCCATCACCGATCGCTTCGTGGTCTATCCGTGGGAAATCGATCGCGGGGAGATCTGATCCGGCGAGAAGTGATTCCTCAGAACTAAGGACGCCAGGATGCTCTCCCTGGATTCGCCCGCATGATCGATATCATCACGCTCCAAACTGCATTGATGGGCGTCTTCCTGACCGTCTGTTCCGTGCTCCTGGCTGTATGGTGGCAGCAGCAGACGTACAGGTGGCCGCTGATAATTATCCCTTGCTTGCTGCTTGCACCTCTGCTAAGCTGGATATCTGCCACCCTGTTTGTTGTGCCTGATTATCGGGCCGGCTGCGACGGTCTGTGTCTCGGGTTTCGAGGAGCCCCGCTATCCGTATTTGAGAGCGAGTTGTTGGGGGGCAGTCTGGATCTCGGCCGGTTCGCCGTCAACTCGCTGCTGTACCTGGTAATGGTGCTGGGGTGGCTGGGCCTCGTGCGCGCAGTTGTCGGCGGGGTTTTTGGTGAGTCCGGCAGTGCGTTTTTGCGGCTGTTGGTATGGCTGCTGCTGGTGGTGGCGCCACTGGCGCTCGGTCCCGTGCTGCTTCCCGCTCCGGAGGCGCGTGCCCGAGGCGATGCCCAGCGGGTAGAGATCAACGCCAGGCGCGAGGTGTTCCTGTACGACCATCTCGCCGAGATGCCGGTGTTGCGCGTGGGGCTTGAGGACGTGCGCCCACGTACGGACGGTGAGGCGGGCATGCGAGTCTGCTTCAAGACATATACGTTCTTTTATCTCCCCGCCGGCCACATCTTTATGGACATGGCGCCGGAAGGAGTTCACAGCAAAACCGGCGGTGTGTTGCCGCCGGACAGTTCCTGTTGGCGCTAGGAGAGCTGGATGAACCGGCAGAACCGTAACCTGATCCTGATCATCGCCGGCGCTGTGCTGGCACTATGCTGTTGCGTGGCAATTGTCGCGGCAGTGGCTTTTGGTTGGCTGCTCCCCATTCGCAGCTATTTTGACTCACAACCGGAGGCGAGGGCGACTGTCGCCGTGATCGTTTCCACAGCCACGCCCGCTCCGGCTGCTACCGTCACGTGCCCCGCGAGCACCCCGTCGACGTCCGGGACACGACCGGCGCCAACGGCAACAGGCGCCGCGGCCGCGACCGCCGCTGCCGCAAGCGCCGACGCCCCGAACACCGAGTCGCTGCTCTCGAGCGCAAACATGCCCCAGCGCGATCTGCGTGAGCTGGCGCTGCGCCTGAAGCCCGACGTGGGTGACATCCCTGTCACCGTGAACGCCACGTCTCCCAACTACAACGTGGGGGATCAGGTGAACTTCTGGGTGGAGAACAGCGATACTCAGGAGCACCGCCAGATCTCGGCGACCTTGCGCTTCAAGACCGATCACGTGTACATGTTTGTGGAAAACGGGGTAAACATGAACGATCGGTCGCTCGGCAACTCCGCCGAGCGCTTCGAACGCGATACCTACCCCACGAACCGCGAGTTTTTTGGCAGCGAGTGGACGCCCGGCGTGGATAATGATCCGCACCTGAGCGTGCTGCACGCGCGTGGCCTTGGGGAAAACATAGCCGGCTACTATTCCTCGGCCGATGAGTTCTCGCGCAAGATCAATCAGTACTCCAACGAGCGCGAGATGTTCTACATCTCCGCCGATTCGCGCGGTGCGCGGCCAGACACGGCGTTCTACGACGGTGTCCTGGCGCACGAGTTCCAGCACATGATCCATTGGGCGCAAGATCGTAACGAGGACTCGTGGGTGAACGAGGGCATGTCGGAGCTCGCAAGCCACCTGAACGGTTATGACGTGGGCGGCGCAGATGTGGCCTATGCCGAGCGTCCCGACACGCAACTCAACACCTGGTCCGACCCCAGTGCCGGCAACGCCGAGCACTACGGCGCCTCCTACCTGTTCATGAGCTACTTCCTCGGCCGGTTCGGCGAGGATCTGACCAAGGCGATTGTGGCTTCTCCGCAGAACGGTATCGCCGGCATCAACGACGCACTTCAGAAGTCGGGCCGCCAGGAGCGCTTCAACGACGTGTTTGCCGATTGGTTGATAGCCAATCTGATAGATCATCCGGACGGGTCCTCCGATAAGCGGTTCGGATACCCGGACACCGATCCGCCCAGCCCTGCCTTTGCCGAGATGCATTCGCAGTTCCCCGCCCAGAGCAAGGGGCAGGTGAGCCAGTATGGGGTCGATTACATTCGCTTGAAGACCAACGCCGATATGCGGATCCAGTTCCAGGGCGCGACGAAGGTCAAGCTGGTAGGGACCACGCCGAAGGGCAAGTACAGCTGGTGGTCGAACCGCGGCGACGATAGCGACGCTACCCTCACCCGCGCTTTCGACCTGCACGGCGTCTCATCGGCCACCCTGACTTACAGCGCCTGGTATGATATCGAAGATGGGTGGGACTACGCTTACGTGGCGGTGTCAACCGACGGCGGGAAGCGCTGGCAGTTGCAGCAGGGCCGGCATGCAACGAACCAGGACAAGACGGGCAACGCATTTGGCCCGGCCTACACCGGGACCAGCGGCGCCGGTACCAGTCCGCAGTGGGTAGAGGATCGTATCGACCTGACCAAGTTTGCCGGCCAGGAGATCCTGCTGCGCTTCGAATACGTCACCGACGATGCTGTGAATGGGCCCGGCCTCATGATCGACAATCTCGCCATCCCGGAGATCAACTACCGTGACGATGGCGAAGCCGGGATGGGCGGTTGGGACGCGAAGGGCTGGGTACTGAACAACAACGAGTTGACCCAGCACTGGCTGGTGCAAGTGCTTTCGCTGACGAGCGGTGGCATGAAGCTGCAGCGGATGGATATCGGCGCAGATGGCCGCGGCGAGCTGATCCTGGAAAATGGCGCGAACCTGCAGGAAGCCATCCTGATTGTCAGCGCAAATGCGCCGACCACCACCGAGACGGCGACGTACAACTATACGATAAGCCCGCGTTAGCATGGCGGGCGGTGGGTGGCCTTTTGCAGTCGCCTGGGTAGTCCTGGCGGCGGGGATTGCCGTCGCAACAGTGAAGAGCGGGTTACTGCTGCGCAAGTGGGACCCGCCGCTTAACCTGCTGCTCACCCTACCCGACAACATCCTGCGGCTGGCGCTCGTGGGGGTTTCGCTTGCGCTAGGGGTGTGGCTGGGCCCGGGTCCGGCCGCCCTGGGTTGGCTGCCTCGCTCGCTGCCGGCGGATCTGCTGTGGGGAGCACTGGCGGGCGTGGTGTTGTCGATCGCCCTCGCTCTATCGGGGCTGCTCGTGGTGCGTGTCTGGGGCGAAGGCGTCTATTCCTCGCGAACTCTGCTCGCGATTCTCCCCGCTAACAGACGCGAGTGGTTCGGCGTTGTGCCGCTGTTACTGCTCGCGGCAGCCGTCGAGGAGCTGCTGTTTCGCTCGCTCCCCCTTGGCGGGCTGGCGTGGCTCGTGCCGCCCGGCCTGCTGGTATGGCCACTCGCCGTTCTGTTCGGCTTCCTGCATTGGCCGCAAGGCTGGTGGGGAGTCATCGGCACCGCAGCCGGCGGTGTGGTCTTCTCGCTGTTGTTCCTCGCCAGTGGAAACATTTGGACGCCGCTGGCCGCCCACTACGTCATGAACCTGTCACAGTTGCTGTTGGCCTGGGCTGCCGGGGCGCGTTCGCCGCGATCCAAGTAGTGCACACTTCCGCTGCTACGCCGTGCCGCAATGCGCCGGTTTATCCTGGGGCTGCGAACGCCGGGGCTTAGGGCGAGAAACGCTGCGCTCTCTAAATCGTCTGCTGCTTGCCGAAATCACGAAGGACATTCAGCGCCGAGTAGATCGCCAGTGAGAGCTGCAGGTTGAAGCGCGTTTCGCCCCGATCCAGCTCCAGCCCGCTGATTTCCTGGATCCGGCGCAGGCGATATTTGAGGGTATTGAGGTGGACAAAACATGACGTTGCGGTCCGCTGTAGATTCCCGTTTTGAGCCAGGTATGCCTGCAACGTCGAAACGAGTTGAGTCTGGTGCTCTGCGTCGTAATCGAGCAGGCTTTTGAGATGGCGTTGCATAAAGGCCAGCAGGGCATCCTGGTCTTCCGTCTGCAGTAGCAGTGGCAGCACGCCCAGCTCCTCGAACGCCACCGTCTCATTCTGTCCGCCCATCGAGCGAACCGTACGCAGTGCCATCAGCGCATCCATATAGGAGCGAGCGTAATTTTGCGCGCCCTCGAAGGCGCGGCCGACACCCGCCGATACCGTCAGGTCAGGCAGCGGTATGCGCAACGCCTCCTGGATCTCGTTCAGCAGTCCTTTTACGTGAGCCAACCCTGTATCGGCCAGGAGCATCAGCACGCTGTCGCTCCGGGTGCCGATCAACGTGCCAGGGGCCGACCGTGCAGTCACGTCTCCCACCAGGCTCGAAAAGCGCCGCTTCACGTTCAACGCCTGTACGTCGTTCCAGTTATTGGCGTGGATTGCATCGGCGAACGCGTCAATGTCCAGCACCACGATGCGATGCGGTCGGTGTAGATCCACATTGAGGCGGCTGGAGCGCTGGTATAGTGATGCGTCGGCCTCTCCGCGCCGGAAGAGCAAATCTTCCAGGAGATCACCTGCCAGGCGCTGCTCGACCGCCTGCGCCGCCTCTTGCTTCAGAAACTCCAACGCAAACACGATAGCCGCCTGTTCGAGGGCCGAGCACTGCTGTTCCGTCAGGATTTCGCCGGTCTCCAGCGCCGACAGGTAGCCCAGAATTCGGGCGCCGGCGGCGATTACCGTCATTGCCCGCGGGTACGGCAGGGCGTGGCACGGCAGCGCGGGAAGGCGCACAAGTCGCATTGTGGTGCGCAGAGCGTCAAGCTGGGGCCGCATGCTGGGCGTTCGCCACAACTCTGCGCTGGAGAGAGCGCTCAACCGCAGCTCTTCCGCACGCGATGCATCCCTCGTACCCTTGACCGACCAGCACAACAGGTTGCTGCGGCCGTCTTCCACGGCGATCGGGCAGCCAATCAGTTCGGCGACGGTGTCGGCGATTGCCTGAAGGCCCCGGCTACTCAATACCAGCCCGAGAAGCTGCTCGTTGGTCGTCATGGTCGCGCGCAGGCGCGCCCGTTCCGACTCGACGGCGGCATTCGAGCGCGCGGAGCTTCTCGCTGGTGATCCGCTCCTCTTCGTAAAGACGAGCGTTCTCGATTGCCACGGCCGCGTGATCGCCCAACGCCGTCAGCAGATCCAGCTGGCTGCGCTGGAAGCTCCCCGGCCGCCGGGTGGCCACGTAAAGAACCCCGATCGTGCGGGTACGGGTGGACATCGGAACGCAGAGAACGGAGATGATATCTTCGGTTGCCACCAGGTTCGCAACACCCGGCGGTTTCGGGCGTGGGTCCTCAGGGTAGTTGTCCAGGAGCAGGGGGGTACGCGTGGCAGCTACGTAGCCGCCCACCCCTTCACCATATTTCAAGACCATCCGCTTGAGCATGTCAGTCCACGTGCCTTTGGTTACGCGTACGTGAACTGCCTGGTCTGGCTCGTCGTCTGCCAACGCGATGTAGCTGATCTCGGCGCCCAGAAGATCGCGGGCCTTCTCTGCGATCACTTCCAGCACCCGATCCAGATCCATTAGCTGCGTGATCTCTTTCCCAATCTCGTATAGGGCGTCCGCCTCGCGCCGGTAACGGAGGTTTTCAGCCGACAGCAGCGCGCTCTCCGTGGTCAGCCCCACGTTCTCGGCCAGCGTATAGAGGGTAAGCTCATCCGCCTGCGCAAAGGACCGCTCGGCCTGAGTTGCTACAAGCCATATCGCCCGCAGATCGCCGCCCACCAGCACCGGTACCAGCATCCCACTCTGAAGCCCCAACTGCTCCATCAACGCCGTCAGAGCGGCGTCGGAACACTTTTCACGCCGGCTCCAGCTGATAGAGCGCCGTCCCGCCCGGAACGCCGTGGCAGCGACGTTCTCGGCGCTGATCTGCGTGCCCCCGGCTTCCCACCCATGCCACACGATCGCTCGAAACGCCTGTGACTCAGCAAGGAAGATAATGCTGGCATCGACGTGCAACAGCACGCGCGCCGCCCACACCGCGTCATTCAGTACGCGCTGCATCTGCTGGCCAGAAAGAACGCTTTCGAGCGCCGCGGCGCCGGCGGAAGTCATGGAGGTGGTTGACAGAAGGTGATAGTCGTTCATGGTAGGTCGCGATTGTACATCAGCAGAGCGGTGGGGCAAAGATGGTTGCGCAGGGGGAGCAGGCATCCGCGGCGCCTCAGCGGGCCTCGGCACGGATGCCTGCTCGGATTCTACCAGGTCAGGCGGCACTCCCACAGGTAGCTAGACCGGTCTATCGTGTCCGTTTCGGCGGCAAACACCCTCTCCCCGCCGTCCCAGGCGATGTCGTGCACCATGAAGCAGGCCACGCCATCGTCATCGCGGACCCGGCCGAGGTCGTGGAAAGACCCGCGGCCGCGGTCGTACAGAAAGA
Source organism: uncultured Chloroflexia bacterium (assembly GCA_963783655.1). Lineage (GTDB taxonomy): Bacteria > Chloroflexota > Anaerolineae > CG2-30-64-16 > CG2-30-64-16 > CAWAOA01. Next base: position 146,535 of record CAWAOA010000008.1, read on the forward strand.
GTCCCGTCTCGTTATAGGCGCCATAGCTTCCCAAGAGACGGCCGTCCGGGCCGGGGATCAGCGCCGCCAGGCGAAGCCCGCCGCCGGGATTCCCGAGACAAGCGCTCCGGCCGCTCGCCGGGTCCAGCCGATACAGATCGCCCGTCATCGAGCCGAAGTACAGATGACCGTCGCCGCCGTTGATGAAGGAATCGATCGGCCCGTTGAGCGGAAAAGTGAACATGTGATCGGGATCCAGGTTCGGTATGGGGTCGTCGAAGAAGTCCGGACTTTCGTGCTCCGGATGGTAGCGGAACAGGCAGTGTCCGGCCCGTCCCTGATAACTGCCCCACACGTACCCAGCGTCATCCACCGCCGGCGAATGGAAGTGGCTGCCGGTGTAGAGGCTGTAGCGAGTGGTTGCCGTCGCTAGGTCGAAATCGAAGAAGGTAAGGACGGGATAGGTCAGGCCGTAAACCCGCTGGCGTGCAGCATCGAAGGCGATGGTTTGGATATAGTCGTGCGCGACCGGAATGCCGAGGCGCGTGAACTTTCCATCTCGGAACCGGTAGAGCCCGCCACCGGGAGCCGAATTTCGTTCGTCGGCGTCGTTCAATCCCGCGGCTCCGAAGATGTAGCCACCCTGCCCGTCCGGTATCAACCCGCGGTGGATCTTCACCTGCAGCGGATCACCGCCCGCGGCGCCGAAGCCCAGCGACTCAAAGCCACCCGATTCAGGGTCGAAGCGATAGAGGATGTCGCTGTTGAAAGCCGTTAACCCCAGGTAGAGGCGCTGCTCCTGCGCGTTCCAACTCAACGCCGTGAAGGAGATCCAGCCGTCGCGGACTTCTTCGTTCAACCGCAGGTTCTTGTACGGTCCCCGGTTCCGGTAGTCCTCCAGGCACTCCGCCGGCACGTCTCGCAAGACGTGCCGTTTCACCTCGGCAATTTGCATCGAGTTCACTCCAGTTTACTTGTAGGGTAATTCTTGCAGATCTTCGGGTGGGAAGGAAACGGGCCAGTGGGTGCCGCGGTGGTGATTCAGGTCGCGATTCTGCTTGCGGGAATAGGGGCGATCCGGCAGGCCCACCAGTTCTCCCTCTTTGAGCCACTCCCGGTCGGCGCCATAAAGTTTGCCCTTCAGCGCCTCGAGCAGACCCTGCCGCACCTCTGCGTGAGCGGGCTGCGGCGAGTCCCACAGGTCGTCGGTCTCGCCTGGGTCGGCGCGCAGGTCGAACAGCTGCGCCCGGTTGCCGCTGGCGTAGTAGATGAGCTTGTACTGCCCGTCGTGCACCATCCTTGTGGCGCTCGCTGCCTCTCCCATTTCCCCGTACAAAAGCTCATGCTGCCGGTCCCCTACCAGTGAGATGCCGTCCACGGTGCCCGGTATCTCTATCCCGGCCAGATCCAGAAGGGTCGGCATCACGTCCTGCAGCCCCGCAAGCCGCGTGTCCCGCCGGGGGCGCCCGACGCGTGTGTCATGCGCCGTCCCCATGAGGATCATGGGCACACGCGCGGAGCCTTCGTAGAGCAACTGCTTGGCCCACAGGCCATGTTGGCCCAGCATGTCGCCGTGATCGGCAGTGAACATAACGATCGTGTCGTCCATCAAACCCTCTTCCCACAGGGTCCCGATGACGACCCGTATCTGATGGTCGATGTGCGTGCACAAGGCATAGAAGGCGCGGATCGCCCCCTCGACCTGGACGGGGGTGAGATGATCCCATCGTCCCTGGCCAGCCTTTAGCAACCACGGCAGGTTCTGCTGATCTTGCGCCCAGGCTCCCAGCGTGGGCAGTGGGATCTCGATGTCCCGATACAGGTCGAGATACGCCTGCAGCGGCACCAGCGGTGGATGGGGATGGCCAAACGACAGGTACCAGAAGCCGGGCCGGGTGGGATCACGGCGCCTGATGGCGCGTGACATCTGGTTCGCGGCCCAGTTCGTGACGTGAGCATCCTCTGCCAGGTGCCACGGCCGGTACCAGTATTCGTTGTTGCTCATCCCGTGCGTGAAATGCTGGCCGAGGAAGCCGCGGTCGCCCAGGAAGATCTCGTAGTCGTCCAGGATGCCAAATTGGAGGCGGCCGTCTTCCTCAAGGATCACGTCGTCAAACCCGATGCGATTGCGCGGTGGGTAGACGTGCAGCTTGCCGACTGCGTAGGCCTGGTAGCCCGCATCCCGGAATGTCTGCGCCAGGGTCGGCGCCTCAGGCATGGGGAGCGTTTCTGTGTAGGTGCGGTCGCCGTGCGTGCGAGGATCCGTGCCGGTCATCAGCGAGCGGCGGGCAGGAATGCACACCGGGCAGGGGCTGTACGCCTGCGTAAAGAGCACTCCGTCACGTGCGAACTGATCGAGCGTCGGGGTCTGGATGGCCGGGTGCCCCTCGACTCCCAGCAGCGATCCGGGCCAATGATCCGCCGTGATCAGCAGTACGTTCGGTCTGGGCGGCATGCAGCACTCCTTTCAGTACAATGCGAATGAAACAAAACAGGCGTGATGGGACGGCCCGAGGGTCGCCCCATCACGCACGGTGTCGCGCAGCGGCGCCTGTTACTTGGTGAAGGCGAACTGCTCGGTCCGGGCGTTGCCCGGCGTGCGCAGCGGCCAGTCGTTCCCGAGCGTGGCCGGTACGTTGATCATGTCCTTGCTGACCACGACCACGCCCTGGATCATAGCCGTCAGGCCGACGGTGCCGACCTGCCAGGCATTCTCGGCCCAGAGCTTGTACAGTTCCTGGGCCATCTTGTTCTGCTCTTCGGTCGATACCAGCTTGGCGGTGTCGATGATCTGGACGATGCGCTTCAGTTCGGCAGGCGGCTCAATGCCCTCCTTGCCGCCGGTGCTGAACCACGTCTTGAAGAGCGGGCCCAGGCTCGTGGCGGTCGTCGCGCGCGGATCGACCAGCGGGTTTCCGGTGAAGGGGAAGCTGTTGGTGTTCCACAGCTCGGTCTGCAGCTCGTTGGTCTCGCGCATCTTGAAGTGAAGGGCACGCTCTCGGACCTGTACGATGGTGCTGAACGCCGACCTTCTCCCAGTCCTTGGCGATCAGTTGTGCAATGTCGGTCCAGGGGCCGAAGGCCGGCACCACGGACATCTCGACCGTCAGGCGGCTTGCCGTTCTTCATGAGGCGGATAGCCCTCGGCGTCCTTCTTGTTCAGCCCGATACCGTCCAGCAGCTTGTTGGCCTCATCAGGTTTGAACTCGGTGTACTTCTTGGCGTACTGGTCGCCGGGGTAGTACGGGTGCCAGGGAGCCGGGATCGGCTGGCGGGCTTCGCCCAGGCCCGAGGAAGGCCGATTCCTTGATCTGATTGCGGTTGATGGCGTAGGACGAGCGCCACGCGGAAGTCCTTGGTGCGCAGCAGCTTCACCCAGTGCCTCGTCGGCAGCATAGGTCTGGTTGAAGATGACGTTGGCATCGGCGCCGCCGAAGCTGGGCCAGGTCATGACGCGGTACTTGGCGCCCTTCTGCTCCTTCTCCTTGAGCACCGGGTAGTTGGGCATATCGATGTGACGCTCGATTGCTTGTCGAAGTCGCCGGCGATGGCGGACAGGTTGAGCGCCTTCACATCGCTGAAGAAGATGAATTGTACTTCGTCGATGTAGGGCAGCTGGTTGCCCTCGGGGTCAACGCCGACGTAGTAGGGGTTTCGCTTCAAGCGTGAAGATCTGATCGCTGACACGGGTCGCCGGGCTCCAGGCGGCCATCGTCGGGCGCTCCGGATTCTCACGGCGCGATCGCCTTGGACATGAACAGCTCGGTCCAGGTCTTCAGCTTGGCGTCCGTTACCAGCTTATCCAGATCCGCTTTCGCCGCATAGTTCGGGGTGGAACTTCTTCAGGTAGTGCGGCAGGCAGGAAGACGGCCAGAGGTCCGGTCGCCGCCGTCCTTGTTGGCCAGCTCCTGCAGGAACAGGTTATTGGCGCCCTTGTAGGTGAAGCGAACGGTGTAGTCGTCGGTCTTCTCAACGGTCGCCGCTGAGCCGTCCTGGTTTTTCATCCAGTTCGGGATCGACGGTGTAAGGTCCTTGTTCAGCAGGACAATCCTTGTACCAGAAGAGGATGTCGTCGGCTGTGAAGGGCGTTCCGTCAGACCACTTGGCGCCCTTGCGCATGTTCATGGTCCAGACCTTGAAGTCGGCGCTGCTTCCCACGACTTGATCAGCTTCGGCTCGATCTTGCCGCCGTCGGGGCTGTAGCGAACCAGGGCATCGTAAACGACGCGGACGTAGTTATTGGCGTCGGATGGGCCGAGGAAGCCACGGCGCCACACGCCGCCGTACATGCCGATCTTCTCAGTGACGGGCACCACCAGCGGCTCGTCGGGCAGGCGCTTGTCTACGGACGGCAGCTTGCCTTCATCTACCAGCTTGCGCAGGGCCGGCGCCTCGCCATATTTACCGCTCTTCACCGGCGCTGCAACGCCTGTGCTGGCCGCAGGTGCAGGCGCGGCCGTTGTGGGCGCAGGTGCCGTAGCGGCAGCTTTGGTTGCTGCGGGCGCCGCAGTCGCTGCGGCCGCAGGTGCCGGTGCGGTGGTAGCGGGCGCAGCTGCCGGCGCCTGTGTGACCGCGGGAGCCGCCGCCGGGGCCTTCGTGGCCGCCGGGGCTGGGGTGGCGGGCGAGCACTGGGTGCCCAGAATGCTCACCAGCACCAGGACGATCAGAACTGGCCAAATGCGTCTCTTGTTCACCGGGCTTCCTCCTCGTAGATTTGTGTGACCGTACCGGTAGTTCAGCAAGTCAGGATCAGAAATAGCGGACGCGTGTCCGGTACTTCTCGATATTGGCGGCGTTTGCTTCATCGCCGCCCGGCACGTTGCCGCTGATCCAGATCTCTGGCGTAAGCCCCTGGGCCACCATGTCTTCGCAGACCTGCGCCACGAGTGCGTTGATGATGAAGACACTGCACATCGTCGAGCTCGGCGAGACCTTGTCCGCCACACCCTCGATATCGATCGTGGAATCGCCATACGGCATGCGCGAGTCGATGACGATATCGGCGATATCCATGACGTTCTTCTTGCTTGGGTGCCTGGCCGGATGCTCGAGCGGCACTTGCAGCGCGTGGGCGGGCGAAGTGACGGCGATAACACAAGCGCCCTTCTCCTTGGCATCGAGCGCCGCGTCGATCGTGGCGCAGTTCAGGCCGTAGGCATTCACGAGGATCAGCAGATCCTCAGGTCCCAACTTGTATCGCTTGAGTACCGAGCGGGCATGCCCGACTGTGCGCCCCATCGATGCGGTGAAGAGGCCGCCGTTCAACATCGACATGCCGGCATCCAGCACTGGAGAGATCTGCACGAGGCCGCCGGCGCGGTAAAACGCCTCTTCCGCCGCGATGATAGAGTGCCCGCCGGTGCCGTACACGTAGATCAGCCGGTCGTTGACGATGCGCTTGATCATCTCCGCGAGGCAGCCCGGAAAGACTCCTGGTTTACCTCAACGATCTCGTCGATCAGCCCTTTGATGGCTTCCTGGTAACGGGTGACTGCGTTCGCCATAACTGCTCCTTGAGGTGTGGGTGCTAGCTTTGCGCCGCTAGCGATTTCCATTTGACGGCCTGCCAACGGGTTTCTGGCTAGGCCAGCGCGCCCAGTTGCTCCAGGACCTGCTTGAGCTGCGCGCGGCGTGTCTCTGCCATGGGGCCAACCGGCGCCTTCGCCCGCGGGCCACAGATGCCCATCATCGCCAGCGCTTCCTTGATTACCACCGGGAAAGTGCCCATCTCGAACGCCAGGCGCAGCGGAGCCAACCGCTGCTGGGCGGCGCGCGCCTGGGCCAGCTTCCCCGCCTGGTATGCATCGTAGATCTCTGCCACCAGGCGCGGCGCCACATTGGCGGTGGCGGCGATGGCTCCCGCCCCGCCGCTCGCCAGGGTGGCGAAGATCAAGGTGTCGCGCCCAGACAGGACGTGAAAGTCCGGCCCGCTGCGCCGGATATACTCCAACGTGAGGGTCAGGTCGCCGCTGCTGTCCTTGATCCCCACGATGTTGTCGATGGTTGCGAGTTGTACCGCCAGGTCGGCCGAAAGCGCCACTCCCGTCCGAGCGGGATTGGTGTACAGCAGCACTGGGAGCTTCGTGGCGGCCGCGACCGCTGCATAGTGAGCGTACAGCTCGTCCGCTGCCGGCGTAATGAAGAAAGGCGTAATGACGCTCAGTGCGTCGGCCCCGGCTGACTCGGCGTTGCGCGTCAGCGTCACCGTTTCTGCCGTTGTGATGGCGCCGGTGCCGGCATACACAGGCACGCGGCCCGCGGTCTCTTCGACCACAATCTCGATCACCGCGTTCGCTCGGCGATGTTGAGTGCGTACGCCTCGCCTTGCGTGCCGGCGGCGAACACCCCATGCACGCCCCCGGCGATCACGTGATTGACCAGGCGGCGCAGCGCCGCTTCGTCGATCTCCTCCCGGTCGGTGAGAGGGGTGACCAGCGCGGGCATGATCCCACACGGTTTGAACATAGTCGATTCCTCCAATGTTAGCCGGCGCTAGCCGGCCCCTAACTCGCGGGAGATCCACGCGAGGCACGGGCGAGGCATCAGGCCGTAGTTGTAGAAGTAGAAGCGTTCCATGCCGCGCGCTCGCAGGGCGGCGAGGCGGTTCCGGAAAGCGTCTTCGTCGGGGCTGTCCGGTAGATCGATCCCTACCGATATGCCTGCCCAGCGGGGACGCGGCAGACGCGCGAGGTAGGGTCGCGACTTCTTTCTCGATTGCGGCGGTTTGCATGGACAGGAACGAAAACACCAGCCCATCGGCGCTGTGGGCGATTCCCTCGATCTTCGCCGCCGTCTTGCCCGCCGCCTCGTAGCGCGAGCAGGCAGTCCGGACTTGCAGCGCCACCCGCTCCGGTACACGCCGGCGCATCTCTGCCAGCAGCGAGAGCACTACCCGTCGCGCGCTTCCATTACGGCAATTGCCGCTTCAGATCCCAATAGCTCCACCAAGCCGGCCGATTCGCCGAGGCGTGTGAGCCGCCGGTCGCCCCCCAGCCATGCCTCCAGCTCGCCTCGCACCGCCAATGCCACCGCCGCCGAATCCGCGCCGGCAGCGTCCATCTGCTCCCGGCAGCTGGGACAGAAGCACAGCGACAGCAGGAAGTTGTGCAGCGGAGGAATCGCCAGGCTCGCCTTATCGTGATGCGAATTGTGCTTGTAGCCCAGAAAGCCCAGCGCCTCGACGTCCAGTGCCGCGATAGGGTACTGCGTGGCTATCTCTTCCGCCAACGCCAGGGCATAGGCGCGCACGGCCGGCTGGCTGGGGCAAAGGGCGTGTACGTAGTGATCGCCAAATACGTTGGTGATCGTGAGGTCACGATATTCCTCGCCGATGCGGCTGTTGTGCAGGAAGATCGTCCACGCCTGCACCTGCAGCCCGTGGCGTGGAGCGGCAGCGCAGATCTCGGCCAGTGGATCGCGTTCCGCGTACTCCTGGGAAACTACCGGATAAGGTCCGCCCGCCGGGTAACGCGCCGGGTCGGGTTGGAAGTACGCGCGGTCCGGCTCCAATGTGAACACCCGGCGCCGTGGGTTCCACGGTAGCAGCAGGCGGGAGGCGTGGTACGTTGCGGCCACGCTGACGCTCTGCAGCCCCATACCGGCGATCTCTGCCAGGGCGCGGTCGAGCCCGCCGTCAAGGAGATCCCACGGATAGGACCAGATAGCGTTCCCGAGTCGCTCCGCGACGCCTGTTGTCATGCTGCCTCGCCTTCCTCGTCTGTCCGGTGAACGGAGATCAGCGCCTGGGTGGCGGCGCAGACTCGGCATCGGGCGGGCGGAGCTGGGCGGTGAGCCCGCCGTCTACGAAGATCACCTGTCCGGTGATGTAGCTGGCATCGTCGCTGCACAGAAAAGCGACCGCGGCCGCCGTCTCTTCGGCGCTACATTCGCGGCCCAATGGGATGGCGCTGCGGCGATGGGCTGCTTCGGAGTCGGGTACCCCTTCCCAGCGATCGGTGTGTACCAGTCCAGGGCTGACCGCGTTGACGCGTATCCCATGAGGCGCCAACTCCAGTGCCATGGCCCACGTGAGCGCATCCATGCCCCCTTTGCTGGCATCGTAGGCGGCCTGACCACGATGCGCGCGGAAACCACCGACCGAGCTTATGTTGACGATGCACCCACTCCTCTGCGCGGCCATGATGCGGCCGGCGGGGATCGAGCAGTGGAACACGCTCCCCAGGTTGACCCCGACGATGCGCCCCCACACGTCCGGCGTCAAATCAAGGAACGGCCGGATGGTGGCGGTGACGGCGGCGTTGTTCACGAGGATGTCGATCCGCCCGAATTCGGCCTGCGCGCGTTCGACGAGCGCCATCCCTCCTTCGGGGGTGCCGACGTCCGATACGACGCCGATCACAGTTGCGCCCGCTGCTGCCACGGCCGAACGGGCGGCCTCGACTCGCTCCGGATTCGAGCCGTGGACTACCAGGCGGGCGCCTTCGCGTGCCAGACGCAGCGCAATTCCCAGGCCGATGTTGCGGCTGGACCCGGTGACGATAGCGACTTTATCCTGCAAACGCATTGAATTCCGGCCCTCTCAATCGAGCTCGTAACTCTGTACCACGACGTCCGGGCGCTCCCACACCTGGGGGCGCAGGCGGGTGCCGAGCCCCGTGCCTTCGGGCAGGAGCAAGTGCCCGTCCCGAATCACAACCGTCGGCTCGACCAACTCGGCGTAATAGGTGTTGTAGAACACGCGGGTGGTCTCCATGGTCATGCCATTGGGCACGTTCGCCATCACGTGCGCCGTGGCGAACATAGCCGCGGGCCCGGTGTGGTCGTGCGGGGCAATCGGCAGCTTGAACGTCTCGGCGAGCACGGCCAGCTTCTTCAGCTCCGATATCCCGCCGCACCACGAGACGTCGGCGATCACCACATCCGTCCCGCCGTCTCGCATCAGCGGAAGCATCTGCCAGCGGGTGAAGAAGCGCTCGCTGCCTGCCAACGGCAGGCGAGTGCGTTCGCGCAGCCGGGCCAACTGGTCAGGGTTATCAGGCAGCATCATGTCTTCCAGCCACATGATGTGGAACCGCTCCAGGTACTGCGCGATGCGCGTCGCCATCGGCAGGTTCCACTTGCAGTGCCCCTCGATGCCGATCTCGATGGCGGTGCCGTATTGCTCGTACACCTGGCGAATGGGTTCCACGGCGCGCCCGATGTCGTCCCACGCTACGTAGTTACCGAGCGTCGCATCGGCGAGCGGGTCGAACATCGAGTATTTGAAAGCGTGGATCCCCGCTGCCAGCAGCTCTTCCACCAGCTTCAACGGGTCCTGGCGCACCAACAGGCGGTCGTTGTGCTCTCGATAGTTGGAGCAGGTGTTGTAGACGGGGATCCGGTCGCGCACCTTGCCGCCCAGCAATTGGTAGATCGGCATCCCTGCAGCCTGGCCTGCGATGTCCCACAGGGCGATGTCCAGCGCCGAGATCGCGCGCATCTCCGCGCCCGCGAAACCGTGATAATGCGCCGCCTCATACGCACGATTCCAGAACCCCTCGATCTCGAGCGGGTCCTTCCCCAGGAGGAACCGCCGCGCCCACTCTTCTACGGCGGGCCGGGTGCGGCGCGGGTCAGGACACTGCCCCAGCCCGGTGATTCCCTCATCGGTATGGACCTGCACGAAAAAGAAGGGGGCCGGCTCGATGCTGCTGGGCCAGATGGTCTCTACCGCGTGACTTTCATTCTCTTCTCGACTCGCTTCTCATTCTGCTCTCGGTGCGGCGGTGGAATGGCGGACGACGATGGCCGGCTCCAGAGCCAGGCTCACCCGGGCGAGGGCCGGACGGCGAATGATCTCGACCAGCATTTGGGTCGCCAGCTCAGCCATCTGCGCCCACTCGAGCCGTACGGTGGTGAGCGGCGGGTTGTAGTATGCCCCCTCCGGCGCGTCGTCGAATCCTATCACCGACAGATCCTCGGGCACTGACAGGCCCAACACGCGGGCGGCCTCGATCACCGGGGCGGCTATGCGATCGTTGGCCGTGATCACGGCCGTGGGCGGTTGGGGTAGGCGGAGAAGCGCGAGTGTGGCTGCGTACGCCGTATCCGACTCCCCGTCGCACTCCATGATCCATTCTTTGCGCGGGGCAATGCCGGCGTCTGCCAGCGCCTGCCGGTAGCCGGCGATGCGACCCGTATACGAGTGCACGTTCCACGGGCCGGTGAGAACGCCGATGCTGCGGTGCCCGAGCGCCAACAGGTGCTGCGCGGCCAGGTAGCCGCACTTCACCTGGTCTGTGCCAACGCAATGGATCGAGTCGCGCTCGAAAAGGCGATTGATCACGACAAAGGGGAGCTGCTGGTTCCGAAAGCGGACGAAGCCCTCGTCCGAGAGGCGCACCCGCATCACAATGGCGCCCTCGAGTTGGCCTTGTGCTAAGAGGCGATCGCCTACAGTCACTACTTCGGGGCCGTCGGTGTAGCTGGCGACGGTGATGGCGAAGCCTTCCGCCTCTGCAGCGGTGCGAGCGGAGCTGAGTACCGCAGCGAAAACACTGGTGTCCATCCCCATCTGCTGCATCCCCTCGGGCATCAGCAAGCCAAGCATGCCCGTGCGACGGGGACTCAGATCGGGGGTGGTAGGGCCGGTGAGGTAGTTGAGGTCTTCCATAGCAGCGCGAATGCGTGCGCGGGTCGCGGGGTCGACACGTGCCCGGCCGCTGAGAGCGCGTGAGACGGTGCTGGGGGAGACACCGGCGTGTTCGGCCACGTCCTTGAGAGTAGCTCTCATCGCTCTCCTCTGCTGTTGTGGCTGCGACGCCACCCACTTGCGAAAAACCACCGCGAGACGTGGCTAGCGTATCATCAGGGTATGGGGTTGGCAAATCACGTCATCGCTTGCATCCCGTGCACAATGTCTGACCCGTTGCAGTCATGACCGTGCTTCATTTGGCCGCCTGACATACGCGCCTGGGGTCTGAATCGCCGCTCGATCTGGCCAGGAGCTCCACGACCGGCCGCGTACGCCTGGCTACCACGGGTTCGACCAACTCGTCGATTGCCGGCTTAAGGCTGGCTGGAGCCCCGCTTATGCCTCCGGGAAGGTCCAGGGGCACCGTCTAGGCCCATGATAGTACACTCCCCACCGGGCGCCCGGTGGGGAGTGTACGTGAGGATGAGGTTACACCTCTGCCTGGTAGCAGCGGCGACTACGTCAGAAGAACAACGGGGCGAGCGCAAACGCAACGGTCGTCAGGGCAGCATACACAATAAAGATGATGATGCAGTACCCCATGATGTCGCGGAAGTTCAGCTTCGCCACGCCGAGCAGCGGGATCGCCCAGAACGGCTGGATGATGTCGCTCATCATGTCGCCCCAGGCATACGTCAGCACGGTCAGATTGTTGGGCACGCCCAGTTGTGTGCCGGCATTGATAACGTACGGCGCCTCGATGGCCCACTTGGAGCCTCCAGAGGGCACGAAGTAGTTCAGGATGCCGGAGTACCAGTAGATGATGGCCGGATAGCTGTTCTTGTTCGCCACCGCGAGGAACCAGCCGGCGATTACATCCTGGAGGCCGGAATACTGGATGATGCCGAAGATGCCGGCGTAGAACGGGAACTGGAGCACAACGCCCCAGATGAAGCCACCCGCCTCACGCGCCGCCTTCAGCAGCGAAGCAGGGGTCCAGTGCAGCAGCACGCCCAGCATCAAGAACAGGAAGTTCACCGTGTCCAGGTTGATGCGGCTGAGGGCGATTTGCAGCGTGATGGGTCCGTTTGCCGGAGGTGTGCCGAAATACTGGATCAGGAACCAGACGCCGAAGACCAGGCCGATGATGATGTTGATTACCGGCGAGTGCTCCAGTTTTTCGGACGGCGTCGCATTGGCCGGCAGAGCCGGGGGCGTGAAGTCTTCTTCCTGGATGAGTGACGGATCGGCCTCGACCACGTCTTGCGGCTTGGGATGCAGCAGCGGCACGAAGAGGGTGAGGAAGGCAACGACGATTGCCACCAGCACCAGGTTGAACGGATGGAAGATGGTCTGGGTGATGTCGATCAGTCCGATCTGCTTCTCCATGAAGTGGCCGGGGGTAGCCACGAGCAGGGGGGCAGAAGCCGACAGGCCGGAATGCCAGGTGGCGCCAAGACCCAGGTATGCCGATGCGATCAGAAGGCGGTAGTCGACGCCACGCTGCTTCTTGACCATGAAGCGCGAAAACACCGCGGATGCGACGATCGAGAGTCCCCAGTTGAAGAAGGAGAGGGCCATTGAGACAAAAGCCATCAGCGCAATCGCCCCGCGGGGGCTCTTGGGGATGCCGGCCAGACGATTCAGAAGACGGCGGAACGGGGGTGACATGGCCACGATGTAGCCGGTAAAGATGATCAGGCTCATCTGCATGGCGAAGGTGAGCAGCACCCAGAAACCGCGGCCCCAGTACTGCATCAGCACGGCCGCACGGCCGAAGTCGCGCGCCTCGCCCATGGCGGGTAGCCCCGCCGGCTTGGCGGAGGGAGACAGGAAGAATGCTAGCAGCCACGCCAGGATGGTCAGGATGACGGCGATGATCCACGCATCCGGAACCCAGCGTGTGGACCAGCGTGTCAAAACGGTAGCCAAACGCCCGATCATAGCGGTTCCTCCTTATGCAGTTGTAATGCCACCGGCTTCGCCGCCGGCGCAACGGAACACATTTGGGGCGGAACCTCTGTCCGGCAGCGCTGGCATGGCTGCCGGACAGAGCTCAGGGGAGCCTACCCGGCCGTCCAGCCGAGGTCTACGTTGATCACGTTGCCACTCATGCCCGAGGCCGCACCGCTGCACAGGAAGCGGACGACGTTGCCGATCTCGGATGGTTCGAGCAGTCGCTTCACGGCATTCGGAGCGGTCATCACCTGCTCCACCACCTCTTCGGGCTTGATGCCGCGTGTAAGAGCCTGCGCCTGGATCTGGTTTTCTACCAGCGGGGTGCGCACATAGCCGGGGCAGATTACGTGCGTGAAGATGTTGTGGGGTCCGCCCTCACGAGCGATTGTGCGGGTCAGGCCGACGAGGCCGTGCTTGGCAGAGATGTAGGCGCTCTTGAATGGCGACGCCCGGACGGAGTGCACCGAGCCGATGTTGATGATGCGCCCGAACTTCTGCTCCTGCATGCAGGGCCAGGCGTAGCGGGTGAGCAAGAACGGGGCTGTCAACATCACCGAGATCATCTTCTCCCAGGTGTCTTCAGGGAAGTCCACGATCGGGCTGATGTGCTGGAAGCCGGCGTTGTTGACGAGGATGTGGACGGTGCCGTAGGTCTCGATGGTTTTGCCGATCAGGTCTTTGCAGGCCTGGCGCTGGCTGAGATCACCCTGGACGAACAACCCGCCGATGCGATCGGCGGCTGCTTGCCCGCCCTGAGCGTTCATGTCGCTGATCACTACCTTGCAGCCTGCTTCGGCCAACGCCTCTGACACGCGAGGCCGATACCGCTGGCTGCGCCGGTAACGATTGCGACCTTGTCCTTGAGACTGTCTTCAAGCATTGATACCTCCGTTGGTTGCCTGAGTTGTTATATGTCTCGCCGGTGACTGGCAGCGCCAGCCACCGGCGAGAGGACTGGGGTGTGGGAGGTTACAGGATTGGACTGCCTATGCCGAGCAGGAATTTCCCGACGACAATAGCTACCACGTTAGCCGCCAACTGGTTCCAGATGGAGACCCACATGATGTCGCCGTACGCTTCCTTGTGGTTCGTGCCCACGACCTTGAACAGGGTCACGATAGCGCCGTTGTGCGGCAGCGTGTCGAGTGCACCACATGCAATGGTGCTGATGCGGTGGGCCAGCTCAGGAGCTACGCCCAGCTCCAGATACTTCTTCGCCAGCGCGTCCATCGCGATGGTCAGGCCGCCAGAGGCAGATCCGGAAACGCCTGCCAGGATGTTGGTGACCACGGCCAGGCTGATAACGGGATCGCCGGGGATGGCCAACACGAAGTTTTTCAGCGTCGTGAAGCCTGGTGCCGCGGCCACTACAGCGCCGAAGCCGACAACGGATGCCGTGTTGAACATCGCTATCGTGGCCTCCGTAGCACCGTCCTCCAGGGTATTGGTCAGGCTGCCCAGGCGCTTCCAGAACAGAGCGAGCGCAACCACGATACCGGCGACCAGCGCCGCCGCCACGTCCTGCTTGAAGACGTTGAGGATCGTGATGGTTACGACCAGCGGTAGAAGGGAGAGCAGCGGGTTGGGCAAGTTCGCGCCCGGTTCGGCGATGTGATCGTTCGGGCCGGGGCAGAAGCCTACACCCGTATTGCGGTAATGGACCACGCGCTTCTCGAGGTACCACTGTCCCATGACCCACATCACGATGCCGGCGATGAGACCGGTGATCGGAGCCGCCATGGCGTCGGTGCCAAAGTACTTGGTCGGGATAATGTTCTGGATCTGCGGGCTGCCGGGGAAGGCAGCCATGGTGAACGAGAACGATCCCAAGGCGATCGAGCCGGCGATCAAGTGCTTCGGGATGTTGGCCTCTTTGAAGAGGGCCATCGCCAGCGGGTACATCGTGAACACGATGACGAAGAGGCTGACGCCGCCATACGTGAGCACGCCACAGGCGACCACTACCGACAAGACCGCGAAGCGGGGGCCGATCTTGGCGATGATCCAGCGGGCAATTGATTCCGCTGCCCCCGTAGTCTTGTAGGATGCGGCCCAGAACAGCACCGCCCAAGAACATCGGGAAGTAGTTCTTGACGTAGTTGACCGCGCCGGTCATGAACGTGTTGAGGTAGGCCGGGAGAACCGGCATGCGGCTGAGGAGAGCGATCACGGCCGCACAGACCGGCGCAATTACGATCACGCCGAAGCCACGCATGGCTGCCCAGACGAGCAGACCCAGGCCGAGGATCAGGACCAGAAAATCGAAAAATGGCGGGATTTCTATACCTAACATACTGAGATTCCTCCCCTGAACTGTTTGGATGAAGGAGTCGTGGCGCCGGCCTCCCTGACCTGCACCACCATGTGCCGGCTCGGTGATTGCCCGTGCAGCAGCGGGCGCAGGCTGCACGGGTGTGGCTTTTTGTGGGGCGCCTTCAGCTACGGTGGCAGGCGCCCCACGGGATCGCGAGGGTTAGGCGGTTACTTGCCGATAATCATCCGCTGCGGATCCACCTCCTCGCGCAGAATGCGGAGCTCCTCGTCCGTCGGCTCGTCCGTCACCGGCAATGGGTCGCAGAAGAGCATCTCGAATCCCGTATTGTTGATGATATCTTCCTTGGTCACACCAGGATGGAGGCTCTCCACCTGCATGCGCTTCGTTTCCGGGTCGTAACCCATCAACGCCAGCGTCGAGATCACTTTGTACGGCCCGCTGTCTTTCGGCAGGCCGGCTGCTTCGCGCGCGCCCGGGGCCCGACAGGTAGCCCGGTGTAGTCAGGAAGTCGAGCGTTGGCGAGAAGCGGCGCTTGTCATGCGGGGTGATGACCAGCGTCTTCCAGCAGGAGGAAGCCAGGTCATTGGCGCCACCAGAACCGGGCAGGCGCACCTTGGGGTGGTAGTAGTCCTTCCCGATCATGGTGGAGTTGATATTGCCGTACATGTCGATCTGGGCGCCGCCGAGGAAGGTGTAGTCCACGACGCCGCGCTGGCACGCTTCCATGATCTCGTTCATGCTGGAGTGCATGAGGGCGTTTGTCTGGGTCCACGAGTCGGCGACGGAAATGGGCAGCTTGCACAGGATGGGGGCAACACTGCCTGCCTCAAACATGGTGATCAGATTGGGCGATTTCGTCTTCTGCGCAAGCATGGCGGCAGCGAGTGGCATGCCGGTGCCAATTACTGCCGTCTTGCCGTCCTCAAGCTGGCGGGCGGCGACGCAGACCATAAGCTCCATCAGGTTATAGCGGCCGTTTTCTGGTGCCATTGCTGCCTCCTAGCACTGTCGCAGGGGTTCGATGGACTGCAGCTGCTGCAGGCAGTCGTCGCCTGCTGCCAGTTGCAGATATTCCTCGAAGTTCTTCGTGCCGTAGATGTACTTGTCCAGGAAGGCCTGCAGGGTGGGCTCATCCTTCTCGGATTCCATCCACTCCGCCAGGTGTCGTTCATCGGAGAAGTACTCGAAGGGCATGTTGCCCGGGTAGCTGCCAAACGGCACGTGGCACACCGCATCCACCAGATAGTATGGGATCTGCGTCATGCAGGAGTTCTTGCGGATCTCCTCCGTCGACACGATCTTCTCGGTTGTGACGATCAAGCGCTTGCAGCAACGGGCGATGTCCCAGTCGGCAATGGTGATCCCCTCGATCTGGGCATTGCCATACTTGTCCGCACGATGAACGTGGATGACACCTACGTCAGGGAAGAGTGCCGGCACTGCGACCAGCTTCTGTCCGGTGAAGGGGCAGGTGATCTCTTTGGCTCCCGAATATTTGTACGTGTCACTGCCCATCAGCGAGCGAGCCGGTAGGAACGGCAGACCCATCGCTGCCGCCTTGTAGCGCCAGCCGAGGGTGGCGTTGCTCCACTCGGTCATGTGGACGTTGCCGCTTTCCAGCCAGCGCCTGGCGCCGAGCGAAAGCCCGCGCAGTTCCAGGCCCACCACGTACGCAACGTCGCAGCGGTTGAATGTCTTGCCCGCAGACATGATCTGGAAGTCGTGAGTGGCGGTGTGGCCGGCGAAGCCAAGGTTCGTCTTGCGCTGCCGGACGATCTCGTGCAGGACCGACGTCGCGATGCGCACGCCGCCGAACCCGCCAGACGCAAAGTAATCGCCGTCATGTACGAATTGCTTTACAGCTTCGCTGACCGGCATCACTTTATCCACCATGGCGCGCGACTTCTGGGCGAAGAACGCTCGTGCTTCGTCCACGTCTGGCGCCGTGTACAGGGTGCCCAGTGCAAGGGTCTCAGGCATATGTCCTCCTCAATGATGACCTGTTGGCCACGTTGCCTAGTTACGTTCGAGTACGACGGCAGTGCCCATGCCGCCGCCGATGCACAATGTTGCCAGGCCGAGATTCACGTCACGCCGGCGCATCTCGTACAGCAGCGTCGTCATGATTCGTGCGCCACTGGCGCCAACGGGATGGCCAAGGGCGATGGCGCCGCCGTTCACGTTCAGCTTGTCCTCGGGCCACTGCATCTCCCGGCCTACCGCCAGGGACTGGGCAGCAAATGCCTCGTTGGCCTCAACCAGCTCCAGATCGGCCACCGTCAGCCCGGCGCGCTTCAGCGCAAGGCGGCTGGCCGGTACCGGGCCAACGCCCATGATCGCCGGATCCACACCACCCTCGCCGTAGGCGCGAATGGTGGCCATCGGCGTGAGGTTCAGGTCCTGCGCCCGGCGGCGGCTCATGATTACCAGGGCGGCCGCGCCGTCGTTGATGCCCGAGGCGTTGCCCGCCGTCACCGTGCCATCGGCCTTGAAAGCCGGCTTCAATTTGGCCAGCGCTTCCGCTGTGCAGCCGAAGCGGGGGAACTCGTCCTGTGCGAAGACCAGCGGCGGGCCCTTCCGCTGCGGGATCTCGACCGGCACGATCTCTTCCACGAAGCAACCACCCTTGATGGCTGCCTCGGCCTTATTCTGGCTCCAGCATGAGAACTTGTCTTGCTCTTCGCGGCTGATCCCGTACTTCTCGGCCAGATTCTCAGCCGTGATGCCCATGTGATATCCGTTGAAGTAGTCGGTCAGTGCATCCACGATCATCGTGTCCTGCAGCTGCGTGCCGCCCATCTTCAGGCCCTTGCGTGCGCCCTGCACCACGAATGGCGACTGGGACATGCTCTCGACGCCGCCGGCGACGATGATGTCGGCGTCACCCAGCATGATTGCCTGCGCTGCCAGCATGACGGCCTTCATGCCAGAACCGCACAGCATGTTGACGGTGATAGCCGGTGACTCGACCGGGACACCGGCCTCTACGGCGGCCTGGCGGGCTACGCCCTGCCCCATCCCGGCAGTCAGGATGCAGCCCATCAATACTTCGTCCACCTGGTCCGCCGTGATCTGGGCGCGTGCGATGGCTTCACGAATTGCAATGGCGCCAAGCTTTCCAGGGGTGAGGTCGGACAGCGTCCCGTTGAAGTTCCCGATGGCTGTCCGGCAAGCAGATGCGATGACAACGTCGCGGTCGTTCGGCATTGGATGACCTCCTTGAGCAAATACCAAAGAAGAAATGGGATTGAGTCAGAAGCGAAGCGGTAACATGCGTGAGGATCGGAACCTCGCTTACATTGACGACTATAGCACTCCAGAACAAAAGCGACTATAGCCATAACCGACAAAGCATATGGCAAGTAGTTGGCCATTTAAGATAGTCGATAGCAAGGAGTGGTCTGGTGGAATCGTTAGTGTCGCCGGTGTGATCCGTAAGCAGGTCGCGGAGTGATCTGGTGACCCTGTAACAAGGCAGGGCCGCCACCTTAAGGAAGCAACGGACGTGCGGGTGCTTTTGTGGGAAGGGCCGTCATGTCTTCTGGACAGGCCGGCACGCTACTGGTGCGAAGCTCGGGCGTGGGGTGAGGATGCAGCCGCCATCACTGTCGAAAAACGGCTGCCGGAGCTGCCTCGCCTGCATATCTCAGGCGTTGCCGCCCGAGATGTGCCGGCATCAGGTCACCACGCCAACCGGTCAATTGCTCCCGCGCCACTGGCTGATCTCTGCCTCAAGCTGGGGACAGACGTCGATGCGGATGTTCGGGAAGTCCAACTCGTAGCGCATGCCGTCGCTGGCTTCCACAACTACCTGGAACCCATCTTCGCCGGGGTAGCGCCCCAGGATGGCCAGCAATTGCCCCAGCCGGCGCCGGTCATCCTCGATGCTCGACGAGCGCGAGAACGGGATGCGCAGCAGGCGCGGGGCGCTGGGTTCCTCAGCAGGCGCCGGTGCCGGAGCGGGTTTGCCCTTTTGCTCCGGCTTGCCGGATGTACGGCCCGGCGGTGTGACGGCGGACTTTGTGCCTTCCTTTGCCGCGGAATACGCCGCCGGGTGACCGTTGCGTACGGCGCGTGCCGCCGGCGGTGGCGCGGGCTGCTCGACGGCTGCAGCCGGATCGCCGTCCTCCCAGCCGGGCTGCTCGCCGGCAAACGGGTTGGCGTCGTCCGTCGCCGCTCCGTTCTCCTCATCCAGGTCGTAAGGCCCCTCTTCCGGATCGACCCGGTGGCGCGTTTGCGGCCGCGACGGAAGCTGGCCGTTGTGATAACGATAGTGAACCGACGTGGTGTCGTCGATCACCGCCCGCCCCTCTACGTAGTCCTGCACGCCTTCGGCGATGATCCCCGCCCGCCCGTTACGGGCATCGACTTTTCCGCGCACGATCACGATTTTTTCCGGAACCCACAAGGCTCGGGTTTCCTTCAGGACCGACGGGAAGACGGTGATCTCGGTCGCGCCCTGCAGGTCCTCCAGGCGCACAAACGCCATCGTGTCGCCCTTCTTCGTGGTGATGGTCCGCACGTCCGTGATCATGCCGGCAATCACCACCGGTGTCTTGGCGATCTCCTCGGTGATGTCGATGCACTGGTGCGTGACTACCTGCGCCAGGTCTACCGTCATGCGCTGCAATGGATGCGCCGAGACGTAGACTCCGACCAGCTCCTTCTCCCACTCGAGCGTCTCTTTGGCATTGAGTGGCTTGATGCCGTTCATGTTCTCGAGCAAACCGCCACTGTCCTGGCTCGTGTCGTCGGGCCCGCCGAACAGGCTCATCTGTCCGATCTCGGCGGCTTCGTATGCGCTGGCGCTGCGGCCGATGATTCGGTCGATGGCGGCCAACAGCTTCTCGCGCGGGCCCCAGCAATCGAGCGCGCCTACCTTCACCAGGCACTCGAGCACCCGGCGATTGACCTGTCGCAGATCCGTGCGATCGGCGAACTCCTCCAGGGAAGCGAACGCCCGGTCGCCGCGCGCTTTCAGGATCAGCTCGATCGCCCCTTCCCCCACATTCTTGATCGCGTCCAGCCCCATCCGGATGGCCATCCCCTCGGGGAGGGGGAACCGGTAGGTGGTGAGCTGCCGCAATGCGGCGCGGCTGGGGGGTAGCTGCTCGATCGTGAAGCCGTTGGAGCTGACGTTGATATCTGGTGGGAGTACCTCGAGCCCCATGCGCCGGCATTCGGCGATCAGCACGCCGACCTTCTCGGTGTCGTGCCGCTCGATGGTCAGCAGGGCGGCCATGTACTCTGCCGGGTACATCGCTTTCATGAAGGCCGTCTGGGCGACGATCACGGCATAGTCGGCCGCGTGGGCCCGGTTGAAGCCGTAGCGAGCGAAGCCCATCAGGGCGTCCCAGATGGTGTCCGCTTCCCCGCGCGTCAGGTTAGAGACCCGCGCCGACCCCTGGGCGAACACCTCCCGATGTTCGTCCAGCACCTTCCTGGCTTTCTTGCTGATACCGCGCCGCACCAGGTCCGCCTCCCCGGCGCTGTACCCGGCGATGTCGGTGAGGATCTGAATCACTTGTTCCTGATAAACGCAGTTGTGAACGATTATCCCGTTAGCGACGAAGCTGTGCAGGTCTTCAACTGTAAGGTCATAGACATGCTCAACCCCGGCCGGCTCAATCGAAACGATCTTTTGCCACACCGTGTTGAGATTGTGTGCGGTCGCCGGCATCTCGAGCTCGTGGGCCACCCGCTCTACCACACGAGCGGGGATTCGCTCCCGCTCTCGGTGCGCTGTTCGGAAGTGCTGCCTGTCAAAGCCATGCAGGCGCATGAGCCCCTTTTGGCTTCCCGGCCACGCATGCGCGAGTTCTGCCATGAATGGGCTGCGTGCAATGGTAGGAGCTGCTACTCCCCGGCATTCCACCATGCGCTTGCGAGAGATCATGTGCAGCTGCAGAAGCGCCGCCAGTCGGGCCGTGTCGTAAACCGTTACCTGGTAGCTGGGGCGATTCACAGGGGCCACATTGCCGCGCCAGGTCTCATAGTGGCTGGTATGAATGGTCGCCTGTATGCCCAGGCGCAGGAGCAGCTGCTGCACGTCTTCGGCGAGGCGGCGCGATACAGTGCGGTAGTGGCACAACCTCGTACCCATGTATCCGTCGCCATCCCACAAAGACGCGAGGAAGAAGGCGATGTCATCTGGCGGAGCTCAAACACGAATTCCGGGACGAACTTGTCGCGGCTGCCGGCGCCACCGGGTTTAGTTCCGGGGGGATATTTTAATCCCAGCTCGCGCAGCCACTGAAGCAGATTGTTGGGCGTGCTGTACCCCGCGTTCCCGCGTGAGGCCTTTGCTGCCCCAATCCTCGTCACGTTCCGGACCTGCTCGACGTAGCTTGCCGAGACGTTGTCGAACGCCTCCAGGCAGCGCGCGTACTCGGCTAGCATGCCAGCATCTTTTGAGACAAAGTCGGCCATCGTGCCGCTTGTCAGGCTGCCATCAGCAATCAGATACGCCAGCACACGCAGTCTTCGCCGGTCGCAGGGGCTGCCCGTGCCTTCTGCGACGAGGTGCGGGGGTGTTCCAATGTAGTCGCCGGGCTTGAGGTCACTGAGTGGGCGCCAGCCGCATTCCGTCAACAGGCGGTGATCCGATGTGACTTTGATGCTGGCGCCGTTTCGCAGCGTGACGGCGAAGACGGGCTTATGGCCGCTGTCAATCCAGCGGCTTACGCGTCCGGTCGACACGCATCCGTGCTCGTCAATCCCCTGCACGCGGATGCCCGGCGCGTGATCCTTCAGCTCGTCCAACCGGTAGCGCCGGCCGGTGCCGGCGTCGGTGACCAGGGCATCGCCGCTGACACAAACCCCCATCGTCTCTTCCAGGATCGGCGCCAGGATCTTGTGGGGATAGTGCGGTTTCTGCTCCTTGTGCAGCACCTTGATGTAGTCGGGGATGTACTCCATCGGGCCGGGGCGGTAAAGCGAGATCGCGGCGACGATGTGCTCGAACTGCTCGGGCTTCATCTCCATCAGCACGCGGCGCATGCCCGCGCCTTCCACCTGGAACACGCCGCTCACATCGCCCGCTGGGAGCAGCTCGTAGATGCACTGGCTTCGTCGAAGGGGATGTTGTCCAGCGTGTACTCGATGCCGTGCCGCTCCTTGATCAGCCGCGCCGCCTCGCGCATGAGCGTCAGCGTGCCAGCCCCAGGAAGTCGACCTTGAGCAGGCCGATCGACTCCAGGATCGGGAACTCGTACTGCGTGATCTTCTCGGTGACTGCCGACTTCTGCGGGCGCATCAGCGGCACGTAGGTGGTCAACGGCTGGTCGGCCACGATCACGGCGGCGGCATGGATCGACGCGTGGCGCGCCACCCCTTCCAGCTTGCTGGCGGTGTCCAGCAGCTCCTGACGTACTGCCTCGGCCTCGTAGAGCTGCGTCGAGCTCGGCCGTGTAGAACTCGTGCCCCTCGGTCAGGCACGTCCTGGATCGTCACCGGCTTGCCGGGGATGGCGGGGATCAGCTTGGCGATGCGGTCCACATCGGCAGCGGCACGTCCATGCGCGCGGCCCACGTCGCGCACGGCGGCCGCGCGCCTTCATCCGGCCGAAGGTGACGATCTGGGCCACCTGGTCCGCGCCGTACTTCTCGACCGTGTAGCGGATCATCTCTTCACGCTGGTCGTCCGGGAAGTCCAGGTCGAAGTCGGGCATGGTGACACGGCCGGGGTTCAGGAAGCGCTCGAAGATCAGCTTGTTCCTCAGCGGGTCGAGGTTGGTGATGCCGATGGCGTAGGCGACGAGCGAGCCGGCGCCGGAGCCGCGCACGTTCCACCAGATGTTGCGGCTGCGGGCGAAGTTGCACAGGTCCCAGACGATCAGGAAGTAGATGTCGAAGCCCATCTCGTGGATGATCTGCAGCTCGTGCTCCTTGCGCTGCTGCACGACCGGATCGTCGGCACGCTCCCCGTAGCGCCGCTGCAGACCTTCCTCGGTCAGGTGGCGCAGGTAGGTCTCGTAGGTGTAGCCCTCGGGATGGTGATGTCGGGCAGGTGGTACTGTTGGTCCTCCAGGTCGACGTCGCACATCTCGGCGATCCTCAGCGTGTTGGTGAAGGCGCTGTCCGGCAGATCGGTCAGGGGCGGAAGGTCTGCCGCATCTGCGCGCGGCTCTTGAGGAAGTAGCTGCCGTCGCTCATGCGCATGCGGTTCTGCTGCGTCACAGCGACGCCGGTCTGCACGCACAGCAGCACGTCGTGCGGGCCGGCATCCTCCTCGCGCACGTAGTGCACGTCGTTGGTGACGACCAGCGGCAGGTCAAAGTTGTCGGCCCAAGGCACCAAGCTCTTGTTGACCTGGATCAGCTCCGGGATGGCGTGTTCCTGCAACTCGACGTACCAGCGCTCCGGGCCGAAGACATCGCGATACCAGCTGCAGCCGTTCGAGGGCCTCGCTCTCCTTGCCCTGCTTGAGCAGCTAGGGCACTTCGGCGGCCAGGCAGCCCGACGTGCAGATCAGCCCTTCGGCGTGTTTGGCCAGGAAGTCGTGGTCGATGCGCGGCCGGTAGTAGTAGCCGTCCAGCTGGGCATGCGGTGCAGATCTTGAGCAGGTTGCGGTAGCCCGTCATGTTCTCGGCCAGCAGCAGCAGATGGTAGTGCTGCTTGTCGAGCTCCGGGTCGCGCCCGCCCATCGGCCGGCCGTACGGCCGTCAGGTAGGCCTCCACGCCGATCAGCGGCTTGACGCCCGCCCCGGCAGGCCCGCGAGAACTCGACCGCGCCGTGCATCACGCCGTGGTCGGTCAGCGCCAGCGCCGGCTGCCCCAGCTCGGCCGCGCGCTTCGCCAACTGCCCTGATGCGGCCCAGCCCGTCGAGCAGCGAGTATTCGGAGTGGACGTGCAGATGGACAAAATCGTCGGCCATGCGACCTGACCGGAATTGAGATGCGCCGGGTTGCGCCGGCGTCGGGAGGATTATAGCATTTTGGGAGGCGAATGAAAGTCAGGGGTTACCCTCTTCAGGTTCCCCGTGTGCAAGGAAGCCCAACGCGGCGCAAAGAACGATCAGGTAGCCGGCGGTAAGTACGGCGTAGAACGCCGGGTGGCCCGAGAACGTGGGTTTGTCTTGGGCCAGAAGACGGCTCACGCCCCGCAGCCAGGCCAGCAGATCCGTTTGGGCCTGCACTTGAAAAGCGAGATCCCCACCGGCAGGTGCACCGTCCCGGTAGTAGACCCCATCGCGATAGCGATCCCGCACGCGAGCGAAATGCAGTCGAGCGCGTCTACCTGCGTGTGGATGTGGGCGATTCGAGCAGAGGTAGTAGCGCTTGCCGCCGGAATCCGGGACCGGCGCGAACTCAAATTGGACCCAGCCGTCACTGCTGAGCCGGTGAGCCGTTGACCGTGGCGGATCTCAAGTCTTCGTGGCATCCGGCCCGGCTCGACAGGTGGAAGAGCACGTCCTCGTTGTTAGGTACGCCCGCCGGGACTCAGGTACAGGTCAACGCGGGACAGCCCATCAAAGGCGCGACAAAGGTCTGCCCCACCGTGCTGCGGCCCCGCACCTCCTGAGAACCGTCCTCAGGCGCGGTCTGGCCGAACGGGATTTGCGGCCGCCTGGTACCCCAAGAGAAGAACCAGCCCCAGGCGCCAGTCCGAGGACGAGAAGCGGGCCCAGCCGGCTAGCCAGACTACGCATGCGTTACTTCCGTTCGACGTACACCGGTTGGTTCTCATAGAGTTCCAGCGCGATCTGGCCAGGGATCCCGCCATCCACGTCGCCCGGCGCGCCGGGTTGCGAGCTGGTTGTCCCAGATGTCATACTCCGCGATCGCCGGTCAGCGTCACGCAGGCGCAGATGGATAAGGGAAGGTGACGCGCACCAGTGCCGCCCTTGCTCCACAGCACGATCTTCTGCTGGCCCGCAGCCGTGGTGAACACGTATCCTTCGACGCCGGCTGGCCTGGTATGGCCGCACGTAGCGTGCCATGCGCCAGCTCACGGGTCATCGTCGGTAGGCGTGGTAGGAGGGCTTGGGCGTGCCGTCCACCCGCAGCAAGTCCCGCCGTCCTGTCTGGAGCGGCGTCTTCCGTGCTGGACAACGGCGTCGTCAAAGACTTTGTACCAGGATAATAACCGGATATCTACGGAGAGGCCCCTTCACGTAGTTCTGCACCAGCCACATACGCCTGGCCCTGGTTCACTCGACCCCCACTTGGGGCTGCTCCAGTAACCCATCTCCGGCGAGAGCAGCGGCAGGCTGCCCGCGCCGTGGCTGGCCATGATCCCGCGGATCTCCAGTGCCTTCTCGCGGATGCTCGGCCCACTCGGGCGAGATCGGATAGTAATGAAAGGCCACCGCATCGAGATAGGCCGCGGCCCCACCCGGATTAGGCCTTCAGCGCCGCCAGGGTATCGCCCAGGAACGAACGCACAAAGGGTCCGCCAGGCTCGAAGGCGTCATAGGCCAGCCCGCCGATCAGCACCTTCGCCTGCGGATCGGCCGCATGGATCGCCGGCGAGATCGTCGGGTCAGCATGGCGGCGTATCCGGCGCCGTTGTGACCCCACAACCCTTTGCCTCCGTGCGCTGGCGACCGCGTCAGCCGTTGTCGGGTTCGGCATAGAAAGACCAGTAGCGAATGCACGGATTGCCCGGCGCGTCGTTCTAGTCCATCACAATCGTAGCGCTCCGCCATCGAAGTCACGAAGCTGACCAGATGTTGCGTATCGGTCACGGGGCCGCCGGGATACTCCGCCGCCCAGCTCGGATTGCCGGTGAACAGCACGAACAGGTCCATCCCGGCCGCCTGGGCATTCTGGGCTGTGGTGTCGAAGGCCGACCAATTGGGGCTGCCTCCCTGGTGGGCTGGATCGCCGACCAATACAAGCATCGTGGTCGCCGATTTCGCGCCTGCCTGCCTTCACCGCCTGCAAGCCGGCTGCATCGTACGACACCGCCGTACATCACGATCGCCGAACGGGACACGTAGCTGGGATCGTAGTAGCGGGACACGGCGGGCAGCGTCACAGTGTAACTCCCGACTCGCTGCCTGGTTCGTGCAGGACGAGACAGCGACCTCAGACTGCTGGGTTCGCGACCGCGGCCAGAACGCCGATCTTGCACCGGCCGCACGCCTGGCACCCCATCAGGGTCACAAACGCCAACACCAGCAAGAGTGTCGCCAGGACCGCCGATGGCCATGAAAGCTCTTCTTCCTCATGCTTCTCCCTCCTAACGATAATAGAAATAGGGTATGATATACCCGATCAACGGACCATGCATCGAACACGGCCAGGAACAGCACGCCAGCGAACAACACAATTCTGTCGCCGCGCCGGTACAGCTTCAGCCAGCCGCCAACCAGCAGGAAGGCAAACGGGATCACGGCCGGGAAGAGATAGCGGCCCTGATACTGGTAGTAGCCGGAGCTGGGCGACAGCAGCGCTGCCCAGACAAACAGGCCAAACGCGGTCAGGAATGCTGCCCCCATCATGATCGCGCGCCCATGCGGGAGGCTCCTGCTCATCCTTGTTCCGATCAGCCAGCCTAGCGCCGCCATGCGGTCAGTAGCAGAATTGCCCCATACCATCTGGGGCTGACCGGCACGGCCATCCAGCCAAAATAGGCCCAAAAGCTGTCGTGACTGGCAAGCAGCGCCTGGCCGAAGGTAATCCCACGGGCATCCACCATCAGCCAGCTCGGGGGCAGACAGCCGCGGCCTGGATCGACGCCGAGCGTGAGGCCCCGGCGGCAGAATGGCCGCTCCAGACCCATGCGCCGACGCCCACCGCCAGCCACGCCGATACCCAGGTAGGCGAGGCGGCGCCGGCTCCAGCGCTGCCGGCGCTGGCGGAGCAGCCACCACAGGGCCAGCCCAGCGTCCAGAGGGACCAGGAAGATGGCCGTGGCTTTGCTCAGGACGGCCGAGCAACGTGCCCGGAGGCAATCGCGAGGATCCCGGCAACATCGCGCCCCCGTGCGGAAGAGGCGTACCCAGCCGTACAGGACCGCGCAGGCCATAAACTCTGCGAGCGGTCCATCGCCCACTGTGCTGTTGATAAATGTGTGCTGTGGCATCAGGACGACGACCAGCGCCATCGCGAAGGCGATCTTGCGGCGAGCAGGCATGATCTCGCAGAATATGCGGAAAGCCAGCCAGACAATGCCCAGGTTCAGCAGTACCGAAGAGAAGCGGGCCATCGAGCAGTTGGAGGGCCAGCTCCTGGCCGCGCACGGGCAGCAGGAACAGCGCCTGCCACAAATAGGCGAGCGAAAAGCGCCCGGCCAGCACGGTCCGTCGAAGTGCGTGCGAATACGTTCGGCCGGCAAATCGTCGATCCGGGCTGGGCATGATCGCCGGGAGAGGGCGCCCGGTGAACTCGCCGTAACGCCACTCATACAGCGAAGCCAGCAGCTCGCCCTCAAAGGCCGGAGACAGGTCGTCTTGCGAAGGCAGCCGGCCCTGGTGCGCAATAAGCCAGGCATATTCGAAATGGCCGGTCTCGTCGGGAGCCTGCCAGGGCGGCGTCACCGACGGCGTAGATCAGCCCGCGCACCAGAGCCAGGCCCAGCAAAAGCAAGCAGCCAGTGGCGTCTATCCTTTAGTCCACGAGCCCGAGCTTCACGTTCCCCCAGCCTCCGACCTCTAAGTCTAGCACTTCAGCGTGCTGGAATCCGGGAGGCGTGTATTCAGGCACAATCTCCTGCATCCTGGCATAGATGCGTGTCGGGATCTCCTTCCCTGGCCGCCAGTTCCAAGCTCTTCAGATCGCCGCGAGAGTGTGCCACTGTCCCATGGCGCCGTTTCCCTGCGCCACGAGGATCTTGCTGTGGCGGGTGGGACGGGGCACTTCCCCTTCGGCGAACAGGCGTTCAGCTCAGTTTCTCGGCCGGCCGGGGACCGGTGAAGGTGATCTCGATGTCGCGTCCCGGCGTCAGCCCGGAAAGGCGGATCAGATCCGTTGCCAGGTCGACAAGGCGGACCGGTTCACCCATGTCCAGGACAAACACCTCGCCGCCTTGTCCCGCCAGCGCCGCTTCGATAATGAGCTGAGCTGCTTCCGGGATGGTCATGAAGTAACGTCTGCATCTCAGGGTGGGTGACCGTCACCGGCCCGCCGGCGGCAATCTGCTGCTGGAATAGCGGAACCACGCTCCCCCGGCTGCCCAGCACATTGCCGAACCGTACCGCCACGTAGGCGCAGCCGGTGCGCCTGGCGGCATCCTGCACCAGCAGCTCGGCAATCCGCTTGGTGGCCCCCATCACGCTCGTCGGGTTGACGGCCTTGTCACTCGAGACCAGAACAAAGCGCGAGACGCCGCCGGTCTCCGCCGCCTGTAGCAGATTGCGGATGCCGAAGACGTTGTTCATGACGGCTTCGGCCACGTTGGTCTCCATCAGTGGCACGTGCTTATGAGCCGCTGCGTGAAAAACGATCTCGGGCCGGAACCGGGCCATGATCTCCGTCATCCGATCCAGATCCCGGACGTCGGCGATAAGCGGTTCACCGGCAGAGTTGCGGGAACTTGCTGCGTAACTCGCCCAGGGCGCCGTAAATGCTGTTTTCGCCATGGCCAAGCAGCAGCAGCTGGCGTGGGCGGTATTGCGCGATCTGCCGGCACAGCTCCGAGCCAATGGAACCGCCGGCGCCGGTGACCAGGACCACGCCGTTCGCGAGGAAATGATCGGCCCTTTCACAATCCATCCGTACCGGATCGCGCCGCAGCAGGTCCTCGATGCGCACCTCGCGTACCTGGCTGACGCTCACCTGGCCGCAGATCAGCTCGTAGATGCCCGGTATTGTCCGGCACGCGACGCCCGCTGCCTGGCATAATGCCACGATATCCCGGATCGCCAGGCCGGGCGCGGTGGGCATGGCAATGATCGATCTCGTCCACCCGCTCCTCTCGAACCAGCCGGGGGATATCCTCGCGAGTGCCCTGCACGTTTACGCCATAGATGGTCTTGCCGATCTTTGCCCGGTTGTCGTCCAGCAGGCCAACCGGCAGGAACCCCAGCCCGGGATTTGCCTGCATCTCGCGCACGATCATGGCACCGGCGTCGCCGGCTCCCATGACCAGCACCGCTTCACCCGTGATCGCCCGTCCTCGGCGGGTGCGCCTCTCCAAACGGCGGCGGAGAGACATATCGGTAGCAAATTTGATGGAAAAACGGACTCCGCCCACCAGTGCGAGACTCACGAGCCAATCCAGGAACGGGATCGAACGCGGGAGTGGGGTAAAGGTCCAAAACATTGAGGCAGGCGAGTAAGTGAGCAGCGTCACGACTGCCGTTCCGGTAAGCGTCGCCAGCGCAATGGTGACCAGATCCCTGGCGTTCGCATAGCGCCACAACCGGCGGTACAGGCCAAAGAAATAGAAGATCGGCGGCTTGACGACCACAGCCAGCACCGCAAAGACCATCATGGTTCGGACGTAGGTCGCACCATCCGTGCGCATCCAGCCGGAGCAGGAAACTGAGCGCCGACCGCCAGGGGGATCAGCAGCAGTCTGCGAGGAGGAAATAGCCGATTGCGGACCGGCGGGAGTTTCGCTGGATTCAGTGTCTGATTCATTGACTCATCGCCTGTCTGAACAGGCGCAGCGCCTTACAGCGACTGCCCTAAGCGTCTCGCAAACATATGCGACCTGCTGCTCCGTCATGATCCCGGAGAACGGTAGGGCCAGCGTGGAAGCGCGCCACAGCCTCTGTGACAGGAAAATCGCCTTCACGGTAACCAAAACGCTCACGGTAGAAAGACTGGAGGTGGATCGGCGCAAAGTACGGGCCGTGCCGGGACACCTTGCTCCTCGAGTCCGGCGATCAGCCGGTTTCGGTCGATTTCTGGCGCCAGGCGGATGACATAGATAAACCACGATGGGCGAGTGGTGGTGGGCGCCAGGCAGGGCCGGGAGACGCCCGGCATTCCCGCCAGCCGCTGGTCGTACATGTGGGCCACGCCTTCACGCTTGCGTAACAGCTCTTCGATCCGTGCCAACTGCGTTACCCCCAGCGCGGCGCTCATTTCGTCGAGCCGGTAATTGTAGCCCAGGCGGACGTGATTCAGCCAGGTTCCGTTTTCGTCGCGCCCCTGGTTTCGCAGGCTGCGGAAGAGCCGCGTCCCAGTCATCGTCATCGGTGACCAGCATCGCACCCTCGCCGGTGGTCATCTGCTTGTTGGGGTAAAAGGCGAAAACGGCGACGTCGCCCAGAGTGCCGGCCTTGCGTCCTTTATACTCCGCGCCGATCGCCTCGCAGGCGTCTTCGATCACGGCCAGCCATGCCGATCTTGGCAACCGGCCGGATCAGGTCATAGTCCGCCGGCTGGCCGAAGACGTCGACCGGCAGATGGCCTTGGGCTGGCCCGGGGTGGAGTGTCGGGCGCGCCGTCAACCTGCCGCGGAAGCCACGTCTGCGCCGCGTCTCCATCATCGCTCAGATCGTCAACCGCGCTGGGCCACCTGGGCCGGGTCGAGGTTCAGCGTGTGCGGCTCGATATCCACAAAGACGGGGACCCCCCGTTCGTAGAGGATGCAGTTGGCCGAGGACACGAAGGAGAACGGGGTCGTCACCACCAGGTCCCCCGGCCCCACGCCCGCGGCATGAATCGCCAGGTGCAGCCCGGCCGTGCCACTGGAGACTGCCCACTGCGTGGCGGGTGCCGGCGTAGGCCGCGAATCGCTCCTCGAACTCAGCGATGCGAGGACCGATGCT
The DNA here is from genome assembly GCA_963783655.1 of uncultured Chloroflexia bacterium. Classification (GTDB taxonomy): domain Bacteria; phylum Chloroflexota; class Anaerolineae; order CG2-30-64-16; family CG2-30-64-16; genus CAWAOA01. Next base: position 177,048 of record CAWAOA010000008.1, read on the forward strand.
GAGATAGGGCGTATGCAGCACAGCCGGACGGACTGGATATCTTCCGGGGTGATATCGGGTGAGGACATCGGAACTGAGATTGGTTTCAACATTGTCTTGCCCTTTGCGCGAAAGACCGTCAGCCGCGATAAGACGGGAAGTACTCGTTCACCGGTTCCCACTGGCAGCCCGCGTCGACTCCCACGACGCACGCTGCCGTAGCAACTCCCGGTACCCGTGCTCGTCAAAAATACACTTGCCAACCCTGAATGGAACGGTGCCGTTTGGCGCGAAAGATAGCTTGTATCGAAAGATACCGTCCTGTTCCTGGTATCCACCACCGAGGATATACGCTCTCTTGCCGTTTGACCTTGCCCAGCCGATGATCGCATGCTTGAGCAGGTCATTTGGACGGTAGGCGAATTCCTCGCGTCAGGGTGCCGCCCAGGAAGGAATATACGTACTGCGCCGATACGAGCACCAACTCACTTGAGACGACCAATCCGTCGTGCAGGGTGTGGAAGAAGGCGAAGTGCCCACGCAAGTCCTGGACTATACTACGGAACAGGCTGGCAGGGAAGTGATACTGGTCCTGTGCGTTGCGCCGGTCCATGGTAGCGTAATACACGTTCAGAAAATCATCCAGGCGGTTCGCCTCCAGATCGATTTCCACCTCGAGACCGCAGCGCCGTGCCTTGTTCACGTTCTTCCGGACTTTGTATTCGTAGTCCAGCCAGATCGCCTCGTCGTCAAGATCTAGCCGGCGTACGATATTGGACCTGCTGAATTCGACCGTTCCGGCAAAAGGGATCATCTGCTCGGAAAGAGCGCGACGAGCGAATGCCGAAACAACGTTCGCTTGATTCGCCCAACGTTCCAGTTGCGACCAGAAAGCGCCCGCGTCGGGTCGCCCGTAAGCGAACGGCCCCCCATAACCATAGGGCGTGATAATGTCGCAGCTTGATGTGCCGGCGCAAGTCCAGGGCTCAGCCGCCAACGGGCGGAGGATAAACGGAAACAGCACGCAGCCACCTACATCCTCCATCACAGCGCACATGGCACGATCGCAGGACCTGGTGAAGAGCCGCACGTAATCGGGGTGAGCGCTGACCTCGCGTTCTGGCCACCGGTGCCAATGGTCGAGCCAGGCGCAGCGCTCACTGCCAACATTCGCGTCCAGAACCAGCAGCTCGCCCACGCTACGCCTCCCCTGGGGTCTTCACGAGCCGCAGAGGTCGTTCATGACTGAGCACGGGCCAACCCGGGAGGAATAGCCTGCAAATTGGGGACAACCAGGGCAAAGCGCTCAGGGCCGAAAAGCCTGGGGAGCCCGCCAAGAACGTCTTCGAGGGCGACTCCGTCATACGACAATAGTTTGAGCGTATGCCCCCCGATCAGGCCCACTGTTACACTGCTAGCCCCAATAGTACACTCCACCTTGCCAAAGCCTAGATCTCGTTCGGCTTCGAGCTGCTCTCGAAGCTCTTGTGCGTCACATATTGCAGGGCATGGTGTGAAGATTGACAAATCATTGGTTGATAACCGGGCAATGTAACTGGCTGACTGCAGTCGGTATCCCTGCGCCAGATACCATGTCGCCACGCGCTCGCTGGCGAGCACATCTAGTCCGAATCGTGTGCACCCACCTAGCCGGCCTGTTTCTTCAAACCGTATCAGCAATCCCTTTCCAATCCCTTCGCCACGCCACGCAGTCCCACGGCAATATAGTTGAGGAAGAACTGATGATTGGACTTCACTGCATGGTAGTACCCGATCACCTCGCCCCTCGAGGTCGCTGTGAGAACCACTGGCCGGTGACCTCGGGACCTTGTTCAATCAGAGCCCGAATGTAGCGGACCGATTGCGGTGCCTGGTATATCGTGTAGAGGAGCGATGTGCGACCAAAGGCCTCAAGCTTAAGGGCATAGATCGCCTCGGCATCAGCGCCGACAGCCGGGCGTAAGCTCCACGAATGGGCTTCGGATTGGGTCATTCGCTCGGATCATCCATTCGGTTGAGCGACGCTTGCCGCCGCTCCGATGAAATCGAGCATGGTCGCCGCCGGATCTACCCGCAGGCCATCTCGCGAAATCACTCGTTCGAGTGTCATCAGCAGAATCTTCACATCACACCTCAACGACAAGTCCTCCACGTACTGAACATCCAGCGCCGCGCGTGTTCCATCGGGAGGTCATTGCGGCCGGTCACCTGGGCGAGCCCAGTTATTCCAGGCCGCACGTTGAAGCGTAGCTTCTCCTCCTCGGTGTAGTAGGACAAATACCTTTCGAGCAGTGGACGGGGTCCAACCAGACTCATCTCTCCCTTGATAACGTTGAACAGCTCGGGAAGTTCGTCGAGACTGGTTGACCTCAAAAACCGGCCAAACGTGTCAGGCGCCTCGCATCTGGCAGCAGATGACCTTCCGAATTTGTGGTGTTCGAGTCATCTGTGCGGAAATTTAGCAGCAAGAAACGGCATCGTGTGCAAGCCAGGTCGCTGGTGCCGGAAAAGGATCGGGCTACCCATTACCAACCAGCTCACCAGCGCAACAATCGCGATGATCGGAGCGAACGCGACGATGGCGACAAGGGACACGCATAGATCGAACAGACGCTTTCCGAATCGGGCATACAGTCCATGCCCTGGCCGGCTTGCGGACGACGCTCGCCTGCGGTTGCCGCCGATTCCGCCTGCGCTGACATCCTCAAGCACCTGCTCGATCTTCTTGATCAGCACCGGCGCAGAATACTTCTGTACTGCAGCCTGTCTTGCCCTTTCACCCATCTTCTGCCTTTCGGAGGATGGTAACTCGAAGAGATGCTGCACCGCGCCAGCCAAGGCAACTGGATCACCAGGGGGACACACCTCACCTGAAGAGCTTTCCATTATTATTGCGGTTGCATCGCCCGAGACTGCACAGACGATTGGCTTTCCACACGCCAGGTATGAGTGAATCTTGTGCGGCACCGTGATCCGAAAGAGCAGACTGTCTCGGAGATGAACAAGGAGTACGTCCGACAGCGCCAGAATCGATGGGATCGCAGATTCCGGAAACCGCCCAAGAAAGCGGACGTTCTTCAATCCGAGCCGATCGACCAGACTTCTTAGATGTGGCTCAGCCACTCCGTCACCTACGAACACAAACTGGATGTGTGGATGTCCCGCAGCTCCACAGCCGCGGCAATAACTGTCTCCAGTCCCTGTGCTTCGCCCATATTCCCCGCGAAATACTACATTGAAGCGACCGGCTAACCCCAACTGCCTGCTGAGGTCCGGGTCCGCATTGCAGGGACGATACAGTTCAGTGTCTACCCAGTTAGATACCACCTTGATCTTACTCGGAGGGACTCCCTTCGCAATGAGGTTCGTTCGCATTCCGTCAGAAATGACAATCATGGCCGCAGAAACATCGTAAACCCAACGTGCCAATCTGCCCACGACACGCAGCGCGAGACTGCTCCTGAGCATACCCGTTGCCTCGAGAGTCTCGGGCCACAGGTCCTGAACATCGAACACGAATGGCACACCCCAGATGCGACTGATCAGCCAGGCAGAAATTCCGACGGTATACGGCGTGCTAAGCACGAAGATGACGTCGGGGCGATCTGCCTGCAGCGGTCCCAGCATCGCACTTGACGCGGTGAACGAGAGGTAGTTGAGGATTCGCAACAGCGCAGACCGGCTATGATTGGGGTACAGAAACGTCCTCACCACCGGGACACCGTCAAGAGTCTCCTTCTGCCAAGGGCGAAGCCGGTACCCTGGATAAAGTGTCCCAGACGGATAATTCGGAAATCCGGTCAATACTTGGACGTGATGGCCGAGGCGGCAGAGCTCTGATGCGAGACCAGGGAGCAGATTCGTGGGTTCTGGCGCGTAGAACTGAGACAGAATCAGGACTCTCATTCTCTCATCACATCCATAGCTGATCCTATCGGCTCCAGACGGTGCGATTGACGTAGTTGGTGTAGCTGATGATGAGTCGCAACACCTTTTCCGAGACGTTCGGCGCTGAATAGTCGGCGACCAGGCGCAGGCTGCGTCGCCGTCTCGCCCCTGGCTCTCCAGAATGGCCAGACCCTGGTGCACCCGCTCGATATCCAAGCCCGTCATCATGACGGCGGCCTCTTCCATGCCCTCCGGCCGCTCGTGGGCCTCCCGGATGTTCAGCGCCGGGAAGTTGAGGATCGACGATTCCTCGGTGATCGTGCCGCTGTCGGACAGTACCGCCCGGGCGTGGGTCTGCAGCTTCACGTAGTCCAGGAAACCCAGGGGTTTCAGCAGGCGCACTTCGTCGCGCAGAACGGCGCCGGTGGCATCGAGCCGCTTGCGCGTCCGCGGATGGGTGGAAACGATGATCGGCTTGCCGGTAACGTCTCGGCCAGGCTGTTCAGGACCTCGACCAGCCGGCCGAACTGCACGTCCGAGTCGATGTTTTCTTCCCGGTGGGCGCTCACCACAAAGTAGTCGCGCTCGGCCAGCGCCAGGCGTTCCAGCACGTCGGAGCAGCGGATCTTCTCGGCGTAGTAGTGCAGCACCTCGTACATCGGGCTTCCGGTCTTGATCACCCGGTCGGGGGGAAGCCCTCGCGGAGCAGGTACTCGCGGGCGATGCTGCTGTAGGTAAGATTGATGTCGCTGATGTGATCGACGATCTTCCGGTTGATCTCTTCCGGCACCCGCTGATCGAAGCAGCGATTGCCCGCCTCCATGTGAAACACCGGGATCTTGCGCCGCTTGGCGGTGATTGCGGCCAGGCAACTGTTCGTGTCCCCCAGCACCAGGAACGCGTCGGGCGTCGTTTCGGCCAGGATCGGATCGATCCGGCCGATTACCTGGCCGATCGTTTCGGCCGGCCCTGCGCCTGCGGCCTCCAGGAAGTAGTCTGGCTTCCGCAGCTCCAGGTCACGGAAGAAGATCTCGTTCAGCTCGTAATCGTAGTTCTGCCCGGTGTGCACGAGGATGTGTTCGGTCTCGCGGTCGAGCAGCGCCATCACGCGTGACAGCCGGATGATCTCCGGCCGCGTGCCTACGACGGTCAGCACTCTTAGCTTACGCATCGGCCACCTGCATGGCGTAGGTGTCAGGCGCGGCGGGATTGAACGGCTCGCTCGCCCAGAACAGCACGATCAATTCGCTGCTCCCGACGTTTTCGATCGAGTGCGTATAGCCGGGCGGGATGTCCACAACCTTGAAATCCGTCCCGTTGACCTCGTAAGTCAGCAGTTCCCCGGTCAGAATGTGGCGGAAACGAATGATCCGCCTCGCCTTCGAGCACGACGAACTTCTCCACCTTGGTATGGTGATAATGGTTGCCCCGCGTGACGCCCGGATGCGTGCGCGATACAAAGATCTGCCCGAAGTCCGGCGACTTGAGGAGCTCCGCCAGCGTACCGCGGGCATCGGTCCGCTGCTGCAAAGGGTAGGCGAAGTTGTCCGGCTCGAGATACGAAAGGTAGGTCGCGTGGAGACAGCGCACGAGCCGGTCGGATAGGTCCGGCACACGCAGATCGCTGCGCATCGCAGCAAAACCGCGGATCAGCTCCGCCAGCCGGCCGACGGAGATCTGATAAACCGGCTCTACCTTCGGGTAGTGGACTCCAGAAACCGCCGTCCCCGCGGTCAGGGTCGCGAGAGTGTTGACCACGTCGTCTACGTAGATCAGGTCGAGCACCCGCTCCGGGTCGGAGATCGTAATGTCGAGCCCCCGGGCGATGTTGTGGCAGAAGGTCGCAACGACCGAGTTGTAATTCGGCCGGCACCACTTGCCAAAGACGTTCGGCAGCCGGTAGATGAGGACAGGGGCGCCGCATTGTCGTGCGTATTCGGCCAGCGCTTCTTCAGCGCCCCGCTTGCTGACGCCATAGGGATTATCCAGCTCGGCCTGTATCGACGAAGCGAACACGATCGCCGGCGCCCGTCCGCGCTTGCCGAGCCTGCGGATGATCTGCTCCGTGAAGCCTGTATTGCCGGAGGCGAACTCCTCGACAGTCTGCGGCCGGTTCACGCCGGCCAGGTGATAGATCAGCTCCGCCTTCTCCAGGTGCGCGTCCAGCGCGGGAGCAGGATCTGCCACGTCGAAGGTCAGCAGCTCCAGCGGCTGCTGGCGCAGCGCCGCCACCAGATTCTTGCCGATGAAGCCGGCGGCGCCGGTTACCAGTACGGTGCTCATTTGCGCCACGTCGACAGCTCCGTCTGCACGTAGTCAAGGCGCAGCAGCAACTCCACCAACCCGTCGACATCCAGCCGGTGGGTGTTGTGCGAGTTGTAGTCCTCTTGCTTCGAAACCTCTTCCTTGCCCTCGGTAAAGAAGGCGCTGTAGTTCAGGTCGCGATTGTCGGCCGGGACGCGGAAGTAGTTGCCGCAGTCTTCGGCCCTGGCGCGCTCTTCGCGTGTCAACAGCGTCTCATACAGCTTCTCGCCGTGGCGCGTACCGATGACCTTGACCGGATTATCGGCCTGGAAGATGCTGCTTCAGCGCCAACGCCAGGTCGCCGATGGTGGCAGCCGGCGCCTTCTGCACGAAGATGTCCCCCGGGTTGCCGTGCTCGTATGCGTAAAGCACCAGGTCGACGGCGTCGTCGATCGACATCATGTAGCGTGTCATGCACGGATCGGTCACCGTCAGGGGCTGCCCCTCCTTGATCTGCTTGATAAACAGGGGGATCACCGAACCCCGCGAGGCCATCACGTTGCCGTAACGCGTGCCGCACATGATCGTTCCGGACCCGTTGGCAACGCGCGCTTTGGCGACCATCAACTTCTCCATCATCGCCTTGGAGATGCCCATGGCGTTGATGGGATAGACGGCCTTATCGGTGCTCAGCACGATGGCGCGCTGGACGCCGTGGTTCATCGCTGCACTCAGCACGTTCTCGGCGCCCAGCGCGTTCGTGCGCAGGGCTTCCAGCGGGATAGAACTCGCACGAGGGCACCTGCTTCAGCGCTGCGGCATGGAAGACGTAGTCGACGCCCACCATCGCCGAGGCGATGCTGTCATAGTTGCGCACGTCGCCGATGTAGAATTTGAGCTTGGGATTGCAGTAGCCGAGCCGCATGTCCTCTTGTTTCTTCTCATCGCGGCTGAAAATGCGGATCTCCTTGATATCCGTTTCGAGAAAGCGACGCAGCACAGCGTTGCCGAAGGTGCCGGTGCCGCCGGTGATCAACAGGATCTCGATCCGCGAAGATCGACATAGTCTCTCCTTGGTTCTGTATTGGAGCGGCTAGCATGTGACTACTGAGCCGTTTCCGCTTGGTAACGAATCAGCTCAAACCGTGGTGCGGATCGGGATCGTAAGTCACTAGGGGTTGCGATATTCCCCCTTGAAGCCCTCGCAGCAGCCACGCGGCAGTCAACAATCGGTAGATGCGTGAACAATAGAGACGTTCATGACTATCGGTCCGGTCCGCCCATCGCTCGAGCAGGGATACCAGACCACGATTGGCGAGCAGCCGGATGGCCGCCTTCTTGACAACGGTCCCCGGCGGATCAACTCTCCAATCAATGGGGAGCAGAAAACGGGCTTCGGTTTGCTCGAAGTATCCTGGAGCCTTGCTAATCATCAGCCTGTACCCCGTGCCAGCCGTCTCGAGCATCTTCCTACGATACCGAGCGAGCGAAAAGTCGTCGTAATGGGTAGAGCAGCGCTCCAGCACCAAAAACGATGCGCACATCTTCTCGCCTCAAGCAGAAGCCGAGGTATTCATCTTCACCTCCGTAAAACCGGAAGGCGGGATCGAACATCCCCACTTTCACCAAATCACTCTTTCTAACCGAGCAATTCAGAGTCCCCAAGCAGCGAGAAGGCAAATTGCCGTAGTCTAACTTTGACCTCAGTCGAATTGGGCGATGGCCTAGGTAACGGGACTCTAAGTACCTCGCAAAGTTGCTGGCGCTCCGAATATGCGGCGGTAAGCTAACATCACCCATTACTGCGATGTGCTCGTCACCTGCCCGGTCGTGGTAATTCATGTGGCAGTCGACCAACGACTCGTCGGGCACGTTATCATCGTCCAGGAAAATGATGATGTCGCTGCGGGCGGCGCTGATCCCATCGTTCCGAGTTGCTGAACGGCCGAGATTGGTCTGATGTCGAATGAATGTTATTCGCTTACTCTCTGCTGCTAACGACGTAACAAACGAACCAGTGTCATCTATCGAGGCATCGTCAACGACAATGATCTCGTACTGGTCAGAAGGTGCAGATTGCTCGAGCAGCGCCTGGAGTGTCAGTCGCAATGTGCTGACGCGATTGTAAGTTGGAACAACTATACTTGCACGCATGAGCTCTGTTCCTTCACCCTGCACGCGCAGCCGATATCCGCACCATTTCCTCTTCGAGCTTTCCAACCACTTTATGATAGTCGAAGAAGCGTGCCGCTGCTTCTACGGCGTTAGCGCTCAAACGCGCTCTGAAGCGCGGGATCATGAAGCAGGCGGCGTATCGCCTGAGCCAGAGCCTGTGGGTCATTAGGCGCGCAGAGGAGGGCGTTTTCTCCATCGACCAAGTATAGGGGGATATCACCCACATTACTCGCCACGATGGGCCGGCCCGCCGCCAGATATTCGGCAAGTTTGGTCGGCATTCCGGCCCGGTTGGCAATATGATCTAGCTTGGGCACTACAAGTATATCGGCGGCTACCATAGCTGCAGTTACCTCTTCAAGAGGTAGCCATCCCGTTTGCTTGACAAGGTCGTTAAGGGCGAACTCCCCTACGAGCGCAGGAACATCATCGCAATCCAGACCTTCATGCGCCGTGCCACTAATGGCAAGCCTGAACGATTCGCCTTCGGCAGCAAGCACCCTCGCTGCCTCCAGCAAGACGCGTATTCCGTCTACTTGCCAAAACGTACCCATGTAACCAATGACGTTGTGACCGTCAAGTCCGTATTGAGAGCGAAATGCCGCAGCTTGATCCTCTCGACAGGCAAAGAGTGACAGATCGACAATCGGTGGAAGTAGCAGCGTAGGCGTAGAGGGCGCCATGGCATTAATGCGCTGCTCAAGGTACGTACTTATCGCCAGGTTCAGGTGCGTCAGCCGCGGTATCAGTTGATCGGCCGATCTGAGCCAGAGCAAGCGAAGTCGATCTTCCCATGTTGGCTGTCTGCGATCGGCTCGGAGATCATCGTACATGGCAACCACGCGGCCCCCGCAGCGTCGCACGGTCAGGAGTTGCGAGACGGCATCGAGCGTAGGATTCGAGAGCAATATCCAATCCAGCCCTTGCCGCGCCAATTGCGATATCAGCCGTTGTACCGAGCGGCGTCCAGCCAATCTTGCACCCGGCCGGTTCCACTTGTCAGCAGTTGTGATAGTACCCCAGTGAACTCGAATACCATCAATGTCCGCCTCAAGTGGCCCGGCCCCGAACCTCTGTGCCACGACCACGTGTACTTCGTGTCCCAACCTCACCAGGCCCTTACCGATCATGTGGATTCGGCGCGCCGGGGCAGATCCTCCGGGGAAGCCCGTCAATATGACCAGCGCAATTCTCATCAGGAAGCCTTACTCCTTCCAAGCCGCTTCCGCGTTGCAAGCCACAGGAAGAGCGTAACATAAGAGCCCGTAAACTCGGCCCCAGACTGAAGCAGTTGATTGTTAGCCGAGAAGTAAAAGAGCATGATTACGAACTGAGCAAAGACTACCACGGCAAAAGGATTTTGGCCTTGCAGCGTATCAAGCCACGAACGGGCAAAAAACCACCCGATCAGGACAACGACGAGGATCGTGCCGGGAAAGGATGCGTCTGAAGCTATCCATGGGTAGATCGTGGACCAATGCCCGTAGGCATCCCAACCGTATTCCCAAAGCCTCACGGGATAAGGGGCGTCTAGAATCGCGTCGTTGCCGAGGAGGCGCGCCGCTTGGCGATAGAGGAACGTCGAATTGCCCACCCCATACATGGGGATGAATGGCTCGTCGAGAGCCAGAGACAGGCCGTAGTATCCCTGGCCCAAATAGCTAGTCAGATAGACGGCCGTCATCTGCAGCGGGGTGGGGACCAGCCTCACCAGTGGATTGTTGAGATCAGCCGAGATTCCGATCTCCGGTAACGAAAGGGGCGCCGGAGCGCGTGAAAGGCGCCCAAGAATGGCGTTCCCGAAGAAGAGGATGGCTAAGACGAGAAGCACCCCACTGCCGATTACACCGGCAACTCGCAGCTTCCACGACAGTTTTAGTGTACCCGCGAAGTGGCCCGCGATCACAAGAGTCGGTATCAACAGTACTGTGTCGAAGATGCCTTTATTGGTGCCCATCGACACAAATATCATCACCACCCCAAGGACCGAGATGACGCCCAGGATGCGCATCCATCTTCTGAGCCGATTCCAGTAGAAGACGAGCAGTGGAAGTGTAAGCACCAGGAGAGGCCCAAAGATGATACGAACGTACTCGATTACGGGTGCGGATGACTTGCCAGCTGTGCTGGAAAACCCCCGTTCCATATAGGCGCGTCCAGGGTCCAGCACCCCCAAGGCGACATCGGGTATTAGTGAACCAGTTCGATAAAGTGAGGTGAGCGGAAGTGTGAGTAGGCTGACCAGCACGCTTGCGGCGAAGATCCATCGGAGCTTCCAGGGTCCTCTGTACCCCCTCGGCCTGCCGCACATACCGACTACATACCCGACGAATAGTGCCGCGTGGGCGGCAGCAAGGAACAAGTACAACTTATCAGGATTGGAGATTGGAAACGGCCAAGGGCCGAAGGCAAACAGCAGCACCGTCAAGAGAAGGTAGCCTTCAAAGAATACAATTGGCAGCAAGCGTATCCACACCGGTGGGTTCTTGGCCAACTGTGGATGAGGGACAGAAATCGCGGGCATCAGTTCGCGACCCATTCGCTTGATTTCATCTTCTCCAGAGCCGAAATGCATCTCCACTACCCCGCACCTCGATTCGTCGACAGCCTGCCTGCAATTGTCGAGGCTAACCGAAATGCCTGCCGTGCAACCATCTCGCGGGTGCTTCTGGTCAAGGGGTCGATCCAGAGCATGAAATACGCGCCGCCGAAAGCAAGGCCTGCGGCTATGATGAAGACGACGGTCCAGGGTAGGTGGTTCAATTCCAGACCGACTCCCAGGCCTGCCACAAGAAGTGCCATTCTCAGGAGCCAGATCGTCTTTGGCGAAGATTCGGCGGCATCTGAGTACTGCAGCATCTCTCGAGTACTTCGCCGCGATACGATGGTCACAGCGAGCAGCGAAGTCAATACACCTGCTGCAACGCCGCCTGGCATGCCCAGCCAAAACAACAGCAGCGCAGCCAGTGGAAGGCGAACAATGCCTTCAAGGAAGAGAGCGGCGGAACCCTCTGCAACACGGCCCAACGCCCTATACAGATAATTCACCAGGAACGAGTCTCCCGCAACGATTAGTTCGAGGGCGAAGCAGAACGTGAGAAGCATCCCACCATACTGACCAGGACCGACCCAGATAGAGACGAGGGTACTGTTCGCTGCCAGGTAGCCCGCTGCCAGCACGATCGCGAGGGCGAGCCGGAGCGCACGAATTTCGGCGTGCACGCGCAGCGCCCGTGACCGCTCCGGTGATCCCACGAGGTGAGCAAAGCTGCCATATGCGGCAAATGCGACGTTATCAACCAAGATGCGTCCCATGTTGGCGGCTTTTGAGGTGAGACTCAGCACCGTGGCAGCTTCAGGTCTGATGATTATCGCAGCCAGAACCGTCAGGCTCTGATTGATCATAGCATAACCGGCCGTGCCAAGTCCGGTCAGGGGCGCGACCCTCAAATATTGCTTCAGTATGGTTCCACGCACATGGCCATACTGCCTCATGTCGGTTGTCATGTAATGCCGCATAAAGATCAAGCTGCCAAGCACGGAAATTAATGCCTGAACCAGGAGGCTTGCGCCGATTGCCCACAGCCCGAAGTCAGCCACAAGCAAGCCCAGAGACGTGACGAAACCAATTAGAGTGGAAACGACGAGGGCCCCATTTACGAATGCCGTGTCCTGAACGGCTCGTGAGAGCCCGATGAAGCTATAGTTGAATAGGGTTAGAGCGGTAGCGACAACCCCCAACAAGAAAGCGCCCTGCAACTCCGCGGCATCGGGTCCGCTAACCTGGAACCAGGTGGCAACAAAGCGTGACAGTATCGCTCCGACCACGAGGATGAGAAGGGAAGCGATTGCGAGCACCAATACACCCGAGGCAAACCATTCTCCAGCACTCTTGTAGTCTTTGCCCCCATAGGCCGCACCGACCTTCTGTACCATGAGATTGGTTAGCCCAAGATCCATGGCCTGCATCCAAACCAGGACATCACCGCTTGCGAGCCAGGCTCCATAAAGGTGAGGTCCAATGTAATGCAGGTACAGAGGGATGAGAATTACGGCCCTTATCGACACGACGGCAGTGTTGAAGGTACCGCCCGCCAGCGTGAGTAGTGTGGCCTTACGACGATTTGTCTGCATAGGGACTGTTGCGAGTAGACCTCACTGAGGTAGGTCGATTCCCCTCTAGCTCCCAATTGTGAAGTGAGAGATACGCGGCCGGAACCATCCGATGTCTGGCGAGGCTGCGCCATATGGATCTGTTTGACGCACATTCTGGTTACGACCAGGGTGCCATGGCTCCAATTCCTCAGCAGGAGCCGTGTGCGAGCCAGGTTTGCGGGCCCGTCAACGAGCAGGCGTGCCGTAGACCGTTGACCACCGGTCGCCGGCAAATCCGCATGCAGTAACGTGGCGCCAGCTGGGATATTATACTCGCCCCAAAAAACGAGTCCGATTCCTCTGCCGGTACGGTTCAGAGAATAGTCTACCGTAATCAGATACTTGCCCGGCTCCGCTACGAAGATTTCGCTGGCGTACTCGCCGTACGGGCCCGATATGGGTTCCGCTTGCTCTCGCCAGAGCGTGTCTATTCTCAACGATGGGCCATCTGGCGAGAGGCGGTCGATGCCGCTGGCGAAAAGCGCGCCCTTTTCACCGGCGCCAAGATAGTGATTGTAGCGCCATCCGGCCCAATGCCCCTCATTCCCAGCGGGATTCGAACTGGTGGGAAGGAGGTTCGCGCTCAACTCGATCTGCGAAACAGGTATCGCCCAAGAGACTCGCCGCGGCGGCGCGGTCGGCCGCATCCGATTCTGGCCCGCACCCTGCCGCCACCGGCGCCGGCGCGGCTGGCGCCCCACCCACCGCGTCCTTCACCATCCCCAACCGAGCCATCGCCGCCGGTTGCCCGGGCGCCTTCTCGAGCACGCGCCGGTAGTTCGCCTCGGCCTGGTCCAGGTCGCCGCGCCGGTGATATAGCTCGGCGAGATAGAAGCGCAGCTCCAGATCCTCGGGCCGGCGCTCCACCAGCGTCTGCAGCAACTGCTCGGTCCCCTGGCCGGGCGCGCCCTCGGCGAACTGCCACACCTGGTAGCCCACCACGTTGAGCAGCGTCTCCCGCGTCCAGGTGCCGTCGGCTGCCAGCGAGAGCATCGCGTTCGCCAGGTATGAGGGTAACAACGTGGACGAAGGTACCGCCACGCTTTCCAGGGCGAAGTGCTGCATCTGCCCTCGGACCGGCACGGCGAACGCCGCTGCGTCCTTGCCCATCCCCTCGTAGATGCTCGCCACCCGGTAAAGCGCCGGCAGGCTGTGGCGGTCGAGACTGCAGGACCTTGTCCTGCAGCATCGGTAGGGCAACGTCTCCGCTTCCGGCGGCAATGCGCCAGTCGGCCAGCTTGAGATAGTTGACGATCGCATCATCCGTCGCCGGGCCGTATCGCCCTTGCTCGAATTCGGCTACCGCCTTTTCGGCCTGCCCCAACCCGTCCCAGGCGCGCCCTAGCTCGATGTGAACGAGGGGGTCGTGCGGACGGAGCTCGGCTGCGCGGCCAAGCGCCTGCCGTGCGGCCTCGCTGTTCCCGGCCAACAACCAGGCCTGTCCCAGGCGCCGGTAGGCGTAGCCATTCGCAGGCCCGAGTTCAACCGCTTGCTGGAAATGGCGCAGTGCTTCGTCCAATGACTGGTTGCCGGCCGCGGGCTGATCCGCTCGAAAGGCCTGGGCCCGGTCCATGGCGGCTCCACCTGCTTCAATGTGATACAGCGCCGACACGGGGCGCCACGCCAGGAATGCCAGGGCGAGCACCACGCACGCCACTGCCAGTATCGCGAGTCGCCACGGGAGTGTGGATCGGTAGGGTCCGGTCAGGCGACGCACATCTTCCACCACTCGACCGCCAGGACGAGGATCACGCCCAATACCAGCCCCAGCCCTCCGGCCAGGGCGCTGTTGCGCAGCGGGCGCGGGCTGACAGGGGCCAGCGGCGCGCTGGCATAGCTTGCCACTTGAATCGTCGCATTGCCAGCCTGCGATGCAATCAACGCCTCGTCCAGCTTGCGAGACATGATGTTATAGGTCTCCTGAGCGATGTCCCGGCGACTCGAGAGCATCACGCTCCGCGACTGTGCTTCCTGGAGCTCCTTCTGCAGTGCCAGAATCTTCGGCTCGAGCGCCGCCCGCTGCGCCTCGAGCTCGGCCGGCCGGGTCTGCAGCGTGGAGATCAAACTGTCCAGCCCGCGATCTGCTCCTGGCCGCTCATTCCGGTCAGCGATTCGCCGCCGCCTATCTGGAGCTGCGGGAGAGAATCGCCGGCATTAAACACCCTGGCCTGCAGCATCAACACGGTCAGGCTGTCGGCGGCGGATACTTGCTGGCCCGCCGGCTGCCTGGCCAGCTTGTTCCTCATCGCCTGCACGTCGCGGACCGTACCGGCGACGGCGATCTGCGCCGACACGTAGTCTGATTGGGCGCGTGCCTGGGCGTCGAGTTGCGCCTGCAGGGCGCGCGCGTTATTGCGGCTCTGGAATTCGGCGAGCTCGGCGTTGGCTGTGTCCAACACCCGCCTGGCTTCCGCCGCCTGATCCTCAAGGGTAGCGTTCTCATCCCCGCCAAAGTAGATCGCTTTGCCCTTTTCGACCACGACGTCTGCCCACTGGTTGGCAATGGCAGCCGACGCCTGGGGCGATCGCTCTGCACCCGCAGCACCAGCATGCTCGGCTCGCGTCCGGCTGTGGCCTTGGCGGCCGGAGCGAGGCCGGCCGGGCTCCAGGGTAGAATCTTAGCCTCGGGCGGTGGGTTGTAGGCGTCCACGACGGCCTGCAAAACCCCGTCCGAAGTCGCCAGGATGGGGAGCGTCTTCTCCGCGGTGGCGTCCGGTTGGGTGGTAAAACGAGAATCGAACTGCAGATGGTAGCGCGGCTGCGTGATGAGCGCGACAGACGAGGCTTCGTAGACGACCGGTGACAGCAAGCTGCCGGCATAGCCCAGGACGGCCGCGACGACGCCCAGGCCAATCACCCACCACCAGCGATGAAGCAGCGCCCGGATGTACGGGCGCAGGTCGATATCTTCCTCCACCTGACACACCTTTCTCTGCGCGACTCGAGTGCCTGTTTGCGAAGACACTGTCCCCCTATCATCTCACACGGAGCGCCTTGCGGCAAATCCCGGCGCATTTCCATAATGTGCGGCGCATCCAGGGAATGCCGGTGGCCTCGCCGGCCGTCGCCTCGGCGCGGGCGAGCGCCGAAGGCGGCGGGGCGTCTCGCTCGTGACCCCATGACGCAACGAGGCGCCGTTGACTCGCCTCCCCTCCTCCACTACAATAGCTCCAGGCGAACGGCGCGCTCGCCGGTTTGTCTCGCGCCCTGTTGTACGGATGGAGTGTTTGAATATGGCGAAGCGTGAGCCATTTACCTGGAAGCCGACCGAAGTTGTCGTCGTGACAAACGTGAGCGACGAGAACCTGATGCTGGAACTGGCCAGCGGGCTGCTGCGGCTCGACAAGGGCCGGTCGCTGCGGATGACGAAGTCCGCCCTCCAGCAGGAGAAGATCAAGTGGCTGGTGCACCGCGGCGCGATCAAGGTAGAGGATTGGGACCCGAAGCAGGCCAAGAAGGGGAGATAGCGGCTCGCCATGCCAAAGCGTATCCTGGTACTGATCGACGGCCATAGCCTGGCGTTCCGCGCTTTCCACGCGCTGCCGCCCGATCTTGCCTCGCCCGCGGGCGAGCTGACCAATGCCGTGTTCGGCTTCTTCAGCATGCTGCTGAATGTGATGCGCGATCACGATCCGCAGTACATCGCAGTGGCGTTCGACGTGGGCCGCACCTATCGCCACGACATGTACCCGGGCTACAAGGCGCACCGCGAACGGATGCCCGACGAGCTTGACCGCCAGGTAGAGCGGATCAAGCAGATCCTGACCGCGCTGCACATCCCCATCGTGACGCTGGAGGGCTTCGAGGCCGACGACGTGCTGGCGGCCCTGGCGCGCCAGGCGGAGGCCCAGGACGTTCCGAGCCTGATCGTCACCGGCGACCGCGACATCCTGCAGGTGGTGAACGACAACATCACCGTGCTGACTTCGGGCCGGCGCTTCTCCGATACCATCGTCTACACCCCCATCAGCGTATACGAACGCTACCAGTTGCGGCCTGACCAGCTCGTGGACTTCAAGGCGCTGATCGGCGACAAGTCCGACGAGATCCCGGGGGTGAAGGGCGTGGGCGAAAAGGGCGCCGTGGGCGCTCTGCGGCAGTACGAGACGCTGGATAACCTCTACGCCCACATCGACGAGGTGACGCCGCAGCGACTCAAGATGGCCTTGATCGAGGGGAAGGCAGATGCCGACCTCAGCCGGAAACTGGCGCACATCGACTTCGATAACGTGCCGATCCGTCTGGATCTCGACAGTTGCCGCCGCGGCGCCTACGATCGCGACGCCGTCGTGGAGTTGTTCCGCGAGCTCGCGTTCCGCTCGCTGGTCGACAGGTTGCCTCCTAACGTCGGGGCGGAGGAATCCGGCGCGGGAGCCGCCACGAGTGTGCGGCGCCTTCTCTACCGGGCGGCGAAGAGGGAATAGACATAACGGAAGGGGAGCCGGCCGCCGCCGAGGATTGGACCTTGCCGTTAGGGGACACGCTCCCCGGCGCCGAAGTTGTCCCCTCCGGACAGATGGCGCTCTTTGCCGAAGAGGAATTCAATCTCGAGCGGGGTGATGGGCAGGCGGCGCTGCCGGTGCAGGGGAAGCTGCCCGCCGGATTCGAGCAGGGCGGCGATTTCCTGACGGTACAGGACGAGGAGATGCTGCGCCGTGTGGCGGAGCGCCTCGACGGGGTCTACGAATTCGCGTTTGACACCGAGACGGACGGCCTGGACCCGCACGCGGCGCAGCTGGTCGGCCTGTCGGTGGCGTGGGAGCGCGGCCCCGAGGGGGCGGCGTATATCCCGGTCGGGCACAGAGAGGGACAGCAGCTGCCCTGGGATGTCGTGCGTGAGGCGCTGAAGCCCGCATTTTCCCGCCCGGATGTCCGGATGGTGGCGCACAACGCCGGTTTCGACATGGCAGTGCTGCAGCGCTACGGTCTGCCGGTGCGCGGCCAACTGGCAGACACGATGGTGGCTGAGTTGCTGTTGGAGCCGGGCAGCCGCGCCCTGGGGCTAAAGGATATCGCCTGGACCCGGCTGCGGATCGAGATGACGCCCATCACGGAGCTGATCGGCACCGGCAAGACACAGCATCACCATGGATCAGGTGCCGGTGGCGGTAGCCGCGCGCTACGCCAGCGCCGACGCCGCCGTGACACTCCGCCTCGCCGACGTGCTGCTGCCCGAGCTCCAGGAGAAGGGGCTGTGACATCTGTTCCGCGAAGTGGAGATGCCCCTCATCCCGGTGCTGCTGGCGATGGAGCGCGCCGGCGTGCAAGCTGGACGTGCCTGTGCTGCAGCAGATGTCCGAGCGAGCTGACGGCGCGCATGCACGATCTCGAAGGGCAGATCTGCCAGATCGCCGGCTACGCCTTCAACGTCAACTCGACGCAGCAGCTCTCGGACATGCTCTTCGGCAAGTTGGGATTGCCTACCCAGGGGCTGAAGAGGACGCAGGCCGGCGCGTATCGACGGCCGCCGAGGTGCTGGAAGGCCTGCGCGGCCGGCACGAGATGGTGGACCTGATCCTGGAGCAGCGGCAGCTCAGCCAAGCTGCTGGGCACCTACGTCGACGCGCTGCCGGCGCTGGTCAACCCGCGTACCGGGCGCGTGCACACCTCGTTCAACCAGACCGGCGCCGAGACCGGGCGCATCTGCGTCCAGCAACCCGAATCTGCAGAACATCCCGATCCGCACCGACCTGGGGCGTGAGATCCGGCGGGCGTTCATCGCCGACGCCGGGCTGCAAGTTGTTGTCGGCCGACTACTCGCAGGTGGAGCTGCGCATCCTGGCCCATATCTCGCAGGACGAGAACTTGCTGGCGGCCTTCGGGCGCGGCGAGGACATCCATGCCAGCGCCGCCGCCGCCGTCTACGGCCTGCCGCTGAGCGCAGGTAAACAAGAACCAGCGCAACGTGGCGAAGATGATGAACTTCGCCACCTCGTACGGCGTCAGCGCGTTCGGGCTGGCGCAGCGCACCGGGCTGTCAGCCGCAACGAGGCGGACCAATTCATGCAGCGCTACTTCGCGACCTATCCGGGCGTGCGCAAGTACCTGGAGCAGACGAAGGCGACCGCGTACGAGCGCGGCTATGTGGAGACGCTGCTCGGCCGGCGGCGCTTTTTCCCGGTGCTGCAGCACTACGGCCGGCGGTCCGCGCTGCGCATATCGCGCGCCAGGCAGCCGAAC
Source organism: uncultured Chloroflexia bacterium (assembly GCA_963783655.1). Lineage (GTDB taxonomy): Bacteria > Chloroflexota > Anaerolineae > CG2-30-64-16 > CG2-30-64-16 > CAWAOA01. The sequence continues at coordinate 195,669 of CAWAOA010000008.1, forward strand.
GAGCGGCGATCAACCACCCCATCCAGGGAACCGCGGCGGACATCATCAAGATCGCGATGATCGCGCTGTACCGCGAGCTGCAAGAGGGCCGGCTACCGCGCGCGCATGCTGCTGCAGGTGCACGACGAGCTGGTGCTCGAGGTGCCCGAAGCGGAGCTGCGCGAGGTGTGCGCCATCGTGAAACGAGACTATGGAAGACGCCTACGTCCTGGACGCCCCGCTGGCCGTCGACATGGAAGCCGGCCCCAACTGGTACGAGATGGCGGACGTCTAGGGTAAAGCACGGACTGAAAACGAAGCCACGAACGGAGATAGTGAGTGATACGAGATGATGTTGCGGAACTGGTACGGCAGGCGCTGCGGAAGGCGCAGCGGTCAGACGAGCTGCCGGCTTTCGATGCTCCCCCGGTAGAGATCTCGCGCCCAAGGACCCGGCTCACGGCGACTATTCATCGAGCATCGCCATGCAGTCGGCCAAATTCGCGCGCATGGCGCCGGTGAAGATCGCCGAGGCGATCGTGAAACGGCTTCCGCAGGCGGAATACCTGCGAGCCGCCGAGATCGTTGCCGCCCGGCTTTATCAACTTCCGGCTGGACGAGACCTGGTTGGCGCGGCAGGTCGGCGGAGATCGAGGCGCAGGGCGAGAAGTTCGGCGCCATCGAGCTCGGGCAGGGCAAGCGGTGCCAGGTAGAGTTCATCAGCGCCAACCCCACGGGTCCGCTGCACATGGGCTCGGCCCGCAATGCCGTGCTGGGCGATGCGCTCGCCAGCATACTCGAGGCTGCCGGCTGGGAGATGCAGCGGGAGTACTACGTCAACGACGCCGGCACCCAGATGCGCACCTTCGCCGAGACCCTCTACTGCCGCTACCTTCAGCAGCTCGGGCAGGACGCCCCGTTGGAGAAGGAGCACTATCAGGGCGCCTACATGATCGACATGGCGAAGGCGCTGGTGTCGGAACACGGTGACCGGTTCGCCGGGCTACCTCGCGAAGAGGCGCTGGCAGCCCTGATGGCGTTGGGCCGTGAGCAGGTGCTGGCCAGTATTGGTGCATCGGTGGAACGGCTCGGTATTCACTTTGACTGCTGGTTCTCCGAGCAGAGTCTCTACGCAGACGGCATCTTCGACCGGGTGATGGCCGCGCTGCGCGAGGGCGGGCTGACCGAGTTCAAAGACGGCGCCGTGTGGCTCAAGACCAGCGCCCTCGGCTCGGATCGAGACGAGGTGCTGATCCGCTCGGACGGGCGGCCCGGCTACTATGCGTCAGACGTGGCGTACCACTTCAATAAGTTCGTGGAACGCGGCTTCGACCGGGTGATGGACGTGTGGGCGGTCGATCACCAGAACCAGGCGCGGCGCATGCCGTTCCTGATGAAGGCGCTTGGCCTGGATCCCAGACGGCTGGATATCGTGCTCTACGACCTGGTGCGCCTGTACCGCGACGGGCAAGAGGTGAAACTCTCCAAGCGGTCGGGCGACATCATCACCGTAGACGAGCTGGTCGACGAGGTGGGCAAGGACGCCGTCCGCTTCCTGTTGCTCACGCGCTCCAACACGTCGGTCATGGACTTCGATCTGAACCTCGCCGTGCAGCAGAACGACGAGAACCCGGTGTACTACGTGCAATATGCGCACGCACGCATGGCGAGCATCCTGCGCACGGCCGAGGAACGCGGCTTCGACCCGGGCACGTGGCGCGCGGGCAAGGTGGAGCTGCTGGTTCATCCGTCCGAGTTGGCGCTTCTGCGAAAGATGCTGGAGTTGTCGGAGGTGATCGAGAAGGCGGCGCTGCAGAATGCCCCGCATCACCTGGCCTTCTACGCCCAGGAGCTCGCGGGCACCTTCCATGGTTTCTACCGTGACTGCCGCGTGCTTTCATCCGAACCGGCCGATGCGGAGATCAGCGCTACCCGCTTGCGACTGGTGGCCGCTACCAAGGCGGTCTTCGCCCGCGTTCTCGGGCTGTTAGGGGTGAGCGCGCCGGAGAGCATGTAAGGTTCCGCGTCACGGACTTATCGGGAGGGAATCTCGCCTCCTGACCGCGCCGGCAGGCGGTTGTAAGCTTGCCGCTGTGGAAGGAGAGGATCAATGCAATCCAGACAAACATCGTGGCCAATCCTGTTAGCTGCCGCCTTCCTGGCGACCGCCATGTTGTCGTGTGGCGGCTTTCAGTTGCGCCCGAACCCCACAGCCACACCGGCCGCTACTGCTACCCGCGCGACGGCTGCGCCGGCAGGGCTGCCGGGCGTGCCCGGCGCTGCAGCCAGCCCGTCGCCGAGTCCTGAGCCGGCGCCGGCGCCCACGACTGCGCCGCCACCCACCATCGGCGGGCTGGTGAAGGGCGGGCGTGCCCGTATCACCGCCGGCGGACCCGTTAACGTCCGTTCGGAAGCCGGAACCAATGCCCAGCGAATCGGGAGCCTGAACCCCGGGACGATCGTCACGCTCAGGGAAGGGCCTGTTCAGAGCGGCGAATACAACTGGTGGCAGGTAGACAACGGCGCGGGGGTCGTGGGGTGGGTGGCCGCCGGTCCTCCCGATGCTCCGTGGCTTACTCCTGAAGCCGGCGCGCAATCGGCGCCCCCCCAACAGGGCGAGCAGCCCAGTGGTCCGAAGCTGGTGGACCGCCCGGTGAAGATGGGTGACAACGTCCGTGTGACCCTCGCCAGCACGGCCGGTTTGGCGGTCCGGAACGGCGCCGGCAGCGGGGCTGAACGCGTGGCCATCGCCACGACGGGTACCGAGCTGAAAATCAAGGCCGGCCCGGAACAGCGCGACGGGTTGACGTGGTGGCAGGTAGATTCGGATGCAATTCGAGGCTGGGCGGCCGATGGAGACGGCCAGAACCGGTGGCTTACGCCGCTGGAGTAGATGAAGTGGAAGGTGCCCCCGGCCCGACTCGAACGGGCACGTCCTTAAGGACACAGGCCCTCAACCTGCCGTGTATGCCAATTCCACCACGGGGGCAACTGCGGGTAATTATAACCAATCAGGACATCGTGTCAATTCAGGTGCTTGCACCTGTGTCTGCGACTGTATCGGCGGCGACCGGCTCCGGCGCCGCCGGGTAGCTGCCGAGCAGCTTCACGAAGGCTGTGTGCGTCAGCAACCCCACCAGCGCCTGCTGTATGGGCGGGTCCTGCCAGTGCCCCATGACGTCGAGATAGAAGACGAAATGCCACGGCCGGTTGCGCCGCGGGCGGCTTTCGATCTTCGTCAGGTTGGCCCCACGATTGGCAAACTCACCGAGCGCCCGGTAGAGTGAGCCGGGTGTGTTTGGCACGGCGAACACCACCGAAGTCTTGCTGGTAGGTCCGGGCGGCGGCTCCTGCCGCCCCAGGACAAAGAAGCGGGTGGTGTTATCCGGGGCGTCCTCGATCCCCGATTCGAGCAACTCCAGGCCGTAAATCTCCCCCGCCAGCGCGCTGGCGATCGCTGCCGCGCCCGGGCTCCGGCCGCCCGGCCAGCTCCCGCGCTGCGCCTGCCGTGTCGTACGCCGGCACCGCTTCCCAGCCGCGGCGCGCCAGGTACCGCTCGCACTGTGCCAGCGCCTGTGGGTGCGAGTAAACGCGCCTCACGTCTCCGACCTGCGTGCCGAGTGGGGCCAGCAGGCAGTGCCGCACGCGCAGTTTGACTTCTCCCACCGTGCGCAGGTCGTGGTCGAGCAGCAAATCGTACGCCAGATGCACCGAGCCCGCCTGCGAGTTCTCAACCGGCAGCAGCCCCAGCCCCGCTGTGCCTTCTTCTACCGCCGCGAAGATATCCTGGAACGTGCGGCAGGCAAGGCCCTTCACACCCTGGTGGCCAAAATGCTGGTAGACGGCCTCTTCCGAATAGGCGCCCGGTTCTCCCTGGTAGGCTATCGCCGTTTGCGGCTCGCGTGTGGTCACTGCCTCAGACCTTCTTCGCGCAGTTCTTGCCCTTGGCGATCGCGCTCGTACTGGATGATGCGCTGCAGCGTCTCGTCGAGCGTGTAGCGCGGGCGGTAGCCGATCAGCGTTTCAATGCGAGAGATGTCTGGCACGCGGCGCTGCATGTCCTCAAAACCGGGGCCGTATGCTTCAGCGTAGGGTACCAGCGTGATCTCCGACCGGCTCCCGATAAGGCTCCGGATGCGCTCGGCAAGATGAAACATTGAGATCTCGTGCTTCGTCCCCACGTTATAGACGTTCCCGATCGCCGCCCGGCACTCCGCCAGTCTGATCGTCGCATCGACGACATCCTGCACGTCGGTGAAGCAGCGCGACTGCTGCCCGTCCCCGTAAACCGTCAGCGGCTCGCCGGCCAGCGCCTGGCGCACGAAACGCGGCACAACCATGCCGTAGCGGCCCGTCTGCCGTGGCCCGATGGTATTGAAGAAGCGGCAGATGACAACGGGTAGCTGCCGCTGCCGGTGATACGCAAGGGCGAGGAACTCGTCGCTCGCCTTGGAGTTCGCGTACGCCCAGCGGCTGCGTGTGGTGGGACCCATTACGCTGTCGCCATCTTCGCGGAACGGAGTATCTGTGCTCTTGCCGTAGACCTCGGAGGTAGATGCGAGGATGACGCAGCGGCGATAACGGTTTGCGATGCGCAGCACGGTGGCCGAGCCCAGGATGTTCGTCTCGATCGTGTGCACGGGCTCACGCACGATCAGCTCGACGCCGACCGCAGCCGCCAGATGAAACACCGTGTCACACTCGCTGGTCAGGCGGTCCATCACCGCTTCGTTTGTGATCGTCTCGAGCACAAACTGGAAGCCCGGCCGCTGGAACAGATGCCGCACGTTTTCTTCAGTGCCCGTGGAAAGGTCGTCGATCGCGACTACGTCGTGTCCACCGGCCAGCAGCGCTTCACATAGATGGCTGCCGATGAAGCCGGCGCCGCCTGTAACCAATACTTTCATAGACTCTTCCCTCGGAGCAGGAGTGTAACATTCGACCCCTGTTTGTCAACCTTCCGTCACCTATCGTATACTCATGAATTGTGTGCAAACGGCCAGAGAGGTAATCGATGAAGGTAGCAGTCGATGCGATGGGGGGCGATCATGCCCCGTCCGTGGTAATCGCGGGTGCGGTAGCGGCAGCGCAACAGTTCGGGACCGAGATCATCCTGGTGGGCCAGGAACACGTCGTACGTGCGGAGCTTGCGAAGCATGAGGGCAGCGCATCGCTGCCGATTTCGGTCGTACACGCCGGCGAAGTCGTCGAGATGGCCGAGCATACCATGGCCGTTCGCTCCAAGAAGGATTCCTCGCTCAACGTAGGCATTCGCCTCGTCAAGGACGGCAAGGCCGACGCTTTTGCCTCCGCCGGCAACTCCGGCGGGGTCATGGCCGCCGCCCTCTTCGGGCTCGGCCGCATCCCGGGTATCGAGCGCCCTGCCCTGGGCAGCATCTATCCTGCGGCGCCGGTGCCGTGTCTCATCGTCGACGTCGGCGCGAATGCAGACTGCAAGCCCGAGTTCCTGGTGCAGTTCGCGATCATGGGGCACACCTACGCCCGTTTGCTGTTTGGACTGAAGGATCCGAAGATCGGCATCATTTCGAACGGCGAGGAGGCGGACAAGGGGAGCATGCTCGTTCGCGAGACCTACCCTCTCCTCAAGAAGAGCAACTTGAATTTCGTGGGCAACGTCGAGGGGAAGGATATCGGCAAGGGCGCGGCCAATGTGGTGGTTACGGACGGCCTTTCGGGGAACATCATCATCAAGCTGACCGAAGGGTTGGTATCGTTCCTGGCGAAGCTGGTCAAGCGGGAATTCACCGGTGGTTTGCGCAACAAGGTGGGTATCCTCTTGCTGCTGCCGGCCATTGTCGCCGCCATCCCGGCGCTTGCCCTGTTCTGGCCCACAATTCAGGGGCTGCGCAAACGAATGGATTGGCGCGAGGTAGGTGGGGCGCCGCTGTTGGGTGTGAACGGCACGGTAGTGATCGGCCACGGCCGGTCCGACGCACTGGCAATCCTGAGCATGATCCGCATGGCCGAGCGCAGCGCGGAGCAGCGCCTGGTGCAGACGATCACCACAGAGATTGCCATGCGGCAGACTCCGGCCGTCCCGGTCTGATCGATTGGTAGAGGAAAGCAGAGGATGAGGATGGTCGATCGTCCCTCTCGGCGGAGAGTCGTGGTTACGGGCGTCGGTGCCCTGACCCCCGTGGGCAACGATGCCCACGAGACCTGGAAGAACCTGGTTGCCGGCGTTTCCGGCGGGGGTCCCATCACAGCATTCGACCCCAGCCCATACCTCAGCCGCATCGCCTGCCTGATCAAGGGCTTCGTGGCGGCCGATCATCTGCCGCCCAAGGAAGCGCCCCGTATGGCGCGCTGCTCGCAACTCGCCATCGTGGCGGCGCGGCAGGCCGTCGCCGACGCCGAGCTGGACTGGTCTGTCGAAGACCGGGAGCGAGCCGGCGTCACGATCGGCACGGGCGTGGGCGGAATCGATATGATGATCGATCCCCTTCTGCGGATGGCGAGCACCGGAGTCGCGCGCACCACTCCGCACAATGCGCTGGCCGTGCTGCCCAACATGGCCGGGTTCCACGTGGGGCAGGACCAGGGCTGCCTGGGGCCCCTCTCCACCGCGGTTACGGCCTGTGCCGCCGGCACGCAGTCGGTTGGCGACGCCGTCGAGATTATCCGGCGCGGCGCGGCGGATATCATGCTGGCGGGTGGAACGGAGTCGCAGATCACCCCTATGTTCCTGGGTGGCTTCACCGCCCTACGCGTGGTATCGGGGCGCAACGACGATCCGGAGCATGCCAGCCGTCCTTTTGACAGGGACCGCGACGGCTTCGTCATGGGGGAAGCCGCAGCTTTTCTCGTGCTCGAGGAGGCGGGACACGCCGTCAGGCGCGGCGCCCGCATCTACGCCGAAATGCTCGGCTTCGGGCTGTCGCAGGACGCGTTTCACATCGCGCAGCCTGACATGCAGGGTGCGGGGCCGGTTCGTGCGATGCGTTGGACCCTGGCCGATGCGGGCCTGGCCCCGGACGAGATCGACTATATCAACGCGCACGGTACGGCCACCGTTCTGAACGACCAGGTGGAGACCACGGCGATCAAGCGGGTATTCGGCGATTACGCCTACCGCGTCCCCATCTCCAGCGCCAAGAGCATGACGGGGCACTGCCTGGGCGGGAGCGGTGCGATTGAAGCGATCGCCAGTGTCATGAGCGTCTGCACTGACACCATTCATCCCACCATCAACCTGGAGAACCCGGATCCGGCATGCGACCTGGATTACGTCCCGGGAACGGCCCGCCAACAGCGGGTTGACACCGTCCTGTCGAACTCGTTTGGGTTTGGCGGGCAAAACGCTTGCCTCATCGTCGGCAAGTGGCGAGAGTAAGGCCGGCGCCATTACACACCCGGCAGGGGCCGGAAGCTCGAAAGGAAACCCCACTGGATGCGCGGTACTTCGCAATGAAACCAAGATCCGGCGCCGGGCGCGGATGGGCACCTACTTCACATTGGCCGGGATGGCTGTCTTGGTCGGGGGAATGCTCTCGACCACCCGCATCGAGTGGATGTGGCTTTCCCTGGCCGCTCTGATTCTGGGCTTGGTGCTTTCGCAATTCGGCGGGTACAACATGCGCCGGTGGGGACGGCGCCCGCGGCCCGACCAGGTGATTGAGGAAGGGCTCAAGGGCTTCGACGATCGCTACCGCTTCTACGCCTGGGCGCTCCCGGTACCCTACGTGCTGCTGAGCCCCCAGGGGATCGTCAGCTTCGTGACGCGTGACCAGACGGGACAGATCACCAACCGGCGGGATGGCTGGCGCAGCAAGTTCAACATCGGCCGCCTGCTGCTGGTCTTCGCACAGGAAGGGCTGGGCAACCCCACGCGTGAGGCGGAGATGCGGGCAGCGAAGCTGGAAGATTGGATCAGCGAACAGCTTCCCGGCGTGCAGATCAAGGTGCAGCCCGCCATCGTGTTCATCAACGAGCGAACGGAGCTGATCCTGGACGAGCCGGAAGTGCCCGTGCTCGAGCCAAAGGGGATCAAGAAGTGGGTGCGGGGCCTGGTACGCACGGAGAATGTCAAGAACTCAGACTACCGGGCTATTGACGAATTGTTTGCCCGGCAGGTACCGGCCGAGAACAAATAGAATCGTTCCGGCGAAACCAGACATGATCCATCCCAGAATTAGCGGGTGACCACATAAGAAGAGGCCGCAGAACTCGCTCTGCGGCCTCTTCTTTATCGGGTTTATTGCGCTCCCGCCGCCACGGCGCGGGCCACGAACGCCAGCTCCAGCGCCACCTCGTCCTCGGCGCGCAGGATGCGCAGGTTGGGCGGTTGGATCCCGAAGTCACTCATCTTCACTCCGGTCGTCGCCCGCCCACTGAGTGCGTTGCCCTCGAGCAACGCCTCGACCGCCCACGAGACCGGGCGCGTCACGTCGCGGACGGTCAGGTCGCCGGCCAGCGTAAAGGAGAACGGCTGCCCCTCGCGCAGTTTTGCCTGTTTGACAAGCGCGCAGCGCTGTGCTAGCCTGTGGCCAGCGAATCGATTAGCGGACCGATTCGCCGGTATGATCGGAAGGAGGAGCACGTGGCAGATCAGGTGACCATCCGAGACGTAGCCAAGCTGGCGGGTGTCTCCGTGGCAACTGTGTCAGCCGTCCTCAATGACAACAAGTACGTCAGCCCCGAGCTGGAACGCCGAGTGCGCAAGGCGGTCCAACAGCTAGGCTACCGGCCAAACCTGGTTGCCCGCTCCCTCAAGATGAGCCAGACCAACGCGATCGGCCTTGTGTTCACAAACATCACGAGCGCGATCTGGCCGCCTCTGGTGCGCACAGTGCAGAAGATCGCGCAAGCCAAGGGATTCGACACCATCCTGGTAGCGACGGACGAGGACCCGGAGATCGAGAAGCAGGCTATCCAGACACTGCTGGCGAAGCAGGTCGACGGGATCCTGATTGGGCCAACGCCAGGCGACCACCACACATATCTGGCCGAGGCAGCGGAGCGGATCGCTATGATCGCGGTCGACCGGCCGGTGCCGTGGGCAGAGTCGGTGATCACCAACAATGAAGAGATCATTTTTGAAGCGGTGACCCACCTGGTGAGACACGGACGCCAACGCGTCGGCATGGTGACAATCCCAACGACGGGCGCAAACAGCGGAGCGCGCCTGACTGGCTACCGGCGGGCGCTGGAGGCCTGCGGACGGTACGATCCGGCCTTGATCCGTGAGGCCGACTTCCTGGGCAGCGATTCATTCGCCTTAGCCTTGGACTTGCTGAAAGACTGCAACGTCGACGCTTTGATGACCACCAGCCAATCGACATCCATTGCGAGCCTGCGGGCTGCCAACGCCCTCGGCCGGCGCATCCCTGACGATCTGGCGCTGTTCTGCTATGACGACGCTCCCTGGATGGAGGCGATCCTGCCGCCGCTCTCGACCGTGCGGCAACCCATCGAGGCGATGGCTAAATTGGCCACCGAACGGCTTTTCGCCAGAATGCGTGGCGACGATCGCGACCCCACGCACCACATCTTGCCATCTTCACTGGTCATCCGCGGATCGTGCGGATGCTGACCGCGGACGCGTGAGAACCACCGGTCCGCTTTACATCCTCATCGAATCGATTAGCTAACTGCATCTGGAAGAATCACTTCGGCCAGTTCCAAGACGAGAGGAGCAATTCTGTCATGAGCAAACGAGGACTCACGCGTCGCGATTTCGTCAAGTCGGTGGCTGCCGTCCCAGCACTTACCCTGGCGGCCTCTATGCTGCAGGCTTGCGCACCGTCCCAGCCGGCCCCGGCCGCTCAACCTGCTGCGCCGGCGGCCCCATCAACTGCCGCCCCAGCGGCACCCAGCGCGGCGAGCAAGGGTGGCGCCACGAGCCTAAGGGTGGTGATCCCGGGAACTGTGCCGACCCTGGACTACCACTGGACCACGACCACCCCGACGATGACCGTGGGTTGGCACATGTTCGAGACTTTGCTGGCTCCCGACAAGGACCGCATCCCGCGCCCGCAATTGGCCAACAAAGTGACACCCAGCAGCGACGGCTTGACATACGACTTCGAGCTGCGTAAGGGGATCAAATTCCACAACGGCAAAGAGATGACCTCGGCTGACGTCATCGCCTCGCTCAACCGTTGGGGCAAGGTGGCCGGCATCGGCAAGACGTTGTACGCGGCCATGGACGGGATCGACGCGGCCGGAGACTACGGGCTCAAGATCCGCCTGAAGCGCCCTTACGCATCGCTGCCGGCGACTCTGGCGCACTGGGGCCAGGCGGCAGCGATCATGCCGAAGGAAGTGATCGAGGCTGCGGGCACCGATCAGGTCAAAGAGTTCATCGGGACCGGGCCGTACAAGTTCGTGGAGTGGAAACAGGATCAGCACATCAAGTTGACCCGATACGACGGTTATCAGCCTCGATCGGAGCCGGCAAGCTTCATATCCGGGAAGAGAGAAGCGTTGATCCAGGACTTGTACTTTGTGGGTGGCCTGGATAACGCGGCGCGGGTGTCGGGCATGGAAGCCGGGGACTACGGTTTTGTGATGCTGGTGTCTCCGGACAATTACGCCCGTCTGCAGAAGAACCCGGCGCTGAAGTTCTCGGTGGTGAAGCCGTATCAGATGCGCTTTGTGTTTCTGAATACCTCTATCCCGCCCTTCGACAATGTGAAGATGCGCCAGGCGATGCAGACAGCGCTGAACGGCGAGCAAGTGATGCAGGCTTACGGCCCGCCGGAGTTCTCTCGCCTGAGCCCGTCGCTGATGACCTTCGGCGGCGTGTGGGAGAACGATGGGGGCAAGGAATTCTACAACCAGAAGAACCCCGCGAAGGCAAAGCAGCTCGCACAGGAGGCCGGCTACAAGGGCGAGCCCCTGGTGTATATGACCGACCAGACCAACTCCGCCGTATACCGGGCATGTGTGGCCGTGACCGAGCAACTGAAGACGGCTGGCTTCAACATCGACCTGCAGAATATGGATTGGGCGACCCTGGTCACCCGACGCGGCAAGCCTGAGGGTTGGAATATGCTCACAACCGGCTTCGACACGCCTCCGGAGCCCAGCCTCCTGCCGTGGATGAACTGTACGGCGCAATGGGCCGGCCGCTGGTGCAATAATGAAGTCGACGGCCTGATGGGAGAGATCCAGAAGACGACCGACATCGAGGCACGCGCGAAGCTCTGGGCCAAGGCACAGGAGCTGACGTGGAAGGATGCCTATGCCAACAAGCTGTGCGATGAATTCGCGCTGCATGTCTACACAACGAAGCTGAAGGGCTACGTCGATTCGTTCGACTGCTACCTGTGGAATACCAGCCTCGAGGCTTGAGCGAGCCAGATCAGCTGGCCGGTACCCAAGGGGGATGGGCGTAAGTGCGCACGTATATCCTCGGGCGCCTGGTGGCGCTCCTTCCCGTACTGGCGGTGGTAGCCGTCGTAGTGTTTGGTATCCTGCGTCTGACGCCGGGAGATCCGGCGGCGGTGATGCTGGGTATCAATGCCACGCCGGCAGACATAGAGCAACTGCACCGGTCGTTGGGCCTCGACCGGCCGCTGCCGGTGCAGTTTGGCTCGTGGATCGCCCGGGTCGCGGTGGGCGACCTGGGCCAGTCTATCTTTCTGCGGCAGCCGGTGACGCAGGCGATTGTAGAGCGGCTCGAACCGACGCTGATGCTGACTCTCTACGCGCTGCTGATCGCGCTGGCAACGGCCGTGCCGGCAGGGATCTTTGCGGGCATCCATCCCGGGTCTTGGATCGACAAGGTGCTGATGGCATTCGCCCTGATAGGGGCCTCGTTGCCTTCGTTCATGATCGGCCTGGTATTGATACTGGTCTTTGCGGTTGGGCTGGAGTGGCTGCCATCCGAGGGCTACCAGCCGCTGGAGCGTGGGCTGCTGCGGAACTTCCGCCAACTGCTGCTGCCGGCGATCGCCCTGGGCACGGGCCAGGCGGCGCTGATCGCGAGAACCACGCGGGCGGCGGTGATGGATGTCTTCAGGTCCGAATACGTGCAGACGGCGCGCGCCAAGGGACTGAGCGAGTGGGCGCTACTGTGGCGCCACGTACTCAAAAATGCTGCCCTGCCGATGGCCACCGTGATCGGTTTCAGTATCGCCATGCTGATGGGTGGGGCGGTGGTGACCGAGACGGTGTTCAACCTGCCGGGCATGGGGAGGCTGGTGATCAACTCCGTGCTGCGGCGGGACTATCCGGTGGTGCAGGGGGTGACGCTGTTCATCGCCGCGGTGTACGTCGGCGTGAACCTGGTGGTTGACCTGGTCTATGCCTGGTTGGATCCGCGAGTGAAATACTGAGCCGGCCGGCCGGGCAGTGGAGAAGATGGAAGCGGGAGGAGATCGGATGGCGGTGGCAGCTTTGCCCAACAGAGCGGTAAGGTCTACCTCGGCACGACGCTGGCAGGCGTTCCGGTCCAACCGGGTTGCGCTGCTGGGCGGGGTGATCATGCTGCTCTTCGTGGTGTGCGCGCTGGGCGCTGATCTCGTCGCGCCGTATAGTCCCGTGCACCTGGACACGACAAACCGCCTGCAGCCGCCGAGCCCGGCGCACCTGTTGGGCACCGACGAGTTCGGCCGAGACGCAGCGAGCCGCATCATTCATGGGGCAAGGATTTCCATGGCTGTGGGCGTGATCGTGGTGGGCCTGTGCTCGGCGATCGGGATCACGCTCGGGCTGCTGACGGGCTACTACAAGGCGGCCGATGCGGTTGTGATGCGGGTGCTTGATGGACTGATGGCGTTCCCCGGCATCTTGCTGGCGATCGCGATTGCGGGCGCGCTGCGACCCTCGGTGAGCAGCGTGATCATCGCCTTGACGGTGGTGGAGATGCCGCGCTTCGCACGTGTGATGCGGGCGCCGGTCCTGGCGGCCCGGCAGGCACTGTATGTGGATGCAGCGCGGGTGATCGGCGCGAGCGACATACGGATCCTGGTACGCCATCTGCTGCCCAACACCGTGTCGCCGCTGATCGTCCAGGCGACCTTCACCTTTGCCCAGGTGATCCTGACCGAGGCCTCGCTGAGCTTCTTGGGCGCAGGCGTGCCGCCGCCGATGCCCTCGTGGGGAGGCATGCTGAGCGACGCACGAACCTTCATGCGCGACGCGGTGTGGCTGACGGTGGCGCCGGCAGTTGTATTGGCAAGCGTCACCATGGCCTTCAACCTGTTCGGAGACGGCCTGCGTGATGCGTTGGACCCCCGGCACATCACCTAGCGGGACCGGATGGAGATTGCCCAGCGCCAGGGTGAGCGGCGGGGGCAAACAAAACAGAGCAAACAGAGCCGATAGCTGGAGGAGCGATATGCCGCGCATGTGCCGGGTGGTGACGACCTCGACCGCAACACTCGAGGCGACGCAGCCGCCGTACAACCTGAGAACGCCCGAACCGGGCGCGAACCTGAGCATGGGTCTAGCACTGGTGGACGCGGCCGGCGCGCAGCAGCCGGACTTGATCTGCCTGCCTGAAGGGTTCCTAGGGGCAGGGCTGCCGATCAGCGACAAGGCTGCCCTGGCCGAGCCCATTCCCGGTCCGGTCTTCGATCAACTGGCCGCTCGGGCGCAGAAGTACCACACCTACATTGCAGCGGGCCTGTACGTGTGCGAGGCCGGCCGCGTCTACAACAGCGCCGTCCTAATCGACCGCGAGGGCCGGCCGGCCGGGATCTATCACAAGAAACATCTTACGGAACGGGAGATCCTCAACGGCATTACCCCGGGCAGCCAGGCGGTAGTGGTCGAGACCGATTTCGGTCGCGTGGGCCTGGCGGTGTGCTTTGATTTCAACTGGCCCCAGTTGTGGGCGGACATGGCCGGCTTAGGCGCGGAGATTGTCTGCTGGCTCTCAGCGTTCGAAGGCGGCCTGCCGCTGCAGTCTTACGCCTGGACGCACGGCTATCGCATCGTGTCGTCCGTGTGGCCTTACCACGCACGGGTGGTTGACATCACGGGGCGGGTAGTGGCGATGACCTCACGCTGGAACCGCCTGGCGAGCTGCGATCTAAACCTGGACAAGCGGCTCTTTCACACGGACGGCCAGGCCGATCGCTTGCTGGCGATCCAGGCGCAGTACGGACGCAGGGTGCAGATCGAGACGTTTACCGAGGAACACCTATTTACTATCAGCAGCCTTGACCCCGCCCTATCCGAAGCTGAGATCATCGCTCAGTACGGCTTGACGGACTATCAAGCTTTCGTCAGCCGCAGCACTGCCGCGCAGGAGCGGGCGCGGCCCGCCTGATCACGACGGAGACGCACCGGTTGGGAAGCAGCGCCCGCGGGCGCATCAACCAGACGAGCGGCAATCGCCGTCTGGGTTTGGAATAGGTTATGAGATACGTAGCATTTGGCAAGACCGGAGAGACTGTTTCGGAGTTGTGCCTGGGCACGATGATGTTCGGTGCCCGCTGCAGCGAGGCTGAGTCCGATCGCATCCTGGGCGATGCGCTCGAGCACGGCGTCAACTTCGTCGATACCGCGGCGATGTACGTGGGCGGTGAGACGGAGTCGATTCTTGGCCGGATCATGCGCGGCCGGCGCGACGGGCTGTTCCTGGTGACCAAGGTGCATAAGGGCATCGACGCGGCGAGCATCGAGAGCAGCCTGGACGAGAGTCTACGGCGGATGCAGACCGATCACGTGGACACGTACCTTGTACACTGGCCGGTGCCGGGCATGCAGCCGGTCGAGATAATGGGCGCGCTAAACCGGCTGGTGGCGGCGGGAAAGGCGCGCTACGTGGGCTGCGCCAACTTCCCGGCGTGGCTGTTGGCCCACTGCAACGCGATTGCGGCAGAGCGGGGCTGGCCGCAGCTGGTAAACAACCAGGTGGCCTACAACCTGTTCGAGCGGGGCGTCGAGGTGGAGATTCTGCCGCAGGCCGTGGCGGAGAACATTGCCATCACGACCTACCGGCCATTGGCTGAGGGTCTGCTGGCCGGCGCGTACGGGCCGGGCAAGCCGCTGCCGCAGAACTCGCGCGGCGAGAGCAGCCCCAGCGTGCTGACATGGCTGTCGCAGTACGGCGAGGGGGTGGCGCGGTTCAACCGGTTCGCGGCCGAGCTGGGGGTGCACCCGGCGGCGCTGGCGCTGGCCTGGGTGCGCTACAGCGATGGCGTAACGGCGCCAATCGTCGGGGTGAGCAAGCTGAGCCACCTGGCAGCGGCGTATGAGGGTTTTGACTGTGATCTGAGCGCGCGACAGTATGAGGATGTGACGGCGCTGTTCGACACCGAGGTCAAAGAAGAAGGGCTGCAGCGTTTCCCCGGCCGCAAGTACAATTTCGCACGGCTGCGACGAGATCTGCACCTCCTGGGTTGACCGGCCACAGTCCGGCGAGCGAAAGGCAGCACATGGGACCCGCGCGAGCAGACGAGATAGAGCGGCTGATCGATGAGTATCTGGAATTGAGCGCCGGCGCAGAGAACGCGCGCCGGCTGCGGCATTGGCTGCCCGAGATATGCGCCAGGGACCAGTGGCACGGCCGGCCGCGCCCCGAGCTATTCCGCCGCGAGGGGACCGTGCCGGTGCAGATCGATCTGCAGAACACCTTCCTCACGCAGATCGAGCCTCATGACCTGCGCGAGTGCTACACCGAGCCGGTCGCCTACCTGCGCTTCTTCCTGAGGAAGCGCATCTTCGCCTACCGTAACCTGGCAGACGACACGCCGCTGGACGGCGTCGTGCCGATCTACCTGTCCACGCCCTTCGAGATGAGTTTCTTCGGAGTGCCCCATCATCTCTACGCCGATCGGGAGCCGCTGATCGATCAGACCCGGCCGGTCGTCCGCAATCGCGACGACCTGGAACGGCTGCCGGCCATCGACTTTCGCAGCTCTGGGATGATGCCGGTGGCACACCGCCTGTACGAAGGGGTGTGCGAACTGGCCGGCGCGCGGCTGAAAGTGGTGTTTCCTGAATGGCTGCGCGGGCCGTTTGGCGTAGCCCTCTACCTCCGCGGCTACCAGGACTTCCTGGTCGACATGATCGGCGACCCCGAGTTTGCCCAAGCCCTGCTCGTACGCATCAACCAGGCGCGTATTGATTGGTGTCGCGCCCGGGGGACCTACCTGGGCATGCCGGTTGGGGGAGGCAGTCTGTTCGACGACGAGGTGGACGCTGCGGTGATAGGCGCGCGGCACTATCGGGAACATATCCGGCCGCACGAAGCGGCCCTGGCAGACTTCCACGGGGAGATCACCTACTGGCACAGTTGTGGGAATACCGCACCGATGGCCCGAGATGTCACGGGTATCGGGCGCATCGGGCTGCTGGACGTGAGCGGCTGGACGGATCTCGAGCGCGTGCTGGACGGGATCGATGCCCGAAACCAGATCCTCGAGGTACGCTTCAACCCGGTCAAGGACGTGCAGGAGGCCGGGGACGAGGACATGGCCGAGTGTATCCGGCGCAAAGTTGCGTGCTGCCGGCGTCACGACGTGAGCGCATTTACCCTGCGAGTCAGCGGGATCCAGCCGTGGCGCAATCCGGTAGACGATCTCGACCACCTGCGGCGCTGGATTGGCTGCGCCCGGGCCGAAGTAGAGAGAGCAGATGGCCAGCTGGCGGCTAGTACCGGCCCATAAACCCACCTGTGAGAGGTCGGCGCGGCTGCCGGTCGACTCCAGCACACTTCTTGCTGAGGGAAGCCGTGAACGCACACGAACGTTTTCACGCCGTGATGGCATTCGATACCGGGCCGCGCACCTTGCGCTGGGAGTTCGGCTACTGGGCCGGGACCGTCCGACGCTGGCATGCCGAAGGGCTGCCCAAAACAACCGAGGTCCCGGCGAGCCTGCTGGACGGCGAAGGGTTGTCTGGTCCAGCGCTCGCGTGGTGTGCACGGCGCGTGAAGGATGTCGACGTGCACAGGCACTGCAACCTGGACGACGGCATACAGCGTATCGACGTGAATCTGCTGTTTGCGCCGCGGTTCCGCGAGGAGATCGTCGAGACGGGCGACGGTTGGTTTGTACGCCGTGACGAGGACGGCGTGTTGCGACGGGAAGCAACCGATCGTACCTCGGTGCCGCGTTTTGTAGGCTTCCCCGTCAGCAGCCGGGCAGACTGGGAGCGGCTGAAAGAGGAACGGCTACAGCCGGCCCTGGCCGGCCGGCTGCCCGAGCATTGGCCGGAGTTGCTGGCCGATTGGCGGCAGCGCACCTATCCCCTGGCGATCGGTGGGAACCCGGTGGGCTTTTTCGGCGTTCTGCGAGCACTGCTGGGCGAAATCAACCTCTTGATGGGCTACTACGACCAGCGGCAATTGATCGAAATCATTATCCACGACCTGGGCGAACTCTGGATGGCCGTCCTCGCGCCCGTGCTCTCTCAGGTGCAGCCCGACCTGGCCCTGATTTGGGAGGACATGGCCTACAAGACGGGCCCCCTGATCTCGCCCAAACTGGTGCGGGAATTGATGGTGCCGGCGTACCGGCAGCTGACGAGCTTCTTCCGCGACTTTGGTGTGCGGCACATCCTGCTGGACACAGACGGCGACTGTTGGAGCCTGATCCCACTCTTCCTCGAGGGGGGGATCACCGGCCTCTACCCATTTGAGGTGAACGCCAGCATGGACGTGGTCAAGGTGCGCGAGGCGTTCCCGCGGCTGCAGATGATGGGAGGGCTGGACAAAATGGCCCTGGCCGCCGGCAAGGCGGAGATCGACCGGGAGCTCGAGACCAAGGTGCCAGCCATGCTGGCCCGTGGCGGCTATATCCCATTCGTGGATCATCAGGTGCCGCCAGACGTGCCGTTGGAGAACTTTCTCTATTACAGGCAGCGGCTGAACGATATGATCGGAGACGGCTGAGCATACCGTGCGGCATGCAGACATGAGGCGGAACTATGCCGGACAAGAAGGAATCTTCTGCCGGGCAGGCAAAATCCGAGGCAGTTCCCTGCAAAGCGAAGAAACTCATAGCTCGCGTTACGGCGAGAGGTGCGTCCTGCGGCTTTCTTTAGTTGCGTGCCCGGTACGCCAATTGATAAGAGGCCGCAGAACTCGCTCTGCGGCCTCTTCTGTATAGAGCCTATTGGGTGCCCGCCGCCACGGCGCGGGCCACGAACGCCAACTCCAGGAGGCAGAGACCGGGCCTAGAATCCCAGCCCGCGCTCCTTCAGGCTGACCCAGCGCTGCTCGCCGATCACGACGTGATCCAGGACCGAGATGTCCAGCAGCTTGCCGGCTTCCACGATCTGGCGCGTCACGGCGACGTCTTCCGGCGACGGGGTGGGGTCGCCCGAGGGGTGGTTGTGGACCACGATCAGGGCCGCGCAGTTGGCGCGGATGGCGTACTTGAAGAGCTCGCCGACGCGCACGACGGCGCTGTTGACCGACCCGGAGTAGATCGTGGGGGTGCCGATGATGTGGTTCTTGCTGTCGAGCAGGATCGTCCGCAGCTCCTCGTGATCCAGAGACTTCATCTCGAGCATCATGAACCTGGCGGCATCGGCCGGCGACTTGATCTGCGGCCGCTCGAGCGGCTGTTCCTTGTGATAGCGAACGGCGAGCTCGAAGACGGCCTTGAGCTCGATGGCCTTGACCGGGCCGATGCCGTTGAACTCCCGCTGCAGATCCTCCACCGACGCCTTGGCCAATTCGCCCAGCGTCTGGTAGTGCGCGAGGATGCGCGTGGCCAATTGCACCACGCTCTCGTCCTGCGAGCCGGTTCGCAGCACAATCGCCAACAGCTCAGCCTTGCTGATACTCTCCGCCCCGCATTGCAGCAGCCGCTCGCGGGCCGGTCGGAATTGGGGACTTCGCGCAGTGGCATGCGGTACGTGGGGTCTGACCGGTAGGGCATGGCGGGGCTCCTGTCGGCGATAACTGCGGCTAGAAGAGCGCCTCTTCGTCCCAATGGTACACGGGGGACGCCTCACGCACAACCCCCGCCCGCGCCCGCTGCAGGTCAGTTGGCTCCTCGTCATCTTCTGTGCTGCGCTCGAGCCACGCGACGGCCGTCTGCTCCCGGTGGTGCTGCTTCTGGGCGGCCACGTACGCTTCGGCCACCGCACGGTTGCGCTCCCCAATCGAGTGCGCCCCGTAGCCCTCCTGCCACTCGAAACGTTCCTCTCCCATCAGCTTCATCGAATTTATGAGGTGCGAGCTAGCGCCTTTTACCGTCTTCACGAAATCGGATACGGCCAGCGAGGGAGGAACCGCGACAACTACATGAACGTGGTCGTTCCAGCCATCGATAGCATACACAAAGCCGCCCACTTCTGCCGCCTTCGACACCATATATGGGAAGAGAACGGTTTCGACCGAGGGCGTAATCGTCGCCTCCCGGTTCTTTGTCGCCCAGGTCAGGTGGTAGTACAGGCGCCAGAAGGGCATGGAGAGCTCCTTGGGGTAGACGCGGGAACGCTTTCACATGTGTATTCGTCCACATATTGTACCAGATCGGACCACCCGACCTGTATGCGCCCAACCGCAGCAATCGTCGACGCGTTCGAGTGGGTTTCAACCCACATGGCGTACCAGACGGCGAATTGATTCGCCGGGCTCGGATCGCCGGGCTCGGATCGCCAGACTACCCGGAGCCAATCGCACGCATCGATTGCCTTTGGCGAATCCCCGGCTCCATGCTATTATGCGCCGGTTTTAGCACCCCAGGCGGGAGCAAACGCTCGTCATGGGATATCGAGGTTAACTGGCATGTCAATTCCTCCTGAGCTACTGAATGCAATCAGCGAGCTGATGGTGTGGCTCGTGGTCATCACCACAGCCACCGCAGTCGCGTTGTGGATCAGCATGGCGATCTGGGCCTTTCGAGACATCCGCGCCCGTTCGCTCGATCCTTTTGCCTGGATCCTGGCGGCCCTTCTGGTCGTAGCAACCGGGCCGCTCGGGCTATTGCTGTACTACCTGCTGCGCCCGCGCGAAACCCTGGCCGAGGTCTACGACCGCCAACTGGAAGAGGAAGCATTGCTGCGCGATATCTCCGCACGCCGTGCCTGCCCCCAGTGCCAGGCGGTCACCGAGCCTGAGTGGTTGTTGTGCCCGCACTGCAGTAACGTCTTGCGGTGCACGTGTGAGCAGTGCTCCCGCCCGCTGGAGCTGGATTGGGTGGCATGCCCGTACTGCATGCATCCCGTCTTGGGCCGCGAGCCCAGCGGAAACGGCGTGTTGCCGAAGCCGGTAGTGCAACCCCAACCCGTGCTGCGGAGGGCGCCCGCCCCTCCGGCACAGGAACCATCCTTAGAATAGCCGATCCTAACGACAGCGCCCGCGAAAGCGGGCGCCGGACCTCCTAGCCCCGCTTACACCCCGGTTCTTCCTGCATGCACTCTCTAATCGCGTCCACCACCGTCGTTATCTCCTCGCGGGTCAGGCAGGAGGCCGAGGGCAGATACAGGCCGCGCCGGCAGAGGTCCTCGGCCACCGGGTAGCGCTGCCCGCGGTACTGGTCGAAGTAGATCGGCTGGCAGTGCATCGGGATGAAGAAGGTGCGCGTCTCGATGCCGCGCCGCGCCAGTGCGCGGCGCAGCTCGTCGCGCGTGAGTGCCGAACTCCGTCCTCCAGCAGGATGCCGTACATCCAGAAGACGTTCGTTGCCCAGGCCGCCTCGGGCGGCGTGACGATGCCGGGAATCCGGCGAGCAGCTCGGTGTAGTACGCGGCGTTGGCGCGGCGCGCTGCCGACGAATTGCTCCAACTGCTCGGTCTGCGCCAGGCCGATGGCGGCCTGCAGGTTGGTCATGCGGTAGTTGTAGCCGAGGAACTTGTGCCAGAAGTGGCGCTCCGGTGCTGAAGGCGTGGTCGCGCAGGTTCCAGGCCAGCCGGGCGACATCCTCGCGGTTGGTGGTGACCATGCCGCCTTCGCCGGTGGTGATGATCTTGTTGCCGTAGAAGCTGAAGGCGGCGGCGTCGCCCAGGCTGCCGACCGCGCCGGCCCTTGTAGTGCGCGCCGTGCGCCTCGGCGGCATCCTCCAGCACGAACAGGCCGTGCTGCTCGGCGAGCTCCCTCAGCGGGTCCATGTCCACCGGATGGCCGTAGGTGTGCACGGGCATGATGGCGCTTGGTGCGCGGGCGTGATCTCGGCCTCGACCTGCTCGACGTCCATGTTCCAGGTGCCCGGCTCGCTGTCCACCAGCACCGGCTTGGCGCCCAGGTAGGTCACGGCGTTGGCGGTGGCGATCATGGTGAAGGTCGGGATGATCACCTCGTCGCCCGGCTCCAGGCCGAGGGTGGCCAGCGCCAGGTGCAGCGCGACGGTGCCGTTGGCGCAGGCGACGCCGTAGCGCGCACCCACCTTCTCGGCGAACAGCGCCTCGAAGCGGCGGATGAAGCTGCCGGCAGAGGAGATCCAGTTCGTCTCGACGGCCTCGGTGACGTATTTCAGCTCGTTGCCGCTCAGCGTCGGCTCGCACACCGGGATGATGTCCGCGCGAGCCTGCCGCCGAAAGCGGGGGATCGGGTTACGGCCACCTGCAAAGCGGCTCGGGGCCGGGGATGATCTCCGCCAGGTCGCCCATCTCTTCCAGTTTCAATTCACGCGGTTGCAGCATGTTCTTCTCTCCTTGGGCAACAGCAGCGCTGCCACAATCGTGGCCACATATTTCCGGCCGCGGCGCAGGTAGTCCATGGCGTTCGCTCCGGTCTTCGACTCGCCGCTCAGCCGCGCGCCACAGATGTAAGGCACTTCCTCGACGCGCAATCCGCTGCGTCGCGCGCGCGCCAGCAGGTCGATGCAGTATTCGCCGTAATCGCCGCGCAGCGTAATACGGTCGAACACCGTCCGGCGGGCGGCAGACGAATCCGCTGGTGTAATCGCGCACGCCCCAGCCCAACAGAGCGAGCAAGCGTGTTGATGCGTACCGAGAAGGCGCGCGCCATCAGGCTGTGCCGGGTCGCTGCCCCCCGCCACGTAGCGCGAGCCGATCGCGATGTCCGCGCCGGCCAGCAGGCGCTGCAAGCAGCAGCGGGATCACCTCCGGCGGCATCGCCAGGTCGCAGTCCATCCAGGACACCGCACCGTCCCGTCCGCCGCCCGGATGCCCGCCCGATGGCCGAGGTCAGCCCGCGCTCTGTCCGTGCGGCAGCAGCCGGACACGCGGGTTCTCCTCGGCGATCTGCTGACGACCACGCCAGGTGCCGTCGGGCGAGTTGTCGTCGACGACCAGCACCTACACCGGTGTCTGCACTGCCGCGAAGATCGCCTCGATCAACGGGGATGTTCTCGCGCTCGTTGTAGGTAGGCAGGATGACGGTCAGCGAAAGCGGCAGCACGCTACTTTACCTCGATCTCGCCGCAGGTCGCTTCCGCCGCGCCCGTTCCCTGCGCCACCAGGCGATAGCGCCCGGCCGGTGTGGCCGGGTTCAGGTTCACGTCGAAATCGGCACGCACCACCTCACCCGGCTGCCAGCGTGCCGGCGGATAGAGGTGCAGCGCATCGCCGCTGCGTTCCAGCGATTCACCCCATACCCGGCCGCGTTCGTCCAGCAGCCGTACCACGCGGCAGAGCTCCGGTATAGGGCGCATCGCCCGCCGCCAGATACGCAGTAACGTGAATCCAGGCGCTCGGTGCGTGGAAGACGAGGTCGCGTGCGGCAGTCGTTGCGGGTCCGTAACGGCACCCCAGCCATCGCAAGCCCCCCAGGTTCACATCCGTGGCCGGCACACCGTCAGGCACTGCCGGCAACCGGTACCGGAGCGCATAGGCCCGCACGTCGATCCCCGCGGGATACAATTCGGTGGTCATCGGATAGCGGCCCCCGAGCCACCGGCCAAGCATGTCCTGCGGATCCCAGTCCCGGTGATGCGACTCGACCAGCCAGATCGCGTCGAAACCTGCCTTGGCGATCCCTTCCAGCGGTGGCGCTATCTGCGCCTCGTCCCGGATCGGATCGGTGAATGGGAAGAAGATCCCTTCCGGTCCCCGGCGGTAGTGCTCGAATGCCGTCCTGACGTAGTCGACATAAAGCACGACTGCATCCTGTGGGCCGGCCAGCGTCTCGATCCGAGTAAGCGGTCTCGCGCCAGGCCTCGCGCCGGTTTGCCTCGACCCAATTGACCGGCAGCGCTGCCAGCATCAGTTCCGCGAGCAGCAGGAAGGCGGCGGCTGCCGGCAGGACCTGCCCCGATGCGGCGGCGCCGGAGGCGGAGAGCCAGAATGGGGTGTGGGAGACCAGAGCGCCCACAAGCCTGCCCCACGCCAGGCAGAGGGCGGGCGCCAAAAACAGGAAGTAGACGCGTCTCGGCGAAGGTGGCGCGGTTGCGCGCCAGCATCCAGCCGCCGGCGAAGAGGGGGATCGCCAGCAGACAGAACAGCAGCACGCCGCCCATCCGGCTGCGACCGGTTTCGCCGGTCACGGGGATGATCAGCCCGGCCAGCGCGAGCCCACCGGCGAGAATGCCCGCGATGGTCTGCAGCGGCTCCGGCCAGACCAGGCGCCCGAAGGTGTAGCTTTTGAGCAGCGTCCAGAGAATGCCCGCCATACCCGCGAAAGGCTCGCCCGGCTGGTACTCTGCGCCACTCACCGCCCATGCATTCAGAAAGAGCGGGAGAAACAGCAGACCCGCCGCTGCAATTGCCAGCAGCCCGAGAACGGCCAGCCGGCGCCCGTGCTCCCGGGCGCGTGCCCCCAGCAGCATTGCCCAGAGGGCCGCGACCGGCAGCACCAATGCGCTGAAAAGGTAGGTATAGCACGCCGCCGCCAACGCCAGCGCCGCCAGCAGCCACCTCAAGGACCGCTGTGCCGGCGAGGCGTCTTCGTCGAAGAATGCCAGGATGCCGTATAGGCCGCAAAGCAGCAAGGTAGCGGCCGGCATGAACATGCGGACTTCCTGGCTGTACCACACCAGGAAAGGGTTGATTGCCACGAGCGCTGCGGCCGCCAATCCACCCGCCCGGCCGGACAGCCGGCGGCCGATACCGTAGACCGGAAGCACCGCCACCGCGCCCCAGATGGCCCCGAGTGAACGCAGTGCGAGGTCTCCATCGCCGAAGATGAGGCGCCAATAGTGGAGTGTGAGATAGTAGAGCGGAGGGTGTTTGTCTTGCAGCAGCGCAGTGCCGACGCGCCAGATTTCCACAGCCGGCTGTCGCGCCCAATGAACGCTTACCGCCTCGTCAAACCAGAGGCTGTGATAGCTGATCTGATAGAAACGCGCCGCCAGGGCAATGACGCCAATCCACAAAAGTGGCTGCCCGAGCAGCGTCGCAAGGCGTTCGACGCGGCGACGCGCGAGTACGACCGATGGACGCGCGTCCATGGCCAGTTTCGCCAGGATCGGAGGAACGGACAGTTCTTCGGTCACGCTACTTCACTGCCAGGCACATCAGAGAGAGCCCTACCGGCAGGTCGCGGTGCCGGAGCCAGTTCGTTTCCCACGAGAGCGTCTTGCGGAGCAGACGGTTCAGGAGTGGCGCAGGGGGTTTCGTATCGTCGCCCCCGCCCAGTCCCAGTCGCGCGAGGACGCGTGGCAGTCGCGCCGAGCGGGAAGAGAAGGCTGTTTGCGTATGTCAGCCGCCTGATTTGGAAGCCGGACCCGGCGACGAGCGCCCTGACCTCGCGTTTCCGGTACCGGCGCCCACCCCCATAGTAGCGGTCGTGCGGACCGAAGAGCAGCGGATGAGCAGGCACCCGCAGCAGAAGCCGGCCGCCGGGACGCAGCACCCGGCGCATCTCGAGCACGGCGGCATCCGCCTGTACGGCAGATTGCTCCAGCAAATCGAGGGCGAGCGCGGCATCAAAGCTGGCATCCGGGAACGGCAATTTACCGGCGTCGCCCAGCACCACAGGGCCCGCAACAAAGCGTTGGGCGAAGCGATCCAGTCCTACTACCTCGACTCCGGGGCCAAACTCGCGCAGCAGCCATCCGGGGCCGCAGCCGGAATCCAGCAGACGCCCGTGCTGCGTCCCGAGCACAGCCAGCGTGATCTCCCGCATGCCGGCCAGCCACCAGTGTTCCGCGCCGCGATCCGCAAGCGCTGACCGGAAGTCCTGTGGCGTGGCCGAGGAGTCGTGGACCATCAAGCGAACGCGTCTGCGGCCGCAATTCGGGCCGCAAGCGCCGCCGCTACTTCGTCTGGTGGACCCTGGATCCTTTGTATCACGGCGCCCGCCCGGACCAGTCGCTCCTCAGATTCGTGCGTGACTCCCACGCCGTCGGCGATGATGGTCACGCGGCGCGCACGCGCTGCCTCTTCGGCGCTGAAACCGAACGTGGGGCCGAAACAGAGCAGGAAGTCCTGTGCCAGCCACAGGTTGGCGCGCGTGGCCGGCAGCTCTGCCGCTCCGAACAGCACGTAGTGGCGGATTGTCTGGTCGGGTCTGGGGGCAGTCAGATCGACCTGGACACTCTTGCTCCCGTCGAGGGCCACCGGAGGCGTGCGAATGCCGTCTGCTTCCAACAGCAGCTGGTAATTGCCGGCGGGCAATCCGCTGAAGAAGTAGGTCTCGTCTTCCGTCACGACCTGGGTGGAGTGCTGCGAGCCGCCCCAGCGCAGCGAGATTGTCTGCCCGGCGCCATGAGTGACCCGCCCGCTGATCGCGCTTTGGGCAGGTGGCAGCTTGACGTCGATTCGTCCGCCCGAGCGGCCGTCCAAGGATACGGCGTCGGATCGCGCGAGCGTGCCGGGCACGTCGACGGTGTAGGAACCTGGCCGGAGCTGGTCGAACCGGAAGGCTCCGTTGGCTCCTGCGACCATGGATGCTACCGGCAAGCCGGCGCGTGACAGGCGCACACGCTGGCCCGCGCCATTGTGCACCTTGCCTTCGAGCACGCTGGCAGCCGGGTCCGGCTGTGCCTGCACTTTGCAGAAGGCGACGTAGAACGAGTGGTGGAACCGGCTGTTACCGTTCTCCTCGTCGCCATGGTCCGTGCTCAGGCCCACTACTTTTTCAGACGGCAACTTTTGGCCGGATAGTCCCGCCGCCGACACGGAATAGATCTGCTCCTTCCACATCGGGAAGTTGCCGCCCGGCTCCCCCTCGGGTTTGTTCATCTCGACCTGCTCGCTGCCGCCGGGCCAGGTGACCTCCGCACGCGCTTTCGGTACCCGGCGATCGCTCCATTCACCGCCCACCGATTCCACAGGCTCGAACAGGTTCAGGTACAGGTGATGCTTGCCGCCGTTTTCTGCCGGGGTGAAGTGATGGACCACGACCGCCTGCCAATACCACTCGCCCGCAGGAACGGTCACCGGCTCGATCGTCACACGATAGCTGCCCGCATCGTTTTGTACGGCGCGCGGGCCCCAGGGCAATTCCGCGGGGAGTGGCTTTGGCGCCACCGGCGGGAGCCGGCCGAAAAGCCGGCGGATGGCGCTCAGCAGGCGTGCGATCAGCTCTCCCATCATCCCTCCCCTGCCGTCCCAAGCAGCTGCTCGATGGCCGTTGCCAGCGAGTAGCCGCTACCGGCCAGCCGCGTGACCTGGCATCCCGCTGCTCTCAGCGTGATCTCGGCGTCCGCCGGCACGCCGTCCCCCACCAGCGTCACACGCGCTGCCTGGCACGCGTCCAGCAATTCAAAGCCACCGGCGCTGCCGGAGGCGCGCACGTAGTCGAGCGCCAGACCCAGCGCCAGGCGTGCTTCTGGGCTCACCGGCGGCGGGAACAGCAAGTAGTGGGCGATCGCCTTGCCCCGCTGCGGGACGAGGAGCAGCTCCTGCTCCAGCGACCGTCCGCCGGCCACCGGGATCTCGCGCATGAGTGGCTCTCCCTCACCGATTGCGAGAGCGTAGGCGCCGGGGTCGAGTTCATCGAAGACGACCAGACCGTTTTCCCCGGTTTCGGCCTGGCGTACTTCGTCGCCGTCACGGAGCAGCCGCACACACATTCCTCGCTGCGGTTGCCCGCTTGCACCTATGACGCGCACCAGCAGTTCCCCCCTGGATTGCGGCGGACGCCATAGCAGGTCGCGCACCGTTTCGCTTTCTCCGTCGAGCGCGACCGCCGCCCCGATTTGAACGTTGGCCTCGCCGTGAACGGTGTAGCGGCCCGCCGGTAGGCCGCCAAACGCATATTCGCCGTCATCCCCCGTCCGCACGACAGCCAGGCGCTGGTCATCGTCATAGTGCAGCGCCACCTGCGCGCCCGTCACTGCCCGTCCGTGGGCATCGCGGATTCGCCCGCGGAGCGAGGCGGAACGACCTGCATCCAGATCGAGGGGCGGGATCACGAGCGGCGCATCGCCGTTCACCGCTACCTCAGGCAGCCACTGGCGGCAGACGCGAAGGCGGTAGCTCCCCGCCGGCAACCGGTCGAATCCAAAGCGGCCTTCGCCGTCCAACAGGCATTGCCGTGTCCAGCCCCATTCCGGGGGCGCATACAGGACTGCCGCCTCGCCGTCGGGCAAGGCGGCGCGCGCCTGCACCTGCCCGTCAATGCGAGTGCGCATCGGGAAGAGATATCGCAGCAGCTGTCCCTGCGCCAGTGTGATGTTATGGGCGATGATTCCCAGCCCTTCCATCTCCAGGGTGAAGATTCCGGCCGGCAGATCGCCGAAGAGGAATTCGCCGTCGGCGCGGATCGTTGCCTCTCGTTCGACAACACCGTCTCGCACGTAGACGCGTGTGCCCGGGATCGCACCCAAAGCATGCCCTTCAATCGAGGCGTCCCATCCCGGTGGTGTGCCACCGGCCTGAGCCACGCTATCCGCCCGAGTGGCACTCCCGCCTGGTTCAAACAACGTCAGGCGCACCGATTTGGAGCCCCACCCGTCCAGCGCCAGCCCCGCCACTGTGATACCCGGGACAGAGATGTCGTACCGGCCGGGACCGAGGGCGGAAAACCGGAAAGTCCCATCCGATGCGGTGATAGCCCTCTCCAGGGCTTGTCCTTGCCCGGCCAGCGACACCGTCACGCCTGCGGCGGGGGCGCCATCGGGCGCATGCAGGCGCCCACCCAGAGTGCTGGTGGAAGGAGCCGGCAGATAGACGTCGGACGGCCTGGCTGGGTGGCGCGCCTGTACCTGCTGAACGAGACCCCACTCGCCGGCATAAAGGTCATAGGGACCGGGCCGCAGGCGGGGGAATGAGAATGAGCCGGCGTCGCTCGATGTGCCCTTTGCCACCAGACGCTGCCCCTCACGTAGCTCGAGAGCGATGCCTGCCAACCCGTCTCCGGTGTCGTTGCGTCGCAGGCGACCGGCAACCTCGGCGCAGTACACGTCATTGACTCGGGCCGCCGGGCGCTCTTTCCACAGTGCCGCCGCCGGCAGGGAATCTCGCAGACCAAACTGCGACGCCCACCAGTCGGAATACCAGGCCTGGCTCTCGAAACCGGGCGCAGCAGAGCCCAGCCGGTAATTCGCGAGCAGCCAGTTGCACGAAGCCAGGTAGTGGGTGGGGCAGCTAACCGGACCCAGCATCCGGCGCCCCTGCATGAACTCATCGATCGAGGCAACCTGCTCGGCGTGCAGTTGCGGTGTCGTACGCGGGTAGCGCAGGTCCTCGTGGCTGCCGATCACCGGACCGCCTTCAGTGGTAATCAGAGGAAGGTAGCGCCCGGTTGCTGCGAGCACCGCGGCGTCCACAGCCGCCCAGGAAAGAAAGCAGTCTTGCGCTGCTGCGAGTGATGGGCGCGGCTGCCGGCCGGCCTCCCGCCGCTGGTTCACCTTGCTCCGGCTATCCCCTTCCCAGGCCCATTCGCCGTGTTGTGCGTACTCCGCTTCCGTCACGGGAGCGCCCTGGAAGTTGGCCGGATCGAAGGGATAGGCGGCCGGGCGATTGAGAGGGCGATTGTGCAGCGCCAGCCAGAGCCCCTGTTCGAACAGATCGCTGCGACCGAGGCTGTTGATCTTCTCGAGGGGGTTCTCGCGCCACGCGCCACGGAACGCGGGGAAGCCCGGTAGCCCTCCGGCTGCCAGCACCAGCTCTGCATCGGCGAGGAATGCCTGCATTGCGGATAGTAACCACAATTCCGGCAGGCGGCCCCCATCCCACTGGGCCGCAGAGTCGGGTTCCGAACCGAGTTCGAAGTACCGGACGCCCAGAACCGCCAGCCGGCGGATCGTTCGCGCCTCACGCTCCCCGAGGTTGGCCGGATATTGCGCTCGCCCTGCAATCCGGACGACCGGCATCATCCCTTCTGACAGCAACCACTCGCACGTTTCCTGAGAGGAGCCTTCACCGTCGTCGAGAAGCTTGACCCAGGTCACCTGTAGCGCCTGCAGTTCTGTCAACCAGGCATCTAGCGCCGAGCCGGTTGGATGGTATACCGCCGGCGACCAGTGAATACCACGGCGGTTATCATCGCGGGCGTGGATATTTTTCGAGGCGCATCAAACCTCCCAGCGGAGCATGTGTGGGCGGGCAGCCGAGGATGGCGCCTGCGGGCCGCGACATTATAGCACAGCAGGCGGGGGCATCTGCCAAGCGGTGACCGTTCGAGAGCGCGAGATCGCCTCGGGTGGTTTGGACGTGTCGCAGGCGATGATATAATCGCAGGTCATGCCGGTCACCTTTCGCGCTGATAAATCCCCCCGGATATCCTATCGAATCGGCGGGCTGCTGGTGCTGCTCCTTGCCTGGGCACTGCTGCTTTTCCGGCTGTCCGACGTACCCCCGGGATTCCAGCACGACCAGACCTTTACGGCTGCCGATGCCGTCCAGGTGGCGGCCGGGCGCTTTAGCCTGTATTTCACGGCCAACTTCGGCCGTGAGCCCCTGTTCATCTATTCGGCCGCTGCCGTCTTCCGCGCCCTCGGCGGACACTTCGTCTGGAGCCTTCGCTTCACCAGCGTACTTTGGGGAATGCTCGCCGTCGCGCTCATGCTCGCCCTGTCCCGCCGCTACCTGCGGCCGGCTCCGGCTCTCCTTGCTACAACCCTCATGACAGGCTCCTTCTGGTTTCTGCTGGCAGCCCGGCTCGGGCTGGAAGTGATCCCACCGCTGCCGGCGGCGGCAGCTACGTACTATCTGCTGAGCCGTGCGTGTGCCCGCGCTTCTCTGCCAACGTTCGCTGCGGCGGGCGCCGTCGCCTGCGCAGGCATCTACTCGTATCCGGCAGGACGCGCCCTGTATCTACTGCCGGTCGCGATGCTGGGGTATGACCTGCTCCTCGCGCTCGTCGAACGCAAGCGGCGCTTGCAGAGCCGGCTGGTCACAGGCTATGCGCTCGCCGGCGGCGTCATGCTCTTGCTTACGCTGCCGTTGCTGCTGTACGTCAGTACCAACACCGCGGCGGCGGACCGGCGCCTGGCAGAGCTGCAGGCGCCGCTTGCCGCTGCGTTGCGCGGGAATTTCGAGCCGGTGCGCGGGACGATCTGGGAGACGATTTCCAGCCTCTTCTGGACGTGGCCGGACGCGGTTCCCTATCAGTACAACCTGCCGGGACGGCCGGCGTTAGCGCCCGCTCTGGCCATTCTCGCCGTCGTCGGATTGGTCGTCGTTCTCCGGCGCTGGCGCAATCCCGCCTACTTCTTGCTGTTGGCGGGGCTGGCCGTATCCCTCGCTCCCGCTGCAGTCACGGGCGGCGGCGTTCTGTATCTACGCGGTCTGATGGCGCTTCCGCTGATCACTCTACTCCTCGGGTTTGGACTCCAGCAGGCGATGCGTGCGGCGGCCCGGTTGCCTCTGTCACAGAAGCCGGTGCGCGCGGCCACGGCATTCATCGTTCTGGGATTGGTCGTGTGGAGCCTCGCCGAGAGCGGAGATGCCTACTACCGCATTTGGGGACGCGCTCCGCAGACGGCGCGTCTATATAATGCGGACCTGCGCGCCGTTGCCGATTTTCTTGATGCCAGTCCGGTGCCGGGCGAGGTCTACGTGAGCACCGATTACTGGGTGGATCTGGACCAGCAGACCTACGCCATGTACGAACCTCGCCATTGGGACGTGCACTGGTATCACGCCGGCGCCGGCATGCCCTTCCCCAAGGGTGACAGTGCCCTCTACCTCATGACTCGATCGGGCGGTGAGCTGCCTTCTTTCCTGAAGTCACTCACCGAACAGGGCGCTCGAACGCCGGTGGTGAGCCGCTACAGTCCGCGCGACGATATCGGCGGATTTCGTCTGTCAACGGCTGACATCGAGAGTGCGCTGCGAGATGTTCCGGTGCGCACTCTTCCAGAGCCTCTCGCAGCCGGTGACGTCCTGCGGCTCACCGGCGCCGGCGCACGGCAGCATGATGACCTTGTAGAGTGGGTGACCCGCTGGCAGGTGCTGGGCAAGTGGCGCGGCCGCTTCCCACCCAAGGTCGCGGTCACCCTGTCAGACCTGTCCGGCTACAAGTGGTCACATCAGGAGCAGGCGTTTGCAGTGGCGTACCAGGGCTGGCAGCCGGGCGATCAGTTCCTGCAGATGGGGACGATGGAGGTGCCGGCCGATGCGCCGCCGGGGCGGTACCGCTTGCTGCTATCGGTTTACGATGACGGTCAAGGAAGCATGCCGATTCGTCGTGGGCAGGCGTACCTGCCGGGGCCTCCGCCGGTTGCGGAGATCTCACTATTGGCATCATCACCCGCAGGAGTGGCCGCAGTTCCGCCGCTACCGGTCACGCTCACGGCCGGCGACGACCAGACACTGGCGCCGGTCGGGCGCTGGAACAACTTGGAAACCGTGGTAGCCGGGCTGCCATTACAGGTGCGCGTCTCCTGGCGTGCGGCCGCGACACTGCGAACGGACGAGCTGCAGTTCCGGCTGGTGGCGCGGGACTCCCAGGGTCAGATCTTGTGGGATGAGCCCGCTATGCCGCTGCAGGGCATGCCGCCCTCGTGGCCGCAGGGACAGACCTATCGCCTCACGCACCGGGTGCGGACGCCGGCGACGATGCCGTCGGTGGAAGGCTTGCGTTTGGACGTATGCGCGCTGCACGACGAACGCGCGCTGGCGTGCGCTGACCTGGGCCAGGCGCGCGGTGAGGCCCGCCGCATCCTGACCGAGTTGCCGCGCCGGCCGCAGGTTCCATCCACCGCGTCCTGGGAGGAGACGGTCCGCCTGGCCGGTTATGACGTGGAGCGGCGAGGTGGTCACACGGTGCTTGTGCTCTACTGGCGGGTGATCGAAACCCCCGAGCGCGCGTTACAGCGTTTCGTGCATCTGGTGGACGAAACCGGCCAAATCCTCGCACAATCCGATGCCGTGCCGGGCCAACACGACCTGGCGGCTACTACCTGGGAGAAGGGGGAGTACATCGTGGACAACGTGCCGCTGCCTGCCACTGCGGGGGCGAGCGGGCTGTACGTGGGTCTCTACGATGCGGAGACCGGCGACCGGCTGGCCGTGCGAACGGAAGCGGTCCACGCCGACAGCGACCGCCTCTTCATCTCTCTGCCTGGGGTCCCTTGACCCGCCCCTACCACCAGCCCCTGCGCCTGAAGAATACCAGCAACGAGACTGCCACAGTTGCCATCAAACCCAGGGCCCACGGATAGCCGAGGCGCCATCGTAACTCGGGCATGAAATCGAAATTCATCCCGTAGATGCCGGCGATGAGCGACGCAGCCATCAACATGATCGAGGCCATCGTCAGCACTTTCACGATCTCATTCAGGCGATTGGATTGCAGCGAAAGGTAGCTGTCCACGGCACTGGACATCAGGTCGCGATAGGTGTCGATGCTGTCGGTTACCCGGACGATGTGATCGTACACATCCTGCATGTAGATCAGATCATGCTCGTCGAAGATCGGTAGCTCGCGTCGCAGCAGGACGTTCAGGACGTCCCGCTCCGGCGCCACCGCCCGGCGCATGTCGAGCAGATCCTTCTTCAGGCCGAAGATCGTGTGGATGGTGCCCTGTTCGAAGCGGTCGAAGATCGTGTCTTCGAGGCTCTCTATCCGTTCGGCCACCTGGTCCATCAACGGGAAGTAGTCGTCCACCATCGAGTCCAGCAGGCCGTGTACCAGGGCGGACACCTTGTTGTCGACGGGACCATCCGGAATCTGCCACAGCGCCTGCGTCTCCTCCACGTGCCGGTTCGGTTCCTCATGCACGGTAACCAGGTAGTTGGAGCCAATGAAGATGCTGAGAGCGCCGAGCATGATATGGCTGTCCTGCGCGGTCAGCGTCGCCTCATAGAAGACGAGGAAGTAGTAATGGCCGTACGCGTCTACCTTGGGCCGCTCGTGCGAGCGCACCGCATCCTCGACGGCGAGCGGGTGGAAGCGCAGCTCATGCAGCAGTAACGCCTGGTCATCATCGTCTGGATCCGAAATGTCGAGCCAGACGAGGGTGTCTGGCTGCGCCAGCAGTTCGCGTAACGCGCCGACCGGCGTTCCGTCCGGCGGCTGAGGCTGGAACTCACCCTTACGGTTGACGATTAGCGACCGCATCTGGCCTCAGCTTTCTGATGGTTGCGAGGACGACCCCACCGAGCGGCGTACCTCTTCTACGGCATGCTCGATCCATTCGCGCGCGACCAGTTCGGTGTGCCCACCCACCGGAGCGCCGGGTTGCGTGCCGGCAGCAGCACCTTCTGCCCACGACTGCGTCCCACCGCAGCCGCCAGTGCTGCCGGTACCTCCCCATCCATTGCGCCCGGCCATACAATGTCGCCCGGCGCCACGATCGCTGCTGCTCGTTCCACAGCATCGGCCGGGACGGCCGGCGCCGCGCCGAGCACACTCTCCATGGCGGCCTGCGCGTCCGGGTTGAGGCCGATGGGCCACAATGCGATACCCGGCAGCGCCTTCGCCAGGGCGTGCATCAGGTCAACCCCCAGCGCCCCATCCTCGCCGTCGATCACGGCTATTGCCGCAGCCGGCGATTCAGCGCTGCCGGCGCCCACAACCGGTGCGGCGGGTTCCGCCGTAGACGTGTTCTCTTCCGGTGCGCCCGGCGCCGGGCGCACCAGGGTGGCTCGATCATAGCTGCCGGGCTCCATCCATTCGGCGCCGGTCTCTGCCCGGCCCGGGACGAGCGCATCACGATCGTACTGCCCGGGTGTTACCCAATCGGGTGGTTCCTCAGCAGGGGGAGCGATGGAAGCGCGATCGATCTGCGCGGGAGTCACCCACGCGGGAGGTGGCGGGTTCACGGGCACAGGCTCAGCTTCTATCTCCGGTTCTTCCGCAGAAGCCTCCTCACCGGTGTCGTAGAGCCCGCTGGCCTCATCGGCCGCAACCATCCGTGCGTCCCCTTGCAGTACCAGGTAGTGATACAGGCCCCACAGGAGGGACAGGATCGATGCCACCAGCAGCTCTACCACCCATTGTCCCGGGACGACGGCAACACCTTCCGGGCGTGCCCGGAGTTCGCAGGGCGACACGGACGAGTGCCGCAGCGCCGGTGATTACAGCAGCCGCAATGACGGCGTAAAGGTAGAGGCGGCGGAGCAACAGCGTCCGCTCCCAGTAACCCTCTTGCGACTGTTCTCGAGCAAAGCCGTGCTGCACGCGCCAATGGCCCCACCAGACCGGCGCCCCGATAACCAGCAGCGCCAGGGCACGGCTGACATAGTCGCGAACAGCCGGATTGCCCAGCATCGCGGGTGGTTGTACCCCGGCGATCACCAGCACCAACGCTACCAGAGCACCGTGTAAGCCATACCAGAGCGCAGCCAGCCCCACAGCGGCGAGCAAGTAGAAGTGAAACTGGCGGAGCGTGGCCGCATCCGCGCTCTCTCCGATCCACTCCATGTCGCCCCGCGCCTGGCGCCAGCCGGTGCGCCACAGAAAAATCGCGACCGGAAGGTAGGCAAGCGGGGTAACCCACTGGCTCTCCCAGTAGCTGCGTTCATCGTCTGGCCGGAATCCGAGCAGCAACCGCAGTCCCTGGTAGAGCAGGAAGAAGATGCAGGCAATAGTAGCTTCGGCGCCAATCAGCGCCCCTGCGTACTCCAGCAGCTTGCGGCCGGTGGCATTGAGCTCGATGCGGGCGGCGACGGTGGTCGTAACGAGGGAGTTGGCGCGCTGCCAGAGCAGGGTGGCCAAAGGCAATCCGACGGCCGCCAGTGCGGCGGATGCCGCTGCCGCCTCGCGCCACGGCGTATCCAGTGGGGCATCGAAATAGACCCCTTGCGCACCCAACCGCCAGAAAGCGCGCATCAACTCGCCTGCGCCCAAGGCGAACACCAGCATCGCTGCCCCAACGCCGAGGTAATAGTAGCTCCTCCGCCACACGGCGCCGCCGCCCACCTCATGCCCGAAATCTGCATCGAGAAGCGCACTGTTGCGAAGATACGACCAGATCAGCAGGCTGAAGCCCGCGCCCAGCACCGCGGCCACCGGTCGCGTGGGCCAGTCGGGCAGGGAAGCCGGACCGGTTCCGAGCACGATCAGCAGCACATCGTTGATCAGGAACACGATCCGCCACGCGGCCAGGAACAACGCCACCAGGCGGCCCAGGTGGAAGTATGCTTTGCGTACCGGCGCCTGCCGCTCGATGGCGCTGCCCATTCGCAGGTTGCCGGCCACACTGTTTGCCATCAGCCAGTGGCTGAGCCACAGCAGGAGTCCGGCCGCGGCCAGTCCGGCAGCCACCGCAAAGCGCGGGAAGAGTCCGGCGGTTGCCGCCCCGGGCAGCAATACCAGGCGCACACCCAGCTCGATCGACGCCAGCGTGCCCAGGAGGGTGACCAACAGCCCCACAAGAGCCACGAGATACAGGTAGTGACGGCGAGCGCTCGTCATTCAGGATACCTACCTCAACTGCTGTATGCTGCGGCACGAGCCCACAATGCCCGTCCGAATATAGCAACGTTAAGACGCCCTCGCCGTGACGCAGGTTCCGCACCCGGGATGCCCGTGACGGCTGCGTGCACCCCGGGGAGGCCGGTACGCTATTTCCAGCGTGTCAGGATCGTCTCCCGCTGGAACAAGGCTCTCCCAGCAAAGATGAGTGCGCCGTCTACCACTGCGATGAATAGCGCAGCGATCAGGAACGTGGTGACGTTGAGGAAGATGAACCCCGCCAACACCGCGAGCATGAACCCCACCAGCGGGAGGACGATCACCGGCGCCCAACTGCTCTGCCGCCCGGGGATCGTTCACGCGGCTGCTGACGATGACGCCCACCATGACGGCCATGATCGTCAGCAGGGGCACCAACAGCAACATCACGATCAGCCACATCGGGTTAGCGAAGAGCGCGAACACCCGGTCGCTGACGGCGAAGATGCGGGCGCAGACCATGAAAATCGCAAAACACAACCAGGTCAGAGCCACTGCCGGCGCGGCAGAGGCGTAACTCTTGGCGACCAACAACTGCAGGGTAGTGATGGGAGTCGCCAGCAGTGGCTCGAGCGAGCGGGTCAGCTTTTCGCCGACGATGCTGTAGGCGGCGATCGTCACCGGCAGGATCAGGGCATCATCAGGAACAGCATGATCATCTGGCTGGCCATCATTGACTGGAAAGCTTCCTGGGGGCTCAACGAGGCGTAGATGGGGTTGGCAAGCATCGCGCGCCATCTCCTCCATGTCGTTGGCGTTCACCGGTCCGGTACTTACCGGCGATCAACATAGCGATCGGAATGGCCGTCATCAGAGACGGGTATCAGGATCAGCATCGACAGGATCAGCTTGTTGCGCAGCGTGTCTTCCCACTCTTTGCGAACGATTGTCCTGATAGCTTCTCATCTGCGCCCCTCCGGCTTGTCCGTCACTATTGTGCATCAGGCTCAGGTACACATCCTCCAGCGAATGGCGCAACTCGTTGACAAACTGTACCTGTGCGCCCGGCTCACCAATGCCTGCACGATGGCCGGATTGCGTGCGGCCGGATCGTCCAGGCTGACCACCAGCCGGCCTGGCCCGCCGCGGCCACCTTCGCCCGGCGGCGACTGCACCTGCTCAACGAAGGGCAGGCTGCGCACGACCTGCACCAGGTCTTCCGGCAAGCAAGCCAGGTGCACCACGGTCTGGCGGCCAAACAACCGGCGTGCGCAAGGCCTGCGGCGTGTCCACTGCGATCAGCTTCTGCCTGAACACGGCGATGCGGTCGCAGAGACGCTCGGCTTCGTCGAGGTTGTGGGTGCACAGAAAGATCGTGCGTCCCTGTCCCTTGAGAGTCTCGATGAAGTCGCGGACGGTCTTGGCCGCCTCGGGGTCCAGGCCGCTGGTCGGCTCATCGAGAAATAGCACCGGTGGTTCGTGGACCAGCGCACGGGCGATGGCCAGCTTCTGCTTCATACCCTTGCTGAAGGTGCCGGCGGGCGCATCGCGCCGGTCCCACAGTTCGAGCAAGCGCAGATACTTGCTCGACCTGTCCGGGATGTCCGTGACGCCGTACAGCTCGGCGAAGATCTCCAGGTTGTGCCTGGCGCTCAGCCGCTCGTAGAGACCCGGCGACTCGGTCGAGCAGGCCGAGCTGGCCGCGGATCTTCCCGTCGGCCTCGCCGACCTGCAGTCCGTTTATCCAGGACGCGGCCGCTCGTGGGCGCGATCAGGCAGGCAGAGCATGCGGACGGTCGTGGTCTTGCCCGGCGCCGTTTGGGCCCAGGAAGCCGAACACCTCACCCTGGTTGACTTGCAGGTCCAGGCCATCGACGGCGCGGACCTCTTTACCGTCACTATGAAAGGACTTCGACAAGCTCTGTGTGCGAATCATCTGGTTCCTCTTTTCCGGACGTCTCCAAACGTGGCCGGATATAGAAGGCGACGGCGAGAAGCGCCAGCGCCATCCCGAACACGACTGCCTCGAGCACGACGGTATTGACCTGCGTGGCTCCGGCCCACACGGCCCAGACATCCACCAGCGTGTGCAGCACGATGGCCAGCAGCAGATAACCCATGCGGTGGCGCATGACTGCCGCCATCACCATCACAGACAGAGAGATGTGGATTGTGATCGCCGAGATACGCTCCCAGGCGCCGAGCAGCGCCATATAGGCGGGCGTGCTCCAGAATGTCGCCGCTGCCTGTTGCACCTGGCTTTGCGTGTTTCCGGGTAGATTCTGGGCGCCCAGGTTCGCCGTCGCCAGGGCCACCATGCTGACCAGTGTCAGCAGCCCCAGCAAGCCGAAGATGATCGACTCGGCGCCGCCATGACCGGCGCCAAATTGCAGCGCTGCTCCCCAGCCGCGCGCCTGCTTGAGGCCAAAGCGCAGCATCAGGTAGCGCGCGCCCTTCTCAAAGACGCCGGCGCTCAGGCCTGCTACGACTGCGACGGCAGGCAGCGGCCACAGCGCCACGCCCCGGCCGCCCCCGATCAGCCCGATCGCCCAGTTGAAGGGGATGTGCCCCACCTGGCTCAGCACGAAGGTCAGCGCCCCCAGGAAGAACACGCGCCACCCCGCATGGTACCGCCGCTGCAGCAGCCACCCCACCAGGAGCGGCAGCAGCAGCATGACCGGGTACTGCACGGCCAGGGCCGCGACCAGGAAGGGGACGTTGATCTGCACGGGTTGGCTTTGAGCAGGCGGCGCAGGCGGAGCGGCGGCGTCAGACACCAATCCCGTGCCGCCACGCAGATTGAAGGCCGCGCCGGAAGCCCGGTTCACGTAGCGTACGAGGTGATACGGCGGCTCCTGCGCATACCACGCATCGTGCGCGTCTGCCGCCGCCAAACCCCATCTCCACGTGCCACGTGGCGAAGGTCCCGGCCGGCACCGTCACCGTCTCGGCGCCCTTCACCGACAGGCTCACGGGCGCGGCCGCGCCGGTCGCCGGGATGATGTCGGTATAGCGTGTGCGGTAACCGGCAGCCAGCGGCAGCGCCCGCTGCAACTGCAGGCTGACCTCGTTGTCGACGGCGTCGACCGGCCGGCCGAGCGTCTTCGCTGCGCCGCCGGCGGGCCGGATCTGGATGCCGTCGCTCCCGTAGGTGGTCTCGACCGGTCCGGCAGCTCCCGGGCGCGTCGAGCGGATGGGGAGCAGATCGGCGGACAACACCACCTCTCCCCCGCTTTGCTGGCCGCCCAACGTCGTACTGTGGGTTTGCGACCAGCCTTCCGGCGTCCGCTTCCAGGTCCACGTCGCCGAACCGGCGGTAGCGCCGTTCCCGCTTAAGATATCGTAGGTCGTGGTCTCCCCGTCGCTCCACGGCG
The DNA here is from genome assembly GCA_963783655.1 of uncultured Chloroflexia bacterium. Classification (GTDB taxonomy): domain Bacteria; phylum Chloroflexota; class Anaerolineae; order CG2-30-64-16; family CG2-30-64-16; genus CAWAOA01. The sequence continues at coordinate 234,525 of CAWAOA010000008.1, forward strand.
CCGCGTGGAACTGGAGCGGCGCAGCGGGAGCGGTGCATGCTGCCACAGATAGCACCGCCAGCAGCAGGATGCTCAAAGCCAGAATACGCTTCATTCAGATTCTTCCTCTGTCGCTCGCAGGGCACGTTCTACCGCCGCGAGCGGCGCGCGAAGTCAGATCGATGCTGAGCGGCGTCACGGAAATGACCCTGTCCGCCGCGAATGCCTGGACGTCTGAGTCCGGTTCCACCAGCTCCCATCCGACTTCCACCTTATAATCCAGGTGTTCACCCGCCTCAGGCAGGAAGGTCACGTAGTATGGCTGGCGCGACTGCCGCGTCATTCGCCAGGGGGTCTCGGCCGTGGCATTCCCCGGGACGTCAATCTTCAACACGTCTACGTCGAAGGGCAGTGGCGCTCGTAGCGCGGCGCGGGCGAATTTCCGGGTCACCGCCGCCGCCACAGTCCAATCCACGTCCTCGCCGTGCAGATAATGGTAGAGCTTGTCGGTCTCCAGCGACACCGCCAGCGCCGGGATGCCCAGGGCGCCCGCTTCAAGCGCCGCGCCGACCGTGCCCGATGTCGTGGTGGACGAGCCCAGGTTCTCCCCATAATTGATTCCCGATACGACGAGTTGTGGCGGGCGCGGTGCAGCCACGAGCGTGGCGTAGAGGACTGCCTGCGCCGGCGACCCCGATATGGCGATCGCCTTCACTCTATCTCCCCCGGGCAGCAGCAGCTCTCGCTCGGTCACTTTGCCGTCGTTACGGGGAGAGCTGCGGGCCATGGCCGTCTGCTGTTCGGCGGGAGCAACGATCAGCAAATCCCCCAGGCCGGCAAGCGCGACCGCGGCGGCGAGGAGACCCGGAGAATCCAGCCCATCGTCGTTGGTCAGCAGGATCAGCGGCCGTTTGGCGGCCTCGAAATTTGCTTCGTCCACGTTACGCCCAACCTCCATACCCTTCCCATCGCGATCCCTTCACAACCGTCACCTCTCCTCGGGGTTGGGTGCGCCGTTCACCCAGCGATCCAGGGCGCCGTCCCAGGCCCGCTCTACCTCGTCTGGTGTGAGGCCCAGCCGTTTCGCCTCCACCACCCACGCTTCCGCCAGCGCGCGCGCTTGCTGCTGGCGCAGATGGGGCGACCCCGCCGAAGCGGCGCGTTCGAGCACGTAAGTGCCGCGGCCCTGCTGGCTGGAGATCACCCCTTCGTCGTGGAGCAAGCGGTAGGCCCGCGCCACGGTATTGAAGTTAACGCGCAGCTCCGCAGCCACCTCGCGGACCGTCGGCAGTTGCTGGCCCGGCTGCAGCTTCCCGGCCGCGACCAGCCCGTTGATCTGCTCGACAAGCTGGAGGTAGATGGGAATCCGGCTCTGCGGATCGAGGTGTAGTTCCACGAGCCTCTCTGAAAATGAACTAATTGTACAAGTGAGCGAATTGTATTAGAGCCGGAGCGCGGAGTCAAGACGGATGGCTGACGTGATGCTGACAAAGATGTTCGGGATACGATTTGCGATGCGTCAGGCACGGGGAGAGTGTGGGCGGGCAGCGTGGGTGTGGGAAACCGGGGGTGTAGGGCTTCGGGGGGGTGCATCCGACGTTAGGGGCACTATGTAGGATACGCTATGCGTGCCGATGTTGTCCCGGGTGCGGGGCAGAGCGGGCTTGCTTGTTGCCCCAGCGCTTTCTCTCACCCCATACACGGGACAACATCGGCATGCATAGCGTATCCTACAAATCGCCCCCAGCGTGCGATGCGCCCGCTTCGGGGCGCAGGGCTCGAAATGCCCTGCGCCCCGGATTTATGAGGGTCTACCGGCTGCGCTGGCGCCGGTAGCTCTCGTAGTGGCGCTCCTTGGCCTTCTGCTCATCCATGCCGGCCTCCATCTCGTGGAGCACCTCATTTAGCTCCTCAAGTGCGGGGGCGGCAGCGGGCGCAAATTGGGCGTTCTGCATCCCCTGCAGTGCGCTGCGGCCATACGCCATCGCGCCCTGTACGTCCCCTGCGCGCGCCTGGCGCAGCGTCTTCATCCGCGTCTGGTCGATCTCCAACTGCCCGGCCGCCTGCAGCACTCCCGCGTCGGGCTGCTCTGCGGCGGCTTCCGCTGCGAGGGCCGCACGGAAGCTGAGCTGAGACACCGGCAGCGTGATCATGCGGTGGGATGCGGCATCCTCGTATGCGAGGGTGACCGGCAGGGCAATCTCTTGCCCGGCGGCAGGTGCGCTGCCGGTCAGTTTCAACGCGAATCCTGCGCGTCTCCCGGCGCTGGCGTCGCCGAGCAATACCCGCACGTGCCCGTTGCGGTCGTCCGTGGGTAGATCGTTCAGCGTCTCGCAGCGCCATCCCGGCCACTGGCCGATCTCCAGGGTCATCTCTCGCGCGACCGTCGAGAGCATCTCCCCCAACTCCTGCGCGAACAGCCCCGGGATCTCCCTGGCGTTCCCGATGAAGTAGTAATGCCCGCCGCCCGCATCGCCGATCCCCTGCAGCAGGAACTGGTCGTAGTCCGCCCCGACGCCGAAGGTGGTCGTGGTGACGCCGTGCCGGCGCCACTCCTTGCCGCTCGACACCAGCTCCTCGTGGTCGGTCATCCCCTGGTTGGCCAGCCCATCCGTCAGCAGCAGGACCCGGTTCACGTACCCCGGACTGGCGTACTTGTGTACCTGCTCGCAGCCGCTGAACCACCCGCCTGACAGATTCGTGGAACCACCGGTGCGGATGCGCCGCACCTGGCGCACCATCTCCTCACGCACTTCGCTCGCCGTCGCCTGGCTCGGCGCGATCAGGTTCACTTCATCGTCGTACACCACCACCGACGCCCGGTCGCCGGAGTGCAGCAGCCGCAGCGCATGCGTGGCCGCTTCCTTCACGAACTCCAGCTTCTCCCCGCTCATCGATCCACTGCGATCGATGACCAGGCTCAGGTTCAGTGGCGGTCTCTGCGTCTGTTCCCGCACGGACGGCATTTCGATGTCCAACAATACGTAAACCGTGCACTCGTCGCCCGCAGGGATCAACCTGCGTTCCGGCCGCACTGCTACCCGCACGCTCTGCCCATGCTCCATAGATTCGGACATGATCTTCTCCTTGCCGCAATTCCTGCCGGCATCGCCCCGATTCGTGGCACACTCCACACGCCGTGTCGCTGCCCGCTTCAGCGACGGCCCTTCTTCCCCCGCACCTTTTCCGCCAGCTCTCGCAGCTCGGGCAGGGTCCGCGGTTCCTGCCCTTCCGTCCGCTCGCGGAAGAGCTCGTTCACGAGCTTCTCGCGCTCGGTCTCTGCGGGTGGGGGCGGGCTCTGGGGCTCCACCTGAGAGGGCGACTCCACCTGAGAGGCGTACAGGACAGGTTCGTCCTCGCGCACCTCTCGGCGGTGCAGCGCCGCCCGCAGCTCGGACGCGCTCCTGATCTCGCTCCAATCCGTCTCCGCCGGCGCCGGGAGATTCCTCGGCCGCCCGCGCGTCTCCTCGGATAGCTCGAGAATCAGCGCCTGCAGCGCCGAGCGGGTCGTCAGCCAGGTGCCCTGGCTCTTGCGGGCGAGCAGCCGCCCGGCCTGCGCATAGCGGATGAGGTTGCTGCGGTCGACCGCATACCCCATCTCACGCGCAATCTCCGTGGCCTCCGGCAGGGTGATCACTTCCTGCAGCAGGTCTTGTATTTTCATTTCAACCCTCGATTCGAATCAGTGATGCGAGTTTACATGAATAGATGTAAAATGTCAAGGGGCAATTTACATGTTCCGAGGTAAATAAAGAGGGAAGGCCGGAACCCCCAGATGCCCGGCCCGACCATAACCACGGCGCTTCTCCCCCTGTAGGTCACGCCTGTAGTTATGATGAACAATAACCAACCGATCAGGTAAGCACTCGCACGCTCCCACCCCACGCACCCATCGACGCCGCCCCCAACCCCTTTCGCCCCTTGCTCCAGTCCCGCATCCCCATCCGCCATCGCCCGCGCTCGTTCCGGCCGGGATCCGCACCCGCGGGCAGAGTCGCCCGGCGATAGCCCGGCGGTACTACTGCCGGGCAGAAGGATCTCCATGATAATGGCGGCTGTGGTTGTCGCCGCGGGCGGCCCGCCGGGGGTAGGGCGGCCCGCCGAGAGAAGAGGAGCTGCTGACAATGGTGGCTTCGGTCCCGCCCATCTTGAGTCTGACGTATGATCCCTTGGGGCGGTGGCCGACGCGGGCCAGTAACGGGCGCGAGAGCGTGTACGCCTACGACGCGGTCTGGGCCGCCAGACCGCCGCCACGGGGACGCGGCTCTGGGGCACGGGCAGGCGTGGACATACGACACCTGGGGCAACCAGACGTCCGCCACCGACGCCAACGGGGTGGTGACGCGCTACGAGTACGCCGCCGCCGGCCGGCTCTCGGCGGTGGTGCTCAACCACACCGGCGCGGCGCCGGGGCATAGACCACGACCTGCGCACGGAATACGCCTACGATGCCCTGGGCCGGCGCACCGCCCTCACCGATGCCCGCGGGCACACCAGCGAATACGCCTACGACTCCGTGGGCCGGCTGCGCACGCAGACGGATGCCCTGGAGCACGCCACCAGTTGGGAGTACGACGCTCTGGGCCGGGTGATCCGGGTCACGGATGCCAACGGCCAGGTGAGCGAGCGCAGCTACGATGTGGAACCTCGTCACCGGGGTGGACTACCTGGCCACGGGTGACGCAGTGCGTTTCGGCTACGACCCGCTGGGGCGGCGCACCGCCGTCACCGACACCCTGGGCGTCACGCGCTTCGCCTACTATAGTCCCCGTAGCGCAGCGGAGTGGGACGACCCCTTGGGGCGGCTGGAGCGGGTCACTTACCCCGAGCAGGCCGCGGTGGGCTACAGGCTACGACGCCGCCTCAAACCGCACCGCCCTCGCCTATCCCGACGGACGATCCGTCAGCTATGCCTACGACCCGGCCAACCGTCTGACTACGGTGACTGGATGGGCAGGGAAGTGCGTCGAGCTACGGCTACCAGGGGCAGCGGCTGGTGACGGCCGAGTACGCGGAACGGGCTGGCGACGGCCTACGGCTACGACGACGGGCGAGCGGCTGACCGAGATCACGCAGCGGCGCACCGGGAACCAGGAGCTGGTCTCGCAGTTCCTGTACGGCGACGACGAGGCCTCGAACCGCACGGCGGTGACCGAGACGCTGCGGCTGCCCGACGCGACGCTGACCCACCACCGGGGGGCAGCTTCAGCTACGACGGCGTCCCAGCGGCTGACGGGCGGCTCAAATACACCAGACGGTTGGGCCTTCAGTTATGGTTATGACGCGGTGGGCAACCGCCTGGCCGCCACCCGCACCCTCACCGGCACGCAGACACACAGCTACAGCTACGACGACGCCAACCGGCTGGTGACGGCCGATGGTGTAGCCTACACCTACGACGCAGCCGGCAACCGGCTGAGCCAGATCCGGGACAGGACACCATCACCTACAGCTACGACCTCAGCAACCGCTTGACCGGCGTGGACGGGCAGCCCTACACCTGGGACGCTAACGGCAACCTGCTGGACGACGGAGCGCAGAGCTACAGCTACGACCAGGGCTAACCGGCTGGTGGGCGGTCCCAGGGCCAACGGGCTGGGCCTGGAGCGCTGCCTACAACGGCGACGGCGCCAGGCTGCGCCAGAGCAGGCCACGGGGGTCGCCATCAGCTACCGACGGCTGGAACTGGGGCGGTGCCCTTGGTCACAGTGCTGCGGGCCGAGCAGCGGGCGGACGGGGAGCAACCGGCTATCTGTACGGGCTGGGCGATAGTCCTCTGGCGCCAGGATTTGATGGCACGACCTGGCGCTACCTGACGGGGCGGGGATGCCTTGAACAGCGTGCGCCAGGAGACGGACGCCGCCGGGCTGGTGCTGAGCGAGCGGCGCTTCGATCCCTATGGCGTGCCCCTGGGAAGGGGACGGCGGGCAGCCGTTCGGCTACGCCGGGGAGAGCTGGGACGCCGATGTCCAGCTGCAGTGGCTGCGGGCCAGGTGGTACCAGCCGGCCAGCGGACGTTTTCTGAGCCGGGATAGCTGGACGGGGGGACGCCGCCCAACCTCTGTCCTACAACCCGTGGGCATATGTCCAGGCGAACCCCCTGTCGTATTCTGACCCCACCGGAATGCTGCGCTGGGGCTTTCCTTCCGGCGTCTCGCCCTTCTACCATTTCTTTGTGGAAAATCACTTCGAGCGCCTGCCGCTGAACCCCCAGAGGCAGCTAGAATTCCGCATCCCCGGCGGCAAGGCCGACATGTTCGACTCGCTCACCGGAGAGGTTTTCGAAATCGAACCGGTCGGTAATGAAGATGAAGGCGCCGGCCAAGTAAGGCGATACGTAGCTGAACTTGCTGCAGCAGGCGAGAGGAAGCAACTCACCCCCGTTTGGTTTGGCATCGCACGGTTCCACTGGAACGACATCAGGTGGAAGCCTGGGGGAAATGCGCCGCCCGGTTGGGGTACTCAGAAGATATGAACGATTATTGCCGACCGTGCTGGGCTTTCAGTATGTCAAATTGGTGGCAGACTACGTAAGGGACGGTGTCGTGGTGTACTGGCTCGAATCAGCGCTCCGTCTACCGTTCACGGTCCCCAGGGCTAACCAATGGTGCCCAACGAGAATGCTCGGCAACTCTTGCGCCCCCGTGGTGGAGCCCAGGTCAACCGCTGGAGAGCCCGGTTCCGGCAGCACACGGCCAGCGAATCGTGCCGCGTGGCTGTACAATTCGCCACGCGGGCAATTATCGTGGCTACCATCGTTCAAGACGTGGTAACCCTGGGGCTGGCGTAATCCATGATCCCCTAACATTCGGAGCCGCTGCTGCCCTTGCCCTGCCGTCCAGTGAGAGGCGGCGCTGAGGAGACTTGCTGATGGGTGACGAAGCCACCCCCGTGGGTGCACTAGCTGCTGTGGACGCAGTCGCCCGATCACCGGCATACTTGGTGATGGAGGTTGTCACCTATACCGACCTGAGCCAGCGAGCAGATCTCGTCTCGACGCTGATCGAACGGATTCTGTCGGCGCTTTTCCCCACATCCTAAAGTGGAGGGTCACTCACTGGAGCCCGCGTCCCGCGCTTCCCGCGAAACATCTCATGTGAACACGGCCCCAGGCGCTGTTGGTTTGCGGAAGATTCGTGCGTTGCTTCGCTGACGGAGAAGTCGGCACACTGTTGCTCGTTGCTTCCATCAAGGAACCTGCCGGCTACCTGACGTCCGCAATCGCGTCTGCAAGTCCACCTGGGCAACGCCTATCGACAGAACCAGGGGCATCACAATACGGAGTTGTTAGCAGGCGATCCGGCGAGCGATTCTTCAGCCTGGTAGCCGACACCCGGGTGTGGCGAGAGGGTATCAGCGTGGGGCTGCAGAACCGGCTGGTGTCGGTGGCGGTGGACCTCTTTACGAGCTCGAAGGTGCGTGCGGCTTCATCAACATCCGACGCGTAAGCGCTCCAGCCCCGAGAGCCTCACCGAGCATGAGGAGCACGTGGGATGGGCATATGGGCCAAATCGCCAGCGGCTGTGGCGCGAGGTGCGCGGTCCGTTTTGGGCCAATCTCCTGTCAGACCATCACGTTGCGCGGCTGGGTGGCAACGAAACGCTTGGGCGTGCGCCCTGTGCGGTGGTTGCGCCTGTGGATGCCATTGCCGGAAGGGAGACAGGGCGCGGGGCCGTGGATGTACAACTACACAGCACCTGGCAGGCCTGATCCCTGCCTCATCCTATCGTCAACTTGAGGCTTTTCTGGCCCCCATTCTGACCTCCCACATGGGCAGCGAGGTTATGCGTTCCTGACGCAGGAATTTCGCGCAGCATGCCGGCGGCATCTCCGGTGTGCGGAACGCCGTCGCAGGGGATGCGGTCCGGGTGTCGGAACTGCCCACAACAGATGTGTTGCTAGAGTATGATCACCCCGAGGGTTGGCCTGCCTTCTCCCTGCGCCCTTGATCGAGTGGGTGTCCGTGCCGATACTATCTATCGCAGTATCCCTCTGTTGCAGAGCCTTTTTGAACCAGTGATGCTATTCGGCTCATCCGTACCCGAGCGTTTTCTCGCAGGCCACGGACTGGTCCCATCCTGCCGGCGATCTATGTTCATCCCTACATTTTGTCCTTTGACTCACCCTGGATGCGGATGCAGAAGTCCCATCGAAGGCGATCGTCGCAGAACTCGCTCGCTTGCTGGGAGAAATGGCAGAACCTGACATACACGACCGAAGCGGGGCCGCAGAGGATTTCGTACTGCGCGACGCCTCAGCTAGCGGGTGAGGTGATCATCTGGCAGGTCGCGGTCGTGCCCGTTGGCGAAGACGCCTATTTCCAGCTCGGTGCTGATGCTCGACGAGTTCAGCCGGACCAAGTCGCGTCCGTTGCAGCTAGACATACTGCCCCGCGCTGGTTTTTCGTGATGTAGGGCAAGAAAGGGCTTCATCCCGATGGACACGTCAGCCAAATCGCGTTCCACAAGTGTTGGGGGCACCGACGAGACGGCAATGCGGACCTGTGCCAAGGCGATAGAGGAATATGGCATATCGACTGGCTGCCACCGCTGCCCGCCCAGGAGCAGCCGCAGCAGGGCGCGGCCTACGTCTACGGTCTGGGGGACATCCCGCTGGCCGGCGAGGATGGTGATACCTGGCGCTACCTGACCGGGCGGGATGCCTGTCCCCGCAGCGCAGCGGAGCCGAGCAGAAGGGCTGCGCCGCTGGCAGGCGACAAACGGCGTCACCACCACCTACCTGCTGGATCTGCAACCGGAATCGGCCACCGTGCTGCAAGCCGGCAGCCCGTGCGGGGACGACCAGCTACCTCTACGGGCTAGGGGACAGCCCGCTGGTCGGCGAGGACGGCGGCGGGGTATGGCGCTACCTGTCGGGAAGGGATGCGCTGAACAGCGTGCGCCAGGAGACGGACACCGCCGGGCAGGTGCTGGCGGTGCGGCGCTTCGACCCCTACGGGGTGCCCTTGGAAGGCGACGGCGGGCAGCCGTTCGGTTAGCACGGGGAGAGATGGGACGGCGACGTCGGGCTGCAGTGGTCCTGCGGGCGCGCGATCTCGACCCGGTGGCGGGCCGGTTCCTGCAACGGGATCGCTGGCCGGGGCGCCCGGACCGGCCCGCATCCCGGTCAGCTGGCTCTATGCGTACTCCAATCCCATGCGTTGGACGGATCCCACGGGCTACGCGGCGTCCTCAGCCGGGATGGCGGATGCGCCGGTGATCGGGTGGTGGGATCAGACCACGGTCGCCAGCATGCGGGCGCTCAAGACCGCATTGCTGGACAGTGCATCGCGACACAACCGGATCCCCACGATGGATACGAGCGGCTTTGCTGCCCTGCTGGCTTCGGTAATTGCGTCCGAGAAGCGCATCGGGAACCACTCGTTCGGTGAACGGGCCCTGCACACCGGCGAGGATTTGGCGGCCGCCCTCGGCGTACAACGTCTGGCCATTCGATCTTGGCGGCCCTCCAGCGTCGCGATTGGGCGAATGTGTGGGACTATGCCACGAATCAGGTCGTACCCCAAAGGGCGACCGTGGGGATCGGCAATGTCTGGCTGGATACGGCCGCCCGACCCTGGCGCAAGCTGGCGTGTGATCTCAACGACAAGTGCATCGAGGTGGAGACCGAATTGAGCGTGCTGCAGCGGGGTATGCATATCCCCGTGAGCAATCCTTACGGTCGACAAGAGGACATATTCTGTGATGCCTATGGCGGCTGCCAGGTCCTGATCTACGAACCGAAATCGCAGGTGGAAGGTGATCAGGTGCTGGCCAGGCAACTGCTGCAGAAGAACTACAACATCGAGTACGTTGCGGCCAACCTGGACATTGCCGCCCAACGAGCCAGGCGCTTGAACTTGGAGCCGTCGGCCTTCAACTCTGCCACCTGGCATCTGCGTAGTCTGCAAACCGATGTGGAGATCGAAAGAAGCGGATGGCGGCCGGGTCCGCCCGGGGGCGCCGGCCTGATTGTCGAGGACGTCGCGCATGCTCTGCGCGTGTTGGACCTGACGAGCCGCTGGAACATCAGCATGGAGCCGCAGTATGACTACTGGAAAGCGCTCGGCGGTGGCCCGCGGTAGCGCGATTGGCTGTTGGCCCTCAGCCTCTTGCTCACCGCCTGTGGGCTGGGGCCGGCCGGACTGCCGCGGGAAGCCCCCGCGCCCACCGTCACGGTGGAACGACAACTCACCACCCGCCACGGTGCGGAGGTGCGGGCGGTCGTCGAGCACTTCGAGGGCAACTGGATGAGTCTGGAGACGTACCGGGAGCCGGCCCGGCAGCAGCAACTGGCGACCGGCCGCTATCTTGACTACCACTCGCTGGCTGACATTTTGAAGGCGAACGCCGATGGCTCCAGCACTTGGCTAGTCACGCAGTCAGCGCTGGTGACGAGCTTGCGCGTGCTGAGCTACGACAGGGAGCGCTTCCGGGCGGCAGCCTGCTTCATTGAGGAACACTACGAATATAACCCCGCTGACGCAAGCCAGCGTCACCCTGCCGCCGCTCGAGACCTGCCGCGGTACGGCTTTGTCTCGAGCGAAGGCGCATGGAAGCTGGCCGGTCTTTTCGATATGCGTTTCGTCACGGATTGGGATAGGGAACCGTCGTGGCATCGGGAGATTGTGGGCGAGCTGCCGCTGGAGTTCGAGTGGCCGCATCCCGACAACCCGTGAGGGCTCGCCGCGGACCGCTGCTGCGTGGCGGCGTGCGCCGGCGCGGCGGTGGCGGCCAGGGAC
>CAWAOA010000009.1:0-95361 GCA_963783655.1 uncultured Chloroflexia bacterium
TCGCGTGCCGTAGAGCTCGGTGAGCGGAACGGTTGAGAGGCCCATCTCGTACGATTTCGAACTCGCGAGAAAGGCGAGCCAGAAGACCTGGAGCCCGTGGCGCGCGGCCATGCGGTCGAGGTCTTCATTGATGGCGCTCACCAGCACCTGCCGCCAGAACCGCTCGATCGCGCGCGGGGTCTGCCGCTTTTCCTTGAGCCAGTCGAGCATGGTGATGCGGTCGAGGTCCTTCCGCCGGGTGTGCTCGCGGAAGATCGATGCCAGCCCGCGCGCAACGGCGAGCTTGTCCGCCGCGCTCAGAAACTTGAGGCCCAGAAACGCGCCCGAAAAGTGCAGCGGGGCAGGGAAGGCGCCCCGGCGGAGTATCGACACGCGGCCGCCCGGTTCGACGAAGTAGAACTCGCGGTGGAATTGGATGCGGTCCTCGACGCCGAGCCGGTGGTAAAGATCCAGAAGGTTCGTGAAGCAGGCCAGCAGCACGTGCTGGCAGTTGTCGATGAGCTCGGAATCGTCCGGCCGAGCGGAAACGATGTGGCGCGGCCGCCGAGAAATCCGCGGGACTCGTACAGATCGACCTGGAAACCCGCGCCGCCGAGCGCAGCCGCTGCCGCAAGCCCGGCCAGCCCGCCACCCGCTATGAGGACGCTGGGCATGGCCGCACGCGCCCGTAGATCCTCACCACGTTCTGCATCAGCTTCAGCCCGCAGTCGCCTTCCAGAGTCAGCATCGACTCGGGATGGAACTGCACCGCTTCCATCGGCAGCTCGCGGTGGCGCACGCCCATGATGACGCCGTCCTCGGATTCCGCGGTCACTTCCAGACAGGCCGGAATCTTTTCCTTTTTCGCGAACAGCGAGTGATAGCGCCCCACCTTGAACCGCTCCGGCAGGCCCTCAAAAACGCCGGCGCCTTTGTGGACTACCATGCTCGGTTTGCCGTGCATGGGGTAATCGAGGACGCCGAGTTCGCCGCCGAACGCCTCCACCATTCCCTGCAGGCCGAGGCAGACGCCGAATACCGGGATGCCCGCCTTAACAGGCAGCAGGCCGGAACGCAAATATCGGAAGATCATACTGTGATCAGGGCTCCGTACAGTGCGGGGTCAAGGTCCCGCCCATGAAGACATCAGAGACGCGCCGGGGGCTGCCGGTGGAGACCGATCTTGAGAGAGATCGTGCCAGCCTGTACGAAGGGATCGCGTACGGGGAGTTCTGGACGGGGCTCCAGAAGCGCAAGCTGGACGAGCTCGAGCATTTCCTGGTGCGCGACCTGCTCCCCGTGAGGTGGCCGCGTTGTCGACGTGGGTTGCGGCTATGGGCGCCTGGCCGATTGCTATATGGACCGCTTTCAACAGGTGATCATGGTCGATGGTTCAATTTCGCTGCTGCGTCAGGCTCGAGAGACAACGAAAGGGCAAGCGACATACATCGCCAGCGACACGGGCCGTCTGCCCTTCCACGATTCGTCTTTCGATGCGATATTGATGATCCGCGTTCTTCATCATATTGAGAACTCGCGTGCCTGCTTGAAGGAGCTGCATCGAGTTCTCGGTTCTGACGGCAGGTTCGTCTTCAGCTACATGAACAAGCGAAACACGCTCAGAATCGTGCGATGGCTCATCCGCATGGATTCGGCGAACCCTTTTACTCTCGATACGGATGCTTCTTGCTCGACGTTTATCAGCCACCACCCCACGGCTGTACGCGGGCTGCTGGAGGAGGTCGGCTTCTCTGATGTACGGGACTATGGGGCAGGCGTCATGGATCGCATCGCCGGCAGAATCGGTGTTGCAAGTAGATGGAGCGCACCAGGCAAAACTCTCGCGCCGTTCCTGGGACAGAGTAAACTGGCGCCTTGGATTTTCTCGAGGGCTACAGCCCGGGGGAACCCACCGGTTGTTGCCGCCGACGGTCTGGTGGAACTGCTGCAGTGCCCATCCTGCGACGGCGCGTTAACTGCTGAGCAAGCCCATTACCGGTGCTGCATCTGCCACAGGCGGTACCCGATTGAAAGCGGTATCATCGACCTGCGAGTATAACCAACACGGCTGCTCCCGAACACCCGGCTGAGTGGTAAGGAGATAGAAGGCTGATCACCAAGACGAGCGACAAGGACACTCTGCTGATCGATCCGTCGGATGAGCGCTGGCTTGCCGTTACGGCTGCTCAACCGGAAGCGACTATCTTCCATCATCCTGCCTGGGCCCAGCTGCTGCAGCGCTGCTACGGCTATCACCCTGGGCTGTTCACGACGTTCGACGCGGACAGAAGACCTGTTGCAGCTCTACCGCTTATGCGGATGGACAGCCGGCTGACTGGGCGAAGGGTAGTTGCGCTGCCTTTCAGCGACTTCTGTCCACCGCTACTCGCGGATTCGACTCGACTGGAGCAATTGACCGAGAATCTTCAGAACTGGCGCCGGGAACACAACGTGTCGCAGATCCAGGTCCACTGGCCCTTGCCCGACAACGAGGGCATCTATCCTGGCGACATGGTGGCAAGACACGTCACTCATCTACGTACCGAAGCCGAACAGCTGCTCCACACCTTTGGCAAAACGCAAGTGAGGGGAATTCGTAGGGCGGAAAGGGAAGGCGTCCAGATCAGTATGAGCGATGGCTGGGAGGAGCTGCGGTCCTTCTACGATATTCATCTCGACACCCGGCGGCGACAGGGCACGCCCGTCCAGCCGCTCCGCTTCTTCCGGATGCTGTGGGAAGGATTGATCTCCCAGAATCACGGCTTTACGCTTCTGGCTTACAAGGACTCCCAGCTTCTGGCCGGCGCAGTCTTTCTCCATGCCAATCAAACAGTGACCTACAAGTACAGCGCTTCCTTCCCGGCTTACTGGGGACTTCGCCCCAACAATCTGCTCTTGTGGCGATCGTTTCAATGGGGCTGCGAGCATGGCTACCGCGTGTTCGACTGGGGGAGGACGGATCTCGAGAACACGGGGCTGCGTCAGTTCAAGTCGGGCTGGGGGAGCGAGGAACAGATGATCCGCTACTCGGTCCTAGCCGACCGCCCCCCAACAGCTCACTCCAACCATAAGGCTCGGCGTCTTTTGAAGCCGCTCCTCCGGCGCTCACCGGTTTGGGTGTGTCGTGCGATGGGCGAGCTATTCTATGGACATTTTGGCTAATGAATCACCTGTGGAGCGCCAATACCCCGGCTGCGTTCTGGTTGTGCGAAGCGGAAGTGCCGGAAGATGCATGGCAAGCGGCAGTTCAGACAGCTCTTCCGATTCTCGAGCTGTCATCTGAGCCACAAGACATCCAGCATCTGCTGTATCTGGTGTTGGGGGAAGGGCAGTTCGGCCCCACGCACTGGCAGCTCGGACCGCTCACCCAACTGTATTACAGGCTCAAACCCGCGATCCCGCGTGCCATTGTCCGTCTTGCCCGGCGACAACACAACAGGGCAGCGCTGCGGACGTTTCCTCTCGGATGGCCGATTGAGGATCGTTACGTACGATTCCAGTGGGAAGTGTTGCGACAACTCACTTCGCTCACAGGGCATTGCATCCGCTATCGGCCGTTGTGGCCCAAAGGAACGACGTTCGCGTTCGTGCTGACACACGACGTTGAGACAGCGGACGGTCAAGCCTACGTGCAAGACGTTGCCGCTCTGGAGGAGAGCCTGGGTTTCCGGTCTTCCTTCAACTTCGTGTTGGAACGATACCCGCTTGACCAAGCCTTGATTGCGGACCTTCGCCAGCGTGGCTTCGAGGTAGGCGTGCATGGCCTCAGGCACGACGCAACGTTGTTCAGCTCGCACGGGAACTTCGCGCAACAGGCGGAACAGATCAACAACCACCTGCGACAACTGCGGGCCGCTGGATTTCGCTCGCCGCTAAACATCCGTAACCCCGCATGGATGCAAGCCCTGGAGATCGAGTACGACCTGTCCTTCTTCGACACCGACCCCTTCGAGCCCCTGCCCGGCGGAACCATGAGTATCTGGCCGTTCACGATTGGCCGGTTCGTGGAGTTACCGTACACCCTGCCCCAAGACTTCACGCTGACCGCACTCCTGGGCGAGACGACCCCCAGGCTGTGGCTCGAGAAGGTGGATTTCATCGAGCGATTCCAGGGTATGGCTCTGCTCAACTCGCACCCCGACTATCTACGAGATCGAGTTGGCTGGAAGCTGTACGCTGAGTTCTTGGAGCGGATGCGTCGCCGGGACGGATATTGGCATGCTTTGCCAATCGATGTGGCCAGATGGTGGCGAGCCCACGCGGCTGCCAGAGACCGGTTTGCCACGCTTTCAAGCTAGCCCATTTCGGCTTGCCCGATTGCTGGTGGACCAATGAGACACATCTGGAGTCTTGACCAGGACGGACGATGGATGGTCCATCGTCTAGTCACTCTCGGCGCCAAAAAGGAGTCCTCAATGTCAGTGCAGACACTTCGGTCCCGAATCCGAAAGGTACTCGCCAGTCTCACCGTTGCGTTCGCGTTGGTTGCCCTACTGTTGACGGTTTTTGCGCTCTCGTTTCGCGTGCCCACAACGCAGGCAGCACCGCCGCCACCGGCCGTGTATCCCGCGTCTGCACCTCTTCCCCCGGCAATTTGGCCCGGCGACCGTGCTTATGCTCATGGGCTGGAAAATCGGGTCGTCTCTGAGACGTCCCCGTGGGTTCCTTCTCAACTTGCGAGCTGCAGCCGAGTACCGGCGGCTGAGCGCCTGGACGACGTGGGCAATAACCTGGAGCGTGTCAGGGAGCAGGCAGCGGCCGGTGAGGTTGATCTCCGCGCCAACATGGTTCCGGATCCGGGAAGCCCTTCGCCGGGAAGCGATTATGTCTACTTCTTGAAGGTATCAAACAATGCGTGGACAAGCACGCGAGACGTGCGCATCACGGACACTCTTCCGTCCTCGGTTACGGTAGTCTCCACCTGGCAGCCCGTTGGGTGGGGGGTCGACACGTCGCAGCCAGGGCGGGTGGTATGGCAAACGTCCGAGATGAACGGGTGGAGTGGGACCTGGGTACAGCTAAGGCTCCACGTACCTGAGAACCTACCTTTGGGCACGCAACTGGTCAACGACATGACTGTATCCAATAGCATCCCGGACGCTAACCCCGACAACAACTCCCAACAGCACCGTGCGTGGGTCGATCAGCCGCGCGTTAACCTGTGGGTTGGCCAATGGTACTACTGGGGCCAGCCTGTGGCCGGCCACGAGCTCAAGACCTCGATACGAGTCGACAACGGGGGCAGCATCCCGGCCACGGATACCGTTGTGACGGATACGCTGCCACCCGGAACTAGGTTTGTCACGTCTACAGTCATGCTCTGGAACCCGGCTACTGGTGAGGAAGACCTGGAAGCACCTTTCGCTCCGAGCGCTCAGGGGCCCGGCTGGGTCCGCTGGCAACTGGGCGAACTGCTGCCTTGGCGGCCGGCCAACATCCGCCTAACGCTGCGCATAGACGACGGTGTGCCCACGTTTACAGGGCTGACTAACCTTGCTGAGGCCAACAGCTCCGTCCCCGACGAGAACATGATCGACAACTCTGCTCCGTACCACTTCAGTACTCAGCCCCCGGGGCCGAACGCCCACGTGGAGACGGGGTACAACTGGGGGAGTGTGCTGCCCGGCGAGATCCTCGAGTACTGGGTGCAGCTGCGTAACGATGGTACCTCACCGGTGCACGATGTATGGATCACGGACACCTTGCCTGCGGGTGTGACCTTCGAACGCCACACCTTCTCCCAGGATCCCGCCATCGAAGGCAACCAGGTGGTGTGGCACCTGGACCAAATGAACCCGGGTGATCAGCAGGCATGGCACGTCGACGCACGCCTGGATCACTCCATCGGCGGCGGGACGCGCCTCACAAACACCCTTCAGGTGCGGAGCGCGACGCCCGAAGTGCGTGTTGACGATAACCTAACTGCGATGTTGCTGGTTGCGGGGCCCGACTTGCGCGTGCGTAAGGAGCTGCTCGAGCCGCCGCGGCCCGGACACGAGGTGCGCTACCGCATTAGTTACCGGAACGAGACTCCCTTCCAGACCCCGGCTTACGATGCCGTGCTGACCGATACGCTGCCCGCGGGCATGACTTACAGCTGGGACGGCTTGGGTGGAATCGACCAGGGCGACACGGTCGTGTGGCACCTGGGTACGGTGGAGCCGGGAGGGGGCGGTTCGTTCGAGATGGGCGCCAACCTGGACTGGGGCACCGCACCCGGAACCACCTTAACAAACACCATTGACATCAGCAGCCGGTGGGGCGATGCCAATCCGGCAGACAACCATTTCCTTCAGTTGGCAGTGATCGCAGATGTGCTGCGGGTGCGTGTACAGGAAACACGGAACTGGGCGGGCGGAGAGGCAGTGCCAGAATCGTCCCTGAATCTCATTCTCCGCGCGCCCGACGGGTCTCAGAAGGCCACTGTGTCGGGAAGCGCAGATATCAGTGGCAACTGGTGGTTGCCATTCAATGTGGACATTGAGCCCGGCGACTCGCTGGAGGTGTCGAGCACCGGATCTTCAACGGTCACCATACCGATCGTAAAGATCGTGGGAGTGGCGGACGCGGGCGACAACGTGGTTGCCGGGCGGGTCTACAGCGCGACATTCCCCGCCGAGGTGCGCGCCGAGGTGTGGACGCCAAGTGCTTTCGGGGTCCGCACGCAAACAGACGATGCGGGGAGCTACAGCGTCAGCCTGGCACCGTTCGACCTGCGGCCGAGTCACCCGGTCGCGCTGTGGTACGTACGGCCCGACGGACACGAGGTCGGGATCGTGCGTTCTGAATTGTCTGTGCGGGTGCGCCCGACCGACAATCAGGTATTCGGCTCAACTGCGCCCAATACTGCAGTCAGCCTCACCGTCACGGCGGGCGGAGGTTCAGTGATCGGCACGGGGCAGGCGCTGAGCGACGACGATGGCAACTGGTGGGGTGGCGTCTTCTCGGAGACCAAGCCCGCGCCGATCGATGCCGGCAACATCGTCACGGTAGCAGCCAGCGGCACGGAGGCAAACGTCAGCGTACCGCGGATTGCGTTGCTACCCGACGCAGTCCTCGATCGCCTCGAGATCCTGAGCGACCTGCCCGTGGGGACAGTAGTTGATCTGCGCTGGGACTCGCAGCCTGACTCGCCGTTGCCGGACCTGGCGCACCACACCCAGGCGACAATTGGGCCAACCGGCGCCGCTCGTGTCTACTTCGATGTACTGGGAGGCCTCGCGCCGGGCATCGACGGTAACCTCGAATATTTCGATGACAACGGCAACTGCGTTGAACCACAGTGGCGCGCCATGGTCACCGGGCTCGAGCCGGCATCGGTTCCGGGCTACGCAGCACGGAGCATCACGATCCGAGGCCGCGACTTCGGGAATCCGCGCGGCCCGGCCCTGCTCGGCTTGACTGGACAGACGGCGAGCAGCGAGGCGCTCGACCTGACGCTCGTGGACAACTCATCAATGACCTTTGCACTGGCATCCGGTACGCCGCCCGGGACGTACTGGATTCAGTGGGAGAACGAGGACGAACGGACGGGGTACCTGATGTACACGCTCGAGGTCACCCCACCTCGGTGGCGGCTGTACGTGCCGTCAGCGGTCAGGTAGGCGAGAGATAGTCGCAGCAACACGGGCAGAGAAGTGCGCTGGCCGCGCCTCTCTGCCCTGGTGTTTAGCAGCCGCCGGGGAAGCGCACCTGCCTAGCGCTCATAGGCCCCGATGTCATAGCCTGCGCCTCGAGGACGGGGCGCGCCGTCAAAGTCAGCACCTGGTGCATTCAGCCCCGAACCGGCATCGACAGCGGGCGAGCCGTTCTGCAGACGGAAGTCGGCCACATTGGGATTGACGAATAGCGGGTTCCCGGCGATCGCACGCGTGCCGCTGGTTGCGCCGCCGTCGAACAGGTTGGAGTCCAGCGTGACCTGCGACAGCGCTCCAGATACGATGCTTACGGGCATGCTGTTCTGGCTGAAGATGTTGTTCCGAACGACAACAGCCTCGTTCCGGGGCGACTGGATCGAAAGGCCGGTTTGGTTGCCAAAGGACGTGTTATTGATGAACTGGACGTCTCTCTTCGGGCCATCAACCGTGCCGCCCCACCAGACGATGGCAAAACCCGCACCACCCGTGTGATAGGCAATGTTGTTGTCCAACGACACGTTCTCAACGGACCCGCCCTGCTCCGATGAGACGATGAAACCGTAGTAGGTGTCATGAGCAACGTTGCTGCTAAAGTGAATGTCGCGGGTCACGCCTGTCCAGGCGTCCACACCGAATCCTAGCTTGTCCAGGTTGTTGACCAGATTGTGATGGATGCTGATGTTGGACGAGCCATTCTTGACGTTGATGCCCTCGCCGCCCGCACGCGCGGGATAAGCCAACGGGGCCATCATGGACGTGATTGTTGCGAACTTCCACGTTGGAGCTCGCATCGATCGTGATGTGCTCCTCTGACTGTTCATAGTTGGGATGCGGGTTGCAAGCCAAGGAGACATCGTTGCCGTCGACGATCACATTCGTGCTGCCCCAGATGCCGACGCCGGACTTCACCGTATCGTAGGTAACGTTATCCACGACCTCAATACGGTTGGAGTAGCCGATGTAGATTCCCGCCCCATTGGAGTGCTGTACGCGCAAGCCCACGACGCGGATGTAGTCCGTGTCCCACACGTGGAACAGGCCGCCCCCGTAAGCGATGTTAATCCCCGTTCCGTCCAGTATCGCGGTTTCACCCGGATAGGATGCGAAAGTTACGTAAGGCCCCGCTGAGTTGCCGCGGTGAGTAAGGTCGACGCGTTCGTGGTAGGTGCCCGCGCGGATGTAAATCGTGCGTCCGGGTACTAGTGACTGGGTTGCTTTCGCCAATGTTCGCCAGGGCGCCGAGAGGGTACCGGGATTGCTATCGCTGCCGTTCGTCGCGACGTAACGCACGTTCGGGTCTGGAAGCGAAGAAGTGATCAGTGGCAGGTAGATCGGCCCGCCTGGGTTGGCTCTGGCCAACGACGGGCTCAGCAGTAGACCCAAAAGCAGTCCAATGGCGACTGACAGCGATCCTGGCCATATACGCGCACGGTTCGCGTCTAAGGTTCATGATTCTTTTCCTCCGTGTTGCAGTAGGATTGCGTAGCGGAGATTGTGCTTCGCCCCCTCCTAACAGCCCGTGGGCCGGCTGTATCGCTAGCTTTCGGGCCTCCTACGATTTTTGCACCGAGCGGGTCTTAGGGGAATGGACCAAAAGTCCTGACAAGAGTGAAGATTGTAACTATCATTCCAAAAAATGCAAAACTCGGAGAAACAAGAAGGCCCGAGCGCCGCTATTCGCTGCAACAATACGGCCTCGGGACCCGCCAGTTGTACAAGTCGCGCCACGATCCTCGCACGGGGGCTGGGCCCCTGCGAAGCGGGTCAGGCGCCTGGCGCGGCCTACCAGCGCCTAGGGGGCAAACTCTGAATCTGCCGCCCGGGGAACGCCCGTTCATCGGGGTCCCGGCTTCGACCCCACCGCGGCTCACGAGTTTTCTGCGAGACCAGGGATACATTGTGGATGCGAGCGAGACGAGGTCGCGATGTTCGGTCCAACTGGATCCGGCGCACTTGCAGGGCAAGAACCCCGTCCAGATCCTCGACTACGTCGAGGCCCTTCCAGGGCCACTCGTCCGATACTGGCGGTGGCCTGACGGCGCGAGGAGCGCCATGTGCATCACCGGCGACCTGGATGCGTTGACGCTGCTGGACTATGCCGGGAGGTTGTTGGGCCGGTAGCAGTCACGGTTGGAGGACAGATAGCCCGCACGGCTCCCGTGCGGCAATGCAGGCGGAGAAGCAGGTTGTCTTGCTTCTCCGCCTGCGTTTAACCGGCCGGATCCTGTCGCAGCAGCTTAGTAGTCGTGCCCGCCGCGGTCCCAGGGACTGCTGGGGAGGATTGGGGCAGTGAAGCCCGGCAGCGTCGGATCAGCCGCGTCGTTGTTATCGACGCCGAACACAGCGCCAAGATCCGTGCCCGTGTTTCCGCGCCCCGATTGCGGCGCCAAGAACTCTTTCCCCCCTCGAAGAACGTACACGGCGAGCGCCTTATGTGATCATTACTGCTATCGGGTGATTGACAATTTAGATACGGGCGCGCTAGTCGTGTGATTTCGTGCGATATTCGAGGGTTCCAGGTTCAGGGGGATGCAAACCGGCAGCCTGATGGGGGGCTCGGCTTGGCTCGGGCACACATCCTCGGCCGGACTGCGGCCGGGAGGGTCTGAACTTTATCCCTGCCCGAAGGATGCGGGCTCTGGGCAGGATTGCCCCGGGTACGCGTGTCGCGAAGACATCTCTTCGTACGGAGCCGGTTCCTCGAAGTAGCGCTCCCGGCGACCGGCAAGAATACATGCCGCCGTTGTAATCACGGTGACGGCCACAACTGGCACCGCCAGGATGACGAGAAGTGACATAGAGCTACTCCACCCACTGGCAGTCGGACCATTTCGGGCAGCTTACCACACAGGCCCCCCCTCTCCTATAGGACGATTGTCCTACTCCGCGTCCCGGACATCTGTACGGCGTGGCCCTGTCTCGGCCGGTAGGACGCCGCGACGGTCAATACGGCCGTACTCCCCAATCGTAACACCGCGATAGACAGAAAGGGCTTGCGTGCAGCGGGGTGGGGAGTCAACGCGCTCTCCGCCGGACCGCCCCCAGTGTGCCGTGTTAGTTCGTTTCCGGCATGTGCCAAGAGACGGCCGCGCGGCGAATCATGACCGGCGCTCGGACAGCTCGTTCCGGCCCCCAACTCGGCGTCAGACCGCTCAAGGGGACGCCATGGCCTTCGCATCCCTATGGTTCCGCCTCGGTGAGCACCGGTTCCTCCAAAAGTACATAGTTCTATGTATGGACTCCGATAGGAGAGTTTGACCATAATGGTGATTGCAGCTCCAAAGCCACGCGGGAAGGGGAATAAAACATGGCAGAAGAAACCGAGAACGTCAACGTGCAGGACAGCGACAAGCAGGCAGTAAAATCCTCTCTGATGAAGAAGGGTAGAAAATCCATCGCTTATCTCCAGAAGAAGAAAGACGATGGCGAGAAGATAGTCCAGTACTGTCCGGCCCACCTTGACCCCTATTGGACAATGGCAGCCGAGATGGCCGACGTGGACATCGTCCGGTACACCGCTCCCGGTGAAAATATCGAGCACCGCATGGCGAACCTGCCGTGGTGGACCCGAGAGCTTCGCAGAGTGGCTCAGATCGTCCATCTGAATGCCTACATGCAGACCCCGCAGTTCGCCAACCAGTATAAGGCTCTGGAAAACGCATCTATTCTGATGGCGGAAGGCGCTGACAGCGTGCTTCCCATGGGCATCAACCTGGAGACCCTGAAGTATCTGGCGGACAACCACATTGTCGTGTTCGGCCATGTGGGCGCGCTATCTGGCTGGCAGACCTCAAGACACGGCGGCTATAAGCGCTGCGGCCAGACTGCGGAATCCGCGATGGAAATCTACCGGCAGGCTTATGAGTATCAGGAAAACGGCATGATGGGCATGACCATCGAGCTGACACCGTGGGAGGTGACCGACGCCATCGCGAAGAAGCTGCGTGTTCCTGTTGTTGCTGTAGCAGCCGGCGGTGCGGCCGACGGCTCAGAGCTGGTTCACTTTGATCTGTTCGGCATGATGCCGAAGGATCGCCTGGGCTCCCACGCAAAGGTCTATGCGAGTTACTTTGAGTTTGCTGCCCGCGCGATCGGCGCGTTCGGCGCAGAGGTGGAGTCCGGCGCGTATCCGCAGCCGGAGCACGGCTACGGCATGAAGGAAGAAGAGCTTGACGAGTTCCTGAACCTGCTGGAGAAGAAGTAATCGTCGTGCGCCCGGTCTCGCGGGGAGGAATAGATGGAAAACCTGTATACCTTTGATCCCGTGTATCAGCGGATGCTGGGGATGGACATCAACGGCATGGAAATCGCCGGCATGAAGGTCCGCGGCTTGAAGAACGCCACGCCCATGACGGACATCCTGGACCTATCTGGCAAGGTGGCAATCGTCACCGGGGGCGCGAGGGGCCTTGGCCTGTGCATCGTGAACCGGCTGTGCGAGGCCGGCGCCTCCGTCGTGATTACGGATATCGCCGTCGAGTTTGCGGAAGCGGCGGTGGCCTACTTCATGGAGAAGGGCTGCGCCAACGTCAAGTTCTTCAAGACCGACGTACGGTACATACCGCAAATTCAGGGTGCGGTCGACTTCGCCGTCAAGGAATTCGGGCAGATTGATATCCTGGTGAACAATGCGGCCATCTGGAAGATGAACCGCTTCCTCGACATGACGGAAGAGACCTGGGACGATACAGTCGACGTGGACCTGAAAGGCACGGTCTTCTTTACCCAGGCGGTTGTCAGGCAGATGGTGGCACAGGGTCACGGCGGGAAGATCGTCAACGTCGCTTCGGTGGCAGGGCTGGCCATGGAGAGCGCTTACGGCTTCTTGACGCAGTACGTAGCGGCGAAGTCCGGCGTCGTGGGGGTATCCCAGTCACTGGCCCGGGAACTAAAGCCGCTGGGCATCAACATCAACTGCGTGCTGCCGGGCGGCATGCTATCACCAGGCGCCATGCATGGCGCGCCCACGCCGGAGCTCCGAGAAGCCATGACGGGTTTCCCAACAGCGCCGGTGACAGACCCGGACGACGTTGCGCGCGTCGTATTTATGTTGGCAACCGGGATCAGCGACTACATGCACGGCGCAACCGTCGTTGTTGACGGCGGGGCACGCTTGATGATGCAGAGGTAGGGCTCCTGGGGAGGCAGGGGGCGGGGCGAGCGGCTGCCCGCCTCGCCCCTCTCGCCTTTCCGACATCGACAGCAGAACTCGTCACTTCTCGCCTCACTCCATGTTCCCGATCAGCTTTAGCAGCAGCTCCTGACGATTGGAAACGCCAAGCTTTGCGTGGATGTTAGCGACATGCCGGTAGACGGTCGGCACGCTCAGGTATAGCCTGGCGGCTATCCTGGCCGGCGTCATCCCTCTGCACAGCAACCCGGCAATCTCCGTTTCTCTGCGGCTGAGTCCCTGCCCCTCGGCATGCGCCGCGCACCGCGCCCGCGCTGCCCGATGCGTGGACGAAAAGGTTCCGGTGCAGATTGTCAAGGTGAGGCTGAATGATCCTCATTATGTCAATCTCTTTGCGCGTGTATTGGGCGTGGCCGGTGCGGTCCAGAGAAAAGACGCCCTTGGCGAAGTCCTCTGCGTCGTAGAACGCCCCACCTGCGCTAAAACGCAACCGTTGCGGCTTGATATAGTCGGTAATGAACTCGTCTGACGTGCAGGTGGTCCAATCGTAAACGCCACCTTCAAATTCGGGTATCGAACGTCCCCCATTCTCCAATCGGGCCGGAATCGAATAGCGCCCATTCTCGATCTGCGAGTAGTAGCCGAGATAGGCGTCACTCCAAACCGGTTCCACGCCGATCAGAGCCTGATCATGCACCTTTCCGTTAGCGTCCACAAAGTAAACACGAGCCTGATCGTACGGGACCAGGCCGTAGATCTGCTCTATGACCCGCACGCAGAACGCCTTCGCTTCTCGCACCGTGCCGATGCTGAGCAGGAATTCGTGGATCTTGGTCCATGGCAGTTCACTGGAGGAATACATAGGCACTTCCCTTGCTAGCAAACTGGCCGCGCCACTCGCCGGGAGCAGCAGTCGAGCGCGTCTTGCGTGCAGCGTCGCCAAAGGCCGCCCGTGCCGCCAACCGCGGGGAATGGTGCACGTTACGGAGTATACACCACGACCTTCTGCTTTCACCTCACAGAGGTCCCTTTGACAGCTATTTCACCTTGGGCTACAGTTGTCCTGCAGTACGATCGCAGACGAGTCCGGATCGCTGCGACCTAACAACCTCGGCACACTCTCTGACTCACAATGGTTGACTGCACCTTCAGACCCGGCGGGTCCTGCGACCTTTCCGGTCTTGACCCTATCACCCGCTGCGCAGATACTGGCCTACCACATCAATAAGGATACTGGATGTTGCAGAGGGCGCCTCTCCGTTACGTGGCCACGATCGTGGGTCTCGCCGCTATCTATCACCTTGCCGCCCGGCTGGGCCTGCAGATGGCCTACGTGCAGCAGAATACTTCGCCGGTATGGCCACCCTCCGGCATCGCACTGGCAGCACTCTTGCTTCTTGGGACGCGGTATTGGCCGGGCATTGCCCTGGGCGTTGTTGCCGGATCCCTGCTCACCGGGCGCGCCTGTGAAATGTCTCTTGGATTCGGCGCGGCGAACACGCTGGAAGCCCTGATCGCCACCCTCGATGCTTAAGCAATGGGTCGGGTTCGACCTGGCCATCACCCGGATCCGGGATGTCGTCGGTCTGGTCGCCGCCGCTGTCTGCGGCACTTCTGTCAGCGCCGTCATCGGGGTGACGACGCTGATTCTTCCAGCGTGACATCCCTGGCTCTGCGTTCGCCGGGCTCTGGATCGTGTGGTTCATCGGCAATCTGCTGGGCTGCCTGGTGATCACGCCCTTCATACTGACCTGGGCCGGCTCATCTCCACCAGGTCCTGCCACCGCTGGAAGCGATCCAGGTTGTCGGAAGCTGGCAGCTTCGTGGTCCTGCTTGCGATCGTCTCGCCTCTATATCTTCGAAAACCCGTACGGGACGGAAGCGCTCGCACCAGGCCCTGATATATGTCATTTTCCCGTTCGCCTTCTGGGCCGCACTGCGCATGGGGCAGGTGGGTGCGGCCAGCACCGTGTTCGTCGTATCCGGCATCGCAATTTGGGGGACGATCGCATGAACTGGGACCCTTTGCCCACATGCCAGTCAACGATAGCTTGATCCTGCTGCAAACCTTCACTGGGGTCGTGGCGCTTATCTCGCTCATGTTGGCCGCAGCCTCCGCCGAGCGGCGCCGAGGCAGAAGGCGTACTGCGCAGGCAGGTCGAGGAACTGGCGGCGCTCAAGCGAGGCCAGTAAGCAATTCCTGGAGAACATGGACAAGCAAGTGCTGTACCAAGTCAATCTGCGATCGGCCGTCGAGAGCTTCGACCTGTCCGGCGCCTGGATCGACCTGTCCGTCCCGCGTAGACCTGACCTGCCAGCCGGCTGCCGCCTACCCGCCAGATCTGCTCTGTGATGGGCAATTGCCGGCACTTGTGCGCGCCTGCCGGGCCTGCGGAGAAGCTCCGAGCGGTGGAGCGGACCCGGCGGCCGTCGCTGATCGCCTCCGACCTGGCTTCGCCTGCGGCGATCGCGCCATTCGTTCCTTGACGACCTTCCCGCTGGTCTATGGCCAGGAACTGGTGGGCCTTCTGACCGTAGCCAGCCCGGACCAGATGCCACCTTTCCGAGGAGCAGATGCTGCTTCTCATTCCTATGCCAACCTCGCGGCGGCCGCCATCCAGAATTCCTGGCTCTTCGATCAGGTGCGCCTGGGCAACGAACAGCTGCATGCGCTATCCCACCGATTGATGGAAGTGCAAGAAGCCGAGCGGATCCACCTCTCGCGCGAGCTGCACGACGAATCCAGCCAGGCGCTGGCCGGCCTGATGGTCAATCTGGGCCTGCTGGAGCGCGACGCCGAGTCGCCCGCCCTGGTCCGTATCGCACGCTGCCGATCTCAAGCGCATCACCACCGAAGTGCTGGAAAATCTGCACGCCGTGGCCGTCAAGCTGCGGCCGGCCAGCCTGGATCACCTGGGCCTGGTCACCGCGCTGGAGCAGTACATCCAGGAATTCAATCGCCAGTATCATCTCGACGTGCAGTTTGAGACGGTTAGGATGGAGCTGACCCGGCTGCCGGGCGACCTGGAAACGGCCCTGTTCCGCATCGTCCAGGAATCGCTGACCAACGTGGCGCTGCATGCCCAGAGCGAGCCGGGTGGACGTGCTCTTGAACCGGCGCAACGGATGCCTGGTCTTGACGGTGGAGGACAATGGGATTGGATTCAACCCGACCAGCCGGTCCGCGCCAAACCGGCTGGGCTATTCGGCATGCGCGAGCGGGTGGAGATGTTCGGCGGCAAGCTGCTGGTGGAGAGCGCTCCGGGCAAAGGGACAATGATCTCAGTGGAGGTGCCATATGGCGACGCGCGTCCTGATCGCGGATGATCATGCCATCGTCCGGACGGGCTTGCGTGCCCTCGTGAAAGGCGAAGCCGGCTGGAGCTGGTGGGAGAGGCGTCGGGTGGGCGAGAAGCACTGCGGCTGGCCGAAAGCCTGCGTCCGGATATCCTGGTCCTGGATCTGAGCATGCCGGATCTGGATGGGATCCAGGTGACGCGAGAGATCCGGGCCAGCCTGCCCGGCGTGCGCGTCCTGATCCTGACAGTGCATGAGGATGAAACCCTGGTGCGGGAGGCGATCCGCGCCGGGGCGGCCGGGTATATCCTCAAGCAGGCCGCCGAAGCCGAGCTGATCTCCGCCATCAATATCGTCCAGATCGGCGATGTCTACGTCCCTCCCAAGATGCTCCGCTCCCTGCTGGCTGAGCCGCAGAAGCCGACCGCCCCCAGTCCCCGGCCGGAAGAGCTGCTCACCCCACGCGAGCTGGATGTGCTTGAGCCTGATCGTCCAGGGATACACCAACCGCCAGATCGCGGACGAGCTGAAGCTGAGCATGCGGACGGTGGAAGGCTACCGGGCCAACCTGACCGAAAAGCTGGGGCTGCACAACCGGGCCGAGCTGGTACGCTATGCTCGCGAGCACGGATTGCTGGACGGCACCGGGCGGATAAGCGATTCGCTAGCCGCTTGATACGCTCGCGAGACCCCGTAGATAATACGGGGTCCCTTTATCGTCTGACCCCGTATTCTTTACGGGGAAGCCGACTGTGGCAAAACCCCGAACAACTACGCTATTTCCTCAAGCTCGGCCATTCCTATAATCATCCGTGATGCTCTCCATGCGCAATCAGCGTTGTCTACACTTGGAGGACAGACCCGAACGATGAAGCCATCCGACATTTCTCTTCCCACCTGGCCGACAGAGTGCCGGGCTCGCTCACAGCGAAGCACGCCCTTGCTCAGCCTGCGCGGCATCACCAAGCGTTTCCCCCTGGTGCTGGCCAACGACCACATCGACCTGGATATCTATCCAGGCGAGATCCACGCCCTGCTGGGCGAAAACGGCGCCGGCAAGAGCACGTTGATGAAGATCCTGTACGGCTTTTACCGGGCAGATTCCGGCAGTTGACCTGAACGGCCACCCGGTGCAGATCCATTCCCCAGCCGATGCGCGCAAGCTGGGAATCGGCATGCTCTTCCAGGATTTCAGCCTGATCCCCGCCTTAAGCGTGGCAGAAAACATCGCCTTTTCCTGCATGATGTGAAAGATGGTGCATCGACATTCGCCAGGTGGACGCCGCATCCAGGAGCTGGCCGGCCGCTACAACCTGGAAGTGCGGTCCACGCGCTCAAGGTATCCGAGCTTTCGCTTGGCGAGCAGCAAAAGGTCGAGATCCTGAAGCTGCTGCTGTCCGGGGCCAAAATCCTGATCCTGGATGAGCCCACCCGGGTGCTGGCGCCGCACGAGGTCACGGCTCTTTTCCAGGTCTTAGCAACCTGCGAGCCGACGGGTATGCCGATCATCCTGATCACTCACAAGATGAAAGAGGTGCTGGATTGCGCTGACCGGATCACGATCCTGCGGGCCGGCCGCGTCGCAGGCCAGTTGCTGCGCGCGGAAGCCAACGAGAAGAAGCTGGTGGAGCTCATGTTCGGGAAAGAGCATGCCGGACCTTTCGCAGGCAATCGAAGGCAGACGCGCACCGACGAGGCAGCGCCAGTGCTCGAGCTGCGCGGAGTAGCTACCCGCGGCGAGGTCGGCAAACACCAGCTTGACAGGCATCGATCTGAAGATCTATCCCGGGGAGATCGTGGGGGTAGCAGGATCTCGGGCAACGGCCAGAAAGAGCTGGGAGACCTGGTGTTAGGCGATGATCTCGTGTGCCAAAGGCGAAAAGCTCCTGTTCGGGAAACCGGCCACGCCATGCTTTCCATCCGGGAAACCCGCAGGCAAGGGGTGGCCTTCATCCCCGAGAACCCGCTGGCCATGGCTTCTGTCCCCTTCATGACCGTTCTCGAAAATATGGCTCTCACCCGGCCCTGGCGCTATGCGCGTCGGGCGGGCTCGTCGATGAATTGGGCCGCGGTGAGGCGAGATGCCCAGGCTGGCATGGAGAAGATGGCGTGCAACCTTGCCCCTGTATGCCCTGGCCCGCTCCCTCTCCGGTGGCAACCTGCAGCGCATGGTCATCATCCGAGAGCTTGGGCTGGATCCTCGCTTGATCGTGGCTTCCTACCTGACCCGCGGGCTGGATGTGCAGAGCACACTCGCCGCCCGCCAGGCGCTCCTGGATGCCCGCCAGGCGGGCGCCGGGGTGCTCCTGATCTCTGAGATCTGGAGGAGTTGTTCACGTTGAGCGACCGCCTGATCGTCCTGTATGGAGGGACGCATCGTGGCGACTTTCAAGCCAGAAGAGACCGATATCTACCAGGTGGGCTACCTGATGACGGGATCGCGGAGGTGACCATGGCGCAGGCCGCTGAATTCCCGAAACGCAACGATGGGGCTTGAGCCAGAAAACCGCCAACGCCGTCCTGCGCTATCATGCTGATGCTGCTCCTGGCGCTGGTGCTGTTTGGCGTCATCCTGCTGCTGTCGGGCAAGAACCCAATCCAGGCCTACGTCGATATCTTTCGCTCCACACTGGGCAGCCCCTACGGCTTTTCAGAAGTGATCGTCGCCATGGTGCCGATGGTGATCACGGCGGTGGCGGTAGCGCTGCCCTCGCGCGTCGGACTGATCAACGTGGGCGTGGAAGGACAGCTCTATATGGGCGCCTGCCTGGCT
The DNA here is from genome assembly GCA_963783655.1 of uncultured Chloroflexia bacterium. Lineage (GTDB taxonomy): Bacteria > Chloroflexota > Anaerolineae > CG2-30-64-16 > CG2-30-64-16 > CAWAOA01. The sequence goes on from CAWAOA010000009.1 coordinate 18,818, forward strand.
ACCTGGGGTGCGCTGACCTTCACGCACTGCCGCCTGGGCTTTGCTGCCGCTCATGATGCTGTTAGGGATGCTCGGGGGGGCGGTATGGGCTTTCATCCCCGGTTATCTCAAGGCGATCGGGCTGGTCAATGAGACCATCACCTCGCTGCTGTTGAACTTGGTGGCGCCCAAAATCGTGGCCTTCTTCATCTTTGGGTTCTGGCACGGGCCGATGGATACCAACAAGACCGCCAGCTTTGTCCCGGCAGCCCGCCTGCCCGCCTTCTTTGGCACGCGCGTCGATCTGAGCCTGGTCTTTGCCCTGGCGCTGCTGGGGCTGTTCTGGTACGTGATGAGCTATTCCCGCTGGGGGCTGGAAATGCGCGCCATCGGCGGCAACCCGCAGGCGGCCCTGCGCAATGGCATCCCGCTCAAGGCCTACCTCGTGGGGATCATGTGCCTGGGCGGGGCGATTGCCGGGCTTAGCCGGCATGGCGCTGGTTTCCGGCTACTACGGCCTGCTGCTGGCCAATTTCTCCACCGGCTCCGGCTACATGGGTTTTCTGATCAGCTGGCTCTCCTTCGGTAACCCGGTGGGGATCCTGCTGGTTTCCTTCCTGGTGGCCGTGATCACCACCGGCGGCAACCTCCTGCAGCTGACCCAAGGGCTGCCGTATGCCGTCATCAACATCCTGCTGGCGCTGGCGCTGTATATCGTCCTGGCCCAGCCGACATTCTTCAAAAAGGAAGAGCCGCAAAGTAGGAAACCATGACCCTGTTAGCCATTCTTGGCGTCATCTCCAGCGCCATCTACTCCGGCACTTCCTTGCTATACGCCACCTGGGTGAAGTGGTGGGGGAACGATCCGGGATCGTCAACCTGGGTCTGGAAGGGTGCTGCTGGTCAGCGCGGCGGTCGGCGTGGCGGTCGCCAGCATGACGCACAATCCCTACCTGGGCATCCTGGCGGCGATCCTGGCCGGCGGGCTGATGAACCTTGTGTTCGGCTATCTGGTGATCACCCGGAAGGCCAACCAGCTCGCCAGCGGGCTGGCGACGATGTTCTTCGGCTTTGGCCTGAGCGCCCTGATCGGCAAGGATGTTGTCGGCGCAAAGATCGCCGTCGCTGCCCAGGCTGCTGCTACCCGGCCTTGCCGGCCTGCCGCCCGTCTACTCCTCCCTGTTCAAATTTGACATCCTGATCATCCTGGTCGATCCCCATCGCCTTCCTGATCTGGTGGCTGCTCTTCCGCACCCGCTGGGGTCTGGGCTTGCGGGCAGTGGGCGAGAATGCCGATATTGCCTTTGCATCCGGGCGCAATCCGCTCTGGATCCGCTACCAGGCGCTGTTCCTGGGCGGGCTGCTGGCCGGCCTGGGGGCGGCGCACCTGGCGATCGCCTACACCATGACCTGGACCGAGTACATGACCGGCGGGCGCGGCTTTATTGCCGTGGCGCTGGTGATCTTCTCCAAATGGCACCCGCTGCGGGCAATTGCCGGGCTCTTGATCTTCAGCGGAGCGGTCGCCTTCCAGCTCTTGCTGCAGGCGAGCGGCGTGCAGGTCTCGCCTTTCCTGCTGGATACCATTCCCTATATTCTAACCATCCTGGTGCTGATCGCCTGGGGCGGCAACCGCAAGCAGTCTGCGCCGGCCAGCCTGGGGCGTGTCTATCATGGGACTGAATAGGAGATGCAGCCTGATCGACTGAGAGGAGATCGAAGAGAGGATACCATCGACGAAGACTCGCAACCTGATCTCACAAACCATGATCGCAATCAGGAGGAGAATATGAAACCAGGCTTGTCTACGTCCTGTGTGTCCTGTTCCTGCTGCAGCGTGCGCTGCTCGCTCACCGGCCTGCGCCGCGCCACTGCAACGCCCGCCCAAGCCCGTCCAGCGGCACCGGCTGCACCGCCACAGCCGCGCCGCCGCAGCCGACCGCCGTCCCGCCGACCCAGGCGCCGACCCAAGCCGCGCGGCCGAGCCGACCAGGCGCCCACCGCGGCCGCGGCACAGACGACCCTGCCTGATCGTCGGAGCGCTGTACGGCGGCCCGATGAACGACGCCGGTTACAACCAGGCGATGCACGAGAGCATGGCCGACGATGACCAAGAATATCTCCTGCGTGAAGCTGATCGAGGCCGAAAATGTGCCCGACGAAGCCGGCGCCAAGACCACCATGGAAAACATGATCCAGCAGGGCGCAAAGCTGATCTTTGCGACAGCCTTCAACCACCAGAACCCGGCCTTCGAGCTGGCCAAGACCCACAAGGATGTGATCTTCGAGCATGCCGGCGGCTGGATGATGAGCGACAACTTCGCCAACTACTTCGGCGCTCCGCCCAACTGCTGGTACGCCATGGGCGTGGCGGCCGGCCTGATGACCAAGTCGAACAAGCTGGGCTTCGTGGCCGCCTTCCCGATGGGCTGGACCACCACCTTCATCAATGCCTTTGCCTTGGGCGCCCAATCGGTCAACCCGAATGTCCAGACCATCGTCGCCTACACCTTCAACTGGGGCGATCGCGCCAAGGAAGCCGATGCGACCAACTCGCTGATCAACCAGGGCGTCGATGTGATCACCATGCACGTCGACTCGCCTTCGACCGTCATCTCCACGGCTGAATCGCGCGGCGTCTACTCGATCGGCTTCCAGGACCTGGCCGCCCAGCAGTTTGCGCCCGAGTATTGGCTCACCGGCACCGGCTTCACGCTGGGCGGCAAGGTCACCTGGCTGACCCAGACCGTCATCGACAAGACCTGGAAGCCGATCTTCCTGCGCTGCGGCGTCAAGGATGGCTGCATGGCCGTCGCGCCGTTCGGTCCCAAAGTGCCCCAGGACGTGCAGGACAAGGTCCTCCAGGCGATGAAGGACGCCGATGAGGGCAAGATCGTGGTCTTCAAGGGCCCCATCAAGGACCAGGCCGGGGCGGTGAAGGTGCCGAAGGCGAAACCCTGACTGACGATAAGCTGAGCTCGCTCGATTGGTTTGTCGAGGGCGTGGTCGGCTCGCCCAAATAACCGGCATTTCATCGACAGTAAGGGCAGCCGGTAGGCACTGAGCTGTCACCTGCCGGATCCGAGGATTCACGGTCAGTCGAGATCGAAAGGACGTGCAATGGATATCAAACAGAAAATCGAACTCGCCAACGAGGAAGCGGCCAAGCGCCTGGTGCAGGGCGACCCGGTGCTGGTCGATATTGCGCCGGCCGGGGAGGTGATCCCCGGCCTGCAGGGCAAAATGATCACCCATGCCGGGCCGCCGATCGAATGGCAGCGCATGTGCGGCGCGCAGCGCGGGGCGATCATCGGCATGGTGCTCTTCGAAGGCTGGGCGCAGCACCGTCGAGGAAGCCGAAGCGATGCTGGCGCGGGGAGAAATCCGCCTGGAGCCCAACCACCACCACCAGGCGGTCGGCCCGATGGCCGGAACGATCTCGCCTTCCCTGCCGGTATTCGTGGTCGAGAACAAAGCCTTCGGCAACCGGGCCTTCTGCCGCAATGTGGAAGGCATGCAGCAGTTCGGCGACTACTCGGAGAAGGCCCTGAACGGCCTGCGCTTCTGGCGGGACGTGGCCGCGCCGGCCATGCGGGCGGCCGTGCGCCAGGCGGGCGGCGATCAGCCTGAAGCCCATCATCACCCAGGCGCTGCAGATGGGCGACGAGCTGCATAACCGCCACAGCGCCTCGTCCAGCTTGTTCGCCAATGCCCTCGCCATCCCGATGATCGAGGCCGGCGTGCCGCAGCCCGAGCTGCTGAAAACACTCGGCTACATGACCGGCCACAACCTGCTCTTCCTGGGCCTGGCGATGGCCAGCGGGAAAGCCATCGCCGACCCGGCCCGGGATATCGAGTACTCGACCGTCGTGACGGCCATGTGCCGCAACGGCACCGAGTTCGGCATCCGGGTGAGCGGGCTGGGCGATGAATGGTTCACGGCGCCTTCGCCCAAGGTGGAGGGCTGTACGTCCCCGGCTACAAGGATGAGGATGCCGGTCTGGATATGGGCGACTCGGCCATCACCGAGACCGTGGGCTGGGGCGGGTTTGTCCTGGGCGGCGCGCCGGGCATCCTGACCCTGGTGGGCGGCACGCCTGAGCAGGCGCTGGCCTACAGCCGGGAGATGGGGAATATCACCGTCACCCGCCACCCGCAGTACGTGATGCCGGCCCTCAACTTCGAAGGCGCGCCGCTGGGAATCGACATTCGCAAGGTGGTGCAGACCGGCATCACCCCCATCATCGATACCGCCATCGCCCACAAAGATCCCGGCTATCCCAAGATCGGCGGCGGGCTGGTGCGAGCGCCGCTGGAGTGCTTCAAGAAGGCGCTGGTCCGCTTCGGGCAGAAATATGCCGGAAGATAATCGACCGGAAAGCGAGGCGACATGGCTGCAGGATACGTGATCCGGAAGAACCAGTACTATGATTCGGTCTTCCTCATGCGGGTTGCCAAGGCGCTGTCCGAAGAGCCCGGCGTGCAGGAGTGCGCGGTGCTGATGGCGACGGACGCGAATAAAGAGTTCCTGGCCGGATTGGGTATCCAGGCGCCGGAAGTGCATGGCGGCCACGCCGAATGACCTGGTGATCGCCATCCTGGCCGACGACGCCCCGCGTGGTCGAGCGGTTGCTGGGCGAGATGGATGCGCGCCTGACGAGCACCTACGAGGTCAGGAAAAGCCTCCACCTACCGGTCGATCGAGGCTGCCGCTGCGCGCTCATCCGCAGTCCAACCTGGTGGTGATCTCGGTGCCCGGGGCCTACGCCGCCCGGGAAGCGCGCAAGGCGCTGGAGCAGGGCAAGCATGTTTTCCTCTTCAGCGACAATGTCCCCCTGGAGCAGGAAGTGGAGCTCAAGCAGCTGGCCCGCGCCCGCGGCCGGCTGGTGATGGGCCCGGACTGCGGCACCAGCCTGATCGGCGGCGTGGGGATCGGCTTCGCCAACCGGGTCCGCCGCGGGCCGGTGGGCGTGGTCGGGGCGTCCGGCACCGGCATCCAGGAGTTCACCAGCCTGGTCCACCAGGCCGGCAGCGGGATTTCGCATGCCATCGGCACGGGCAGCCACGATCTGTCGGATGCGGTGGGCGGGATCACGACCCTCATGGGCCTGGATGTGCTGGAAGCAGACCCGTCGACCCGGGTCATCGCCGCTGATCTCGAAGCCTGCCGGGACGAAGACGCTCGCCTGCCTGCAGGAACGGATCCGGCGCTGCCGGAAACCGGTCATCGGATGCCTGCTCGGGCTGAAGAGCCCGCTGGACTGTGGTCCGGGCTTCTGCCAGGTCAGCGACCATCGACCAGGCGGTTGAGCAGGCCGCCTATCCTGCGCTCGAGCGGACAGCGGCTCCGGCTGACGCCTTCCGCAGGCCGCACCGCAGCATCGCCCGGGCGAGGCAGGAAGTCCAAGGCTGGCTGCCCGAGCAGCGCTACCTGCGCGGCCTCTTCGCCGGGGGCACCTTTTGCTTCCAGGCCCAGCAGGTGCTGCAGGATGCCGGCATTCCGGTCTACTCCAATACCCCGCTCGACGCTCGCTACCGTCTGAAAAACCCGGAAGCAAGCCTGGAGCACAGCATCATCGACCTGGGGGATGACCACTTCACGCAGGGCAAGCCGCACCCGATGATCGATGCGGGCGAGCGGCGCAAGCGCATCCTGCAGGAGGCGAGCGACCCGGAAGTCGCGATCCTGCTGCTCGACTTCGTCCTGGGCGAGATGGCTTCCCCGGACCCGGTCGGAGATCTGATCGAGCGCCATCCGGCAGGCCCAGGAGAGGCGGCGCGGCGCGGCGGCTGCCTTACCGGTCGTGGCTTCCGTCTGCGGCACGGAGCTAGGATCCGCAGGACCTGGAGCGGCAAAGGACGATGCTCGAGGAGGCGGGCGTGTACGTGCTGCCCAGCAGCGCCAAGGCGGCCGAGTTCTGCCGGGATCTGATTCTGAGGGCGGGAGGGCAGCAGGATGGATGAGCTGATGGAGCTGTTTTCGGGCCGCCCGGTCGCGATCAACGTGGGCGTCCGGGATTTCGGCACGGCCTTGGAGCAGCAAGGGGTTCAGGTGGTCTATGTGGACTGGGCGCCTCCGGCCGGCGGCGACCAGGAGATGATCGATCTTCTCGACCAGCTGCTCTAGCGTTTAGCGCGTCGGGTGGAGACGTCCCCGCGTAGCTCGCGCTTGATCACTCTGCCCGCCAGGCCATCTCGGGCTGCAACTCGCCGAAGGCTGACTCCATAGATTCCGTCTCTCTGCATGAATTCGGACGGGCGCCTTAGGCATCCTCGCAAAGGTCGGCCACCTGTGCATGCATGGCCTGCACCATGCCCTCCGGAGTGAGGCTGATGCCGGCATCGGGCCGGCCTGCGCTGATGATGACCTGGGGCAGATCCAACAGGCGGCGATCGGCGTAGCCCGCGATGTCGTCTCGGCGAAACCCGAGGACCGAGACCGAACCTATCTGGTAGCCCGTCACCCGGACTACGTCGCGTTCCTCGGCGAGGTGCGCGCCCTTGTCCCCCAGGATGGCCCCGACCTTCTTCAGGCTCAGTTTGCGGTCGCCCGGTATCACCGCGACGACGTATTCGCCACTGCCCGGCACGCGGACCGATCGCTGGACAATCATCGCCTTGACCACTTGCGCCACAGGAACGCCGAGCTCCTCGGCTACCCCGGCAGAGGTCACCTGCTTGTGTGACTGCTGGTGAGTATGGTACCGGATGCCTCTCTCGTCCAGCACCCGCATCGGGATGGTCTTGCCGATCGCCTTGTCCTTGCCACTCATGCCCTTCTCCACATTGCGTCATGTCTTCGCCGGCGCCCGCCGCGGCTCACTGCTTCGTCTATGGACCGCCATACGGACTTTGTCAGGATACGGTCACGCTAGCCGGAAGTAACGTCAGTTACCTGCACAGTACTCTCTATTCCGCCGCGCCGCGGCCGTGCCGAGGCCAGGCGACATGGCCCGCAGCGTCAGCAAGACCACGCCGCTCACGACGACGACGCCGCCCAGCAGTTGCAGCGGGCTCAACCGATCGCCGAGAAACAGGAACCCGAAGGCCGACGCGAACGGCACTTCTGCCATCGCCGCGATTGAGGCCACCGAAGCCGGAAGCCGCCGGAGCCCTGTTGCATACACGACGTAGCCGCCGATGGTCGTGATGAGCACGAATCCGGCAAATGTCGCAAGGACCTGCGCATCCTTGACCTGTGGCACCAGCCCCCTAAGGCCGGAGCCGAACTGAAACGGCAGCAGCGCCAGCGCGGCGAAGCCGAAAGCATATGCCAGGATGGCCCACGATGTGTAGTCGCGTGCCAGGCGCTTTGTGAACAGGGTGATGCCGGCATATGACACCGCCGAGCCCACTGAGATCAGGAAGCCCGTAAGCGTGAGATGCATTCGCGGCCGTGCTCGCCGGCCAGGCAATCAGGATCGTACCAAGCGATGCGAGCCCGATCGCCGTCCATTTCTGCCAGGTCAACGGTTCGCGCCAGATGATCCGGGCGATCACCGTCACGATGATCGGCGCGTTACACTGGATGATGGTGGCGACCGAAGGGCCGTTCATCAGCACGGCGAAGATCCAGGTAGCCTGGAACGCAGCGACGGCCAGCACGCCCATTGCGGCGAACCAGCGCAGGTCCCGAAGACTCACCCGAAGTTGCTCTCTGTGCCCGAGAGGCCAGGTAGGCGAACAAGCACAACGCTGTAATGAGGACCCGCCAGAATGCCAGATTCAGTGGCTCGAAGCCGCCCTCACGGACGAGGGACGTAATGAACAGGCCCGCCGTCGACCAGCATACGGTGGCCAGGAACACGAATCCCAGTCCACCCCACCGGCCGGGCGCTCTGGTTAGTGGCAGATCTCTTGAGGCGATCGATGCCGTCGCCGATGCAGCCGACGGACGCCCGCTCATTTCCGTGCCTCCGGCACAAGGGCCATCGAGCGAACAAAGCGCAGGTCGAACCCGGGGTCGAGATCCAACTCGATCTGCTCGGTAGCTGCCGCAATGCGCTCTGCCCGGGCGAACTCCCGGTCATCCAGCATCAGCGCCGCCCCAAGACCGGCGCCGTTCGCCGAGGTCTCGATCGTCTCACGGGGCGCCGGAGGAATCATCCCGAGTTCGAGCGCCGCGTCGACGTCGAGCTGGCTTCCGAACGATCCGGTGAGAATAATCCGCTTCAGGTCGCCGGGCGCCAGTTGCAGGCTGTCCAGCAGCGTGTCGATGGTGGCCCTGATCGCGCCCTTCGCCTTTTGGAGTTCCCTGATGTCGTACTGGGTGAGATAGAGCGACACCCGGACGCCCTCTTCGCCCTCCTCGATCCCGCGGTGGTCGACGCCTGAATCGGTGATCAGGAAACGGCGCACACCTTCTGGTCCCGTATCAAAGCGCCGGCGGAACGGCCTGGCGGGCACCGAGTCCTCCGCCGCGAAACGGCCGCTGGGCTCGATTACACCGGCGCGGCGCAGTTCGCGCACGAGTGCGAGCAATCCGGAACCGGTGAGCCCGACGGGCCGGGCATCGCCGATCGTCTTGAGCAAGAGCGTGCCATCGAGTCTCGCCTCCGCACCGACGATGGCACCATCGACCGCCCGCGTGCCGCATCGAGATGTTTACGCCTTCGAACGCGGGACCGGCCGCGGTCGACCCGACGACGACGCGTTTGCCGTCCGTAACCATAACTTCGCCATTCGTCCCCAGATCGACGGCGGCCATCGGCTCCGTTGCGCGATCGAAGCCGTAATGGATCAGACACGCCAGCGCATCGGATCCGACGAACCCGCCGACCAGCGGCGGGAGGGCGACTTCAGCGCCGGGAAGGATGTCGGCGAACGCGTTGTTTGGGTCGGCCGGGCCGAAGCGCAGGGCGGCGCAGGCATGCGGCTGGAAAGGCAGCTGCCCCAACGTATCCGTCGGGTAACGGAGCAAGAGGTGGTGCATGGCGCAATTGCCGACGATCGTCACCTTGCGAATGCGCGAGCGCACGCGCGAGGGGAGCTTCAGGTTGTCGATGGCCTGCACGATCGATGCGCGCGCGAGCGCTGAGAGGCGAGCCGTGTTCTCCGCGCTCACCTGTGCCGCGCCGAGGCGCGAGATGACGTCGGCGCCATAGGCGGTTTGCTGGTTGAGCGCAGCGCCCCCGACACACACTTGCGGGGCCTGCCCATCTTCAAGCGTCGAAACAAACGCAGCCACGGTCGTGCTGCCGAGGTCGATGGCCAGACCAAGGGGCGAGCCGGAGCGCAGATGGTCGTCACTCACGCGAAAGATCTTGTTGGAGTAGACGACGACGGGCGCGAGGGTGACATCGACATCACCCATCACCCTGGCCCGGCAGGCGAGCCGGAAATGTGTCGCCTGCTCGGCCGGAGTCAAGACCGCCGCCTCACGCTCGTCGAGCGGGCTCAGTGCGCCTTCTGCGATCGTCTTGCACTTGCCACAGGTGCCGCGACCCGCGCAGGGCTGTTCGAGAGGGAGCCCGGTCGCAATTACCGCTCCGCTGAGAAGACTGTCCTCGTCGACCGTGACGGTCCGGACATCATTCCCGAGGTGCACGGTTACGTGCGCGGTCAGCAGCCCGCGAACCTGTTCGTAGAACTTGCTCACGTGGTCGCGCATGATCAGACTCGGCGCCGGCGGCGTCACGCGAGCGAATCGCCGCGACAAGGTCCGCGTGCATCCGTTCGGCTGCTCCAAGCGTGCCGGCGGTCGTCAGGCGGGGGAGCGCCAGATACCAGAGACGCTGCGAGAGCCCGAAGAAGTGCTCGAGGGCACCGGCCAGATAGGGGTTCCCGGCCGCCTGAGCGATGGCCCGGTGCAGCTTATGATCGATCTCAAGGACCAGCCGCGGCTCGTCGACCGAGATCTGGGCCTGTTCGGCCAACAGCACGTCCATCACGGCGAGGTCGTCCGCCGCGGCTCTCTGGGCGGCGAGCCGCGCGGCCAGCCCCTCGAGCCGCAGACGCGTCTCGCTCAACTGATCGAGGGTCGCGAGATGCACGTGGGAGGCGTAGATTCCGTGCTCGTGGGCCGGAGTGATCACAACGAGGTTGTCGCGGGCCAGGAGCTTGAGGGCTTGCATGACCGACACCGTCGAGAGCCCCAACGCTTCTGAGAGATGCTCGGGCCGGATGGACTCACCCGGCCGGATGCTCAGCGTGATGATTCGTTCTCGGATTTGAGCGTAGGCCCGCTGCACCGCGACCGGGTCGGACGGTGCAGCCGGCGCTCCGGCGACCTCGAAGACCGGCTGCTCCGTCACGGTTCGCGCCTCCCGGCGACCGGGTCCCCGGCGGGCGGGCTACCGGCCTGGACGGACGGGAGCACGGCGCGGACCTCTACGTAGAACTCTCGCACGTGGGCACGGGCAATCTCCTGCGGCCACGGACGGTTGCTTGCGGCGGATCGCGTCGACGAGAGCGCGATGCTTTTCAACCGCGCCGGGCAGGAATTGCAGCCGCGGCAGAACCAGGAACCAGAGCCGCAGCGACATGCCGTAGAAGTGTTCAAGGGTCTCGGCGAGGTAGATGTTCTTGGCTGCCTGGGCGATCGCCTGGTGAAACCGGTGATCGACATCAAACAGAGTTCGTGCAGCCTGCTGTGGGTCACTCTCGTGCGGAATATCCGCGGCTCGGAGCGCCTCGAGCACGGCGAGGTCGTCTGCCGTAGCGCGCTCGGCGGCCAGGGCGGCCGCGAGCGACTCGAGCTCGATCCGCAACTCGCTAAGCTGTTCGAGGTCGGTAATATTCACATCCGCAACGTAAGTGCCGTGCCGCGGCGTGATGCGGACCAGGTGATCGTGCGCCAGGAGCTCCAGCGCTTCTTCGACCGCGGCCAACGGAAGGTTGAGCTCTCCGGCAAGCATCTGCGCATGAATCAGCGCGCCCGGAGCTAACTCGAGCATTGTGATCCGCGTGCGGATCAATTCATAAGCATGGCTGGTGTCGACTCGCTCAATTTCCACGCTCTACTCCTTCAGCGCGACAGCCGCGGCTTGCCCATCGCCCGTGCGCGTACCCGGTATGTGTCGAGGCCATCCGCCTTCTCCTGGAGCACTACCTCCGGGTTGTCGGCTCCGGCGCGCAGGGCGCCCCCAAGCGCGCGCTCTCTGGCCAGAACCCGCGCGTGCTCGATCGCGTGAGCGAGTTCTTCGAACTTCTCCCGGCCATCGCCCGATTGGGTGTAGTAGCCCAGAACCTCGATGCCCGCGACATCCATCTCAGGGCAGACAAGGATTTCCTCAGACACCATCACCGTTCCCGCCACTGCGCCGAGAGCGTTCGCGACGGGGTAGTGCTCCGGCAGGATCAGCCTGGTGTGCAAGGCGTCTGCGACCGGCTGGAGGAACATGCCGAGCCGGCGCGCCGATGCCGATCAGCGGCATGCGCGAAGTTGGAACGACGTATCGAGATGCGGATGCCCGTGATACAGGCTGTTGTCGAAGAACCACGGCCCGATCTCTGCCTCGCGACCGATATCCCGGGTGCCAGGGGCAGGCAGCCGCTTGCCAGACAGGAAGGTCACGATCGCGTGCAGACCCATCTCGACAATCCGCCGCCAGATCTGTCGACCGATTTCCTCAGGCTCATGCCACCGGTTGTGCGCAAATACCTCCAACGCCGCGGACGCCGCCTCGCAGTCCCAACGGTTGTAGGTGCCGTCGATGTGCATGAGGTCTGTCGGCGTCAGGCCGGCCTTGCCGATGATTTCCTGCCGCAGCAACTCCTTCGCTTCCACCTGGCCAATGTGGAGCACCTTGAGATGCTTCACGATGTCGGGCACAGGCTGCGGGCCATCGCGGAGAAGGCTGACGAGCGTCTCCTCACGCTGATCCTGGACCAGGCCAGGGGGCGGCTCACGCAGGAGGTACCAGTATTCCAGCCAGTCGGGCGTCGCCTGGGACCACTGGCGCCGAGCAAGCGCCTTCAGACGCTTACCGACGTCGGGATGGTCTGCGGCAAGATGTGCCAGCGGTAACACTCGCTCAGGGCCGATGAGGATTTGCCCGTCGCGAGAGTAGGTGATGTGGCTATCGCCACCAAGGGCAATCGAGAGCAGGTTCGCCGCCTGGACGCTCGTCTTGTATTCGCCAACGGTTGCGCCATCGCTGCTCAACGTGACCTGGCCATCCACAATCAGGGCCAGGTCGGTCGTCGTGCCACCGACATCGACCACCAGGGCGTTGTCGTGGCCAGACAGGAACCGCCCGCCGATCGCGCTGGCCGCCGGACCGGAATGAATCGTCTCGACGGGCGTACGGGCTGCAAACTCCGCGCTCATCAACGTGCCGTCGCCGCGGACCACCATCAGGGGAGCCACGATCTTGCGGCGCTCCATGGCGCGGCGCACCGCAATGATGAAGTCCTGCAAGGCGGCGAGGAGCGATGCGTTCAGTGCAGCGGTCGTCGCGCGTTGAACTGAGCCAAGCTGTGTCGAAAGTTGATGGCCGAGCACGATCGGCAGGTCGGACACGCGCGAAATGGCAGCGAACGCCCGATTCTCGTGCTCCGGGTTCAACGGGCTGAAATAGCTCGAGACTGCGATCGCATCCGCACGGCCGCGGAGCCCGGCCACCTGCGCCAATAGGGCGGGCAGGTCCAGTTCTTCCTTCTCACGGCCGTAGAGGTCGTGACCGCCCCTGAAGTGATAAACCTGCGGCGTGCCCAGGCGCCTGTCCAGTTCGAACCTTGGACAGCAGCTCTGGATCGTAGCCGATCAGGAAAAGGGCAACGCGCTTCCCCTTGCCTTCTGCGATCGCGTTCGTTGCCAGCGTTGTCGAGATGGACACCATCCGGATCGCGCCCGGGTCCTCGATCTGGATGCCGTCGATAACCTTCTCGATGCCGATCGAAAAGTCGCGCTTGGTGGTGAGACTCTTGTGGGTCGCCAACACCCGGCGCGATTCATAGGCCATCAACACGCCGTCGGTGTAGGTGCCGCCCGTGTCGATGCCCAGGACCAGGCTATCATTTTGGATACTCGTTGCGTCCAATGCAGGACCTCGCTGCTGAGTCGCGGGGATGAAGGGGTACTTCATTGGAGCTATCCCGTCATCCCCACAACTCGGTCACCAGAGACTAGACAAACATCGAGACAGCCAGCTCTTCGTCTTTGTGACGGGCGTCGGCCAGCTCGCAGATGCGGCGAAGCTCCTGGTACATCTTCTCATCGAGCAACGGCTCGGTGTCGGCTTCCAGGATCTCAACCATGCGCTCATGTACGCGCTGCTGATAGTCCTTGCTGCCGGTCGCTTCCCAGTCGGCGTAGACCTGGCGGTCGACCAACGGGGAGCGCCAGTTCTCGGACTTGAACCGCTTGTACGTGTGATCGTGCCCCAGGAAGTGGCCCCCGGGGCCAACCTCGTCAAGCACGTCGAGCGCAAGTGTGTCGTCGTCAACCGGAATGCCGCGCAGCAACCGCTTCGTGCGGCTGATGATGTCATCCGCTGCGACCAGCATGTGCGGGCTGCTGCAGAGGCCCTGCTCGATGTAGCCGATGTCGTGAATCATGTTGCCGCCGATCAGCGCCGCAGTCGTGATGTTGATGGCCGCTTCCATGCAGGCCTGCTCGTCGAAGCACTTGGAGTCCGAGCAGCCCGCGGTCTCGTACTCGGGCACCCGCAGCCACTTCGTGATCTCGGTATAGCCCGCGCTCAGCAGCGCCATTTCGGGCGAGCCGTAGCAGTAGACGGCGGTTTGCATGTCCATCGCCGACATCAGGCCGCCGATGATGACCTGCGTGCCCGGCTTGCGCAGCTGGCTCAGCACGATGCCGAAAAGGCTCTCGGTCAGCGCCTGGACCAGGGTGCCGGCCAGCGTGACGGGCGAAGTCGCGCCCGCGAGCGGGCACGGCGTGTAGACGATCGGGATCTCGTTGTCCGCGCAGAAGAGCAGCTTCTGGATGACCTCTTCGGAGTGGCTCAGCGGCGAGACCGGTTCGTTGTACAGCGAGAAGCAGGGGGCCGCCTTCCACTTGTCCTTGCCGCCCAGCCTGATGTACGCCATCTCGAGCTGGTCTTTGAGCCCCTCGATGTCCACGGCCGTGATGTTGATCGGCTTGGTGGTGGCTTCAAGCATGGCCAGGTATTGCCAGCGGTCGTACGTGCCAACAGCCGTATCCTGGGTAATACCGAGCGACATGAAGAAGTCGACGTTGGGCAGTGCCTCGGCCAACTTCGCCAGGTTCTTCACGTCCTTGTAGAGCGCGCGGCGGCGCACCTGGGTGTATGGGTCAATGGTGAACGGCGTGTCTGAGCCCGTACCATAGTAGATCTCATTCTTGAAGAGATCCATCTTGTACTTGCGCACGCCGTCGTTGCCCGCCGGGCCGATCACGCGGATGCGCTGCGGCAGGGTGGCGCGGGCCTTGTCGACCATCCACGACGGCATCTTCACCAGGGCGCTATCGCTCGTGACGTCCTCGATGCACGCGCCGCCCTGGTGGGCGAGGTCCCAGCCCTCTTTGTCGTAAACGCGCACGCCGGTCTCCGAGAGAACGCCCAGCGCTGCATAATAGATTGCTTCGATCTGCTGTTCGGTTAACACCTGAAGCGTCGGTGTTGCATTGACCGTGTAGTTGTTCTTCCTGACCTGCATGGTCTGGTCTCCTTAACGCATGTACATTTCCTGCCGGATTTCTTCGCCCGGCGGGATGACGAGGAAGTCCTGGCCGACATCCTGAGGGTGCACAGCGCCGCCGGCGACGGCCCCGGCCAACTCGATCAGCCGGAGAACGTAGTCGTCAGAGCCCGTGATTTCCTCGTAGCGATAGTTCCAGCGTTGGCAGAACCGGGCGACCTCTTGGGCCTGCTCCCGGTACGCGGCCAACTCCTCGGAATTCGAAGCGACCAGCGCAATGCGCTCGTAGTTCGCATACTGCTGATCGAGCAGCCACATCGTCGTATCGTGCCCGTATTTCGGCAGGTACTCGTAGTATTCCTTCAGCGGATGGCTGCCCGATTCGAGCCAGCCCTTGGTGAGGTAGTACGTGCCCGGGCTCTTGCTGAACTCTCGCATGTAGGCCTTGTACGACCCCAACAGCAGCGCGATGCAATCGTCTGTCCGTGGCGTGATGATCGTGTGCTGCCCCGATCGGATGCCGCGCATACCGTTGCCGCAGAGCCCGTAGCCCAGGATGACGAAGCTGGGCTGCTCTATGCTTTGCAGCGCCTCCTGGACCGCATCCGTCAGCTTGACCGGCACGCGGTGTAGGCCATAGTCCAGGTAGCTCACCCGGTCGGCGAGCTCTGGTGCGGTGATGGGCAGAATTCGCTGGAGCGCTGCTTCGAGCACTTTACACGCGACGACGACGATGCGAGCTTCTGGAGTCACAAGTACCTCTTACGCTGCGCCCACGAACTTCTTCGCGAGTTCCGCGCCGGCAGGGCCGTTCGAGCCGTAGCCGTCGGCGCCGATGCGGGTTGCGAAATCACTGTCGACCGGCGCGCCGCCGACCATGATCTTCACCTGATCGCGCATGCCGGCTTCTTCGAGCGCCTTGATCGTGTAGCCCATCGCGCGCATTGTGGTGGTGAGCATGGCCGACATGCCCACGACTTGCGGTTTATGCTGCTTGACGGCCTCGACGAATTTCTCAGGATCTGCGTTGAAGCCGATGTCGATCACCTCAAAGCCGGAGCCCTCGCACATCATCGCGACCAGGTTCTTGCCGATGTCGTGCAGGTCGCCCTTAACGGTTCCCAGGAGCACCTTGCCACCCTGCTTCGACCCTGAGGCCAGCAGCAGCGGCCGCAGCAAAGTCGTGCCGGCCTGCATGGCCTCTGCCGACATGAGCACTTCGGGGACGAACATATCGCCCGCCCGGAAGCGCACGCCGACCTCTGTCATGCCAACCAGCAGGCCGTTATCCATGATCTCGCCGGGGGGGAGCCCTTCGTCCAGTGCTTTCTTCACGAGCTTTGCGCTCTGCTCGGGGTCACCTTCAAGAATGCAGGTGGCGATTTTTTCCAGGAGTCTGCTCATCGATAATCTCCTACTTATTGTCCTTGACCCGGTCTTCCGCTTCTGCCAGCACCTTCTCGATGACTTTCTCGGTTTCCTTCTTGATCGGCGCGGCCTTGTGCGTGGACAGGATGTCGCGTACTCGGGCGATGGTGCGCTGCTTCATGGTGAGGCTGCCGCTGGATTCCCAGTTCTCGAAATCCTGGCGGTCGAGCAGCTTGGGGTAGAAATACTCGCTCTTATAGTAGCGCCGGGTGTGCGGCTGGCGCAGGTAGTGGTTGTTTGGACCAACGGTGTTGATTACCGAGGTCGCGAGCGTGTCGTCGTTCACCTCGATGCCGCGCGTGATCCGCCGCGAGTAGCCGATGGCCTCGTCCATTGCACAAAGCTGGAACAGCGAGCCGGTCATGGCGCTCTCGGTGTAGCCGACGTCGTGGCAGAGATCGCCACTGGTGAGGGCCGACATGAACGCCGAGATCGAGCCTTCGATCATGGCCTGCCCGTCGAAGGTCTTCGAGTCGGTGCAGCCGCCGGTCTGCCACAGGGGGAGCCCGGCAAAGTGCGCCAACTCGGTGAGGCCGGCCATGTAGAGCGGCAGCTCAGGCGCGCCGTACGCCAGGATCATCGTGTTCATGTCCATGGCAGAGAAGACGCCGCCCATGAAGAACGGCAGGCCCGGCTGGAGGATCTGCGCCAGGGTCAGGCCCATCCAGGATTCCGCCGCGCCCATGGTGATGATGCCCGCGCCGGTAATCGGTGCGGTGCCGCCGGCGATGGGGCAGGGCGTGAAAACCAGCGGGACGCGGTGCTGCGCGGCGAAGATCAGCTTGTCGATCGCTTCGAAGGTACTGATCAGCGGCGACAGCGGCTCGCAGTAGTGGACGTAGTTGGGGCGCTGCTCGAAGGCGCGCTGGCCGCCCGCCTCGGCAACCGCGATCTCGTGGATGCCAGCAGAATCGAACTTGTCATACGACCAGGCGACGATGGGCTTGGTGGTGTTCGGGAACATCCCGGCGAATTCGTACAGCGCGCCGAGGTCGAAGTGCACGTCGTCGACGGTGCCGAGCGACTCGCAGAAATCAATGTTCGGCAGCGCGTCGACCATGCGCGCGACGAGTGGGACGTCCGCCTTGGTGTAGGTGCGGCGCTCCAGCGTCTCGGGGTCGATGAACTGGGTGCAGGTGGGGCCGGGGCCGAAATGCGCGCGGCCCGGGCCGATGTGAATGTTGTGCTTCGGGTTGCCGTCGCGCGCCCACAGGGTGAAACTGCGCGGGGCCTTACGCAGAGCGTCCTTGACCATGTAGGAAGGCAACCGCACCCGCTCGCCGTCCACCCACGCGCCGGCCTTCGCCAGAATCTCGCGCGCCTCTTCGTGCTTGACGTCGAGTCCGGTGTACTCCAGCAAGTGCAGGACGCCGTCGAACAGCTCCTGAAGCTGATCCCGCGAAAGCATGTTGAACCTTACGCCTGCATTGGCGACGTAGTTCGTCCTCATTTAGCCGACTCCTTCCGTGAATCCTGATGGCGTCAGGCCTGGCGCACCAGTCGCTTAGCCAGGTCGGCGGCCGCCGCAGCGTTGGACGCATAGCCGTCCGCGCCGATCTGGTCGGCGAACGACTGGGTGACCGGCGCCCCGCCGATGATGACCTTGACGCGGTCGCGCAGCCCGGCTTCTTCCAGCGCCTTGATGGTGTGCCCCATGGCCCGCATCGTAGTGGTGAGGAGCGCGGACATGCCAACTACGTCCGGTTGGTAGGACTTGACTGCATCGACAAAGGCTTCGGGCGTGATGTCCTTGCCAATGTCGCGGACCTCGAACCCGGCGCCCTCGCACATCATAGCGACGAGGTTCTTGCCGATGTCGTGCATGTCACCCTTCACCGTGCCAAGCAGCACCTTGCCGGTGCTCTTCGCCCCCGACTTGACCAATAAGGGCTTCAAGATCTCCATAGACTTCTGCATGGCCCTGGCAGAGCGCAGAACTTCGGGGACAAACATGTTGCCTGCCTTGAACTCCACGCCGACATAGTCCATCCCGGCCATCAGGCCATTGTCGAGGATGTCTTGAGGAGACAGGCCATCGTCGATGGCTTCTTCCGTTACGTCAAGCATGTCCTCGACGTTGCCCTGGATGATCGCCTCCGAGATCTTCTTAAGGCTATCGCTCATAGAACTGTGCTCCTTACTTTTGGCTGCAGCTCCGCAGGTTTCCGAAAACCTGCAGGTCTGCGGCGTGTCTTTCCTGCTAGATATAGCGCTTGATCGAATCCCCAAATTGCATAATGTGTTTGCGCATCGCCCGATCGGCCCGAGAAACCTCCTTATCTTCAATAGCAGCCAGGATCTCGGTAAAGGCATCTTCGGCAAGGTCCTGGGGCTCGATTCGATCGACGAACAGATACCACATCCGCAATGAGAGGTTGAAGAGCATCTTGCACTCGGCCTCGAGGAGCTCGTTATGCGCCCCTTGACGCAGGAGAGCATGGAAGCGCCGGTCCAGGTTCAAGAGCTCGGCTTGAGGTGCGGTCCGAACATCGCGCACCAATACTTCGTTTACTTCGTTCGAATGGTTCGAACCGCGCTCCGGTTCGTATGCATGAAGCTCGGTAACGAGGCGCCGCATCTCCTCCACTTGCCATGGCGTCATTCGCTGGACGGCCAGCCTGGCGCACAGGGATTCCAATTCGAGGCGGACCTCTTCCAACTCCCGTAGATCCCTCAAGCTCACGTCGGCCACGAAAATGCCCCGCCGCGGAGAGACCAAGACGAGGTTCTCCGCTTCGAGGAGCTTCAGCGCCTCACGGATAGGGGTGCGGCCCAACCCGAGCTCGGTCCTCAGAACCGCCTCCTCGATGACCGAGCCGGGACGCATAACAGTCGTTACGATCCGCTCCTTAATTTCCGAGTAGGCTCGTTGGGCGTCAGTTAGTAGCATCGCATGGCTCCATCGAGATCGTTCCTGCGGAACGCCTGGACCAAAGGTCTCTCACACGGCCTCAGGATCAGGTCAGGCTTATGCCGTGAGAGTTCAAGCAGATTGCTTCAGTGCTGCCTCACGCTTGCGGAACGCCTTGATCCACCGCACACCGTAGCTGTCTCGACCCATCGAGAGATCGGCGGCGAGGATGGCCGAGGTGACGGCCGGGATCAACGGATTGGTGATGGGGCAGGTCAGCCCGGCGTGGATGGCCATCGCGATGAAGGTCGAGTTGATGCCTGCGCGGTCGGGCATACCGAACGAGATATTGCTCGCGCCCATGGTGATGTTGACGCCGAACTCCTTCACGATCAGCTGGATCGAGTCGAGCGCGAGCCGGCCGGCATTCGAATCGGCACCCATGGTCAAGGCGAGCGGATCAATGGCGATATCCGCAGCCGGGATACCCAGCTTACCGGCCCGCTCGATGATCTTCGCTGCCACGCGCAGACGGGCCTCGGCTGTCTCGGGGATGCCGTCGTCGTCCATACACAGGCCGATGACCGCCGCGCCGTATTCTTTTACGATGGGCAGGACAGAGCTCAGCGAGCGCTCTTCACCGTTGCAGGAGTTGACGAGCGCCTTGCCGCCATAGATGGACAACGCCGCGGCGAGGGCCACCGGGTCCGCCGTGTCGATGCAGAGCGGCACATCGGTGGTCTCCATAACGGTCCTGAGGACCTGGGTGAGCAGGGCCGGCTCATCCGCGCCGGGAACGCCCGCATTGACGTCCAGCATGTGGGCGCCGGCTTCTACCTGCGCGAGCGCATCCCTCCGCGCGATCTCGAAATCACCCGCAGCGAAGGCGGCCAGCACCTGCTTGCGCCCGGTGGGGTTGATGCGCTCGCCGATGATGCATGTCGGTCTGTCGCGGTTGATCTCGACGGTCTTCTTGGCCGAGGAGACGACTGTGGTGAGGTATTCTGCCATTGATTCAGCCTCCTGTTGATAAAGGGCTCTAGTTCCCGAGAGCAAGGCGGTCGGACGTTAGGAACCGCTACGCGCCTTCAAGTGTTATTCTTGCATCTGTTTCAAGGCTATTCGAGACGACCGGCAACCGGTATGATATATCACAAGTATATCAGAAGGGATCCGGTAACGCAAGCGCCGCATGCGCAGATGTGGCCCGCTCACGGCCGGGACCTGCGGCCGCCGGCTTCAGGCTTGCACTTCCTGAACGTCGACAATCCGGGTAACCAGCGGCTTCACTACCTCGACGAGCCGTTCCCTGGAGATGTCTGCGACCTTCAGAACGCAGCCCCAGGTGTTCGGCTCATCGCTGCGGTACGAATTCAGCGCGTGGATCAGCCCGCCCGCCGCCGTCACAGCGCTCGCGATCTGGGCCATCGACCCTTTGACGTAGGGAGCGAGGGCCGTCAGGCGCACGCCCGGCTCGCCCGCGGAGAGGAGCTCCAGGAAGATGTCGAAGACGTCTGACTCCGTGACAATCCCGACAAGCCTTCCGGCGTGCATCACCGGCGTGGACCCAATGTGGTGCCGGCGCATCAGGCGAGCGACTTCTTCGATCGGGCAATCGTCGTCGACTGTGATCACGTTTCGCGTCATCACCTCGAAGACCTTGATCTGACTGAGCACGTATGAGATTTCCCAAATACTGAGCGACGTGGCCGACGAGGGCCGTGCGTTCAGGAGGTCGGACTGGCTTACGATGCCGACCATGTTGCCGTTCTTGTCGACGACCGGGAAGCGATGCACCTTTTTCTCGCGCATCAATGCTTCTGCATCGCCGATTGTCATTTCGGGGGGCACGATGACCGGATCAGGCGTCATTCTGTAACCGACGAGCATTTCCTACCTCTCCCTATCGTCAACAGTTACCGTCAAGGTATCGCCGGAGTTGCAACGCGGCGGGATCAGGCTCATCGAGGTTCACTGCCCCGACCACGCACCTTGTCTTTGAGCCAGTAGTAGATCCCTGCAAGGCCCGCGGGGTAGTAGATCATCACGACCATCATCAGGATGCCGTAGATGACCAGGTGAATCCCGGGTAGATTCGGGAAGCCAGACCGCAGGTACTCCATCAGGATGACTGACGGGAAGGCAAACGCTATGCCGCCCCACAACGTGCCGCGGCCGCCGATATAGGCGATGGCGAGCACCTCGACCGTCTTGGAAGTGTGCCATCAGCGTGTTGGGCGTCAGACGAACCGTAGTAGTGGGCATAGAAGCCGCCCAAGAGCCGGCGAAAGCGCAAGACAGCGCGAAGTTGAACACCTTGTACCTGGTGGGGTTGATGCCCGATGCCCGGGCGGCGTCCGTGTTCTGCCCGATCGCCCTGAAGGCCAGGCCGAAGTGCGACTTCGTGACCAGGTTCAGGACGATGTAGGTCAGCAGCAGCATGGCCAGGATGATGTAGAAATACGGCAGGTTGTCGGTCGTTGCGAGCAGAGACTTCGGATGCAGTCCCATCGAACCGCGGGTGAGCGTGGTCAGGTTGTTGGCCAGGCCCATCAGGGCGATGCCCACGAACCACGCCATGACCGCGGCGTAGATGCCGCGCAGGCGCAGGGTCAGCATGCCCAGCAGCAGGCCCACGATCCCCGCTGCCAGCGCGCCCATCAGGATGGTGATCCAGGGCGACATGCCCCACCTGAGGGCGAGGTAGGGTGCGGTGTTCGAGAAAAGAGCGGAGGTGTAGGCGCCCAGGCCGAGAAGCGCGGCAAAGCCGAAATTGACGACATTGATGAAGCCGGCAGTGAAGTCGAACGCGACCGCCTGCGCGCCGAGGAACGCGCCGGTGATGAGCCAGCGCATGATGTGCTGCTGATTGAAGGGCGGTATGAGCGGCAGGATGGCGATGATCACCAGCAGGCCCAGCCCCAACGGAGTGAATGCCGACGCGGCCAAGCCCGCGCAATAGCGAATTGGCCAGACTCCAGGTTTTTCCCTGCCGGGCCGCGTCTCCGACCTCGCGGGATACTTTGTGTCGTCATCTCTTGCCTCACTGTTCCTGAACGCCCTTGACTTCGCTGCCGAAGATCCCCGACGGCGCCACCAACAGCACGACGATCATGATCGACCGTCGGGACGACGTTGATCCAGGAGATGCCGAAGAACTGCTGGGTCGCCGTCTGGAACAAGGCAACGATGAAGCCGCCGAGGATGGCGCCGGGCACGTTGCCCAGCCCGACCAGCATGACCACATACCAGGAATAGTAGAGCGGATTCAGGCCGACCAGTGGGATAAGCCGGGAACATGGGCAGCAGCGCGGCGCCGGCCAGGGCGGCCGTGGCCGTCGCCAGAGCAAAAGTCAGCGTCTGGATGCCGTCCAGGTTGATGCCGACCATCTGCGCGCCCGTCTCGTCCTGCGACACGGCGCGGATGGCGCGGCCGGTGCTGGTGCGTCTGCAGGAAGAGCCACAGGATGCCGATGACGACCAGGGCGACCACGAAGGCCATCAGCCGGTCGACGGGAATCCGCACGCCCAAAATCTGCACCGGGCGGCACGTCCCAGTACTGCGGCGACGCCGCGATAGTCCGGGCCAAAAGTCAGCAGGGCGCCGTTGGTCATGACGTAGGAGAGGCCCACCGTCAGCAGGAAGGTGTTCATGACCCAGCCTTCCTTGGTCCGGTGGCGCAGGGCCGTGAAGATCGGGCGCTCGATGATGACGCCCAGCACGGCGCCGACGAGTGCGGCGCCGAGCATGCCGACGAAGGGCGCCACCGCGCTCAGGATCGGGTTGGGGTGCTTCGCCAGGTAGTTGTTCAAGGGCGTGAACACGACCCAGGCGATGTAGGCCCCGACCATGAACGACTCGCCGTGGGCGAAGTGCGGGATGTTCATCACGCCGAAAATGAGCGCCAGCCCGACCGCCATGAGCGCCCACATGCCGCCGGTGACCAGGGTGGTGCCCAACTGCGCCGGACCACCCTGGATCGCGATCAGCACGAGGATGACCAGCGAGAGTGCTCCGACAGCGAGCGCGGGCGTGTTTCGGCGGCCTCTTGGCTTGATTGTCTGCCGCACTTGCGGCAGGTGGATGCTGCTGCTACTCATGACTCTCCTCATCAGAGTCCCAGATACGCTTTGCGCACGTGCTCGTTCTGTGCTCAGCTCCCGGCTGGGGCCCTCCATGACCACCCGGCCGTGCTCCATCACGTATGCCCGGCTGGTGATCTCCAGCGTCATGTGGACGTTCTGCTCGACGAGAAGGATCGTGACCCCCCGCTTGTTCAGCGTCACCAGGCCCTGAAAGACCTCGTGAGCGAGATGGGCGCCAGGCCAAGGGACGGCTCGTCGATCAGCATCGCGCGCGGGCTGGACATGATGGCGCGGGCGATGGCGAGCATCTTGCGCTCGCCGCCGCTCATCGTGCCGGCCAGCTGCCCTGCGCGCTCCTTCAACCGCGGGAAGAGCTCGAACACGAAGCTCAGGTTCTCGTCGCGCTGCGCCTTGTCTGGCACGGAATAGGCGCCCAGCAGCAGGTTCTCGCGCACCGTCATGTTCGTGAACAGGTTGAGGCTCTCCGAAACGTACGCGAGGCCCATGCGGCTGATCTCGTGGGGCTTCAGTCCCGCTGATCGCTTGCCGTTGAAGACGACCTGCCCCTTCTTCGGCCGCATCAGCCCCGCGGTCGTGCGAAGCGTGGTCGTTTTGCCGGCCCCGTTGGGCCCGATCAGGGCCACGAATTCGCCCTCCTGAACGTCCAGGGACACGTCCCAGAGCACCTGCAGAAAATCGTAGCTGGCATCGATGTTTCTTGATTTCGAGCAAGAGGCACCTCCCATCAGCGCACTGTTCGACGCGGCTGCGCCGCTAGGCAACCACTTTCTCTGCGCCAAGATAGGCTTCGATGACTTTGGGATCGCGCAGCACATCGTTGGGCGGCCCTCGGCGATCGGCGAGCCGTACTGGATCACCAGGATGCGGTCGCAGATGCCCATGATCACGCGCATGATGTGCTCGACCGCGATAATCGTCACGCCGTGGTCGCGGATCCGCTTGATGAGCGCGATCATGTCGTCCAACTCGGTGGGCGTCAGGCCCGAGGCCAGCTCGTCGAGGAGCATCAGCTTCGGCTGGCAGGCCCAGGCGCGTGCCAGGTCGAGACGTTTTAGCTGCACCGCGTTGCAGCAGCGTGCCGGGGTGTCGTGGGCAACGGGAATTGCACGAAGTCCAGCGCTTCTTCTGCACGCTTGCGGGGCGATGCGTCCTGTCGGCCGTGCACCGCCAAACTGCGCTCCCACCATCACGTTTTCCAGGACGGTCATCTTCGGGAACGGCAACGGGATCTGGAAGGTGCGCGACATGCCCCGATGGCACATCACGTCCGCGGACGCACCCGGTGGTGTCCTCGCCCCGGAAGTGCACGTGCCCGCCGCTTGGCTTGAAGGTGCCGGCCAGGCAATTGAGGAAGGTGGTCTTGCCCGCGCCATTGGGCCCGATCAACCCGATGATCTCGCCCTCTTCCACCTGGAGCGAGACCCGGTTGACGGCGGTCAGACCACCGAAGTTCTTAACGACCTTGCTTGCCTCAAGAATCATCTTCTCACCCCGATGATGCTCGCCGCTCCGGACCCGTGGGCCAGGTCGCGCGGCGCGAGCCAGCATCGGCTGGCTGCCCTCGGATTCGGTCAGGCAACGGGACGGCCGTCACCCCGCTGCCGCATGCCATCGGAACCTTAGGGCTTCGCCTTGAGGTCGTCGGTCTCGACGTCGGGCGGGAAGACGATCTTGCTCGCCGCCGAAGTACTGCAGCACAGGGAACATGTACTTGCCAGCGCCGACCACTGGATCGGGAATGGTGTCCGCCGTGTACTGGTACTCCTGCATGACGATGCCGTCTTTGTACGTCCACTCGCCGGTCCAGATCTTGTCCTTCACAAAGTTGTAGATGCCCTCGCTCGGTCAGCTCGCCGTTGTTGGCCTTGATGACCTCGTTGGCGATCGCGATGAAGAAGTTGGTGCCGTCATAGGCCAGGCCGGCGGCCGAAGGGCTGGGCTTGTCGCCGTACTTGGCTTCGATACGCCGCGGCGAACGCCTTGGCCTTGTCCGTGGCCAGCTGCGGGATCTGGTCGAGCACGAAGTCGGAGGCCTTGCCCGGTCAGCTCGTACCAGTTACCCGACCCAGCCGAGGCCGTCGGCGATGATCAGGCTCTTCAGCCCGACCTGGTCGGCCTGCTTGATGGCGGCCGATGATCACCGGGGTGCACGTGCTGGTCAGCACCACGACGGCCGGGTTCAGCTTCCTTGAACTTGTTCCAGAGCGGGTACGAAGTCGGTCTGGTCGATGGGGAAGTACTCTTCGCCGACGATCTTCCAGCCCTTCTCCTCGAACTGCTTCTTGATGGCCTTGCCGAAGCTGCGGCCCCAGTCGGTGTCCTCGCCGGAGATGACAACGGTCTTCTTCGCGGGCTTGTAGGCGCCCTTGGCGATCGCGTCTTCGATGGCATCGCACGTAGGAGATCGGTCAGCTTGCTCGGCGACGCCCAGCCCTTGAGCATCCAGTAGCCGTACTTCTCAGGATCGGAGGCGAACGTCTCGTTGACGACCTCGGTGGCGCCGAAGCCAAAGAAGTGCGGGATCTTGTACTTGGCGGTCAGTTCCATCACGGCGACGGCCACGGAGCTGTTCCAGTTGAGGATGCCGGCCTGGATCTTGTCCTGCACGATGGCCTGCTCGTAGGCCGCAGTGCCCTTGGCCGGGTCGGACTGGTCGTCGATCCACACCGGCTCGATCTTGTAGTCGCCGATCGTGTAGTTGATCGCTTCCATCGCCATCTGGAAGCGAGCGCTTGAACTCTTCGCCGGTCTTGGCGGCGGGACCACTGAAGGGGCCATCGATGCCCAGCTTGAAGACCTTCGTGGGCGCGGCGGCGGCAGGCGCCTTCGTAGCCGCTGCTGCAGGGGCAGTCGTGGCGGCGGCGGCAGGGGCCTTCGTGGCAGCGGCCGCAGGGGCGGTTGTGGCAGCGGCTGCAGGGGCAGTTGTGGGTGCGGCGGCTGCAGGAGCCTTCGTGGCTTCGACCGCCTTGGGTGCGGTCGTAGGAGCAGCAGCAGGCGCCGGGGTGGGTTGAGCGCAACCGGCGAACGACGCCGTGACTGCGACGAGAAGCACGAGTGACAGGATCCTCATCCAACTGATATGGCGAGTCCTTGGATACATGATGCTTCCTCCTTGTTTAGCGAGTGGTAGCTGTCGGAATTTCGGGCACAAAGTACCTACGGGTGCGTCCGGAAACGCTGAGAACCAGCCAGCCTCCTTTCGTACCTCCGGCGGTATGGGAGGTGCACCGCCAGGCTGATCTCCGGCGCAGCGGCCCTAGGGCCAAATCAGCGCCGGAAAATAAGCGAGCCTCGATGCAAGCTCGCGCATCGAGGCTCTTCTACGGGGCCTTAGTGCAGATCTCGGACCGGTGGTCTGGCTCAGACATCCACGGTTGTGGTGTCGTACAGTTGCGGAACAGCGCCGGGATTAGCGTCCTCAGGGAGCATCACCGGACTTCACCTACGACGTCCGAGATCGAGGAGTATTGGTAGTATATCAGTGGTATATCCTACTTATCTCCCACTGTCAAATTTCGAGTCCGGGGCTGACCTCAGTCCCGGCCAGGTGCCGGCCCGACCCCTCGAAGGCGCCATGGCGCTCTTCCACAAACGTGATCAGGCCTGGGATTCCAGGTAGGCCTTCAGCTGGCGTTGCGTGCCGGAGTCGAGTTCCGGGTCCTCGTGCTCACGCAGCAGCTTCTGCCACCTGCCGGTCGCACGGGCCACTGCGTCGCGACGCCCGCCGTTCATCCACGAGTCGAGCCCGTCGCGGTCGCAGACCGCGGGCTGCCAGAACTCGGTGCGGCAGTGCTCCAGCGTGTGGTCTGCCATCAGGAAGTTCCCGCCCGGCCCGACCTGTTCGACGACATCATAGGCCAGCGATTCGGGGCTAACGCTGAAACCGGTATGCAGGCGGCGAACCATACCGCACATTTCGTCGTCCAGCACGAACTTTTCGAAGGAGAAGGCCAGGAATGAGCTCAAAATGCCAGCCGAGTGCAGGATGAAGTCCACACCGGAGTTCACTGCCGTCAGCAGCCCCATCATGGACTCGAAGCCCGCTTGCGCGTCGGGATAGCTGGCGTCGGTGAGTGCACCGCCGCTGCGTGAGGGCAAGCCGTAATAGCGCGCCAACTGAGCGTGGGCAGCGATGAGCTGTGACAGTTCAGGACTGCCGATGCACAGTGCTCCTGACCTCATGTCGATGTTGGAGGAGGTAGAACCGAATACGACGGGCGTGCCGGGG
Source organism: uncultured Chloroflexia bacterium (assembly GCA_963783655.1). Classification (GTDB taxonomy): domain Bacteria; phylum Chloroflexota; class Anaerolineae; order CG2-30-64-16; family CG2-30-64-16; genus CAWAOA01. The sequence continues at coordinate 45,979 of CAWAOA010000009.1, forward strand.
CTGATCCACTGGGCGAGGACGATGCCGGCGAGGAGCTCGGCCGTCTGCATGGCCAGGGTGCCGGCAAGCGTGACCGGGCCGGTGGAGCCCGACATCGCCAGAGCGGCGATCAGCACCGGCTGCCGGGCGCGCGCATACTCGACAAGAACGTCGAGCATTTCTGTGCTGTACCCGAGCGGCGTCAGGCTGTTGATCAGGCTGATCGTGAACGGCGCCCCATCCAGGTCGCCCCCGAAAAGGATGTGCGCCATCTCGAGGGTTTGCTGCGCACCACGCGCACCGGCGGTGCTCCCGATGAAGGGCTTGTCGGAGTGGATCATGTGCGCGTAAAGCATCTGGAGATGAGCAGCCGGAACGCCCTCGGGATCGACAAGCAGATAACCGCTCACATCCTGGTTCGGGAGCGCGTGGCTGAGCCGGGCGAGGTTGTGATAGTCGTCGAGTGTGGCCGCGCGCTTGCCGAGCTCGGCGTCCACAAGAAAAGGCGCACCGTAACCTGGAGCAAAAACGCTCTTGCCGTGCCCGATCGTAACGTTGCGGGATGGATTGCGCGCACGGATCGTAAATTCGGCGGGGACCGACTTGATCGCGTCCATCACCTCGGCTTCGGTCAGGAAGACCCGGTTGCCGTCGACGCGGGCGCCGTGCTGCAGGAACGTTTGGAGCGCCGCGGGCTGGGGGAAGGCTACTCCGACGCGGTCGAGCAGCCTCATGGCGGTCAGATGGATCTGGGACAGATCATGCTCGGAGAGCAACTGGAAATAACCCATTGTCAACCTCCTCGTCGCGCTTGATCGTTACGTGGGCGAATCTCACAGTGCTTACCTGACTGCTTGCGCGGCATAGCCGCCCACGTCGCTTAGCTGCCGGCGCCGCAGAAGTCGCGCGCGAAGCCTGCCAGCGCATCCAACTTCAGCTGCTGCACCTCGCTCGCGCTGCGGGGCTTGACCTCCACGGTGCCGTTTTGCAGCCCGCGGTCGCCGATCACCACGCGCAACGGCACGCCGATCAGATCCGCGTCATTGAATTTGACGCCCGCCCGCTCGTCCCGGTCGTCGAGAAGGACCTCCAGGCCGGCAGACTCAAGCTCAGCGCTCAGTTGCGCGGCAGCGGCATCAACTGCCGGATTGGCCTTGCCCAGCGTTACAAGGTGAACGTCGAACGGCGCGACCGCCGTAGGCCAGGCAAGGCCGCTCTTGTCGTGGTGGCGCTCGGCGACGGCCGACAGGAGACGGTCGACGTAGACCCGATAGGAGCCCAGGGCGAGGGGCTGGCTGTGGCCGGCTTCATTCAGATACTCGGCGCCCGCCAGCCGGGCGGGTTCAATCCCGAGGTTCCGCAGCTCGGTCAGGGCGACGCCGTGACCGAGGAGCAACGGCGAACCACATTGCGGACAGGGACTCCCGTCCTGTGCGGCGGCGATATCGGCTACGAACGAAGGCCGGAAGTCGCGGCCGCTGTTCACGTTGAGCGTGTGGTATCCGGGCCGGTTGGCGCCCGCGACGAGGTTTGGCGTGTTGGCCACGAGCGTGTCGACCACGACGGTTACGCCTTCGAGGCCGACGGGCGAGCCGTAACCCGGCTCTGCGCCCATTTCCCGTATTTCAGCCTCGGTGGCCGGCCCGACCGTGTCGACGCTCAGAAGCGCACGTAGTTTGTCCTCGTTGAGCGCCGTGTCGCCCCGGACGAGGACGAGCACGAACCGATCACCTTGCGCAGGGCTGTAGGTCGACAGGAAGAGCGCCTTGGCGGTGCGGGCGGTGGGGATGCCGAGGTAGGCTGCCAGGTCGGCAATCGTCTTGCAGTGAGGCGTTTCGACGTCTTCCATCGGGAGCGGCGCCTCGGGCTCGGCCGGCTGGCTGCCCGCCAAGCCGGACGGCCGAAGTCTCCGCTGCGTAGCCACAGGCCGCGCAGCTCGCGAAGCTCACCTCGCCGTCGGCCGCTCGCAGGACAGCCGCATGACCGGTGGGATGGGATGCGCCATCTTCGGAAAGGATGACTTCGACAGCTTCGAGCCCCCACCCGACAAGCAGGTTGTTCAGCGCCGCGCGAACTTCCTCATATGGGGCCTGAGCAGAGTCACCATCGCGGTACAGGCCGTACGCATCGACGACCCTGCACTCCGAAGCGCCCAAAAGCCCATCCGCCCTCCGCTCATCATCGCGGTAGAACTGCCAGCCCTCGTATAGCATCACGGGGAGTTGGCGGTAGGACTGCACGACATTGGAAGCCATGCGCAGCACGGCGGTTTCGTGGCGGAAATCCGAGATCATGTCTCGCATCGAGCGATCGCGAAAGCGAAGGGGGCGTGCGCCGGACGACGCCGCGGACGAAGACGCCGCCGCGGTACGGACTGAGGGCGCTGCGATCGCCTGCGCCCCGAGAGAGGTGAGGGCGCGGCAGACGGCCGCCTCGACCCGACCTCGCACCCGCGCGCCGAGCGGCAAAAAGAAGAAGCTGTGCGGTGCCCCCGTGCCGGCGTCCTGCGGGACGACAAACCCGCCGCGCCGCAAGTACTGGTAGCCCGGTGTTCGCGCATCTGCGGGCGCTTCGCGCAGAGTCTGGACGAAAATGTGCGACATTCGCATACAGGACGTCTCCTTCTGGCGAGCGCTAGGGTATGAGGCAATGCAGCGAACGCCGGGGACCGGATATATCACGCGTATATCACTCTTGGGCGGTACTGTCAACTCTTCGTCGGGATGCTGCATAGTAGTCGTAGGTGGTCGCTCTGCCATGTGAGATTCGCCCGCTTTGGGGAAAGCGGGTCGAGAAGCCTGCGCATGGTCCACCGGCTATCAATCATGTGAGCAACAGATGACGAGCCCACCTGGATTTATGCCGGGCGCCCGGCCGAGAAAGTAGCAGTCCCGCCTGTCGTGGCTTTCGCAATGGGGTAGGATGGCTGCATCGAGAACCTATCGACGGTCCGCCAGTACGAAGGTGGGAGCCTATGCGCAAGCTACACGTTGACCTGGAAGAGTTGGCATCCGCGTTCGACAACAGCAGCTACGAACTCAGCTACTATCTGGATCTCGAAACGGGAAAAGTCGAGTTGGTCACCGAGGACATGCGTCTCGACGTGGAAGCATCCGACGAGATCGAGGAAGATGAGGAGCCTGCTTCGGAGGAGCTGCCGCGCGCCGATGAACACGGCGTTCCAGAGTGGCAGCAAGATGCCTTCGCGGTCGCACGGGCGGTGGAAGAAGACGACGGCAGGCGCTATCTTGCTATCCCCATGGTCGGGAGCCACGAGGGGTACCGAGACATGGTGGCCTTCGTCGCCACGGTGCCCGACCCTCGCCTCGCGGAACGCCTGGAGCGGGCGATTAGCGGCCGCGGCGCCTTTCGCTACTTTAAGGACGTACTGCTTGACTACCCAGGAGAACGCGAGCGCTGGTTCGCGTTTCGGGACGACCGTATGCGCGAGCCGCGTGATCGAATGGCTGGAAGCAGAGGAGATCGAGCCCATCGAGGAGTGAACTCGCTGCCAGCAGCGTCACAGAACGAGAACCGCTCACGAAAATGTGAGCGTAGCGCGTCCCGCGATGGCAAAGTGACGAAGACGTTATCGATGCGCGCAAGCGCGACTGCCGGGCCGGGCGCGGGCAGAACCAGGCAGTCGCATACTGCGAAAGCTACAGTCCGGCAACAGGTTGGGCCACCAGACGTAGCGCGCAGGCCGGCCGCCCAAGCTGGCGATCAGCGAGTTTTCGCCCACTGCTGAGCTCACAGCGGCTTCCGGCTTCGCCGAACGCAATGCCGCCATCAGCTCGATGCGCCGAATGATTTCGGCAATGTTCAAAGGCTCAGTGGCTGTCTGCAGGAGTTCAGCTACGGTGCGAGATGTTGACATGGTCATGGAACGCTCTCCCCGGGCCTGAAGCACCCACTCGCCTTCTGCGGGATGGTCGCGTGTAAGGATGTAGGAGCGAACAGAGCGAGACCGTTAGCGGCATCGCCCCTGCGACAGGAGTGCCCTCAGAGAGCCGTCTGAGAGCCCTGCCCAGAACTCCTTCTCGTACACCTCGCCCGCGCCGCAGACCAAGGCATGATGTTGGCCAGCGTCTATTTTACCATTTTTGTATCTCCATGGTGTACGCCGGCACCATATGTAGGTATCGATTCCGTCGACGCTGTATTCACTCTTTCTCAGACTTTCTCAGAATGTTTTCAGCGGATTCTTAGCCGGTGCTCAGGCATCGTGAGTAGAGTGCCAAACCAGATGCAGCGGCAGCCAGCCGCCGTCGACGGCAAACACAAGAGTCAGTGAGAGGCCCGAAAATGTCCCGTATTCGTTTCATCTTTTCGATCGCAGCCCTGTTGGTGCTGGTTGCGTGTGGCGCGCCGGTCACAGCCGGCGTTCCTTCAGGACCGTCGCAGTCCACGGCAGCGCCACCCACACCGGCGGCCACGGTGTCGGCGGGGGCCAATTCCGGTGCGGCCACGGCGGGCGTCCCATCCGCGGCGACCTCTGTCGCTCCTGCGAGCCCGACGCCAGTCACATCCGCCGCCCCGTCTGCCGGAAGCGCCGGCACCATCGTTCTGACGCTGCAGCCGGACAGCCAGGCGAGCTACAAGGTACGGGAGCAGTTGGCAAGGGTGAATTTGCCCTCCGACGCGGTGGGCACCACCAAGGCAGTTACCGGTGAACTCGTTATCCAGCCAGACGGCAAGATCGTCTCGGACCGGTCGAAGTTCGCCATCGACATGACAAAACTCACCAGCGACTCGGCGATGCGCGACAATTACATCAGGAGCAATACGCTCCAGACGAGTACATACCCTCAGGCAACGTTCGTGCCCACGGCGGTCACGGGGCTTCCCTCACCGCTGCCAACGTCGGGAGACGTCAGCTTCAAGCTCACGGGCAATCTGACCGTTCGCGGGATCACAAAACCGGTGACGTGGGATGCGCAAGCCAAGATCGCGGGCAGCGATTTGACCGGCACGGCCACAACGGTGGTGAAGTTCGGGGACTTCGGCATGTCGCCGCCGACCACGATGATGGTGCTCAGCGTTGTGGACAGCATCGCGCTGCAGATCGATTTCCATATGAAGGCATCGACACCCTGACGTGCGTACGCAGGAAGCCGGCCGGACGGGTGGACCCGGTGCAGGCGCGGTGCACGAGTGCGGAACGGGCTGCGGCCGGTTTGCATGGATGCGGTAGGGAAAGCGAGGATGTGAGGGTTGCGTGCACGCGGATCGATCGCATCCTCGCCAACCACTCACTACTCCATCCTGAGCCTGTCGAAGGACGGCCGTTGCCACCCAACTAGCATGCAAGCCAGTCGCGCTGCGCCGGGCGTCCTTCGAGAGCCTCAGGATGGCTACGATAAGGGCCGGCATCGATGCGAGGGATTCCGTCCAGGGGCAGCGGCAGTCTGAGGCACACAAGACCGGGGTCCCTGCACAGCAGCTTCCGCATCCGCGCAGACTAATGACTACTCCATCCTGAGCTTGACGAAGGACGAGCATTGCCAGCCAACTCGCATAGAAGGGAGCCACGCGGCCACGGGCCATCCTCACCTGCACTTGCAGTGACAGGTGCAAGTGTCGTCAGGCTCAGCATGGAGTAGTAAGCCAAACCATCGCTGAGAGGTGTCACTGCCTCGGACCAGCCGCATCCTGGCCGCCACCCACGCGGCCAGACAAGGCCCTTTGCGTCTTAGCGTCTTTGCGTTAGAGATGCCCCGCAACCATCCGACTCGCATCGGACGCGTCCGTGGGGCAGCGGGACGGGGGCAACCTGGAGGGGTGTGGCCACGCAGCCCGGGGCGAAGCACCCGCAGCGGGGGTCTCGTCACCGCACTTCTCCGGCGCGTGCTTAGCCCCTACAGTTCTACCAGCGTGCGGCGAGGGCCCGCCCCTACAGTTCTACCAGCGTGCGGCGAGGGACCGCCCCTGCAGTTCTACGAGCGTGCGGCGGAGCGCTCTGCCCCTACAGTTCTACGAGCCGAGGCCTGCACATTCTCGAGCGTCGGCGATGGACCGGGCCATACAGTTCCTCTGGTTACCGCCGCGCGGTATCACGGGCATCATGACGCCGGTTCGCGGAACTTGACGACTTTCGAGAGTTGTACGATCATGCCCGCGGCTGAGTCATCATACTTCATACTTCTGACTTCCAACGTTTTCACGCATCGGGTCCGATGCGCAAGGGAGCGTCCGCATGATCTCACCGGTCGACCGCCGGCCCCGCTATCTCCAGGCAGCCGAGGCCCTGTCGGACTTGCTCGACAGCGATTACACCGCGGGCAGCCTGCTTCCCTCTACCGACCTACTTGCCCAGCGCATCGGGGTATCGCGCTCGACCCTCCGCGAGGCAATGAGTTACATGGAGCGCGACGGGCGCCTGGTGCGCAAGCAGGGACGCGGCACCTTCGTCGCCAAGGGCACTACCGGGCTCCTGGTGAATCGCCTCGAGAGGTGTCGGGTATTCGCAACCTGGCAGCTTCCGCGGGCCTGCCCAGCGAATTTGTCGAGCACGAGATCGTCGGCCACGGGGAGATGCCCGAGTGGGCGGCCACGTTGGGCGCTGACCCGCGAACGCGCATACGTACACGTGCACAACGTGCTTTCGATCGCCGGCCGCCGCGTTGCCTACTTCGAGAACATGGTCGGGCCCGACCCCGTGGCGCCGGGCTTGTTGACCGAGCGGCCAATCACCGCGCTCGAATACCTCTGCATCAGCGGCGGCCCGATGCCGATGTACACCGACTCCCGAATCATCGCTGCCAAGGCGGATGACAGGGTGTCCGCCCGGCTTGGCATCCGTCCGGGCGATGCGGTGCTGAAGATGCTCGAAATCTTCTACTCGGACAACGGACAACCGCTGGCTTTCCAGCAGGCCCATCTTCTCACCGATTACCTGGACTACCGGCTGGTGCGCCGCGTAGCGTGGCACCCGCGCTCCGGTCAAAACGGGCTTGAGATTGCGGTCGAGCTCCGGCGGAGAAAGTCCCGATGCAGCGATCAGGGCTGATGCCATGATTTGGGATTGGCAATGACGCAGAAGTTGCTCCAGGTGAGCCTTACCGTAAACGGCAGCGCTGTGCGGGCGCAGGTGGATCCCGACCTGAGCCTCATGCGCTTCCTTCGCGACCACCTGGGTCTCACCGGCGCCAAAGATGGCTGTTCGAGCGGGCACTGCGGCGCCTGCACGGTGATCCTCAACGGGCGGGCGCAGCGGGCATGCCTGGTGCCGATGCGCCGTGCGGCGGGCGGGAACGTTCAGACCATCGAGGGGCTGTCCTCGGACGGGCAGCTTCATCCGCTGCAGGAAGCGTTTATCGCCCGAGGCGCCGTCCAGTGCGGCTTCTGCACGCCCGGCATGATCATGAGCGCCAAGGCACTTCTCGACAGAACCCCTTCCCCGACCGAATCCCAAATCCGCAAGACGCTGACCCAGAACCATAACCTATGCCGGTGCACCGGATACGTCCGTATCGTCCAGGCAATCCAGGATGCGGCAGCGACGATGGCAGACGGGCGGCCGGTCCCGCCGGGGCCCGATCGCCAATGCCGCGCTAGTGCGACTGATACGCTGTCAACATGGTCACCGGGAGTACACAGTTCGCGGACGACCTGTCCGTGCCAGGGATGCTCTTCGGCAAAGTGCGCTGGGCCGACCACCCGTACGCCCGCATCGTGTCGGTGGATACCGCCGAAGCAGAGGCGGTTCCAGGAGTGATCGCCGTCCTGACGGCGCGGGACGTGCCCGGGCAGAACGCCTTCGGGCGGGTCATCGCCGACCAGCCGGCGTTGGCGGCCGACGTCGTGCGGTTCATCGGGGATGCCGTGGCGTGCGCTTTCGCCGAAACCGCCGAGGCGGCCGAAGCCGCTTGCGCGCTCGTCCGGGTCACCTACGAGCCGCATGCCAGGGGTCTTCTCGCCCCAGGCAGCGGCGCTGCCCGATGCACCCCGCCTGCACCCCAACGGTAACCTACTCAAAGAGGCTCGCATCCGTCGCGGCGACGTTGAGCGCGGCCTGGGCGGGAGTGCGCCGAGGTGGTCGAGCTCGATTTCACCACGCCGTTCGTCGAGCACGCTTACCTCGAGCCAGAATCGGGGATCGGTCTTCCCGAACCCGACGGCGGCGTCACCGTCAAGATCGCCACGCAGGCCGCGTTCGAAGACCGGCGCCAGCTCGCCGCCATCCTCGCCCTGCCCCCGGAAAAAGTGCGCGTCATCCAGCTCCCGATCGGCGGCGGTTTTGGGGGCAAGGGGGACGTGCACCTGCATCGTTTCCTGGCGCTGGGGGCGCTGAAGACGGGCCGGCCGGTCAAGATGACCCTGACGCGCTGCCGAGTCACTGCGAACCCATACCAAGCGCCACGCCTCGACCATTTATGTCAAGGCCGGAGCCGACGCCCAGGGCAAGCTGCTCGGGCTGCAGACCCGCGTGGTGCTCGACGGCGGCGCGTATGCCTCGACCAGCGGCGGGATCCTCGAGGCAGGGTGCGTCATCAACACCGGCCCGTATTTCGCGCCGAACCTCGACCTGCACGGCCAGGTCTGGTACACCAACAACATCACCGGTGCGGCGATGCGCGGGTTCGGAGCGCCCAAGATCGCGTTCGCCGTCGAGAGCACGCTGGACGAGCTGGCGCGCCGGCTGGCGATCGATCCCCTGGCCTTCCGGCTGGCAAACGCGATCGAGCCCGGCATCCCCAACGTGGCCGATCACGTCCAGGAACCCGGCGTGGTCACCATCAAAGAAACGCTTCTGGCGGCGCAGGAGGTGTTGAACCGGGAGACGATGCCGCAATCCGAGGGGACGCGGCGTATCGGCGTGGGCGTTGCGAGCATGGCGAAGACGGTGGGCGTGGGGCGGGGCATGCCCGACAGCGCGGGGGCCGTGGTGGCGCTGGATGCGAATGGCTGCTGCGAGGTGCGCGCCACCTACCACGAAATGGGTCAGGGCGCCTACGCCACACTGCTTGCCCTGGCTGCGGAAGAGTTGGGATTACCGCCGGACCGGGTTCGGGTCGCCGTGCCGGACACCGCCGTGACTCCCGAGACGACCCCGACGACCGCCAGCCGCCAGGCATTCGAGACGGGCAATGCGGTGGTGGCGGCAGCGCGAGAGCTGCGAAGCGAGCTGAGCGGACGGGGAGCCGAACTGCTCGACGCCCATCCGGCCGACATCATGATCAGCGGCCCAGATCTCGTCGACCGGGCCAGCGGGCGGCGGCTGCCGCTGGCGAGCCTGGCCGAACGATTTGCCGTCGAACACCGTTACTTCCCGCCGCCCACCGTCCCGCTGCCCAAAGACGGCCAGAGCACCTATGGCACGCCAGAGTTCCGCTCCCGGCCGACGAACTGGTGTTACGACTATGCCACCCACATTGCCATCGTCGAGGTGGATACCGCAACCGGCATCGTACGCGTGCTCAAGTACTTCGCCGTTCACGACGTGGGCAAGGCAATCAACCGGGCCGCCGTCGAAGGGCAGATCGAGGGTGGTGTTGCGATGGGTATCGGCTATGCCCTGTCTGAGCAATTCATCGTCGAAAGCGGGATCAACCTGACCGATACACTCGCTAAATGCAAGCTGCCAACGGCTGACACAGATTCCGGAGATCGTGCCCGTGGTGCTCGAGATCCCGCACCCGTCCGGCCCCCACGGAGCCAAAGGCTTCGCCGAATCGCCGATCGTGCCGGTGGCGCCGGCAATCCTGAACGCCATCCGGGATGCCGTGGGGGTCCGCATAACCGACCTGCCGGCAACGCCTGATCGGGTGTTGGCGGCCCTGAAGGCGCGCGATAGCGCGCCGCAGTCATAGCCAGTACTGCCGCCGTGAGATGCTGAGAAAGGAGAGGAGGACTCAGAGACGACCGACCCCAGGGGATATTACCGCAAGTCACACGCTGACAGGAGGAAAGAATGCGTAAGTTCTGGAACGTATGCGCTTTGCTGATCGCCCTTTCGATGCTCGTCACTGCCTGCGCCGCGCCCGCGCCGGCGCCGGCTGCGCCGGCTGCGCAGCCCACCGCCGCGCCCAAAGCGCCTGCGGCCGTACAGCCCACCACTGCCGCCGCGGCGCCGGCCACTGCCGCGCCGGCCGCTGCCGCCCGGGCGGCAGGAAGTGGAAGGCCTGTTATGTCTACAATAGCCCCGTCGGCGACGCCGGCTGGGTCTACGCGGCCGACCAGGGACGTAAGGCCGTCGAGAAGAAGCTAGGGGTCCAGACCGCCTTCGTCGAGAACATCCCGGCGGGCGCGGATGCCGAGCGCACCTTCACGCAGTTGGCCGAGTCCGGGTGCGACCAGGTCGTGAGCACCACCAATACGTACAACGACGCCGTCGACCGTGTGGCGCCCAAGTACCCGAAGGTCATCTTCGAGTCGTACGAAGGGATCAAGCCCGCGCCCAACCTCCGCGTCTACCGCCTGGCGCAGTACGAAGCGTACTACCTCGCCGGGATCCTGGCCGGCAAAATGGTCAAGAACGGGCACGTGGGCTGGGTGGCCGGATTCGCTGCGCCGCCGTACCCCTCGTTCGCCAACACCTTTGTCATGGGCGGGCGCTCCGTCAACCCGGCCTTCAAGCTGAACGTCGTCTTCATGAACAAGTGGTCGGATCCTCCGGGCGAGAAGGCAGCCGCCGAGAGCCTCGCTGCGACGGGCCCGGGGATGGTCACGAACTCGATGTCGTCGCCGACCGTTTTGCAGACCGCCGAAGGCAAGGGCCTCTTCTCCCTCGGCCGTACCGAGCAGTGCTCGTACGCCCCCAAGGGTTGCCTGGCCAGCTTCGTGGTGAACTGGGCGGACATTTTCGAGCAGCAGATCACGTCCGCTATGGCCGGCAAACTGAACACCGACCAGGTGTTCTGGGCCAATCTGAAGAATAACGGCGTGGGGCTGGCCGAGCTCAACGCCACCGTCCCGGCCGACGTCAAGGCGCTTCTGGAGCAGACCAAGGCCGACATCGCGTCCGGCAAGATCCAGCTCTACCAGGGACCGATGAAGGATGCTGCCGGCGCCGAGAAGATTCCGGCCGGCAAGACGCTTCAGCCCAACGAAGTGAACGTCCTCGACTGGTTCATCGACGGCGTGCAGGTGTCGAAGTAGCTACCAGATCTCGGGCCGGCCGCACTTTGCCGGCCCGAGGTTCCCTTTCCGTCAAGAGGAGGGTGTCGATGGATCCTGACACCTTGGCCGTGGAGATGCGTGGCGTCACCAAGCGCTTTCCCGGGGTGCTGGCGAATGACCAGATCGACCTGCGGGTGTGCGCGGGCGAGGTGCACGCGCTGCTGGGCGAGAACGGCGCCGGCAAGACAACTCTCATGAACATTTTGGCCGGACTGTACCAGCCCGACAGCGGCGAGGTTCTGGTGGGCGGTAAGCGGCTGCAATTCGGCTCGCCGCGCGATTCCATCTCCGCCGGCATCGGCGTGATCCACCAGCATTTTCACCTGGTGGAGGTCTTCACCGTTGCCGAAAACGTAACCCTGGGCCTTTCGGAGGGCCGCCTGGCGCTCAATCTGGCTACGGTGGAGCGCAAGATCGCCGACATGGCAGGGGCATACGGCTGGAATGTGGACCCGCGCTCCCGGGTCGCCGATCTATGCGTCGGCGAGCGCCAGCGGGTAGAGATCCTTAAGGCGCTCTATCGCGGGGCGCACATCCTGATTTTGGATGAGCCCACCGCGGTATTGACGCCGCAGGAAGCGCAACAGTTGGCCGGCACCTTGCGCCAGATGGCAGCCGATGGACAGGGAATCATTTACATCAGCCATAAGCTCAAAGAGGTAATGGAGGTCGCCGACCGGGTGACCGTCCTGCGCGCCGGGCGCAATGTCGTGCACCGTCGACGTCAGAGACAGCAGCCCGCGCGAGCTAGCCCGGTTGATGGTGGGACGAGAAGTAGCCCAGGTGCAGGCACAGCCGTGTGCAGCGGACGGTCCGCCGGTACTCGAGATCTCGGACCTGCAGGTAGCGGGTGACTGCTCGGCAAATCATGTGTGCCGGCCGTACGTGGCTTCACTCTCGACGTGCAGGCGGGGCAGCTGGTCGGGCCTGGCCGGTGTATCCGGCAACGGCCAGCGCGAGCTGGCCGAAGCGGTGGCCGGATTGCGCCGGGTGCTGACCGGCAGCGTGCGCCTGTGCGGCCGCGACGTGACCAACAAACCGGCTCTGGAGATTATCCAGGCCGGGCTAAGCTTGATCCCCGAAGACCGGCAAGGGATGGGCCTCATCCCCACACTCAATGCGTATGATAACGCCATCCTCAAGGCGTACCGCGAGCCGCCCGTCGCCAGGGGACCGTTGATCGACGCCGGCGAAGTGCGCCGCCTGACCGAACATCTGGTCAAGGAGTTCTCCGTCCAGATGGCGCGGCTCGACGATCCGGTCTGGAAGCTATCGGGCGGCAATCTCCAGCGCCTGCTGCTGGCCCGCGAGATCCTGAATCACCCCAAGGTGATGATTGCCGCACAGCCCACACGGGGGCTTGACGTGCAGGCGACCGCCGAGGTGCACCGGCTGCTGCTGAACCTTCGGGCTGACGGCGCCGGCATCTTGCTCATCTCCGAGGACCTGGATGAGATTCTGCAGCTGGCCGATTGCGTGGCCGTCATCCATGAGGGCCGGCTGATGGGACGCTTCGGTCGAGGCGAGGTAACAGTCGAAGAAATCGGCCTTCTGATGGCCGGTCACCCCGGGGATGCAGGCGGCTCACCCGTTCGCTCGGATGGCGCCGGGCCGGCCTCCGCTTTGGAGTCCGGAGCGTCAAGGGAGGTGCGAGCGTGAGAGTCACGATCCAGAGGCGGGCCAAAGTACCCCGCTGGCTGAGCCTGCTGACCCCGATGTTGTCGGTTGGGCTGGCCTTCCTGTTTGGCGCGCTGGTGCTGCTGGCGTCGGGCAGCGATCCAATCCTCGTCTACGGTACCATGCTCAAGACCTCGCTGACCACACGCTTCGGCGTGTCTGAGACCATCGTCAAGGCCATCCCCCTGATGTTCACCGGGCTGGCGGTTGCCATCACCCTGCGCATGAAGATCCTCAACCTGGGCGCGGAGGGCCAGTTGAACATGGGAGCGTTTGCCGCATCGCTCTTCGCTCTGACTTTCACCGGGCTGCCCGTCTACCTCATGCTGCCCGGAATGATTCTGGCCGGGGCCGCGGGCGGCGCGCTGTGGTCGCTGCTGGCCGTTGCCCCGCGCGTCCTGTGGGGCACCAGCGAGCTGATCATCAGCCTGATGCTCAACTACGTGGCAGCCCTGTGGGTGTCCTACCTGACCAACGGTCCGTGGCGCGATCCAACGGCGCGCGGCTTTCCGCTGGGACCGGTCTTTGTCGAAGCCGGGCAACTGCCGTCCTTCTTCGGCACCGCGTCCACGGCGGGATCGTGATCGCCTTGCTTTGCGCGGTCGGGCTGTGGATCTTCCTGCGCAGCACACGCTGGGGCTACGAGATCAACATCATCGGCGCCAGCCCGCGGGCGGCGCGCTACAGCGGCATGAATATCGCCCGCACGATCCTGCTGGTGACGGTGTTGAGCGGCGCGTTTGCCGGGCTGGCCGGAATGTCAGAGGCGTCGGGCGTAATCCACCGCATCCAGGATGGCCTATCGCCCGGCTACGGGTTCGCCGGCATCATCGTGTCGGCGCTTGCCCGCCACAACCCGCTGGGGATCGTCGTCGTGGCGCTGCTCTTTGGCGCGCTGCAAGTCGGCGGGTACGGCGTCCAGATGGTGGGGGTATCGTCGAACATCGTCCAGATCCTGCAGGGCGCGGTGCTGTTGTTCGTGATCGGTAGCGACTTCTTCCTGCAGTACCGGGTGCGCCTGCTGATCCCGGCCCTGAAATCCCGGCGCACGGCGGGTGGGCCACTGGAGAACCTGCCATGATAACCTGGGCCCTGATCCTATCGTTTTTCCAGGGTACCATTTCGTCGGGGACCTCGATCCTCTTCGCCACGTTGGGCGGCATCATGAGCGCCCGGGTCGGCATCAACAACATGGGCATCGAAGGGATCATGCTCATGGGCGCGGCGATGGGTTATGGAGGCGCGCTGGCCACCGGCAACCCCTGGCTGGGTCTGCTGTGGGCGCTGGCCGGCGGCGCCGTGTTGGGGCTGGCGTACGCGGTAATTGTCATCGCGCTGAGGGCGAATCAGGTCGTAACCGGGCTGGCGTTCGTGGGCCTCGGCGTCGGGCTGAGCGGCTATATCGGCCGTTCCTTTGTGAGCCATCTGCTGCCCTCGTCATTCAAGCCGGTGCCGATCCCCTTACTGAGCGATATCCCCTTCGTGGGACCGGCGCTCTTCCACCATGACGTCCTGGTGTACCTGGGCTACGTTCTGGTGCCGGCTTTGTGGTGGTTTATGTTCCGCAGCCGTCCCGGCCTGCACATGCGGGCGGTCGGCGAGAACCCCTCGGCCGCCGACAGCGCCGGCATCAATGTGGCGGCCACGCGTTACTTCTACCTTGCCGTTGGCGGCGCGCTGTCCGCAGCGGGCGGCGCGTACCTCTCGCTGGCGTACATGCCGCTCTGGGTCGAGCAGATGACGGCCGGACGCGGGTGGATCGCCATTGCCCTGGTTCCGTTCTCGAGCTGGAATCCGCTCGGCGCGATGGCGGGCGCCTACCTGTTCGGCGGCGTCGACGCCGCCGTGCTCCGCCTGCAGGCAATTGGCGCCCAGGTCGAGCCGTTCCTGCTCAATGCCCTGCCGTACATCTTCACGTGCGTGGCGTTGATCGTCTCCAGCATCGCGCGCGGCCGTGTCCTGGGTCCTGCCGCTCTGGGGCAGGTCTACGATCGCGAGACCCGATAGGAGCAATCGCATGACCAAGATTCACGACTTGCGTTCGTTTATCGCTGTGTTGGAAGCCGCGGGCCAGCTGGCTCGCGTTCGCAGGCCGGTCAACCCGGTGCACGAGCTGGCGGCGGTCGCGGCCACCCTGGAGCGCCAGGGCGGGCCGGCGCCGCTCTTCGAGAACGTCATCGGGTCCGCATGGCCGGTGTTCGCCTCGAGCATCGCCAACCAGGAGCGGGCGGCGCTTGCCCTGGGCTGCGCCAAAAATGAAGTGGTCGAGGTGATGCGCAAGGCGATCGACCCGCCCAACGGCATCGCCCCCTTGCGTGTCGACAAGCGCGCCGTGGAAGAAGAACGTGGTCACCGGCGCCGATGTCGACGCGTGCAAGCTGCCGATCCCGACCCACGCCGCCGACGACGGTGGTCCCTTCATCACCAGCGGCATGACGATCAGCAAGGACCCGGTTACCGGCCGGGGCAACCTGTCGTATAACAGGATGCAGCTCAAAGGGCCGCGCGAGTTCGGCATCATGATGAACGAGTGGCGCCACATCCGGGAGTACATGGATCTCGAGGAGACGAAGGACCAACCGCTTCCGGTGGCCATCGCCATCGGCGTGGACCCGGCGCTGAAGATCGCAGCCGGCGTGCGCTACGAAGGGGACGAGCTGTGCATCGCCGGCGCCATCCGGGGCGAGGCGATCAAGGTGACCCGCGGGGTTACGGTGGACGTGGACGTGCCTGTCGACGCGGAGATCGTGATCGAAGGCTTCTTGCCGCCGCACGAGCGCAAAGACGAGGGCCCGCTGGCCGAATTCCACGGCTTCTACGGGAAGCCCTGGCCGAGCCCGATCTTCCAGGTATCTGCCATCTGCTGGCGCGACGATCCGATCTTCGAGACGATCATCCCGGGATGGAACGAGCACGTCTACATCGGCAGCGTCCTGGGCCGCGAGCCGCTGCTGATGAACTTCGTCAGGCACGTGAGCAAGGGCGTCACCGGGCTGCACATCCTGCCCTACGCCGGCGGCTTCACGGTCGCGGTTGCGCTGGACAAGAAGAACCCGGGCGAGCCCAAGAACGTGGCGCTGGCCGCCTTCGCCGCCCACGTCAACATCAAGTGGTGCATCGTCGTCGATTCCGACGTAGACATCTACAACCCGGCGGACCTGATGTGGGCGCTGACCACTCGCGTCGACTGGAGCAAGGACATCTTCCTGATACCGGGCAGCCAGGGCCACGAGCTGGACCCGACCGGCGATACCCGCGGCGTACACACCAAGATCGGCATCGACGCCACCGGCGACAAGGGACGCCGCGAGCTGGGCGCCCGGGTGCGCTACGAGGACGTCGACCTGAGCAAGTACCTGTCGTGATACGAGAGAGCAAATGAGACGAGGGGAGAAAAGCCCGTGACCAAACACCCGGCATTGTTCCTGACCCAGCGTTCGGAGCGGCACCAGAAGAGTGCAATCGCTGCCGCTCCACCGGAGATCGAGGTCATCATGTGCGCCTGCGCGGCGCGATGAGGTGATGGCGCTTCTTCCCAAGGTGGAGTTCCTGATCAGCGAGCGCACCGGGGCGATCGACGCGGAGATGATTGCGGCGGGCCGTGGTCTGCGCCTGATCCAGCGCCTGGGCTCGCAGAGTTACGATATCGACCTGGCTGCCGCGCAGCGAGCGGGCATTCCGGTGTGCTACTGGCCCGTGCAGACGTGCACGATGGTGGCCGAACACACGCTGATGCTGATGCTGGCGCTCGCCCGGCGCCTGCCCGAGCTGATGCGGATCGCAAACGAGGCCGGCGGTTGGGGGCAAGAGCCGCAGGAATGCGACGAGAACGTCTTCGCCTACAACTGGTCCGGGCGCACAGGTATCGGCGGCCTGGCGGGCGCAACGGTCGGGATCCTGGGGATGGGCGAGATCGGCGGCGAGCTGGCACGGCGGCTGCGCGGGATGGGCTGCACCGTGCTGTATAACAAGCGTTCGCCGTTGCCGCAGAGCGCCGAGGAGGAGATCGGGGCGCGCTGGGCAAGCGTCGCCGAGCTTCAGGAGCGCTCTGACTTCCTGTGCGTGCTTCTGCCCCATACCCCGGAGACGGCACGGATGATCAACCGCTCCTTCATCGACCGCATGAAGCCGGGCGCAATCCTGGTAAACACCGGCACCAGCACCGGGATGAACGAGGCAGAGGTCGCACAGGCAGTCAAAGACGGTCGCCTCGGTGGCCTGGCGACCGACGGCTACGCATGGGAGCCGATCCGGCCAGACAATCCGCTGCTTCCGCTGGCGCGCGATCCCGGGAACAATGTGATCCTGACCCCCCACGTTGCGGCCGGGGACACGTCGGCCAGCCGCGAGGCGCGGGTCAGGGACTGGTCGAACCTGCTCCGCGTGCTCCGGGGCGAGCCGCTCGTCAACCGGCTGGTGTGATCGATGTGACGCTCACGGGCGGACGGCACTGATCACCGGTGCTGCCCGAGGCACAATCCCATTTCATACCCATGCATAACGGCGGTGAGTAATGTTTGAACAATCCGGGACCATCCTTATTCAGGACGGTACGCTGCTGCCGGGCAACGGCGAGAGACTGTCCGGTTCAAGGGGATGGTTGGCCGTCGAGGGGGAGAGGATCGCTGCGATGGGTGCGGGGGACGCACCTGAGATGTGGCGGGCGCGTGCGACACGGGTGATCGACGCCCGCAACATGGCCGTGCTACCGGGCCTGGTCAACGGGCACACCCATCTCTCGCAGACTTTTCTGCGCGGGTTGGCCGACGACCGGCCGTTGTTGCCCTGGCTGAAAGAGATCATATGGCCGGCGCAGGACGCCATGACCCCCGAGGATATGTACCTCGCTGCCCTGCTCGGCCTGGTGGAGAACCTGCGCTGCGGGGTAACATCCGTTGTACAGCATCATAAGCTGCCCGGCCATGAGCATGTGGACGCCGCCTGCCTGGCCGCCGCCCAGGTGGGCATACGAATGACTCTGGCCCGCGGATGGGTTGACCTGGGCGCCTCCGGGGAGCCGCTGGACACGATTCTGGGCGAGATGCAGTGGCTGCATGAGACGTGGGGCGGGCGCATGCCCATTGCCTCCGGCCCGCTGGCGCCGTGGCGCTGCTCGGACGATGCGATGCGCGAAACCACGGCGATGGCTCGATCCTGGGGCATTCCGACCCACATCCACGTGGCCGAGACCCGGGACGGGGTCGCCCTGATGCGCGAGCGGTGCGGCAAGGGTGATATCGAATGGCTGGCGGACCTGGGATGCCTCGGCGAGGACTCGCAGCTCGTACATACGGTACATGTAAGCAACGATGAGCTCGACCTGATCGCACAGGCCGGCGCGACCGTCGTACACTGCCCAACGTCCAACATGTTCCTGGCCACGGGCGTAGCGCCGGTGCGGGCGATGCTGGATCGCGGCATCCGCGTGATCCTGGGGACCGACGGACCTGGCGTTAACAACTCGCAGGATCTGCTGGAGTGTGCGAAGATAGCGTGCCTTCTCGCAAAGCACGCCACCGGCAACACGCAGGCGCTCTTGCCGCGCGATGCCGTGCGCATGATGACCCACGGCGGTGACGGGAACATGGGCGGGAGGCTGGTGGCCGGGGCGGTCGCGGACATCACGATCGTGAACCTGGACAACGCGCGCTGCCAGCCGGTACACAGCGCTGCGTCGGCGGTCGTGTACAACGCCTCCGGCCCGGACGTACACACCGTGATGGTGGGTGGGAGCGTCCTGGTCGACGCCGGTCGCGTAACGGTTGTGGATGAGGCCGGCTTGTTGGAGCGCTGCCGCCAAGCCGCTGACAATCTGATGAGGCGCGTTCGAATCCGCGCCTGAACATCCCATAATCAGGAGGAAGGATCATATGAACACGAAGCTATTTCAGAAGGACTTCATCACCAGCTGCGATTGGAGCGTCGAAGACCTGAACACGATGCTCGATCTGGCGTTCCGGCTCAAGGGCGATTCCGCCACCGGCGTCCTTCACGACCAGATCCTGCGCGCAAAGACGCTCTATATGTTGTTCTTCGAGGAATCGACTCGCACGCGCAACTCCTTCGAGACCGGCATGACCCAGCTCGGCGGCCATGCGATCTGGCTCACCCCGAAGGCCACGCAGATCGGCCACGGCGAGAACGCCAAGGACACCGGCATCGTGTTGGGCAGCTACGGCCACGGCATCGCCATCCGCGACTGCCGCACCGGGATCGGCAACAAGTACCTGTACGAGATGGCGCACTACACCGACGCGCCGATCATCAACATGCAGGACGACGTCGATCATCCCTGCCAGGCGATGGCCGACCTGATGACCCTGATGGAGCTATTCGGACGCGATCTGCGCGGGCGCAAGTTCGTCATTTCCTGGACGTACGCCCCCAAGTACGTCCGGCCGTCTGAGCGTGCCGCAGTCTCTGCTCTGGCTGATGCCCAGATTCGGGATGGATGTGACGCTGGCGTATCCCGAAGGCTACCACATGATGC
Source organism: uncultured Chloroflexia bacterium (assembly GCA_963783655.1). Taxonomy (GTDB): domain Bacteria; phylum Chloroflexota; class Anaerolineae; order CG2-30-64-16; family CG2-30-64-16; genus CAWAOA01. The sequence goes on from CAWAOA010000009.1 coordinate 65,246, forward strand.
CGGACGTAACGGAGAAGGCCCGCCAGTATGCCGCCGAGGCCGGCACGACCATCACCGAGACCCACGACATGGACGAGGCGTTCCGGGATGCCGACTTCCTGTATCCCAAGTCCTGGGGCCCGATCATGGTGACCGAGGATGAGCCTGAGGTCGAGGCGATGGCGGCGAAGAACACCGGGTGGCGCGTAACCCAGGAGAAGATGGCGCTGGCCAAGAAACACGCCGTCTACATGCACTGCATGCCCATCGATCGCGGCCACGAGGCCGACGGCGATGTGATCGACGGTCCGCAGTCGATCATCTACAAACAAGCTGAGAACCGCCTGCACATCCAGAAGGCGCTCATGGCGCTGGTGATGGGCGGCCGCGGATAACGAGGCGACGGGCCCGCACGAAGCCGGCACGGGTATTCCGGAGGAACCATGGCTGACCTGAGCACAACACTCTTCGGCATTGATATGCCGTCGCCGTTCATCCTCGCGTCGGGCCCGCTGTCGTATGATGCGACCGGCCTCTGGGAGGCATACAGGGCGGGCGCGGGCGGCGTGGTGACGAAGACGCTGCGGCTGGAAGCTGCAGTCAATCCGACTCCCCACATGGTCGTGCCGCGGTCCTCCAATTTGCGTGCTACCCTCTTCAACAGCGAGAAGTGGGCCGACCTGACGTGGCAACGCTGGGTAGAGGTCGAGCTCCCGGCCATGGCCGGCCACCCGGGACTCCTCATCGCCAGCATCGGCCACACGCCGGCTGAGGGCGAGATCATCGCCGGGCCGGTAGCGGCAACCGGAGTGGTGGATGCTATCGAGTGCGTCGCGTACACAAAGGCGACGATCGTCGACCTGGTGCGCCGGGTTCGCGAGCAGGCTCCCCACATGCCGATTCTGGCCAAGCTGACGTTCAACTGGGGCGATGATCTCTACCCCGCCGCCGAGGCCGCCCTGGCGGCGGGAGCGACGGGGTTTACCGCCATCGACTCGATCGGCCCGACGCTCCAGATCGATATCGAGACCGGTGAGCCGACCGTCGGCGGGGCCGGGAGCAGGGCCTGGATGTCGGGAGCCGCCATCCGTCCGGTCGCGCAGGCGGTGGTCGCCGAGCTGGCGGTCCGCTTCCCCGGCGTGCCGATCGTGGGCACCGGCGGCGTGATCCAGGCCGAAGACGCGGTCGAGATGACCATGGTGGGAGCGTCCGCACTTGGCGTGTGCACCGGGCCGCTGCTGCGCGGGCTGGAGTGGTTCGGCCGCACGGGTGAGAAGCTCAGCACGTGGCTGGACGCACACGGCTACGCCGATCTGTCCGCCGTCCGCGGCAAGGCCTTGCCAAGGTTGCGGGTTGAAGAGGATACGCGCCCGCTCGCGTTCGAATTCAACCCCATGCTATGCACGCGGTGCGATCTGTGCGTCACGCTCTGTCCGTATGATGCCCGCGAGATGGGCGGCGGCGACAAGCCCAAAACACCGGGACTGACCCAGATCCTGGACGAGGACCGGTGCCGGTACTGCGGTCTGTGCGTGGAAGTATGCAAGCCGGCAGCTCTGACGTATGGGAATTGGCCGCGGTAACACGCCGAGCGCTGCATCCCCACCGCGCACCCCATGGACAGGTGCCCCGCATCCACGGGCGGCGAGACGCCGCCCCTACGACGGCATTAACGACGTCAATTGTAGGGGGCGAGTCACCCGCCCCTTGCCCCAACACCGCACGATCGGCTTGACGCCACGTGGGTCGCGTTGCCCGGGACGCGGCACGGGCGCCAATGCCGCGATTCGCCGCAGCGCGGAGGGTCGACCGCATCGCGCCGCGACCAACACGCCCACGAGGGGCTGGCCTCCGGGTTGATCGAAATGGTGCTCCCCCACCCTTATGTAACCGTATGGTCGCCCCTTGTGGGGCGTCTTGGTCGTGGCGCGAACGGTAGGCCGGTCCGTCCGCCGTGTGCGTCGGTGCCCCCCCCGATAACCGTAGTGCAGCCCCCTTGTGGGGCGTCTTGGTCGCGGCGCGGACCGGTTAACCCATCCGCGCCGCGACCCGCTCGTGCCGCAACTCGACAGCAAAGCTGGCGGGAAGCGGGCCCATCCGTTTCCCGTGACGTAAATATCCGCCTGCCCTTTGCAGCTACGGTATCAATGGTAGCACGGGATCAACTTTCTCAACGGGATCAACGGCCCCGCCGCCTGCTTCGCACCACCGTATCAGAGAACTCAATGAAAAACCCCATTGTTGCCTCTTGACAAGTAAACACTTTCGTTTACTATTACAATACTTTAGACGTACCTAATTTTCGTATCAGGCATATCAAATGACAACACAATCATCCGAGGACTACCTGAAGGCCATATACGAGCAGGTGTACGAGCTTGGGTTGCCGTATGCGTCGACGGGCGCGCTGGCGCATGAGTTGGGGGTGACACCGGCCTCGGTGTCCTCGATGCTCAAGAAGCTGGCGGGCGAGGAGCCGCCGCTGGTGATCCACGAGCCGTACCAGGGTGCGCGCCTCACCGATGACGGGGAACGCGCGGCGCTGGAGGTAATCCGCCACCATCGCCTGCTCGAGAGCTTTCTGAGCGAGACACTGGGCTATTCGTGGGACGAGGTCCATGCGGAGGCGCACCGGCTGGAGCACGCCATTTCCGAGGAGATGGAGGAGCGCATGGCGGCGTTTCTCGGGCAGCCACCCCGTGATCCGCACGGGTCGCCGATCCCGCAGCGCGACGGCACGATGGCAATGACCGATGACCTGCGTCTGACCGAACTGCCACTCGGCCAGACTGCACGCGTCCAGCGGGTGTCGGACCACGATCCTGCGCTTCTGCGCTATCTCGTACGGGTCGGACTGACCCTGGACGCGCCGATCGCGGTCACGGCGAGAGATCCGTTCGATGGACCACTTCACATGTCTATCTGCTCGGAACCGGCACGGTGCACGCCCTGGGCAGGGGCGTCACCGACCACGTGTTCGTTGCGTTGGTTGACGAGCTACAGCCGGCAGGCCGGCAGCTGTCTGGAGAACCACGATGAACCGCGGAACCCCAACCCGACTTAGCAGGCGAGCCTTTCTGACGGGCGCTCTGGCGACCGGAGGCGTAGCCGCTGTATCCGTAGGTGTTCGAGCCGCCGACCAGCCGCCGCACGTTGCTCACGATCACGGGCAGGCGCCGGTCCAGCCCACCGCACACACCGGGCATGGTAGCCATGAAGGCAGCGGCCTGGTAGGCGAAGTCGATCTCAGCCAATTCGACCCTACCCAGTTCCTGACGCACTTCGACTGGGGCCGGGAGAGCACGACGCCCGACGGGCGCACGCTGCGCGAGTGGGATATCATCGGCGGTCGACAAGGAGATCGAGGTGGCGCCGGGCGTGTTCTTCCCCGCCTGGACCTACAACGGCCAGGTGCCGGGCCCCACGTTCCGCTGCCGGCAGGGCGACCTGCTGCGCTTTCACTTCCGCAATGCCTCGTCCATGCCGCACACGATCCACTTCCACGGCATCCACCCGCCGAGCATGGACGGCGTGACGCCGATGGTCCCGACCGGCGGCGAGTTCGTCTACGAGTTCGAGGCCAGGCCATTTGGGCTGCACCTGTACCACTGCCACGTCATGCCGCTCAAGCGGCACATCCACAAGGGGCTGTACGGCGCCTTCATCATCGATCCGCCCGACGGCCGGCCGCCGGCGCAGCGAGATGGTGATGGTGATGAACGGCTTCGACACCAACTTCGACAACGAGAACGAGATCTACGCCGTCAACACCGTGGCCTTCCACTACGCCAGGCACCCGATCCAGGTCAAGGTGGGCGAGCCGATCCGGCTCTACCTGGTCAACCTGACCGAGTTCGATCCCATCAACTCGTTCCACCTGCACGCCGGCATGTACCGGCTGTACCGCACGGGCACCGACCTGGAGCGGTACGAGCTGCACCGACAACGTGATCATGGGCCAGGGCGAGCGCCACGTGCTGGAGTTCACCCTGGAGTATCCGGGCCAGTACATGTTCCACGCCCACCAGAGCGAGCTGGCCGAGCTGGGTTGGATGGGCTTCTTCGAGGCGACGGAGTGAGGGCTGAGGTGACACGATGACCACATCTGAGAAGCAGCTGTCGGCCCCCCGGAGCCTTCCGCTCTGGGTCTCAGGGCTGATCCCGCTGGTGGCGCTGGCGCTGATGCTGGCGGTCTTCGCCTACGGCAACCCGCTGGCCATGTTCACGGCCGACCTGCCGCCCATCGAGAGCCTGACCTTCGAGCGGGTCGTCGTCACGCCGTCCGGCTTCGAGGCGCAGCTGATCAACGGCGGGCCCGATCCGGTCACGGTGGCGCAGGTGATGGTGGACGACGCCTACTGGCAGTTCACCGCCTCGCCCTCGGCGACGATTCCCCGCCTGGGGCGAGCGGTGCTGGCGATCCCCTATCCGTGGGTGGAAGGCCGAGCCGCACGTCATCCGCATCGTCACCTCGACGGGCGTCACCTTCGACGGCGCAGGTGGCCATCGCCACGCCGACGCCGCAGCCCGGGCTGCGCGAGTTCGCGGCCTACGGCCTGCTCGGCGTCTACGTGGGCATCATCCCGGTCGGGCCTGGGCCTGCTCTGGTATCCGGTCATGAAGCGGATGGGCCGCAAGTGGCTGGGCGCCGTGCTGGCGCTGACCCTCGGGCTGCTGGTGTTCCTGCTGATCGACACCCTGCTGGAGGCGTTCGAGGTGGCCGCCGCGCTGCCCGGCGCATTCCAGGGCATCCCGCTGGTGCTCTTCGCCGCCCTGCTGACCTGGCTGGTGCTGCTGGCGATCGGCGCGGCGCGGCGCAACCGGCCGGCGACGCGTCATCGCCGGCCCGGCGGGGGCTAGCGCTTGGCGGGCCTGATCGCCTTCAGCATCGGCCTGCACAACCTGGGCGAAGGCCTGGCCATCGGCGCCGCCTTTGCGCTGGGCGAAGCCGCGCTCGGCTCGTTCCTGGTGATCGGCTTCACGCTGCACAACATCACCGAGGGCGATCGGCATCGCCGCGCCGCTGGTGCCGGGAAAGCAACCGGCTGAAGGCAGCGCTCTCGGCGGCACGGGACGGGTCCGGGCCTGCTGCACCTTCCTGGGGCTGGCGCTGCTGGCCGGATCGCCTGCCATCGTCGGCGCCTGGATCGGCGGGTTCGCCTTCTCGCCGCTGCTGGCCAGCCTGTTCCTGGGCATCGGCGTGGGCGCCATCTGGCAGGTGATCGTGGAAGTGACGTCGCTGCTGCGGGGTACGCCGAACGCGAGGGCGCTTCGCTCTACTCGTGGGTCAACGTGGGCGGCTTCCTGGTGGGGCTGGCGATCATGTATTCACGGCGATGCTGGTGAACTGATCGTTTCGTCCCGAGGACAAGGGGCGGGGCCGGCGTGATCGCTGATCACGCGGCCCCGGCCCGCGTTCTGTGATCGTGTCAGCAGGCGCAGCGCCCAGACCGGGGCGGACGGTCCCAGGTTATTTCTGCTTGAGAAGGCGCGACGAGTTGCCCAGGATGCCTAGGTCCGGCAGCGATTGCGCAGCGGCTGCGAAGATGGGCGGCAAGAGACCAAACGCTGCCAGCGAGAGCCCGACCAGGTTATAGACAGTCGTAAACGCGAGGTTCGTCTTCACTACCCGCATCGTCCTCCCGGCGATCCGCAGGACCTCCGGAACCAGGGCCCAGTCGTCGCGCATCAGCGCCACGTGCGCCGCTTCGGTGGCGATGCCGGTGGCGGTGCCGGCGCCCATGGCGATCCCGACGTTGGCCTGAGCCAGAGCAGGCGCGTCGTTCACCCCGTCGCCTACCATGATCACCGTATGACCCCTGGCCTGGTACTCCTTGACGATGTTGATCTTGTCTTCGGGGGAAAGGCCGGCACGATAGCGCACGCCCAACTGCTCGGCCAGGGCCGACGCCGTGCGCTCATTGTCTCCGGTGAGCAGCTCGATCTGCGCGATGCCGAGGGCGCGCACGGCAGCCAGAGAGGCAGGCACCTCCGGGCGCAACGTATCGGCCGCGGCCAACGCGCCGACGAGACGCTCGTCGCTGGTCACGTACATGACGGTATTGCCTTGCCTCTCGAGCTCTGCCAGCGTGCCGGCGAGCGCACCATAGTCAGCACCACCGCTCGTCCCGGCTGTGCGCCACCTGCCAACCGCAATCATCCTGCCGTCCACATTTGCCCGCACACCCAGCCCGGGCGTGGCCTCGAAATCCTCCAGCTCTGACAGCCTCAGGCCCTTATCCGCCGCTGCCCGGCGCACGGCACCGGCCAGCGGGTGTTCCGAGTACCGCTCGGCCGAGGCGGCCAGCCTCAGCACCTCGTCCGGCGCAATGCCGTCCAGCCCGCGTACGCCGGTGATCTGCGGAGCGCCCAGCGTGAGCGTGCCGGTCTTGTCGACCAGCAGTACGTCCACGCGGGCCAACGCCTCCAGGTGCTTTCCGCCCTTGATGAGGATCCCACGTTTCGCCGCCGCTCCGATCGAGGCAAGCATGGCGATCGGGGTGGCCAGGGCGAACGAGCAGGAACACGCCACGACCAGGACGGCGGCGGTAGCCAACGGGTCGCGGCGCAAGAGCAGCGTGAGCGCGGCGATGGCCGCGACGACCGGCAGGTAGTACGCCGAGAACCTGTCGGCGATGCGCTGGACATCCGCCCGGTGCGCCTCTGCCTCCTCGACCATTGATATAACGCGGCCAAAGGTCGTGTCGGCTCCCACGCCGGTTGTCCGCACCCGCAGGTGGCCCAGCCCGGCAATCGTAGCAGCGAATACGTGGCTGCCCGGTCCCGCCTCGACCGGCATGGACTCCCCGGTGATGGCGGCCTGATTCACCGTCGCGTGCCCCGCCAGCACCTCACCGTCGACGGGTATGCTTTCTCCCGGCCGTACCACCACGATCTCGCCCGGCCGGACATCACCGACGGGCACCTCGATCTCTTGCCCGCCACGTTCCAGGCGCGCCATTTTCGGCGCCATGGCGGTGAGGTCTCTGACCGCGCGGCGCGCCCGCTCGGTAGTGAAGTGTTCTGCGTAATCGCCGACCCGCATGAAGAAGACCACCACCGCAGCCGTTGCCCATTGGCCGACCGCCAGCGCTGCGATGACGCCCAGAGACATCAAAGTGTGCGAGATGACCTGGCGGCGCAGAGCAGCCCGTATGACATTTCGGAACACCGGATAGCCGCCGGCAATAACGATAGCCAGGCCGATGGGCCAGGGCACGCGCTCGGTGATCTTTTCCAGCAGCCCCAGCCACTCGCCGGCGACGACGACGAACAGAACCGCGCCGAACACGACTGCCAGGAGCGCCAGCAGGCGCCGGTTGAAGTCGCCCATGTCAATTTTGCCCGAAGGTGCCTCGGTCGCGGCACCCGCAGACACCGTCTCCGGTACGGAGTAGCCCGCGCCTTCTACTGCCTTCCGGATCGCCGCCAGATCGACGAGCGCCGGATCGTATCGCAGACTGGCCTTCTCCGACGCCAGAAAGACATCCACAGATTGGACGCCGGGCAGCGCCGCGATCGCATTCCGCACGTGCGCCGTGCACTCGGCGCAGTCCATTCCGGCGATAGGGACGTCCCGGCGCTTGACCTCGCTCATATGGATGGCTCCTCCGGTGAGTCCGGGAAGCGCTCATCGGATCCATAGCGGGTGCACAGATATACGCCCCGTGCGACATCGGCCAGCAGCTCGTCGGCGAGGCCAAGCAGCCCGGCGACCCGATCGTCGCTGAGCCGGTAGCGCACGTAGCGCCCCTTCTGCTCCGCGGCAACCAGACCGCAGTCACGCAGGCAGGCCAGGTGGTTGGAGACGTTTGGTTGGCCGAGGCCCGAGGCGTCGACGATGTCGGAGACGGTATGGGGGCCATCTCTCAGGGCGTGGAGGATCGCCAGGCGCGACGGATCGGCAAAACCACGGAACAATTTGGCCTTCAGGGCCACTGGCTGGACGCTCACGGCTAACATAGCGGAACTCCCCATGTATCATCGTATCAGTATGTGATGATATTATTGCTCCTGGGGGCGGGATTGTCAAGCGTGTCACCGCCGACGGGTGCATCCGAAGTTAGGAGCAATATGTAGGATACGCTATGCGTGCCGATGTTGTCCTGTGTGGGGTTAGAGAGCGCCATGGGGCAACAAGCAAGCCCGATCTACCCCGAACACGGACAACATCGGCACGCATAGCGTATCCTACATATTGCCCCCAGCGTGCGATGCGCCCACCGTCGACGGGTGCAATTCACGTTGGGGGCAGGTTTCCGCTGATGGGGCTTTGGTGGTGACGGGCGTCCTTCGTCAGGCTCAGGATGGAGTTGTAGATTGTAGCCACCGATGCGGGAGATTCTGTCGAGGGGTAGCGCTAGGTTAGGGCGCCCAAGCGCGGGGTTCCTGGACGGCACTTCTCACATCTATGCGCACAACTAACAACTCCATCCTGAGTGACGAAGGACGCCCGTCACCACCAAAGCCACATGAAGGGCAGCCTCTCGCCCCTGAAACGAATAGGCGAAATGTGCGGGGAAGGGGAGGTCGACGCTTTCGCCCAGGGCGTGCGCGAATGATATGATCTATTGGGCAACGAGGGAGAGGGGTGAAACGGCGCCCGCCACAGTAGAGATCGCATTGTTGGTTTCGGCGACAGGTATCCTTCTTTCAGGTCACCGCTGAGGAAGTCGAGGAGACGGCTTGCTTTATGGGTGAGACCGAGGTCGAAGCTCGATCTGCCGGGCGCCAGCGCGTGCTGGCCGTTGCAAGGCTCTTTTTCAAGCTCGGCGCCGTTTCCTTCGGCGGCCCGGTAGCTCATATCGCGCTGATGGAGCAGGAAGCGGTGCGCAAACGTGGCTGGCTGACCCGGGAGCACTTCCTGGAGCTGCTGGCGGCCACCAACCTGGTGCCGGGCCCCAATGCGACGGAGATGGCCATCCATATCGGCTTCTTACAGGCCGGCTGGCCCGGTCTTATCGCCGGCGGCGTGGCATTCATCGTACCTGCCTTCCTGATCAGCCTGGCCATAGCCATGGCGTACGTCCGCATGGGCAGCCTGCCCGAGGGCGCGGCCCTCTTCTACGGCATCAACCCGGCGGTGATGGCCATCATTCTGGCCGCCACATACCGCCTGAGCCGCACGGCCCTGCAAGGCAAAAGCGCAGTGGGCATCGGCGCAGTCGCCCTTGCTGCCGCGCTGGCCGGCATCAACGAGGTCCTCGTGTTGCTGGGGTCCGGCCTTGCCGGCGTGATTCTCTACACCCAGCCCTGGAAGACCCGATCGCAGCCGGCGCTGCTGCTCATGCCCTGGGCCCCACTTGCATTGCCCCTGTCCTTCTCTCTCGCCTGGCTCGACGACCGCCTGGTGCAGCTCGGGCTGTTCTTCCTGAAAGTGGGCGCGCTGCTCTTCGGCAGCGGTATGGTGTTCTTCGCGTTCGTCCAACGCGATGTCGTGAGCGGCTTCGGCTGGCTAACGCAACATCAACTGCTGGATGCCATCGCCGTTGGGCAGATGACGCCGGGGCCGGTCCTGTCGTCGGCCACATTCATCGGTTACCTGGTAGCCGGCGTGCCCGGAGCGGTCGTGTCCACAGTGGCCGTCTTCCTTCCTTCCTTTGTCATCGTCGCCCTTACCGGCCCCTGGATCCCGCGCCTGCGGAAGTCACCGGTCGCCCAGGCGTTTCTGCGCGGAGTGAATGCCGCGGTGGTGTCGCTGATCCTGTGGGTGAGCATCACCCTGCTTCGCTCGGCGATCGTGGATGTATGGACCGTGTTGATCCTGCTGGCGGGGCTGCTGGCGCTGTTGCGCTTCCGGGTGGACACGCTCTGGCTGGTGTTGGGCGGGGCGGCGATTGGGCTGTCCCGCTACTTGCTGGGCTAGAGACCACGCGATCGGCGTGTGGCGAGAGACAGCCCCCGTCACCGCACCGGGCTCGCGCGGGTTTCCCGGCCGCACGTTCCGGCTCCGGGCAGATCAGCCTGTCCGAGAGTTTATCTCATCCCCCAGGGCCAGCATCTCTTCATTTCTGGGGATGTCGGTCATGTCATGTCCATAGTGGACGAAGCGTACTATCCCCGCCTTGTCGACGAGGGCCTGCGCCGGCATCCGTCCCATCTTGAACAGCTTTACCTCTTGACCGTAGAGTTTCAGCACACTCTTCTTGGGGTCCGGCAGGCCAATGAACGGCAGGGACTCCCTCTGGAAGTAGGCCGCGAAAGCGCGGGCGTCTTCGGGACCGACCACGACCACTTCGATGTCTCGGGCAAGGAACTCGCGATAGTCTTGGCGCAACTGCGCCATATGCGCCCGGCAGTACGGTCAGACGAACGTGCGATTGAAGACCAACAAGACATTCTTCTTGCCGCGGTAGTCCGACAGGGTGACCATGTTGCCTCTGAAGTCGGCCAGGCTGAAGTCCGGTGCGGGCAGGTCAAGGGATATGCGTGACATTTTCGTGCTCCTTGTGGATGCTACGCCAGGCGAGGGCGACAAACAGGCCCATGAAGATAAACCCGGCGACTGCCGGGCCGTAGAACTGCCAGAACAGAACCTGGCAAATCGTTTCGATGAGCCAGATGAGGGTGTAGATGGTCACCAGGAATCTGTCGGGCAGCGCCGGGGGCCTGACAAGGGCAGTGATGAGCGCAGAGACCGCCAGCCAACCCGCGAAGTTGACCAACGGGATGCCGAAATACGCGCCGGGCTCGTCCCAGACCCACAGCCCCCAATGCACCATCTGCGGATCGAGGAACAGATCCCAGGCAGTGAAGGCCAGCGCGCTGACCCCGAGGAACGCCAATCCAGAGGCTCGTCCGGTGATCCATTGCGCGACGGCCCAAACGGGCGGCAGCATCATCAGCCAGGCCAACGGCACCATCAGCGGCACGCCCAGCAGCTGCGGTTGCAGCACCTCAGTGTAACGGTACGCGCCGAAGGGGATGGCGGTCCTGGAGCCCAGTGCTTCGGATGCCCACGCGAAGGTAACGACTGTGAGCGCGATTGCCGTGGCGCGGCGGACGCCCGCCGCTTGTGCCAGGAACAAGATCACCAGCGAGGTCTGGAGTAATACCCCGAGGATCACCACCGCGATCAGGCCGGAGTGACCCCCTGCCCACTGCAGCATCGGCATGGCCAGCACGGCAACCGCCCAGGCGACCAGCAGCGGAAGGGCGTTCCCGAGTACCCTGCGGATGGCTATGTCACGAAGCATCGGATAGCTGCTCTGTATGGCGAGATTCATGCGGCATCAGGTTGTTCCAGCGCGGTAGGCTGGCTCAAGCGAGCTTTGGATGACCCAGGCGAACAAACCTGCCCGGCCGCTCTCCAATGATACCCGCCTTCTGCAAGCGCGTGTGTGCGCGAGACCCCGGAGTGCGGGGGTGAGGGACATTTCGTCATGAAAGAATATTGTGCCGGCAACGCCGGTCCTTCGTCAGGCTCAGGATGGAGGTAGTTGGGTGTGACAGCGATGATAGCGGACGGTGCAGGGACCCCGCAGCGTGTGCCAAGGATGGAATAGTTGGTGGTCGGCGAGGATGCGAACGGTGCTGTGCAGGGACCCCTCATAGTGTGATTTGGCTACCTACTCCATGCTGAGCGTGACGAAGCACGTACCGGCACCGCGCGGCCGCCTTCAATGCGAGTTGGCCGGCAAACGCCCGTCCTTCGAGAGGGCGGCCTGCTGGGGCCAGTCAGGATGGCTGCGTTGGGGGTTGCCGCGATGGAAGTGGTGCGGTCCAGGGATCCCGCGCCTGGCTGCCAAACTCCATCAGTACCCGTGGACGGAACCAATCTCGCATCGATGCCCACAACTACCGTAGCCACCCTGAGGTTCTCGAAGGGCGCCTCGTCTGCAACCCAACCCTCATTCACGCAAGCCGCGGTGCCCCGAAATAGAAATATGCCCCCGGCGTTTGGCCGCAGCGCGCGCCTCCGGTGGATGCTCGGACTGCCCTCCACGCGGTCGGACACGAATCGGGCGGTGTCAGAAGACCGGCGGCGTAATCGCGGAGATGTAGCAGGCCTCCCCGTCTCCCACGACGTGAATGCTCTCCAGGTCACGACCCTCGAAGTATGCACTATCGCCGGGTTCCAGCTCGTAGGCTTGCCCGGCGAGGGCGACGCGTAACGTGCCGGAGATGACCACCAGGAACTCCTCGGTTGGCTCCGCCAGTGGCTGAACGACCAGATTGCCCTCGGCCGACGTCGCGCGCACCTGGAACGCAACCATCTTACGCGTCAACGTCGGGGTCATGATCTCAAAACGAACGTGGCCGGGGGGCAGCGTGAGGTGAATTCGTTCGTCGTGCCGCACCACGGGTGACCGGTCCGCTGCGCCGCCGATCAGACGGAAGATGGGCATGTTCAATGCGTTGGCGACTTTCCGCAGGGAATCGAGCGTCGGGTTCCCGATGCCGCGCTCGAGGGAGCTGATGAAGGTGGGACTCAGGCCGGTTACGGTCGCGAGGTCGTGGAGGCTCATGCCCAACTCGCCCCGGCGGGTCTTGATCTCGAGACCCAGCTTGCGCTTCTCGTCGTCCATTTCTACGGCGCCGATCGTCTCGGTATCCATCCGTACACCCATGTCCACCACCTATCAAAACGTCCTGCCCGCATGGAATCGGGATGGCCGGCCATCGTCCGAACCGCCAGGACGCTCTCGCTCTCTCGGCTTATCCTACCATACCGGTCACCGGACGGCCGTTCCCGACTCCGGGACGACCGCCTATTTCCAAAGTGTACACTATATCGTACATATTGGCCATCTGTGATTTATAGTTGACGAGTCCCGCTTGTTATGCTAATGTGAACCGGGTGGGTGAGCACAGGTAGGAATTCCCTCGGGTTTGCGCCGGCGGCGGCAGACTTCCCAATCTCGTGCAAAGGAGCAGACAAATGGACCCAAGGCTCGAGCTCTTCCAGCAGTTGGAGAGCGATATCCTGAACTATGACGCCGAGTCCGCTGTCAAGACTGCGAAGGCCATCGTCGACGGCGGCCTCGACGTCATGCACGCCATCGACGTCGCCACGGGGGCCGTCAACCAGATTGGCGACCAGTTCCAATGTGGCGACATTTACCTGCCCGAACTGATGCTCGCCGGCGAAGCCATGAAGCAGTGCATGAGCGTGCTGTCGGCAGGTCTGGCGGCCTCGGGCGGGTTGAGCAAGCGTGGCAAGGTCGTGATTGGAGCCGTTTCGGGCGACATCCACGACATCGGGAAGAACCTGGTGGCGACCCAGCTATCGGTAAAGGGCTTCGACGTCATCGACATGGGCGTCAACGTGCCGCCGATGGAGATCGTCGAGAGAGCCGAGCGCGAGCACGCAAACATCATTGCTCTATCGGCGCTGATGACCACCTCGATGCCCTACCAGCGCGACGTGATCAACGTGCTGAACGAGATGGGGCTGCGGAACAATTTCTTCGTCGTGATTGGCGGCGGCCCGGTGACGCCAGAATTCGCCCGCAAGGTCGGCGCGGATGGTTGGGCGTCCAACGCCGTGATGGCGGCGCGAGTCTGCGAACAACTGTTGGAAGGCGGGCGAGCGCCCACCCCTCGCCGAGACACTGGTCCGGGAATAGGAGGCCAATGATGGCAATCAACCGTGAAAAGCTGTTGACGGTGCTCGACCTGGCGCACAGCGGCCCGATCTGCAAGCAGTTCGACTGGGACACCCGCATCATTCCCCGAACCATCGCCGCCAAGCTCAAGGAATACGGGCTGCAGAAGACCTGCGATCCCGCACAATCCGGTCAACCAGGATCAGGATCTGGCGGACCGCTTCTTCCAGGCGGGCATGGATGTCGCGGCCGAAGTGGGGATGCTGTGTCTCGACACGCAGCGCGTGATCAGGTTCAGCCGGGACGAGCTGCAGGCCGGGCTAGACGCCGCGCCAGTCCGAATTCACCCTGGGTGAGGGCAACCAGAAGGCATATTTCAAGCACCGGGGGATCGGCGATCCGACCCCGCCGGTGTGGGTCTCGCCCCTGAGCATCGCCGTCACCGAAGACGTATTCGTGCCACTGGTCGAAGGGATCGCCGCAGTCCCTGAAGTTGACTGCCTCGAGGGTCCGTCGCTGCAGAAGGTGTGGGGAGCGGATCTGCGCGCCGGGTCGCCGTACGAACTGCTGGCCGGCAAGCTGCAGGCGGACCTGTTCAACAGAAGCGATCCGCAGCGCGGGCCGCGAGGGCATCGGGCTGTACGCCGTCGGCACCTCGCCAACGCATTACGGCGTGCTGGGCGGCTACGGCATCCCGGGCGGCTACCAGCCCCGATCGCGACATCGTTCTCGTACTTTCCCAGGTCGAGATCAAGACCTCGTACGAGAACCTCTTCAAGGTCGCCCAGGCCTACAACTGCGGCGGCATCACCTACGGCGGATCGTGGTCGATGATCGGCGGCTATGCAGGCGGGCCCGAGGGTTCGGCGCTGTCGTGCATCGCCTGCACGATCATGCTGTACAACGTCTACCAGTGCGTCAACGGCGCCAGCTTCCCCTACGACCTGCACTACATGGGCAACTGCGGGCGCAGCGCGCTGTGGTCGCTGGGGCTCGTGTTCCAGGCGCTCAGCCGCAACACGCACATCTGCTCCAACTCGGTGCTGAACCAGACCGCCGGACCGTGCACCGACATGCTGCTGCTGGAATCGGCCGTCGGCATGATGACGCTGGCCGCCTGCGGCGCGACGTCGTGCACCGGTCCCCGTTCGGCCGGCGGCAAGTACACCGATTACATCACGCCGCTCGAGGTGAAGTTCGCCGGCGAGGTGTTCAAGAAGTCGGCGGGGATGAGCCTGAGCCAGGCCAACGCCGCTGCAAACGCGCTGCTGCCGCTGTACGAGGACCGGCTGGGGAACGCGCCCAAGGGCAAGAGCTTCACCGAGTGCTTCGACCTCGCGACGCTCAAGCCGAGCGACGAGTACCAGGCGATCTACGATAGTGTCAAGAACCAAGCCATCAAGGCGGGCATCCCGTTGAATTGACGGCCTCCTGAGCTGAGCCGCGCGTCCGTCTGAGCGCTCTCAAACGGACGCGCGGCGGTATTCTCCATCGCTCACCCTCAACCGATCTCCAGCCGCTTGATAGCCGTCACGATTTCCGGCGGCGCCTTGTGTCCGGCTAACGAGTTCAGCCACACGAAAGGCGCTCCCGACTGGCGCAGCACGATCCCACTCAACCGGCGATTGTATCGCAGGAATCCGGCGGCGCTCTCGAAGCCGCGGCGCGTGAAGAACTGCTCGACTTTGCGCTCGGCCAGTTGGCGCAGTGTCGTCGCAGCGCGGGTCAGATCATCCTCGGTGATCTCGCTTCCGGCAACCAGCCACAGCAGGTTGATGCTGCCCGGCGGCATCTGTCCCACCTTGTCGCACAGTACCGCCATCAGCTTGCCGGTACGCGCCTCGGTATCCCGATCGAACAGCTCGGCGCTGCGGATCCGCCTGACCTCGACATTGAACGGGGTGTGGGTCTTGAATGTGACGGTGAAATCGGGAGCGCGCTGCCTGGATGCAGCGTTCTTCTCGTATTCCAGCGTGAATCGCTCGTCGCGGAACAGCAGCGCTGCGGTTTCCAGTTCTGCGCGGCAGATCTCTCTGGCTGCCGTCGTCTTGCGCGTGTCGCAGCTTCGCTCGGATCTTGACGCGATTGGCAGCCGAGAATGCCCTGAAGCGACGCGAACCCCGCACCCAGTCCCCGAACTCGGGATAGAGAGCGGATTCCCGGTCGTCGAAAATGGAATCGAGCAGGTCGTCCAACGCCGCCATACCGGCGCCACCTCCCGGCCCCTTGAGCCGTGCGCTAGCGTGCGCCAAAGACGCACGCTCGTCGGTAATTATCAATGCAGGACCGCCCGCAACCTACCCGCCCAAGCACCGCCCCAGAACGCGCACAGCCCGTCCGGATGAAGTCCAGCGGCCGACTTGCCGCCCAAACTACCGCAGCCTCACCCCCATTTGCCCATTTTGACACATTCGGAATGGTAAGCTATATTGCAATAGCCAATTGGATATAACAACATAGTAAATTTCCCCAGGCAACAGGAGATCACGGTCGGAATGAAGCTAACGCTCGATCCAGCACAACTTGCCCTTGACCGGAACAGCCCTGCCCCCTTGTATCACCAGGTGCGCGAAGCTCTGCTTTCCCGGTTACGTGAGGGCGAGTACCGCGAGGGTGATCTGATCCCGACCGAGCGCGAGTTGGTGGATACCTTTCAGGTGAGCCGCATAACCGTGAGTCGCGCGATCGACGATCTGGTGCGCGAGGGCTACCTCGTGGCCCAGCAGGGGAAGGGAACCTTCGTTGCCCGCCGCAAGATCCAGCGCCACGTGCCACAGATGAAGAGCTTCTCGCAGGAGATGCGCGAGGAAGGGCATCGCCCGGGCTCTCGCCTCCTGTTCCTCGGGCACCGGCGTGTCGATGAACGCGTTGCCGGCGCCCTGAACCTGCAACTTGATAGCTGGGTATGGGTGGTGGAGCGCCTACGACTGGCCGATGACGAGCCGATGTGCGTGTCGGTGGCCTATCTGAACCTGCCACCCGGCGTCACGCTTACCCCTGCCGACCTGGAGCGCGAGGTTTCGCTCTGGAGCCTGTTGGAGAAGCACGGCATCAAGCTCGCCCGCCGCGTCGAGAACATCCAGGCTGTACCGGCCGGCCAGCGCGAGTGCGACCTGCTGCTCATCGACCAGGGCGCTCCCCTGCTGCTGGTTGAGGGCACCGTGTTTTCCGATGAAGATGTGCCGATCGAGTACCACGAGATCTACAACCGAGGTGACCGCTACACCTACACGGTGCAAACAGGCCGCTAGGCCCACCCGACAACTGCCGAATGATCTGGTGATCTGTCCGTAACGTAACAGCCAACGCCATTGATACAGGGAGCGTACGATGACCAGTTCGCCCGATGTGGTAGTCACGAAA
Organism: uncultured Chloroflexia bacterium; assembly: GCA_963783655.1. Taxonomy (GTDB): domain Bacteria; phylum Chloroflexota; class Anaerolineae; order CG2-30-64-16; family CG2-30-64-16; genus CAWAOA01. Next base: position 82,135 of record CAWAOA010000009.1, read on the forward strand.
GCTGTTTCCAGTCCGGTCGATCAGACTCTTTCCAATCGCGCTATGTGGCTGCTTGAGCCGGGCAAGTTCGAGCTCAAGCGGCAGGAGATCGATCCGGTAGGTCCGGATGAGGTGCTGCTGCGACTGGCCTTTGCCGGGATTTGCCCGTGGGACGTGCGGGTGTACGCCGGCAAGAAGTCGGTCCCCATCCCCCGCCTGATGGGCCACGAAGCCAGCGGCATAGTGGTCCATGTCGGGGAGCGCGTGACCGATATCCAGGTCGGGCAGCGCATCGTGGGTGACTTCATCGTCAAGTGCGGCGTCTGTCCCGCCTGCCGAAGCGGTCGCTCGAACCGCTGCCAGCACCCCCGTTTCCCGAACGGCGCCTATGAGGATTACGCCGTACTCCCCCGCCAGAACATTCACCTGATCCAGAAACCTGACACAAGCTACCGGGCCGCTGCCTTTATGGAACCGCTTGCCTGCGTCGCGCGCGGCCAGAAGATGCTGAGGCTGTCGCCAGGCGAGACCGAAGTCATCGTGGGCGCCGGTCCGATCGGTCTGCTCCACATGCAGGTGGCCCGCTACTATGGCGCTCGCACGATGGTGATCGACCCGCTGGCGGAACGGCTCGAGCTGGCATCGTCCCTGGGAGCTGACGCCGTGTTCGACAATTCCGGGCAGCCGATGAAGCCGGCCGTTATGGAATGGACCGGTGGACGCGGCGCCGATGCGGCGGTGGTCACGGTCGGCGTGTCGCCGGTGGTGGTCGAGACGGCCGAGTGCATGGCCGATGGCGGCCGGCTGAACATCTTCGCCGGCATCTATCCTGTCGCGCCGCTCGCTATCGACCCCAACGTGATCCACTATCGGGAGTTGGTAGTCACCGGGCTCGGCGGATTGCACCCCCGACGACATGCACCAGGCGCTGGCGTTCATCGAATCGGGCCGCGTGCAGGTGGAGCAGTTGATCTCGCACATTTTGCCGCTCGAGCGGCTGGCGGAGGGCTTCGAGATTGTGCTCAACCGGCAGGGACTCAAGGTGATGGTCGAAATCGGAGGCGATTCTCTGTAATGGGCGAAACCCCGTACGCATTGGCCGTCGACGTTGGCACCTCCTCGCTGAAGGCTGTGGTCTACGGCGCGGCCGGCGGTGTGTTGGGCAGCGCAACCCGCCGGTACAGCTATCGAGCAGACCGGCCGGGCTGGGCCGAGAGCGACCCGGAGGACTGGTGGCAGGCTTTCGAAGGCGCCGTGGGCGATCTGGTATCCGGCGGGCTCCCGCTCGGAGAGCTGCGCGGGCTTGCGTTCACCGGCCAGATGCACACCGCGGTGCTGCTCGACGAAAGCGGGACACCGCTGCCGCCAACAATCCTTTGGCTGGATCGCCGGGCGGGAGCCGAGACGGCCGAACTGACCGCCGCGTTGGAGCTGCCTCCCTGGCAGCTCAACAGCACCTACACGCTCCCGAAACTGGCTCTGGCTGAACCGGCATTGCCCCGACGTGATCTCCCGTACGCGCACGCTGCTTTGGCCCAAGGATTATCTGCGCTACCGGCTGACCGGGGAGATCTGCACCGACCCGACCGAACCGGGTGGCGCCGCCCTGCTTGATTGGGCGACCCGCACCTGGGCAGTCGACCGGCTGAAGTGGACCGGGCTGGATCCGTCGGTGTTGCCGCCGATCCGGAAGCCATGGGAGATCGCCGGGCACCCGCGCCGGGCGATCGCGGAACGCCTGGGGCTGCCGCCCAACCTCCCGGTGCTGGTCGGAATTGGCGATGTTGCGGCTTTGATCACCGGCGCTCCGCCAAATCCCGGCCGTGTAGTCTGCTCTTTCGGTAGCTCCTCTATGGTCTTCGCTGCCCTGGCCGAGGACCAACACCCGCACGACCCCGCCTGCCGGCTCTACACCTATCCACTCGATCCATTCCGTCTCTTCGGCGGCGTCTCTTCCACCACGGGAGCGGCGCTGGTGTGGGCTTATGACAACTTTGCGAAGGGGACCACGGGTGTGACATTTGAAGCCGCCATGGCCGAAGCGGCTCGTGCGCCCGAGGGCGCCGGCGGGTTGTGCTTCATCCCGTACCTGGCCGGCGAGCGCAGCCCGCACTGGTCTGACGATATCCGCGGCGGATTCTACGGTCTGCAGCTCTCGCACGACCGGCCGCAATTGATCCGAGCGGTGATGGAAGGGGTCGCTTTCAGCCTGCGCCACATGCTGGACCTGTACGAAGAGATGGGGGTACCGGTGCGGGAGCTGGCGCTGGCCGGCGGCGGGGCGAAGAGTCCGGGGATCTGCCGTGTGATCGCGGACGCTTGCCAGAAAGATGTCATGGTTTACGGCGAGGACGAGACCGTCACGCGCCTGCTGTATGCGCTGTGTCGCTCGGCACTCGACGAGCAGGACCTGGTTGCCAGCCTGCTGGCCACTTTCCCTGAGCCCGAAGTCGTTCGCTTCCGGCCCGAATGCGCCGAAGCCTATCAACGTGGTTACGAGATCTACCGGCGATTTGCGGATTTCGCAGTGTCAGAAGCTGTGGAAGCGCGTAGTCACATTCTCAAGGAGCGAGTTTCGCCATGACCGGAAAAGAGAGACGCCTGAAGAGGCTGTTGGTGTGCGAGCATCGGAGATGCGTGTTGATCCCGTTTGACCACGGCGCCTGGCTCGGGCCGGTGCGCGGAATTGACAGGCCACGCGAGATCACGCGGCAAGGTTCTGGCCGGCGGGGCAAACGCATTGCTGGTGTCGCCCGGCTTCCTGCAGTGCGTTCACGACCTGGTGGAACCGGAGACGGCGCTCGTGCTGCGGGTCAGCGTCAGCGCCGGGCTGAGCGCCGAAGCCCTCCAGGAGATCCCCGCGGTGACCGCGACCACGGCGCTGCGCCTGGATGCCGACGCGGTGGCCGTGTCGATCTTCTTCGGGCGCGGCGGCGAGCCGTCAACTGATGCAGTGGCTGGGCGAATTGATCGAGCAGTGCGGCGGGCTGGGTATCCCGGTGGTGGCCGAGATGATGCCGCCGCCCGACGGTTCTACGAGGCCGAGGCAGATCGCCCATGCCGCGCGCATCGGCATGGAGCTGGGCGCAGACATCATCAAGACGAACTACTGCGGCAACGTCGCAAGCCTTCCAACAGGTCGTCGCCAGCACGCCCGTGCCCGATCATCGTCGCCGGCGGGCCGAGCGAAGGCGGAGCCGACAACACGCTGCAGGTCGCGCGGGACGCTGTCAGGGCCGGGCGCGTCCGGCGTGGCCTTCGGCCGGCGCGTCTGGCAGGCCGACGACCCGGAGAAGCTCGTACGCGAGGGCTGCGCGAGGTCGTCTTTTCCACCAGGCGCGCTCAGCGACGAGCTGAGCCTGACCACGAGGAGTGAAGAGTCATGGATAACGGTGCAATCCTCAAACGCCTGGCCGACGTGGTCGGTCCGCAAGTACGTCTCGGACAAGCCGTTCATGCTCAGGGCCTACTCCAGCGCGACTTCGGCACCATGCCCCCGAGCAAGCCGAACCTCGTCGTGCGGCCCAGGACGACGGAAGAGGTCCTGAGATCGTAAAGATCGCCAACGAGTACAGGGTGCCCGATCGTGCCGCGTGGCGGCGGGTCGGCGCAGGAGGCCGGCTCGACGCCTCCGGCCGGAGCGGCGGCATCACGATCGAGATGCTGCGCATGAACGAAATCCTGGAGATCGACGAGACCAACGGGACCGTGACCTGCCAGTCGGGCATCACCTACGTCAGCCTGATGAATCACGCTCGAGCAGCGCGGCTGGAAGATCGGCATCGCGCCCTCGGGCGCCATGGCCGGCACGCCGGGCGCGCACATCTCGCGGCCGGGCGTCGGCTGGGGCAACATCAAGTACATCAGCTCCGGCGACCAGGCTTTGGGCCTGAAGATGGTGCTGCCGAACGGCGACATCGTCTGCACCGGCTCATCGGCCAACCCCAACTCGGACGTCTTCTTCCGCTACGGGCTCGGCGCCGATCTGACCGGGCTCTTCATCGGCGCCGAAGGCGCATTCGGCATCATGACCGAATGCACGCTGCGGATCTTCCCGTTCCCCGAGAAGATCTACCTGGAGCGCTACAAGACGGCCGACTGCACTCGGCCGTCGAGCCTATTCCGCAAGACTGGCCATCAACAACCTGGTCTGCTACATCTCCGTGCCCGTCATCAAGCCGGGCGAACTCATCATCTTCGACTACAACGTGGAAGGCGACGCGGACGACGTCGACCGTGCGGATCGCGAAGATTCGCGGCCTGTCGTGCAGAGCCACCCGAACATGGAGTGTCTGGGCACCGAAGGCGTCCAAGAAGTTCTGGAACGGTCGCTGGTTCCTGACCGGTGAAGAGTTCAAAGACGGCATCGCCGGCGCGGTGAACTACTTCCTGCCCTTCGACAAGCTGGTAGACGCGACCTACGAGATGAAGGCGATCATGGACCGGCACGGCATCAAGACGTACGTCCAGCAGATGTTCCCCGAGCCGCACGGCTCGGAGCACGTCAGCCTGATGTTCCACCACCCGGACGACATGGTCGAGCGCGCCAAGGTCTGGGACGGCGATGCAGGAGATGATGGACCGGGCGTTGGAGCTGGGCGGCGCGCCGTACTCCAAGGGCCGGCAGTGGGCGCCCCACCTGCAGAAGCACCTGGGGAACACCGGCTACTGGCGCCTCCAGAAGGCCATCAAGAGACTGCTCGATCCGAATTACATCATGAACCCGGGCGTCATCGGGCTCTGGGCTACTGCCGCAGCATACGCCGAGCATCAAGGAGAACAGTAATGGCGACAAGCGGAATGCCTGCATTGCGACTTGAGGCGCTTAGCGAAAGAAGTCTTCCATTGCAGCCGCTGCGGTTTCTGCCGGGTGTGGGACTGGAAGGGCGTCGAATTGGGTCTGCCCCACCTACCCCTACACCGAGGCTTTGATACCCAGTATGCCCGCGGCCGCGTCAACATGGCGCAGGCGTTCCTCAAGGGCGAGAGCCGAGGTCGACGAGACCTTCCTGGAGCACCTGGCGCAGTGCACGCTGTGCGGGAGCTGCGGGGTGCACTGCCCCGTCGGCATGCCGCTGACTCGAGATCTGGCAGCGCGTTGCGCGCCGATCTCGTCGAGTCCGGGCATGTGCACGCGGCGCACCAGCGGACGGTCGACAACATTCGCAGCATCACAGCATTTTCGGCCCCGAACCGGCAAGTCCGAGGCCCGGCCAGCTCCGCGGAAGGTCGAGGTGCTCTACTTCCCGGGCTGCCAGACCAACCGCAAGGCGCGAGCCGATCGGCAAGGCCACGACCGACCTGCTTGACGAAGCTGGGCGTGGACTACGCCGTGATCGAAGAGGATGCCTGCTGCGGCTACCCCCTCTACGATATCGGGCAGATGGACGCCATGCGCGCAGGCGGCGCGAATACACGCTGGCGAAGATCCGGGCATACCAGCCGGAGATCGTCCTGACGACCTGCGCCGGCTGCTACCGGGCGCTCAAGGTTGTCTACCCCGAAGACCTGGGCTCGACACGGCGCTGAAGTTCCAGCACACGCACGAGTACTTCCCGAGCTGTGCGGCCGGCAAGCTGCAGCGCGATCGACCGCAAGGTGACCTACCACGATCCGTGCGTCATGGGCCGGCACATGGGAATCTACGATGAACCGCCGCGAGCTGATCAGCGCCGTTCCCGGGCGTCGAACTGGTGGAGATGTACTCGAACCGCGAGCACGCGCTGTGCTGCGGCGCCGGCGGCGGGGTGCTGAGCGCTTTCACCGATCTTGCAGGCGACGTGGCCGTCGAGCGGCTGCAGCAGGCGGCCGCGAGCGGGCGCCGAGCAGGTGGTCACCTCGTGCCCCACCTGCGTGGTCAACCTGAAGCGATCGGTCGCCAAGGCGGGGCTGAACCTGCAGGTGACCGATATCGTCGACCTGCTCAACGAGGCGTGTGAGCCGTTGAATGAAGATCGATCTGCTGGTCACTCGGCGGGCTGGTCGTCACGATGGACGAGCGCCGGCCGCTGATCGAGCACGGCGCCGTGGCCATCGACGCGGCGGCCGGATCGTGGCCATCGGTCCCGAGCGCCGAGATCGGCCGGCGCTATGCCGGCTCGCAAGATGATCGACGCGCCGGCGAAGGCGGTCATGCCCGGCCTGATCGACACCCACCACCACTTCCTGCAGAATTTCCACAAGGGCACGCCGCGACGACCTGGCGCTGCTGGATTGGATCGACCAGGTGTCGGTGCCCGCGCATCAAGGTGGCGGTCCAGGATTACCTGCGCGGCCGCTACGGCATCCAGCATGCACGCTTCCCGGCTGGGGTGCGTCGACGCCATCCGGGCGGGCATCACCACCATCCTGAACATGGAATGGGCGACCCACCCCTGCGTGGTCGACGTCTTCGAGCAGGCCGGGATCCGGGTGGTGCACACGCTGACCATGACCGACCAGTGGATCTCGCCCGACGTGCTGCTGCCGCACGACCGGCTGCTACGCGCTGGCCGACGAGCTGCTGGAGCGCTGCCGCGGCTCGGCCGGACGGCCGCATCACCTTCCGCTACGGCCTGGCCTGCCCGAACTCGTGCAGCGTCGAGCTGATCAAGGAAGTGCGCCGGCAACTGGCCGACCGCAACGGCGTGCGCATCCACATCCACATCGCCGAGACCCAGTACGAATGGGACAACATCCAGCCGGCTGTTCGGCGCACGCCCACGGCGCACCTGCACAACCTGGGCCTGCTGGGTCCCGACGTGCTCGGTGCGCACTGCATCTGGCTGTCGGACGAAGATATCGAGCTGTTCGCGACAGACCGGCACGAAGGTGGCTCACAACCCCGAGTGCAACATGAAGATCGCCGACGGGGTGGCGCCGATCCAGCAAGATGCTCGATGCGGGCGTGGTGGTGTCGCTGGGCACGGACGGCTGCGCGGTGAACGACAACATGGACATGTTCGAGGCGATGCGCACCGCCGGCCTTCCTGCAGAAAGTCACCACCATGAACCCGGCGGCGCTGCCGGCACCGCGTCACGCTGAAGATGGCCACGCTCGGCGGCGCGCAGGCGCTGGGCATGGAACGCGAGATCGGCTCGCTCGAAGCCGGCAAGAAAGCCGACCTGATCCTGGTGGATCTGACCGGCATCGCACATGCGGCCGATCAACCAGCATCGAGAACAGCCTGGTCTACTGCGCTCACAGCCAGCGACGTCGACACGGTGATCTGCGACGGCCAGGGTCGTCATGGAAGACCAGCGATTCTGACGCTCGACGAGGAATCGTGGGTCGGCGAGGCGGTGCGCTACGCCACGATGCGTTTCACGGAGACCGGCATCGACCTTCCCACCTATTTCAGCCTTTCTATGAAGGACGGATCGGAGTCTATGAAAGTTGCTCGTCTGCAAGGGCCGCTTGGTGATGCGAGTCGACGAGATGCCCATGCCCGAGATCGGCCCGCCGGGAAGTGCTGGTCAAGGTCGCGGACTGCGGCGTGTGCGGCACCGACGTGGATGCCTACGTCGGCAAGCAGCCCCGCGGCTGGACGATCACCTATCCGTTCCGCATGGGTCACGAGCTGGCGGGCACGGTGGTCGAAGTCGGGCAGCGGACGTGCCGACTGTCAAGCCCGGCGATCGCGGTGGTGGCCGACGGACGGCTGACCGTGCGGCTACTGCTACTACTGCCGCCGCGGCATGTGGAGCGCCTGCCAGAACGCCGGCTACTTCTCCGGTGGCCTGGCCCAATACGCCGCCTACCCGTTCCCGAACCTGGTGAAGGTGCCGGACAGCGTCACGCTCGAGGAAGCGGCCTTGGCCGAGCCGCTGGCATGCGTGGTGAACGGCCAGTCGAAGATCGACGTCGCCCTCGGCGCGTTGCCGTCGTCATCGGCGACGGCCCATCGGGCTGATGCACGCGCAGATGTTGAAGCCATCGCGGCGCGTACACCATCCTGGGCGGCGTCACGCCGCACCGGCTGGAGATGGCCGAGGCAGCTCGGCGCAGATGTCGTCGTAGACGATGCCCACGAGGATCTGGCAGCGGCGGTCAAACAAGTCTCCGACGGGCGAGGCGCCGACGTCGCGATCAACGCGGTGGGCAGGGCGGCGGTGCTCAAGCAGGCCATCGATCTGGCGGCCCGGCGTGGGCAGGTGCTGTACTTTGCGGCGACCCTGCAGCCGCGGTGGAGCTCGACCTGGACCTGGTGCACTACAAGGAGCTGGCGCTGCTGGGCACGCTATGACTCCACGATCGCCCAGTACGAGGACGCGCTGAACCTGATCAGCAAGGACATCGTGAAGGTCGAGCCGCTCATTTCCCACCGCTTGCCGTGGCCGACGTGCAGCGGGGATTCGAGATCGCGCGTAACCAGGAAGGCATCAAAGTCATGATCATCCACGAGGAGGAAGCAAGCAGATGAAAGTCGGATACGCCACGATCTACGACACGTTCGCCGAGGCCTGGGACCTGGAGAGATGCGGGTCCTGCTGACGGCCATGACCCCGAGCTGGCGCTGGGCGCCGCCGACCAGTTTGCCGGGGCCGGCGGCTCCAGCATGATCGGTTCCCGGGTCAACGCCGGGATCGAGCGGGTGGCCCTGCCGCGAGACGCCGGACGGGCGCCCGGGCGTCTACGTTTCGCTGGCGATGGTCCCGAACAGCCGCGGAGGACATGCTGAAGGAGCTGGAGCTGCGGATCGCGCTGGCCTCGCTGATCCCGACCGTGACGGTCTTCGATGCATGGTCCCGGCGTCAGACCGGCGAGCGTCAACCTGCACGACCAGTTCGAGATGTCGAAGGAGCGCTGGCAGGGAACGACACCGAGCGCATAGCTAGGCGACCGTATGATGTGCGTGCTGCCCACCACGACCGGCGAGTTCGTCTACGAGAAGAGCTTCAAGGTCAGACGTCGGGCACCGACGGCCACTTCGTCTGCTTCGCCGAGAACGCCGCTCGGCCGTAGCGGCCGTAGCCGCCGCCAAGAAGGCGATCGCAGCAGTCGACGGCGTGGCGCCGATGGGCTACGGGCTGGAGCAGGTGTTCCGCGAATTCGACTATATCCCATCGCTGCGCGACCGAGATCGAGGACACCAAGGTGCCCGAGGGCGTGCAATTCCGTCCTGAATTTGCTGATGTTCGGCGCAGCCCGGACCTGATGCGCCAGGCGATGGGCCGTCGAGCCTGGCGGCCGCCGCCCAGGTGCCCGGCGTGATGTACCTGACCGCCATGAACTTCGGCGGCCAATTTGGCAAGCACCAGTACCACCTGCACGAACTGCTGGGCGAGAAGGTCGTCGCCTGATCGAGTACGGTGCGAGCGGGCCCGGCCGCCGGGCGGTAGAGGGCAGTCGCAGTCCAGGGTGCTGTTCCCAAGGATGGTGGAATGATTATGTCATTCGATAACCATGGGCCGGTTCCGCTTCCCGTCGACCTCGTGGTGGAGCACGGCGTCGTGATCACCATGGATCGCGCTGCGCACGATCCACTACGATGGAGCCGTCGCCATCGACGGCGGGCGGATTGTGGCCGCCGGTCCCTCAGCGACTGTGGCCGAGCGATATACGGGACGCCAAGGTCATCGACGCGCGCCGCAAAGCCGTGTTGCCGGGGCTGATCGATACGCACCACCATTTTCTGCAGAACTTCGCTGAAGGGCGCGCCGGACGATCTGCCCTTCCCGGACGAGTGGATGGAGCCGTATCCGCGCCGCGCATCGCCTGCGCCGTCCAGGATTATCTGCACGGCCGCGACGAGTTGCAGCGCCAGGCCACCCGCCTGGGGTGCGCCGAGGCGCTTACTCTCCGGCATCACCATGCATCGTGAATATGGAATGGGCCACGCCACCCACGCGTGATCGACGAATACGAGCAGGCGGGGCTACGGGTGGTCCATACCCTGACGATGACTGACGTGGACGAGTGGCAGCGGCCGGGCATGCTGCTGCCAATGCCCGAGGTCGATGGCGCTGGCCGAGCGGCTCATCGCCCGCTGCCGGTCGTCGGCCGGCGGGCGCGTCACCTTCCGCTACGGCCCGGCGTGCGAGAATTCGGCGAGCCCGGCGCTTCTGCGGAGGTGCGGGAGCTGGCGACGGCCAACGGCGTCGGCATCCACATCCACCTCGCCGAGAGCGAATTCGGCCGTGACAACATCCGGCGCCGCTACGGCAAGACGCGGCGTCGGCTATCTGGCGGACCTGGGATTTCTGGGCCCCGACGTGCTCGCGGCCCACTGCATCTACCTTTCCGACGACGATATCCGGCGTCATGCTGAGACACCGGCGCAACGGTTTCCTATAATCCCGAATGCCACATGAAGCTGGCGTTGGGCGTCGCGCCGGTGGTCAAGATGCTGGCCGCAGGGGTACCGGTATCGCTGGGCACCGATAGTTGCGCCGTCAACGACGACATGAACATGTTCGAGGCGGCCCGGATCGGCCATGTTCCTGCAGCGCATCGCCAACATGGATCCTGCGCAGTGTCGGCCTACGCGGGGCTGGAGATGGCTACCATCGGCGGCGCGCGGGCGCTGGGGATGCAGGACCAGATCGGCTCGCTGGAGCCCGGCAAGAAGGCCGATCTCATTCTGGTCAGCCTGGAGCGGGCGCACATGCGGCCGGTCAACAACATTGTGAACATCCTCGTGTACAGCGCGGGTCACGGGGACGTAGATACTGTGATCGTGGACGGCGAGGTGCTGGTTGCGGGCGGCTGGCTCCAGCGCTGTGACGAGGAGCAGGTAATCGCCGAGGCCGAGACATTCGCTCTGGAGCGGTTCGCTGCAGCCGGCCTGGACAGGCCGCCCATACTACACGGAGGCATACCAGGGATGAAGCTACAAGGCAAGGTGAGTATGGTGACGGGAGGTGGCTCGGGCATGGGTCGCGCCGTGGCATTGCTGCTGGCGTCTGAAGGGGCCCGCGTGATGATTGCGGACCTGGACCCGCGCGGGGCGGAGGAAACCCTGCGCCTTGCGCGGATCGGCCGGGCTACGAAATGTGTTTCGTGCAGACTGATGTCAGCGAAGAGGCGCAGGTCGAGAGGCTTGGTTGCGCAAACGGAGTCCGGGTCTGGGCGGGCTGGATATTCTGGTCAACTGCGCCGGGCGGACGGCGCCCCTGGGCGTTGATCGCTGCGATTTGCTGACCCGCGAAGGGTGGCAGGCCACAATCGACACCAATCTCACGGGCACATGGCTGTGCATCAAGCACGCTGCGCCCGTTATGATGCAGCAGAAGGCGGGCGCAATCGTCAACTTTCTTCGGTGGCGGGCATACGAGCATTCCCGGGCATCTCGCCGTACTGCGCAGCCAAGGCGGGCATCCTGATGCTCACCCGCTGCGCGGCGCTGGAATATGTCGGCTACGGCATCCGGGTGAATGCCGTGTGCCCCGGGACCATCGATACGCCGATGATCGACAAGTTGATCGACAGCCTGGAGGAGCGTGGGATAGCCGGCGCCCGGCAATCGATCTCTACCGGGAGCAGCCCCATGCACCGGCTGGGGGGTGCGGACGAAGTCGCCCAGGCCGTGTTGTTCCTGGTAACCGACGTATCGTCGTTCATTACCGGCACCGAGATCGTCGTCGACGGAGGCGCACTGGCTTAGCCCAGGCGCCGGAGAGCACCGAACCATGCCGAGAAAAGGGTTCACTCTGAGGGTGCCGGCCATCGGGGTATTGTCCGAGGGTGAGATCGAGTCGATCCATTGCGGTGCCTTGAAAACGCTGGAAGAGACCGGCGTGCGGATGGACAGCGCCTGGGCGCTGTCGTTTCTGGCGAAGCACGGCTGCCAGCGTGGACGAGCCAAGACAATCGGGTGCGTTTTCCGCCCGAGCTGGTGTTGGAATGTCTGGCGATGGCACCACGCACATTCGCCATTCGTGCTCCAGATGCGGCTAACGATCTGCTGATGGGCGGCGACACGGTCTACTATTCGCACTCCGCCGGGCTCGAAACCATCGACCTGGACACCTTCGAGCCTCGACCGCCGACGAAGACCGAATTCGAGGACGCGGTGCGGGTCATGGACTATCTGCCCACGCTCGATCACCTGGGCTGCTATCCGTATCTTCGGCTACGAGGGCGATACACCCGCTGATGGGCATTCCGGAAGGCGTTGCCATCAACATGCGGCACTCGACCAAGCACCAGGCGGCGTGCTGCTCTTACGACTGCGAGATCTTCACGATCCAGATGGCGCAAGCCATGGGCCACGAGATCACGGGGACCCTGACGTCATCGTCGCCTCTGAGCTGGAATGAGCAGGCAATCACCGCAGCCCGGCGGATGGTCGAGGCCGGCTTCCCAGTCTCGACCGTCGACGGCTGCGTGCTGGGCGGCACCGGACCGGCGACCGTCGCCGGCTCGCTGGTGATCAGCCTGGCGGAGCACATGGCTATGATCGTGCTCGTGCAGCTCGTGAACCCGGGGCAGCGCATGATCATCGGCCATTTCGCGCTTGCCATGAACATGAAGAGCGGCGCGCCGGCCTTCGGCATGATCACCAGCTCGTTGAGCAATGTGGCCTTCAACCAGATGTGTGCGCCATTACGGGCTGCCCGTTGGCAACGGCTCCCCCGGCTACACCAGCGCAAAGAAGATCGATTATCAGGCCGGCTACGAGAAGGCGATCCAGGTGCTGTTGTCGTCGCTCTCGGGTGGAAACACCATTCTGCTGCATCTGGGCGTATCCAGCGAGATGACAGCCCACCCCGTGCAGGCCATCCTGGATAACGACATCGCCGGGATGGTAGGGCGGTTCATCGAGGGGGAGCAGGCAACGCCCGAGATGATTGGCGCTGGATCTGATCGCCGAGATCGGCCCGTTGCCGGGCCATTACCTCGGTCAGGAGCATACCCGCAAATGGTGGCGGCAGGAGCAGTACATGCCGGGAGCTGCCGATCAACTGACCTACGCTGAATGGCAAGCGAGCGGCAAGCGCGGGGCGTTGGAGCTGGCGCAGGAGCGCATGGCCGGCATTCTGGCCAGGCACAATCCGCAGCCACTCACACCGGGCCAGGATGCGGATATCGAGCGGATCCTGACTGAGGCACGAGCCTATTTTTCACGGCAGGAACTGGCATAACCCTACAGCAAAGAGGAGACACTGGAATGCGCTATCGGAGACTCGGCAGGACGTGCATCGAAGTTTCGGAGATTGGTTTCGGGGCCTGGGGCGTTGGCGGTGACTGGTGGGCCGGCGCGGACGACGCGGAGTCACTCCAGTCGATGCGTTATGCCCTGGAGATGGGCGTGAACTTCATTGACA
>CAWAOA010000010.1:0-185504 GCA_963783655.1 uncultured Chloroflexia bacterium
AACTCAATAAACGATCCGAGTAGCGGATACTTGAAATTTGAGCGTCTCGCCGTTCGATGTCAGGTCGATCGCTGCCGAACTCAATAAACGATCCGAGTAGCGGATACTGAAACCGCCCAGGCGGAGCAGGCGAGCGCATCGATGCTATTTGGGAACTCAATAAACGATCCGAGTAGCGGATACTGAAACACGTAGTCGGGCACATAGTCTGCTCATTCTTCTTATGAACTCAATAAACGATCCGAGTAGCGGATACTGAAACAAAATGGGCCGGTTGACCGACCGCCAGTTTCGCACGAACTCAATAAACGATCCGAGTAGCGGATACTGAAACGGCAGACCGGCTGCCTGATCTACTATCACACCGAGAACTCAATAAACGATCCGAGTAGCGGATACTGAAACAGCAGTTTCGCGACCGCTTCCGGCGTCGCCTGTGCGAACTCAATAAACGATCCGAGTAGCGGATACTGAAACCCTCTGGCTGGTCAGCACCGTGACGGCCGCCACGACGAACTCAATAAACGATCCGAGTAGCGGATACTGAAACTTCCCGATCACCCACGCTTCGCCGTAGGCCATCCCGAACTCAATAAACGATCCGAGTAGCGGATACTGAAACGCACGCGCGCTTGCACATCCGGGGGCAGCCGCAGTGAACTCAATAAACGATCCGAGTAGCGGATGCTGAAACCAGGGGTACGTACTCCTGCCGCGCCGAGGCCGGAACTCAATAAACGATCCGAGTAGCGGATACTGAAACAGCTGATCTGTCGTGGCCGGTCGACCAAGCAAGTCGAACTCAATAAACGATCCGTGTAGCGGATACTGAAACCACCCGTCAGATCGAACAGGCTTTTCGCATTCTGCGGAACTCAATAAACGATCCGAGTAGCGGATACTGAAACCAGCTCGTCCGCCATCAGCGCCTTGCCTAGTGTGGGAACTCAATAAACGATCCGAGTAGCGGATACTGAAACGTTCCATGACCGCGGCCTTGAGCGCCTCGGAGTCGAACTCAATAAACGATCCGAGTAGCGGATACTGAAACATTACTTCGATCCCGGGGTGGACCGTGAGGCTTATCGAACTCAATAAACGATCCGAGTAGCGGATACTGAAACCACTTGCAGTGCCCCGTAGCGAGCGGTAACCAGAGAACTCAATAAACGATCCGAGTAGCGGATACTGAAACGCTCCGCAGTCGCAACGCGATTATGCCATCGAGAACTCAATAAACGATCCGAGTAGCGGATACTGAAACACGGTAGAACTGCTGCAGCTCGTAGGGCAACTGCGGAACTCAATAAACGATCCGAGTAGCGGATACTGAAACACCGGCGGGAAGCACGTCGTAAACTGGACGCCGGACGAACTCAATAAACGATCCGAGTAGCGGATACTGAAACATTGCTCGACTACCGTTCGCCAGTGTTCCAGATCCGGAACTCAATAAACGATCCGAGTAGCGGATACTGAAACTGGAACACCTTCGAGGGCGACTTGATGCCGAGGGCGGAACTCAATAAACGATCCGAGTAGCGGATACTGAAACAAAATGCGATATTGCCTATTGACAAACTGTACCGCAGAACTCAATAAACGATCCGAGTAGCGGATACTGAAACGGCAAAGCCACCCGCGCCGCCCCCGCCGCGGCGGTGAACTCAATAAACGATCCGAGTAGCGGATACTGAAACGATTCATGGCGCGATGTGCCGTGGCTCATCAACGAGGGAACTCAATAAACGATCCGAGTAGCGGATACTGAAACCCTGTTCGTCACGCAACGCCGCCAGTTCCGCCCGTGAACTCAATAAACGATCCGAGTAGCGGATACTGAAACATTGTTTGATGGTCAACACCTTGTAGTGCGTCCGCGAACTCAGTACTGTCAAGGCCAACATAGAATTCCCCAAAACGGCCAAGATAGAACTCCCCAGCTCAAATGTTCGGTTGGGGAGTCAGTCCTCCTTTTGGGGCTCGGTCAGCTCGGTGAAGACGCCGGCCTTGCGTTTCTCGCGCAGCCGGTAGCTCTGGCCGCGGATGTTGAGCGTGGTCGAGAAGTGCAGCAGGCGGTCCAGGATGGCGGCCGCCAGGACCTGGTCGGCGAAGATGTCGCCCCAGTCGCCGTAGGACTTGTTCGAGGTCAGGATGATCGAGCCCTTCTGGTAGCGGCGGCTGACGAGCTGGAACAGGAACTGGGCGGCCAGGCGGTCGAGCGGGAAGTAGCCCATCTCGTCCAGGATCAGCAGCTTGGGCCGGCACAGCGTGTGCAGGCGGTGGTCCAGGCGGTCCTCCTTGGCGTCCCGGTGGAGGGTGTCGAGCAGGTCGACCATGGTGGTGAAGTAGACGCTGGTGGCCTGCTGGATGGCGGCCATGCCCAGGGCGATGGCCAGGTGGGTCTTGCCGACGCCGGGCGGGCCCAGGAACAGGACGTTCTCGCCGTTGGCGACGAAGCGCAGGGTGGCCAGCTCGCGGATCTGGCGCTCGCTGATGGAGGGCTGGAAGGCGAAGTCGAACTGGTCCAGGGTCTTGACGAACGGGAAATGGGCCAGCTTGGTCTTCATGGCCACATCCCGTTCGTAGCGGGCCGAGACCTCGGCCTCCAGCAGATGGTCCAGGAAGTCGAGGTAGGTCCAGTCGTGCTTGGCCGCCTCCTGGGCCAGCGTATCCAGGCACTCGGCCATGCGGGGCAGCTTGAGGCGGGCCAGGTGGGTCTGCACCCGCGGGTAGGCCACATCGCTCATGCCGCCACCTCCAGCCAGTTGGTCGTAGCAGCTCAGCGGGCGGGTCTCGACCGTCGGGCGCCGCCGGCAGGCCGGCCAGGCTCTCGGCCGGCGACGATCTGGCATGGCCGTCGGCCCGCTGGGCTGGCCGCTCGCCGCTGGCCGATGTTGGCATAGTGGGCCGGCACGACGATGCGCTGGCTGCTGGCCGGTCGCCAGGCGATGCTCGGTGACGAGCTCGTCCTGCGCATTCAGGACCAGGAGCTGGCCGCTTTCGGTCTCCTTGAGCTAGCAGCGTCTGGCGGACGTAGGCGGCCGGCACCGAGTAGTAGTTGCCGTCGTAGCTGACAAAGCAGTCCTTGGTCGCTGCGCCGGTAAGCTGATCAGGCTGGTGTCGTAGTCCGGCTTGCCGAGCAGTGGGCTGCAGCTGCTCCAGGGGCAGCCGGGCGAAGGGCACCTCGCCGGTCGTGCCGTGCACGCGCACGTTGGCCGTCGGTCCAGCCAGTCCGGGCCTGGCGGTTGAGGTCGGCCAGGTCGACGAAGCGCAGGCCCGGCCAGAAGTTGCCGCGCACATACCTGACGCCCGCTCTCGACCTTGCCTTTGGTCTGCGCCCGGTAGGGCTGGCAGGCTTGGGCGTGAAGCCGTAGTAGTCGGCGAAGTCCAGGTAGCGCGGGTTCCAGTGCACGCTGCCATCGGCATCCCGGCTCCAGCACCGCCGTCTTGAGGTTGTCGTGCAGCACCTCCCGGGGCACGCCGCCGAAGTACTGGAAGGCATGCAGGTGGCAGCGCAGCCACCAGGCGGCATCGGCCGAGACGGTGAACTCGAGGTACATGGCCCGCGACCAGCCCAGCGTCATCACAAAGGCATACAGCCGGCGCTGGCGGCCTTGATGCTCGATGAAGCCGAAGTGGCCCCAGTCCACCTGGGCTTGCTCGCCCGGCTCGGTCTCGAAGCGCACGGTGGCCTGTGCCTGGCGCGGGCTGCCCGGTAGGGCTGCACGAAGTTCTTGACCAGGCTCTTGCCGCCCTGGTAGCCTTGGTTCTGGATCTCGTCCCAACAGCTTG
The DNA here is from genome assembly GCA_963783655.1 of uncultured Chloroflexia bacterium. Lineage (GTDB taxonomy): Bacteria > Chloroflexota > Anaerolineae > CG2-30-64-16 > CG2-30-64-16 > CAWAOA01. The sequence goes on from CAWAOA010000010.1 coordinate 3,796, forward strand.
TTGCAGTTGAGCACGCCCTCGTCGATGCGTTTCTTAAGGTGCGGCACGAACGGGTCCAGCTTGCTCGCCCTTGGCTTTGCGCTTCTGCGGCGGCGGCGCTGACCGGCCCGTTCACGATCGGCGCGAATCGTCTTGCGGTCATGGCCGGTGCAGCCGGCGATCTCGCTGATGTCACAGCCCTTGCGATACAGATCCTTGATCATGAAGCGCTCCTCCACATTCAGCATGGGTGGCCCACTCCTCGGCACGTCTGGCTGACCAGACCATTGTGCCGAAAGTGGGACCACTTGACCAAAGTGGGGAATTTTATCTTGGCCCTTTTGGGGATTTTACACTGGCCGTGACAATAAACGATCCGAGTAGCGGATACTGAAACCGGCTGGGCACAGGGCAAGCTCGGCAGCGGCCCGCGAACTCAATAAACGATCCGAGTAGCGGATACTGAAACATCACCCGCTCAACCACCGCCTTGTCCGTGCAAGAACTCAATAAACGATCCGAGTAGCGGATACTGAAACCGCTTCGCAGGTGATAATCAATCCCCCGATATCAGAACTCAATAAACGATCCGAGTAGCGGATACTGAAACGGGTAGCCCTTGCCGCCATCCTCTTCGGGCTTGAGAACTCAATAAACGATCCGAGTAGCGGATACTGAAACAGCACGTACCAGGTCTCCGGCCGCGCCTGGTCCAGCGAACTCAATAAACGATCCGAGTAGCGGATACTGAAACGCCGTTGATGTCGCAGCCAAACTCGGTGATCTCTACGAACTCAATAAACGATCCGAGTAGCGGATACTGAAACGCTCCATGTCGGCCTCGGCGTGCTCGACGAGCCGCTCGGGAACTCAATAAACGATCCGAGTAGCGGATACTGAAACTCGAACGAAGCCGTGCCATCTGAGTTGAGGATGATGAACTCAATAAACGATCCGAGTAGCGGATACTGAAACTGTATTGCTATTACGCCGGAGCGCAATCAGCAAAAGGAACTCAATAAACGATCCGAGTAGCGGATACTGAAACACCGTCCCGCGGAACGCACAATAATAACCACGCGAACTCAATAAACGATCCGAGTAGCGGATACTGAAACCTTCCGGGGAAGTCGGCAGCATCGGCGTGTTTGCGGGAACTCAATAAACGATCCGAGTAGCGGATACTGAAACGCCCCGGTCAGCAACACGGCGGAGATACCGTCAGCCGAACTCAATAAACGATCCGAGTAGCGGATACTGAAACACGAAATCCGTGATGCGGTTACGGGCGATGGTGGGAACTCAATAAACGATCCGAGTAGCGGATACTGAAACAATTTCGTACACAAGAAAATCAGATGGCCCACACGGGAACTCAATAAACGATCCGAGTAGCGGATACTCAAACAGCATCAGCCCAATCTCCGCCTGCGTGTACCCTTGAACTCAATAAACGATCCGAGTAGCGGATACTGAAACAATATGGCCTGGATCGAGTCACATCAAGGGTCGAACTCAATAAACGATCCGAGTAGCGGATACTGAAACGCCGTAGGCCAGTACGGACCCGTTGGGATACTCAAAGAACTCAATAAACGATCCGAGTAGCGGATACTGAAACCTCTAAAGCACCGGCCGATTGCTACTCGCCGGCCGTGAACTCAATAAACGATCCGAGTAGCGGATACTGAAACATCATCCGTAGACGTGGAGCGATGGCGTGCTGTCAGAGGAACTCAATAAACGATCCGAGTAGCGGATACTGAAACGCCCTCGTCGGCACTGACCACACGGCCAGTGGTTTGAGAACTCAATAAACGATCCGAGTAGCGGATACTGAAACAAGTGACCTGCTACGCGTCCGACTACGCTCAACGCGAACTCAATAAACGATCCGAGTAGCGGATACTGAAACACGAATACGGCGTTCATCCCGGCTACGGCGTTGGGAACTCAATAAACGATCCGAGTAGCGGATACTGAAACTACATGGAGCGGGCCTACAACGCTTCCCGCACCGGGAACTGAATAAACGATCCGAGTAGCGGATACTGAAACCACGATGCCAAACAGGTAAGCCAGCAGCATCCACGGAACTCAATAAACGATCCGAGTAGCGGATACTGAAACCCCGGTAAACGCCGGGCACGTCCGCCCCCTGGCATGTGAACTCAATAAACGATCCGAGTAGCGGATACTGAAACACGCACGGACTACAAGGGCCTGAGCGTGCCACAGTGGAACTCAATAAACGATCCGAGTAGCGGATACTAGAACACCATGATTGACTGAGCGGGAAGCCGGCGTGTGGGGAACTCAATAAACGATCCGAGTAGCGGATACTGAAACACAGACAAAGAACACCGCCCCCGCAAACTCAGGAGAACTCAATAAACGATCCGAGTAGCGGATACTGAAACACGATCACGTCGCCGCCTTTGTAAACCTTGCCGCCGAACTCAATAAACGATCCGAGTAGCGGATATTGAAACCCACCACGTGCCAGCCCTCCATCCGCAAGCGCATGTTGAACTCAATAAACGATCCGAGTAGCGGATACTGAAACGTTATCGGTGTCCGCCTGCAGTTTCCGCAGTCGTTCGAACTCAATAAACGATCCGAGTAGCGGATACTGAAACCTTGCACGTACTCCCGCTCGACACAACGGGCGATGGGAACTCAATAAACAATCCGAGTAGCGATTATGAAAACTCACGCTGTGGGCGCACGTGGTGGCCGGCTACTGCAGAACTCAACAAGCGATCCGCGTAGCGGATACTGTCAAATCGCGGCCAGGCGGGTCCACGTGGCGGCAACGTTGTGCCACGGGCGCGAACAACGTTCCTGATTCGACCGATTGCGTATAATATGTCCGCACGCCAATCTACTATACGGATATCAGGAACCCATGCCCAACCCACCTTCCGACAACAACCCACACCCATCCCGTTTCGCCCACACCCCATCCGGCCTCACCGCCCACGTGCTGCAGCACCGCGGCTGCCCGATCCACTACTGGACGGGCGGGCGCGAGGACGCCGGGGCGCTGCTGGTGTTCATGCACGGCGCGCTGATGGACCACCGCATGTTCAACGCGCAGGTGGAGCGGTTCGCGCCGGAATATGGGGTGCTGCTCTGGGACGCCCGCGGGCACGGCGAGTCGCAGCCGCTGGGTCTGCCGCAGCTCACGATCGAGGATTATGCGGCGGATATGATCGCCCTGCTGGATCACGTGTGCGCCCCCGAGGTGGTGCTGATCGGGCAGTCGATGGGCGCCTACACCGCCCAGCACCTGGTCCGGCTGTACCCCGAACGGGTGCGGGGGCTGGTGGTGATCGGGTCGACGCCAATTGCGTTCCCGGTCAGCGCGGCGGAGATGGCGGCCCTGCGCTTCTCGCTGACCGCCTTCAGGGCGTGGCCGTATGGCTCGCTGGCGAAGATGATGGCGCGCAACACGACCGTGAAGCCGGATGTGGCCGCCTACGCGCTGGAAACGATCGGCCGGATCGACCGCCAGACGTTCCTGTCGATCTGGGCGGCCGTGAACACCGCCGTGCGCAGGCAGGGCTACCCGGACTTCAACGTGCGGGTTCCCTTCCTGCTGACCCACGGCGACCACGACGTGACGGGCACCATCCGCAGAGACGCCCCGCGCTGGGCAGCGTCGGACCCGGCGATCCGCTACGTGGTGATCCCGGACGCCGGGCACAACGCCAACCAGGACAACCCGGGGTTCACCAACCACGTGCTGGCGGAGTTCCTGGACAAGGTCACCTCACAGGGCCACTTCGCCGGCTCGTAGCGGAGCAGAACGACCCCTGCGCTGACCGGCCTGGTCTCGACCGGCTTCAGCCTGGCCATACCGGCATCCTGACGTGCCGCAGGCCGTCTCGAGGGACCCCGTTGCAGCACCCAGCTCGCATCAATGCAAATTGGCCGGGTCACGGGCGTACTCACCTGCACTGCGCCTGCGCATCGCAGGTGCAAGCACCGTGCCTACACCGGCACGGTGTAGGTATGTCGACACGGCCTGCGGCTCGTCAGTATGGAGTAGTTGGGGGTTAACGGCGATGTGAGTGGTTCTGTCCAGGGACCCCGCACATCATCCCAAGCCAGCTTGCCGGCAAGCCGCGAGGTTGTTCGCCCACGATGCCTGAGCGGCGGCGACCCGCGCTACTTCTTCCCACCCCCCGCCGGCGCACCGCCCGGGATGTAGTCGATGCGCACGCCCCACAGCCGGGCGGACCCCACGACCCCTTCCAGATAGTAGGCCTCGCACCGCTGGTCCACGTCCGGGTCGGAGATCGAGGGCGCCGCGGCGGTCCGCAGGCCGGTGGCGGCGGGCAAACCCTCGGAGGTCGCATAGGCGACGGTGACCTTCTCGCCGGTGCAGAGATCGTGCCGGAGCAGGATGGCGGCCGCGAAGGCGATGGCGGCGTTGTCGTTGTCCGTGAAGTAGAGGGTGAAGCCGGTGATGTGGGCGCGGTCGGGGAGCGCCGGCGCGGCGGCGTAGACGCCGACATCGGGGGGCACGGTGGACACGCCGCCGTCGTCGTAGCGGGCGCCGAAGCCGGAGACGGTGGCGCCGAAAGCGTAGCCGGGCACCATCAGGTAGGCGGCGTCCCCGGCGGCAGGCGCAGCGGCAGGCGCGCGCGCCGGGGCAGGCGTGGCGGTGCGCCGCGGCGGCGCGGCGGTCGCAGTCCGGGTGAGCTGGGTGGTATCGAGCGCGCATCCCTGCAGCAAGGCGGCCAAAGTCATCAGGGCGACGAGGAGCCCGGTAAGGCGCACGAGCGAGCGAGGCATCGTTACCTCCTGTGGAGAGGGGAAGAACAGCCTGTTCATTGTATCACGATCGCGGTGCTGGCGGCGCGCGCCGCGGGCAGCTTCGCCTCAGGCCGGCGCTACGGCTCGACCTGGTCTGCGCCGAACGGTTCGCCGTGGGCGGGGTAGAAGGTGCGGGCGCCGAGCGCGAGCAGCGTCTGCCAGGATCGCCGGATGGCCTCGTAGTTCTCCAATCCGGTGATGCCGGGCGGGGGCAGGTCGCCGGTGAAGGCTTTGCCGTCGTCCAGCACGAGCGCGATGTGGTCGGGGCTGTGGCCGGGGATCGGGACGACGCAGCCGCCGAGCCCGACCTCGTCGGGATGCGCGGGCTCTCGCCGCGGACGACCAGATCGCCCTTCTCGACGCGGATCGGCACGTACGGCTCGCCTTTGCGGGCGTGGAACTGCTGGAGCCACGGCAGATGCGGGATCTGCACCTCGTGGATCAGCAGGCGGGCGCCGCAGGCCTGCTTGACCTCCTGCACCAGGGAGGCGTGATCCGTGTGGTTGTGCGAGTACATGACGAACTTGATTTCGCCGGGCGCGACGCCGTAGGCGCGCAGGCGGCTGAGGAGCGTGGGCATCTGCCCCACCCAGCCGGCCTCGTACATCAGCTTGCCGCGGCGGCAGTCGATCAGGTAGAAGTGGGTCGAGCGGATCGTGATGACGCCGGTGTTGGGCACGGTGGCCTCCAGGTGGTAGGGATGGCTGCTCTATTATCGCGCCGCCTGTGCTGTGCGCCGATGTGGGTTGGGTGGGTACGACGGGCGTCCTCACCTGCACTTGCAGTGACAGGTGCAAGTGTCGTCAGGCTCAGGATGGAGGCGATAGGGGTTAACGGCGATGTGAGTGGTTCGGTGCAGGGACCCCGCAGTTGGGTGCCACAACGTTGCGCTACCCCACGACGGAACCTTTCGCATCGATGCCTACAACTAACTACTCCATACTGAGCCTGACGAAGTACGAGCGTTGACCGGCCAAATTGCATTGAAGGTAGCCGCGCTGCCACGGGGCGTCCTTCGAGAACCTCAGGATGGTTGAGTTAGTATTGGTGCACCAATGCAAATGGTACGGTCCAGGAACCCCGACGGTTGGGTGCCACAACCAGCGCTGCCCCTGGACCGCACCACTCGCATTGGTGTCGATATCAACTGCTACGCCATCCTGAGCCTCTCGAAGGACGCCCCGTGCGCCCACCCAGATTCACATCAATGCCGACCGCGCCCCGTCCTCGGCAACCCACCGCGCCGCGACCAACACGCCCACGAGGGGCTGGCCTCCGGGTGGTGGGAGAAGGGCAACCCGTGCGCGCCGCGCCCCGGGTCACCCACGCGGCCGCGGCCCGGAGATGGTGTGGCACAGCGAGCCCCGGGGCGGGTGACCCGCCCCCTACGATCGGAACCCGCAGGGCGCCGCGGCCGTCCCATCGCAGGCGAGCGCTTCGATGCCCACATCCGGCTCCCCCTTCCCTGCGAGGGATGGGGGTTGGGGGGTTAGGTCGGGTGCATCCGACGTTGGGGGCGATTTGTAGGATACGCTATGCGTGCCGATGTTGTCCCGGGTGCGGGGCAGAGCGGCTACTTGTACCCCCGCGTCTCTACCCCATACACGGGACAACATCGGCACGCATAGCGTATCCTACATGTTGCCCCCAGCGTGCGATGCGCCCGGTTAGGTCCCTCCATTTGACTCCGCACAAGCCCTGACTGTACAATCCAACTCGTTGGACGTCCAACGACTGCCGTTTTCCTTTGAGGGCGACCGTGGCGATGAGAGAAGCGTTGCGCTACCAGCAGGCTCGTGAGGAGATCCTGTCGCTGATCAAGCGGCAGGTGATGAAGCCGGGCGCGCGCCTGCCTTCGGAAGAGGCGCTGGGCGAGATGTTGGGCGTCAGCCGCAACACGATCCGCGATGCGCTGATGACCCTGGAGCAGGATGGGGTGGTGGTGCGCCGGCACGGGAAGGGCACCTTCGTGGCGGCCCCGCCGGCCATGCTGCAGACCCGCCTCAACGAGATCCTGCCGATCCCCGAGCTGATCAAATCGTCGGGGCACGCCCCCAGCGTGCGTGACCTGTGTTTCGAGCTGCGGCCGGGCCCGGCGCTTGCCCACGAGATCCTCGAGGTGCCCCGCACCGAGCCGCTGGGCCAGCTGTCGTTATTACACCTGACGGACGGGCAGCCGGCCGTCTACGTCCAATACTACCTGATCCCCGCCTTGACGAAGCCCAAGATCCCGTGGGCCGAGTTCGACGGCCGCCTGCAGGACCTGATCGAGACCTCTTTCGGCATCCGTGTCCACCAGACGGTGGCGCGCATCCGCGCAGTGGCCGCGCCCGCCGCAATCGCCGGCAGGCTCCAGGTCCGGCCGCGTGCGCCCTTGCTGATGTTCCACCATACCGCGTATTCGCCCGATGGCCGGCGCCTGTATTTCAGCATCTCTTATCAAGATTCCAACCTGCTGGGTGTAACGGTGGTCCGCCGGCGCACCTGACACCCTGCCGTTCCGCCGGCGGTTACGGCCCCCGGCCATTCACCCCAAGGAGAGAACCGATGCGTATCCGATCCAGTTCCGGCCCGCTGCTCTTGCTCGTTGCGCTGGCCATCGTAGGGTCGCTGGTGGGCTGCGCCGCGCAGCCTACCGCCGCGCCTGCCGCCACCAAGGCCCCGGCAGCCGCGCCGGCAGCTTCGGCGACCGCACCCGCTGCCCCCGCCGCGACTGCCGCTCCGGCCGCGCCGGCTGCGACTAAGGCGGCTGCCACGACCGCGCCCGCTGCGCCGGCACCTTCGGCCGCTGCGCCGGCCGCGACCAAGGCGGCTGCCGCCACGACCGCGCCCGCTGCGCCGGCCGGCCCGGCAGTCAAGGGTGGCACGGCGGTCATCGCCGTGGACTCCGACCCTGAGACCCTCAACCCGGGCCTGAGCACCGGCTACGTGGTGGGCGACGTGACCGCCAAGATCTTCAACGGCCTGGTCTGGCTGGACACCAACTTCGCGCCCAAGCCTTCGCTGGCCGAGTCGTGGACCATTTCGCCCGACAACCTGGTCTACACCTTCAAGCTGCGCTCCGGCGTGACCTGGCATGACGGCCAGCCGTTCACCAGCGCAGACGTGAAGTACTCGTTCGAGGAGATCGTCGGCAAGTTCCATCCTCGCTCGCAGACGCTGATCAAGCGCATCAAGAGCATCGAGACCCCCGACGCGACGACGGTGGTGATGACGCTGAACACCGCCTACGCGCCGTTCCTGCTGCAGATGTCGGTCTTCGAGACCCCCATCCTGCCCAAGCACCTGTACGACGGCAAGGGCGACGTGCCGGCCAACCCGGCCAATCTGAAGCCGGTCGGCACCGGGCCGTTCAAGTTCGTCGAATGGACCAAGGGCGCCAACATCAAGGTCGTCCGCAACGAGAACTACTTCGAGAAGGGGCAGCCCTACCTGGACGGGATCGTCTTCCAGATCATCCCGCAGGCCACCAACCGCTCCACCGGGCTCGAGACGGGCGAAGTGGACTTCGTGGTGGACTTCTACCTGCCGAAGACCGACGTGAAGCGGCTGGAAGCGAACACCAACCTGGTGGCCAAGCGCGGCCAGGGCTTCCCGGCGATCGACTTCATGATGATGAACAACCAGACGAAGGCGCTGTCCACGAAGCAGGCGCGGCAGGCGATTGCGTTCGCGATCGACCGCCAGCGGATCGTGGACCAGGCGATGAACGGCATCGGCCGGCCGGGCCGCGGCCCCTTCGGCGACGGCTTCAAGTGGCTGTTCAATGACTCCACCGACTACCAGAAGCTCTACCCCCGCGATGTGGCAAAGGCTAAGACGCTGCTCGACGCCGCCGGCGTCACGGCGGATGCAAGCGGCAGCCGCGGCAAGCTGCGGCTGGTGCTCGATTCGGCTCGCGCACCTTCGCCTCGGCCGCCCAGATCATCCGCGAGAACCTGAAAGAGATCGGGTTCGACGTGGAGCTGCAGCCGCTCGAGCGCGCGGTGATGATCCAGAAGGTGTTCGTGGACCGCGACTTCGACCTGACGCTGCAGTCGTACGTGTCCAGCGGCGACCCGGCGATCGGTTACCATCGCCTGTACGCCACCAACGAAGCCCGCACGCAGTTCACCAACTCGACCTTCTACACGAACCCGAAGGTCGACGAGCTGATGGGCAAGGCCGCCGTCTCCCCGACGCAGGACAATCGCGCATCGCTGTACAAGGAGATGCAGACGATCCTGGCGGATGAGCTGCCCAGCCTCGTGCTGTTCGACGAGCAGGGCTACGACTTCTCCCGCAAGCAGCTAAACGGCCTGTGGACCAGCATCGACTCGCGCGATCGCTGGGACCTGGTGTGGCTGGCTAAGTAGTCGATTCAAGCGGGGGAGGCGCCGTTCCGGCGCCTCCCCCGCTGTGGCGGGTGCATCTCACGCTGGGGGCGATTTGTAGGATACGCTATGCGTGCCGATGTTGTCCGCTGGATGGGGTAGAGAACGCGCTGGGGCAACAAGGTAGCCCGCTCTGCCCCGCACACGGGACAACATCGGCATGATTATCCTACATAGTGTCCCCAACGTCGGATGCACCCGCGGTGGCCGCAGGGGGCGGGTGACCCGTCCTCACCAATCCTGCGGGGCGGGTCTCCCGCCCCGCACCGTGAACCACAAGCGAGGCGCGCCCATGCTATCCTTCCTCGCCCGGCGGCTGTTGCAGGCGATCCCGCTCCTGATCGGGGTGATCGTCATCAACTTCTCCTTGATCCAGCTTGCGCCCGGCGACCCGGTGACGCTGCTGGTGGGGGACTACCCCGCACCCGAGGAGTACGTGCGGCAGGTGCGCGCCGACTTCGGGCTGGACAAGCCGGTCCCCGAACGGCTGGTGGCCTACTTCGGCCAGCTCCTGCGTGGCAACCTCGGTTTCTCCTTCTTCGGACGTGCTCCCGTGGCCCAGGTGATCGGGCAGCGCATCGGGCCGACGCTGCTGCTGATGTTCGCGGCGCTGCTGTTAGCGCTGCTGGTGGGGATCCCGCTGGGGATCATCGCGGCGCACGGGCGCGGCAAGGCGGCCGATTGGGCCGCACAGATCGGCGCGCTGGTGGGCTACTCGGTGCCCGACTTCTGGTCGGGACAGGTGCTGATCATCGTGTTCGCGGTGTTCCTGGGGTGGCTGCCGTCGCAGGGGATGCGCTCGGCGCGCTCCACCGCAGTGGGGCTGGGGGCCGTCACCGAAATTCTCCCCTACCTGATTTTGCCAACCCTGGCGCTGTCGGTACGCTTCATCGCCCTCTTCTCGCGCATCACCCGCTCGGCCATGCTCGACGCCCTCGCCGCCGACTTCGTGATGGGCGCCCGCGCCAAGGGGCTCAGCGAGCGCCGCGTGCTGGTGGCGCACGTGCTGCGGAACGCCTCGCTGCCCATCATCACCGTGGTCGGCTACAACGTGGGGCTGCTGGTCGCCGGGTCGGCGCTGATCGAGACGGTGTTTGCCTGGCCCGGGATCGGGCGGCTGCTGTTCGAGTCGATCAGCCGGCGTGACTACCCGGTGATGACGGCGATCCTGCTGCTGGTAGCCGTAACGGTCATCGTGGCCAACCTGCTGACCGACCTGGCCTACGCCGCGCTCGACCCACGCGTGCGCTATTCGAGGTGACCATGTCCCGATCACGCACGCTTCCGGCGGTGTCACCCCGGCCCCTGGTCTCCGGGCTCCTGATCCTGTTCTTCACGGCGCTGGCGCTGTTTGCGCCGTCGCTCGCCCCGCACGACCCGTTTGTCGGCGGCGTCGACACGCTGCGCCCGCCCGGCACGCCCGGCTTTCTGATGGGCTCGGACCACCTGGGCCGCGACGTGTGGACGCAGATCATCTACGGCGCGCGCATCTCGCTGGCGGTCGGCATCGCCGCCGCCACCAGCGCCAGCCTGCTCGGCACGCTGGTCGGGAGCCTGGCCGGCTTCTTCGGCGGCTGGCTCGACGCCCTGCTGATGCGGGTGAGCGAGTTCTTCCAGGTGCTGCCCCGCTTCGTGCTGGCGCTGGTGATCGTCGCCTTTTTCGGCAGCGGCGTGGTGAAGCTGATCATCGTGCTGGCGGTGCTGTCGTGGCCGCAGACGGCCCGGCTGGCGCGCGCCGGGATCCTCAGCCTGCGCGAGTCCACCTTCGTGGAGGCCACGCGCATCAGCGGCATGCGCCCGCTCACCATCATCGTCCGTGAGATCCTGCCCAACGCCCTGGCGCCGGTGATCGTCGCCGGCTCTCTCGATATCGCTACCGCCATCCTGCTGGAAGCCGGGTTGAGCTTCCTGGGGCTCGGGGACCCGAACCGGGTGAGCTGGGGCGGCATGTTGAACCAGGCGCAGCCCTATTTGCGCCAGGCGTGGTGGATGGCGCTCTTCCCCGGCCTGGCGATTGCGACGGTCGTGCTGGCGTTCAACATCCTCGGCGATGCGCTCAACGACCTGCTCAACCCACGCTTGAGGGAGTCGTCATGAGCGCGCCCATCCTGGAAGTACGCCATCTCGTGACGGAGATACGCCGGCGCGGCGCCGGCTCGCTGCGCGTCGTGGACGACGTCTCGCTGTCGGTGGGCCGCGGCGAGATCGTCGGGCTGGTGGGCGAGTCGGGGTGCGGGAAGAGCATGACGGCCTTTTCCATCCTGCAGCTATTCCCCACCGAGGCGGCGCACGTGGGCGGCGGCGAAGTGATCTTCGAGGATCGCGACCTGCTGAAGCTCGGCGGCGGGGAGCTGCAGCGGGTGCGCGGGGCGCGGATCGGGATGATCTTTCAGGACCCGTCCACCTTCCTGGACCCGCTGCACACCCTGGGCGACCAGATCGCCGAGCCGCTGCTGGCGCACAACTACCCCGGGAACCCGCGGCAGCGCACGGTCGAGCTGATCGACCAGATGGGGCTGCCCGACCCGGAGCTGATGGCGCGGCGCTATCCGCACCAGGTGAGCGGCGGGCAGAAGCAGCGGGCGCTGATCGCCACCGCCATGGCGTGCTCGCCGGGGCTGCTGATTGCCGACGAGCCCACGACGGCGCTGGACGTCACGATACAGGCGCAGATCCTGGACCTGATGCGCGACCTGCGCGAGAAGACGGGCACCGCCATCCTGCTGATCACGCACGACATGGGCGTGGTCGCCGAGATGTGCGACCGGGTATACGTGATGTACGCCGGGAAGGTGGTGGAGAGCAACACCACGCGCGCCCTGTTCGCCGAGCCGCACCACCCGTACACCCGGGGGTTATTGCGCAGCACCGTGAGCCTGGCCGCGGCGCCCACCGCCAGGGGAAAGGGGCTGCACGCCATACCGGGAACAGTGCCCCGGCTGGATGCGCTGCCGCCCGGCTGCCGCTTCGCGCCGCGCTGCCCGCTGGCGACCGAGCAGTGCCGCCAGCAGCCCCCGGATTTCCCGACAAATGGCGGGACGGCCGCCTGCTGGTACCACGAGCGGGTGGCGCTCGGGAATGTGTGGCCGGAATGAGCGACGCCATCATCTCCGGCGAAGGGTTGGTCAAGGATTTCCCGGTGCGTATGGGGATCTTCCGGGCGCCGGCGCTGCTGCGGGCGGTCGCCGGTGTCTCGCTCGCGCTGGACGAGGGGGAGACCGTGGCGCTGGTGGGCGAGTCCGGGTCGGGCAAGTCGACGCTGGGACGCATGCTGCTGGGGCTGCTGCCGCCCACCGCCGGGCAGGTGCGCTATCGCGGGGCAGAGCTGTCGGGCCTGGAGGGAGAAGCGTGGCGCAAATACCGCGCCGAGGTGCAGGCGGTCTTCCAGGACACCAGCGCGTCGCTGAACCCGCGGCGCACCATCGCCGACAGCGTGGCCGGGCCGCTGATCTACAACCTCGGCGTGCGCCGGCGGCAGGCGCCGGGCGAGGTGAACCGGCTGCTCGACCGCGTGGGGCTCGATCCGGCCATCTTCCGCGCGCGCTACCCGCACCAGCTCAGCGGCGGGCAGCGACAGCGGGTGGGGCTGGCGCGCGCGCTGGCCTCGCGGCCACGCGTGCTGATCGCCGACGAGCCGGTGTCGGCGCTGGACGTATCGGTACGCGCCCAGGTGCTGCAGCTCATGATCGAGCTGCAGGCCGAGGAACAGCTCGCCATCCTGTTCATTACCCACGACCTGGGCGTGGCCCGGCTGATCGCCGCGCGCGCCCTGGTGATGTACCTGGGGAGCGTGGTGGAGGAGGGCGCGACCGGCAGATGTCTTCGCACGCCCCAGCCACCCGTACACGCACGCGCTGATCGCGGCGGCGCCCGTGCCCGACCCCACCCGGCCGCGCCCGGCCCGCCCGCTGCGCGGCGACATCCCTTCGCCGCTGGACCCGCCGAGCGGCTGCCCGTTCCACCCGCGGTGCCCCCTGGCCCAGGAGATCTGTCGCGTCCAGGCGCCGCCTATCGTCGTGTTCGACGACCCGGGCGGGCCGCACCGTTCCGCCTGCCATTTCGCCGACGTTGCGCGGCAAACCGAGGAGCTCACAACCCATGCCTGATACGATCCACACCCCGCAGAAACATATCCGGTGCGTCCCCGGTGACGTGGCGCGCTCCGTGCTGGTGCCGGGCGACCCGGGCCGCGCCGGGCGCATCGCCGCCCTGTTCGACGAGTCCCGCATGGTGGCCCAGAACCGCGAGTACGTCGTGTACACGGGGGCAACCGGCGGCGTGCCGGTCAGCGTCTGCTCCACCGGCATCGGCGGCCCTTCGGCGTCGATCGCCCTCGAGGAGCTGGTCAACATCGGCGCCGAGGTGTTCATCCGCGTCGGCTCGGCCGGCGGCCGGCAGAACGACATCGCCATCGGGACGCCCGTGGTGATCACGGCGGCGCACCGCGGCGAGGGCACCTCGAGGGCCTACCTGCCCCCCGAGTTCCCCGCGGTGGCCGACCTCGACGTGACCAACGCCCTGGTCGAGGCCGGCCGCGAGAGCGGCAGCCGTACCGCGTCGGCATCGGCTTCACGCGTGACGCCTACTACATCCAGGACCAGGCGCTGAACCAGCTGCTGACGCGGGCCGGCGTCGTGGCCGCCGAGCAGGAGGCGGCGCTCCTGTTCGTTGTCGGCGCCTTGCGCCACGTGCGCGCGGCGCCGTCGTCGCCACCGACTCGAACATCTGCTCTGGCGGCAGCCGACCCAGGAACGAGAAGGAAGCGACTCTACCGCGACGGGCGAGAAGAAGGTGATCGGCATCGCGCTGCGCGCCGTGCAGATCTCTGGCGGGCAAGGGGATATGATGCGAGCCTGGATCTGCTGCTCACGAACGGCCTGCTTTGTCGACGTCGGCTCCGGCGCGGTCTTCGCCGGGCTGGGGCGCCGTCAGGGACGGGCGCTGGGTCTACGTCGAAGAAGGAGACCCGCCCGCCGATGTCCGCGGCCTCCCGCGCGTCGACCTGGACGGGGCGCTGTCTCGTGCCGGGGCTCATCGACGCCCACATGCACATCGAGAGCAGCCTCGTGACGCCGCGCCGGCTTCGCCGAAGCCGTGCGTCCCATGGGGCACGACGGCGTGCTCGCGGATCCCCACGAGGTCGCCAACGTCGCGGGCGAAGAGGGGATCCGCTGGATGATCCGCGCCTCCGAGGGGCTGCCGCTGCGCATCTACCAGGCGATCCCCAGCTGCGTGCCCGCCACCTCGCCGGAGCTCGAGTGGACGGCCGCGCGCATCGACGAGGCCGCCGTGCGCAGGCTGGCCGGCCGAGCCGTCGCGTGATCGCCCTCGGCGAGGTGATGGACTACAGGCGCGTTGGTCGAGGGCGGGACGCCCGGCGATGCGTGCCCTGGTGCGGCGCCCGCGACGCCGGGCTGCTGGTCGAAGGGCACGTGCCGACCCTGCGCGGCGCCGAGCTCTCGGAGTATCTCGCGCTGGGGGATCGGCAGCGACCACACGCTGACCGACCCCGGCAAGATCCGGAGGAGATCTCCAAGGGCGTGGCGGTGATGCTGCAGGACAAGTCGATCACGCCAGGCATGATGGCCGCGGTCGCGGCTCGCTGCCGACCGCCGCGCGATCCTGCTGGTGACCGACGACACCGAGCCGCCGCTGCTGCGCGAGGGTCACCTGTCGCGCATGGTGGTCTAGGCGATCGGCCGCCGGGCCTCGCCGCCGATCGAGGCGCTGGCCTCGCGCCACCTCCGGCCGGCCCGCTACCTGGGCCTGCGCGACCAGGGGGCGATCGCTCCGGGCTTTCGCGCCGATTTTCTGGTGATGAAGGGCCCGGCCGCGTTTCCGCCCGACGAGGTCTACGTCGGCGGCGAGCTCGTCGCCCGCGGCGGGCGCATACTGGCCGGTGGACCCTGCCGCGCTTCCGCCGGCCGTCGCCGCCGTCGAGCGCCGGGCGTGCCGGGCCCCTTTGCGCAGGCCGACTTCCGCCGTTCCCGCTGCCGCTCCCGCGCGGCGTCTGCGCCCACGTCGTCGTCGTCGAGAGCAGGAGACCAGCGTCACCGGCCTGGAGCGCGTCCCCGTGCCGCCGGAGGCCGCGCGCTTTGCAGCCGGCGAGCCCCGCTGGGACCCGTCGCTCGTCCTCGCTGCCGTCGTCGCCCGGGACGCTTCGTCGCGCAGCCGCCGGCGTGGTGCGCGGCCTCGGCCTGCGCGAAGCGGGCCTTCGCCTCGAGCTTCTGCCCACGACAGCCACAACCTGCTGGTGGTGGGCCGCGACGCGGCCGCGATGGCCCTGGCCGCCAACGAGGTGGGTCGCATCGGCGGCGGGCTGGCGGTGGTCGCGGGCGGGCGGGTCGTCGCGGCGCTGGCTCTGCCGCTCCTCGGCTTAATCAGCGATGAGCCGGTCGACCGGGTGGCCGCTGAGCTGGCCGCGCTGGAGGCGGACCTGCGCCGGTTGGGCATGAGCCACACGCGGCCGTTCCTGATCCTTTGCCTGCTCGGCCTCAGCGTGAGCCCGCTCTACAAGTTCAGCGACAAGGGCATGGTAGACACGAGCGGCGCGGAGCCTGCTGCCGCCCTTGGACGGCGGAGTCATGAACGCCGAGCGCCTGGCCGCGACCTTGATCGACCTGTGCCGCATCCCCAGCCCATCGGGGCGCGAGGCGGCGGTGGCCGCGCTGATCCGCCGGCGGGTGGAGGCACTGGGCCTGGCGGTGGAAGAGGACGATGCCGCGGCTGCGCTGGACGGGGAGTGCAACAACCTGATCGTGCACGGCCTGCGGGCGCCGGCGAGCCGATCTTTCTGTCCGCCCACATGGACACGGTGGCCGTGCCGCCGGGCGACGTGCCCGTGGTAGTCGATGGGGACCGGATCCACACGGGCGGCCGCAGCCCGCTGGGCGGGGATGACAAGTCGGGCGTGGCGATCGCCCTGGAGATGCTGGCGGAAGCCGTGGCGTACCCCGGGCGCTTCCGGCCGCTCGAGGTCATCTTCACCGTCCAGGAGGAGCGCAAGGTGAGCGGGTCGCGGGTGCTCGACGTCTCACAGGTCGCGCCACGCAGGGATACGCGCTGGACGGGGAGACGCCGGTGGGCACGGCCATCCGGCAGGCGCCGTACAAGGCCGAGTTTCAGGTCACAACCTTCGGGCGCCGCGCCCACGCGGCGATCGAGCCCGAGCAGGGGATCAACGCCGTCAAGGCGATCGGGGCGGTGGCCGCGGCGCTGCCCACCGGCCGCCTCAGCCCGGCAACGGTGGCGAACATCGGCTCGATCGCAGGCGGCGGCCCGATCAACGTCGTGCCCGACCGCGCCGGCCTGGCCGGCGAGCTGCGCAGCCTGGACGAGGCGACCCTGCGGGCGACCATGGTCCAGTTCGAGTCGATCGCGCGGCATGAGGCCGAGGCGCTGTCGGCGCGCGCCGAGGTAGCGTGGCAGCTCGCCTATCCCGGCTACTTCGTGCCCGGCGATGCGCCCTGCGTCCGGCTGTTCGAGCAGGCCTGCCGCGCGGCCGGCTACACCCCGGAGCTTCTCACCTCACTCGGCGGCGGCGACGCCAACTACCTCAACGCCAAGGGGCTCACCGGCATCGTCTTCGGCATCGGCATGGAGTCGATCCACACCAACGACGAGTGGATGTCGCTGGAACGCCTGGCCGAAGCCGCGCGGTTGCTGGAGCGGGTGGTGACCTAACCCGGGGTTAGGGTTTCAATTGACCCCCTCCCCCCTCCTCTGATACACTCACCGCTACGGTCACCGCTAGGTGTGCCCCGCGTCGGGGCTTGTTTGACCACGCGTAGCTTCTCTCGCGCTCGGCCTCCACGGGCGAGCGCTACATTAGGAGTTCCCATGTCTGACACAACGATAACCGGCTTCATCCCGCCCGATTTCGATGACGTAGACGTGCTGGCTGCGAACGTCATCCGCGGGCTGGCAATGGACGGCGTGCAGAAGGCGAACTCGGGACATCCGGGCATGCCGATGGGCATGGCGACGGTGGCCGAGGTGCTTTGGACGCGTTTCCTGCGCCACAACCCGAACGACCCGAAGTGGCCAAACCGCGATCGCTTCGTCCTCTCCGCCGGGCATGGCTCGATGCTGCTGTACAGCCTGCTGCACCTGACGGGCTACGACCTGCCGATGGAGGAGCTGCAGCGCTTCCGCCAGGTGGGGAGCACGACGCCGGGCCATCCGGAGCATGGTCTGACGTGCGGCGTGGAGACCACCACGGGCCCGCTTGGGCAGGGGTTCGCGACGGCGGTGGGAATGGCGCTGGCCGAGGAGTTCCTGGCTGCGACCTTCAACCGGCCGGGCCATCCGCTGTTCGACCACTACACCTACGCCATCGTCTCGCGACGGCGACCTGGAAGAGGGGATCAGCCACGAGGCAGCGTCGCTGGCCGGGCATCTGCGGCTGGGCAAGATCATCTACCTGTACGACAACAACCACATCAGTATCGACGGGCCGACGGAGCTTTCCTTCAGCGAAGACGTGGGCAAGCGCTTCGAGGCGTACGGTTGGCACGTCCAGGAAGTGGACGCCTACGACATGGTCGCGATCTCGGAGGCGATCCGGCATGCCCAGCGGGAGACGGGCCGGCCTTCGCTCATCATGTGCCGCAGCACGATCGGCTTCGGCAGCCCGAACAAGGCGGGCACCGCGGAATCGCACGGGACGGCGCTGGGTGAGGACGAAGTGCGCCTGTCGAAGGAGAAGCTGGGGCTGCCGCCCGACGAGTATTTCTGGGTGCCCGACGAGGCGCTGGCGCGGTTCCGGCAGGCAATCCCGCTGGGCGAGCGCTGCCAGTCGGACTGGCGCCTGCTGCTGGACAACTACGCGCAGGAGTACCCCGAGCTGGCAGAGCAGGTGCGGCTGGCGCTGGCGGGCGAGCTGCCGGCAGGCTGGGACGAGGGAATGCCCTCCTGGAGCGCCGGCGAGAAGATGGCCACCCGCTCGGCGTCGGGCAAGGTGCTTGACGCGATCGCGCCACGCATCCCGACCCTGATCGGCGGCTCGGCCGACCTGACCCCGTCGAACAACACGCGCTTCAAGGGCGTGGTGGATATCAAGCCGGGTGAATTCGGGGGCCGCTACATCCGCTTCGGCGTGCGCGAGCATGCCATGGGCGCCGTGCTGAACGGCCTGGCGCTGCACGGCGGCGTGTTCCCCTACGGCGGCACCTTCTTCGTCTTCTCCGACTACATGCGGCCGGCAGTGCGCATCGCGGCGCTGTCGCAGGCCCCGTCGATCTTCGTATGGACGCACGACAGCGTGGGGCTGGGTGAAGACGGCCCGACCCACCAGCCGATCGAGCACCTGCTGGCGCTGCGGGCGATGCCCGAGCTGGTGCTGCTGCGTCCGGCGGACGCGAACGAGACGGTAGCCGCCTGGCGCTACATCTTGACGCACCGGGAGATGCCGGTTGGGCTTCTGCTCAGCCGCCAAAACATCGTCGTGCAAGAGGGAACGCGCGAGCTAGCCGGCGGGCTGGAGCGGGGCGCCTATGTGCTGGCAGACGCCGAAAACGGCCGGCCAGACGTGATCATCATCGGCACCGGTTCCGAAGTCGAGCTGGCCATGGCTGCCCGCAAGCAATTGGCCGGGGAAGGGATCCACGCCCGGGTCGTGAGCATGCCGTCGTGGGGACTGTTCGACAAACAGGACGAGGCGTACCGCGAGAGCGTGCTGCCGCGAGATGTCAAAGCGCGGGTGTCGGTGGAAGCAGGCGTAACGATGGGGTGGGAGCGCTACATCGGCCGCCGCGGCATCGCCATCGGCGTGGATCGTTTCGGCTCCTCGGGCAAGTACACCGACGTGTACCCATACCTCGGCCTGACCGCCGAGCGCGTGGCCGATGCCGCACGGCGAGTGCTGCGGCGCGACGAAGACTGATGCACGATCTGGTGCGCGCCGGCCTGCGGCCGGCGCGCACCGAGGCGCGTCAGGGCACAAGGAATGGGCTTATGAAGCAGATGTTCACCCCGTGGCGCAATGAGTACATCCTGGGGAACAAGGCGGAGGGATGCATCTTCTGCAATATGCTCGACGCCGGGGATGACGTTGCCCTGCACGTGCTTCACCGGGGCGAGCACGGCTTCCTGGTGCTAAACAAGTACCCGTACACCAACGGCCACATGATGGCCGTGCCGTACCTGCACGTGCCGTCGCTCGAAGAGCTGCCCCCGGAGATGCTCGCCGGCGTGATGGAGCTGGCGTCGGTCGGGCTGCGGGCGCTCCGCGCGAGCAGCCGCCCCGACGGCTTCAACGTGGGGTTCAACATCGGCAAGGTCGCGGGCGCGGGGGTGCAGGACCACGTGCACTGCCACGTCGTGCCGCGCTGGAACGGCGACGCCAACTTTATGGCCGTGCTCGCCGAGGTGCGCATGATACCCGAGGATCTGGACGAGACCTACGCACGGCTGCGGCCCGTGGTGGATCAACTGGCCCCATAAAACCCGAGGCCCCGTTCGAAGGAGCACTCGATGCCCTACGTAACGATCGACGGCGAACGAATCCATTACGGGGCGCATCGCGCGGCCGGCGCAGCCGGCGCGTCGAGACCAACGCTGCTGCTGGTGCACGGCGCCGGCGGCACGTACATGAACTGGCCCGGCGAGCTCCGGAGGCTGGACGGCTACGCCGTGCTGGCGCTGGATCTGCCGGGACACGGCGCATCCGCCGGGAACGGCCGGCGGTCGATTGCCGGTTACGTAGAGGTAGTGGATCGCTTCGCGCGGAGCTGGCGCTGCCGCCGTTCGTGCTGGGCGGCCACTCGATGGGCGGCGGCATCACGCTGCAGTTTGCGCTCGAAAAGCCGGACCGCCTGGCGGGGATCGTGCTGGTGGGCACCGGGGCGCGCCTGCGGGTCGCTCCCGAGATCCTGACCGGGGTACAGACCGACCTGGCGGGAACGAGCGAGAAGATCGCTCGCTGGTGCTACGCCGAAGGGGCGACGCCCGAGGAGCTGGCGCTGTACGCACAGCGAACCCGCGAGGCGGGTTCCGACGTGCTGCACGGAGACTTCACCGCCTGCGACACGTTCGACCGCCTGCCGGACGTCGGGAAGATCGAGCTGCCAACACTGATCGTTGTGGGCGAGGCGGACCGGATGACGCCGGTGAAGTACAGCGAACGGCTGCACGAACAGATCGCCGGCTCGGAGCTGGTGGTCGTCCCGGGGGCAGGGCACATGGTTATGCTCGAGCAGCCCGCAGCCGTGCGGGACGCCGTGCGCAACTTCCTGGACAACCTGGGGTAGGATAGGCAAAGCTATGAGCCTGACGCTGGAAGACGTAGCACACATCGCCGAGCTGGCGAAGTTGTCGCTGACGGCCGATGAGATGGCGCTGTATCGCGAGCAGCTCGTCGCGATATTGGATTACGCCGCCGTGTTGCAGCAGGTCGACACATCCGCCATCCCGCCTACCGCTACAGTGTTGCCTCTGCGCAACGTCATGCGCGAGGACGCGATCCGTCCGTCGCTGCCCCAGGAGGACGTGCTCGCCAACGCGCCCGACGCCTCCGATTGCTGCTTCCGCGTCCCCGCCATCCTGGAGCCGAATGAGTAGCCAGCGCGCTTTACGACCTGACCATCGCCGAGGCCGCCGCACTGCTGCGCGGGCGAGAGATCCGCGCGACCGAGCTGGTCGAGGCGGTGCTCGAGCGCATCTATGCGGTAGACAATCGGGTCAAGGCATACCTGACGCTGACGCCCGAGTTGGCGCTGGCGCAGGCGGCGGAAGCCGACGCGGCATTCGCCCGCGCCCGGCCCGGCGAACCGCTGCCGCCGCTGCTGGGCATCCCGCTGGCCATCAAGGATGTGATCAACGTCGAGGGAGTGCCCACCACCTGCGGCTCGCGTATCCTCGAAGGGTTCGTGCCGCCGTACACCGCCACCGTTGTGAGCCGGCTGCTGCAGGCGGGCGCCGTGATCCTGGGCAAGACCAACACCGACGAGTTCGCGATGGGCTCGAGCACCGAGAACTCGGCCTACTTCACCACCCACAACCCGTGGGATCTCGAGCGGGTGCCCGGCGGGTCGAGCGGCGGCAGCGCCGCTGCCACTGCCGCGGGGGAGTGCCTGGGCGCGCTGGGCACCGATACCGGCGGCAGCGTGCGCCAGCCGGCCGCTTCTGCGGCGTGGTCGGGATCAAGCCGACCTACGGGCGGGTCAGCCGCTACGGCCTGGTGGCATTTGCCTCGTCGCTGGACCAGATCGGCTGCTTCGGCAAGGATGTCACGCGACGCCGCCCTGCTCCTGGGTGCGATCGCCGGCTACGACCCCCACGACAGCACAGTCGGTCGACCGGCCGGTGCCGGACTACGCCGGCGAATTCGCGCGCCGATGTCGCGCGGCCTGCGCGTGGGCGTGCCGCGCGAGTATTTCGGGGCGGGGATGCAGCCGGAGGTGGAGACGGCGGTGCGCGAGGCGCTGCGGGTGCTCGAATCGTTGGGGGCGGAGGTGCGGGAGATCTGGCTGCCGCACACCGTCCTGGCGCTGCCGGTCTACTACCTGATCGCGCCGGCCGAGGCCTCGGCGAACCTGGCGCGCTACGACGGCATCCGCTACGGGCTGTCGGTGCCCGGCGAAACCCTCTTGCGATGGCTACCGGGACGCACGCGGGCAGGGCTTCGGCCCCGAGGTCAAGCGGCGCATCATGCTGGGCACGTATGCGCTGAGCGCGGGCTACTACGACGCCTACTACCTGAAAGCGCAACAGGTGCGCACGCTGATCAGGCAGGACTTCGAGCAGGCATTCGCCGGCGTGGACGTGATCGCCTGCCCCACGACCCCGACCACGGCGTTCCGCATCGGCGAAAGCGCTGCCGACCCGCTGAGCATGTACCTGGCCGACATCTTCACGCTGTCGCTGAACCTGGCGGGGATGTGCGGCGTGTCGCTGCCGTGCGGGTTCGACGAGACCGGGCTGCCGGTCGGGCTGCAGCTGATGGGCGCGGCGTTCGACGAGAGCACCGTGCTGCGCACGGCCTACGCCTACGAGCAGCGCCACCGAGTGGCGGATGCGCCGCCCGCCGTTGTCGCCCGAGCCCGAGACGGAAGGGGACGAGCCGTGAACCGCTACCCCGAAGGGTTCGAGCCCTTTGCCGAGCGGATGCGGGCGGAAGGGCTGCCCGATCTCGCCATCCGCACCTTCGCGCACTACTACGGGCAGCTGCGCCGGGGAGAGACCGGGCTGGTCCCCGAGGCGACCCTGACGCCGGTGACCGGCGCTGCCCGACGCGGACGAACTTGCGGCCGGAGTATGTCGAGGCGGGGCGCGCGGCGCTCCGGCACGCCGTCATGCTCAAGCTGAACGGCGGGCTGGGCACGAGCATGGGGCTCGAGGCCGCAAAGTCGCTGCTGCCGGTGAAGAACGGCCTCACCTTCCTGGATATCATCGCCCGGCAGGCGCTGCACGCCGGCGTGCCGCTGGTGCTGATGAACAGCTTCAACACCCACGACGATTCGCTGGCCGCGCTGCGCGCCTACCCGGAGCTGTGGGGCGATCTTCCGCTCGACTTCCTGCAGCACAAGGTGCCCAAGGTGGAGCAGCAGACGCTGGGCCCGGCTCGCTGGCCGCAGAACCCGGAGCTGGAGTGGTGCCCGCCCGGCCACGGCGATATCTACACGGCGCTGGTGACCAGCGGGATGCTGGAACGGCTGCTCGGCGAAGGCATCCGGTACGCCTTCGTCTCGAACGCCGACAACCTGGGCGCCGTGCTGGACCGAGGCTCTGCTGGGCTACTTCGCAGCGCGCTGCCTCCCCTTCATGATGGAGGTGGCCGACCGCACTGCCGCCGACCGCAAGGGCGGGCACCTCGCACGCGACCGCGAACGGCCGGCTGATGCTGCGCGAAGTCTGCGCAGTGCCCGCCCGAGGACATGGATGCCTTCAGGATATCGAGAGGCACCCTACTTCAACACCAACAACCTGTGGCTGAACCTGCCCGCCCTCAAGGCGACGCTGGCGGCGCGCGACTACGTGCTCGGGCTGCCGATGATCCGCAACAGCAAGACGGTGGACCCGCGCGACGCGACTCGCCGCCGGTGTACCAGCTCGAAACGGCGATGGGCGCGGGCATCGCGGCCTTCGAGGGAGCGGACGCCATGCGCGTGCCGCGCACCCGCTTCGCGCCGGTGAAGACGACCGACGATCTGCTGGGCGTCCGCTCCGATGCCTACGTGCTGACGGACGACTGGCACGTCGTACTGAACCCGGCACGCCGGCACGGGCAGATCGTGATCGCGCTGGATCGGCGCTTCTACCGGCTGATCGACGAGATGGAGGCGCGCTTCCCCTCGGCCCGCCGTCGCTCGTGGAGTGCGAGCGACTGACGGTGCGCGGCGACGTGCTGTTCGGGCGAGACGTGCGCTGTGTCGGGGACTGTCGAGATCGACGAACAACGATCCGGAGCAGATGTGCATCGCTGACGGCAGCGTAATCGGGCAGTCGAGGGAGAATCAAATGTCTGAACGCATCTCACGGCGTGTGGCGGCCGTGCCGCCGTCCGGCATCCGCAAGTTCTTCGACATCGCGCGACGATGAGGACGTGATCTCGCTGGGCATCGGCGAGCCGGACTTCGTGACGCCGGACGTCATTCGCAGGCCGGCATCGCCTCGCTGCAGCGCGGCGAGACGCGCTACACCTCCAACTCCGGCATCCTGTGAGCTGCGGCAGGCCATCGTCGGCCAAGTGGGCCGCTCTGTACGGCGTCGAGTACGACCCGGAGGACGAGATCCTCGATCACCGTCGGCGGATCGGAGGCGCTCTACCTGGCGCTGACTGCCATCCTCAATCCCGGCGACGAGGTGATCGTGCCCGAGCCGTGCTTCGTCTCCTACGAGCCTGAGGTGATGCTTCGCCGGCGGCACGCCGCGTGCCCCTGGCCACGCACGTCGAGACCACCTTCCAGGTCACCGGCGCGCAGATCGAGGCGCGGTCACCCCGCAGCACCAAGGCCATCCTGATCAGCTACCCGAACAACCCCACCGGCGCCGTGCTGGACCACGAGCGGATGCTGGAGATCGCCGCCGTGGCGGAGCGCCACGACCTGCTGGTCATCTCCGACGAGATCTACGATCGCCTGGTCTACGCGGGCGCAGCACATCACCTTCAGCAGCCTGCCCGGCATGCGCGACCGCACGATCATCATCGGCGGCTTCTCAAAGGACTACGCCATGACCGGCTGGCGCCTGGGCTTCGCGCTTGGCGCCGGCCGATATCCTCGGCGCCATGCGCAAGGTCCACCAGTACACGATCATGTCGGCGCCGACCACCGCGCAGATGGCGGCGATTGACGGCGCTGACCGATCCGCGCGCCGAAGAGGCCGTCCAGGCGATGCGCGAATCGTACGATGCGCGGCGCCGGCTGCTGGTGGACGGGCTCAACAGCATCGGCATGCCCGCCTTCGAGCCGCGCGGCGCTTTCTACGCCTTCCCCGACATCCGCGCCAGCGGCATGACCTCGGACGAGTTTCGCGTGGACGCTGCTGGAAGAGGAGAAGGTGGCGGCCGTGCCCGGCCCGGCGTTCGGCGCTGGGCGGCGAGGGCTACGTGCGCATGTGCTACGCCACGGCCAGCGAGAAGATCGAAGAGGCGCTCGAGCGCATGCACCGCTTCGTGCGCCGGCATGGATAGGTGACCCGGCATGGCTGCCGTACGAGACGGTCATCGGGCTGGAAGTCCACGTCCAGCTGCTGACCGCATCCAAGATGTTCTGCGGCTGCAGCGCCGCACTACGCCGCGGCGCCGCCCAACACCCACGTCTGCCCGGTGTGCATGGCGCTGCCCGGCGTCCTGCCGGTGATCAACCGCGCCGCGGTCGAGAAGACGATCCTGACCGGCCTGGCGCTGCACTGCAGCATCGCCGCGGAAGCCGTCTTTGCCCGCAAGAACTACCACTATCCCGACCTGCCCAAGGGCTACCAGATCAGCCAGTACGAGCTGCCGCTCTGCCTCGACGGCTGGCTGGAGATCGAGAGCGAGGCCGGCCCGAAGCGCATCGGCATCACACGGGCGCACCTGGAGGAGGACACCGGCAAGCTGATGCACGTCGGGGGCGCCAGCCTGGTCGACCTGAACCGCGCCGGCGTGCCGCTGCTCGAGATCGTCAGCGAGCCGGACCTGCGCACCCCGGAAGAAGCGCGCGCCTACCTGACGCGGCTGCAGACCATCCTGCGCTACCTGGGCGTGAGCAACGCCGACATGGAGAAGGGCGCGATGCGCTGCGAGGCCAACGTCAGCGTGCGCCCGGCCGGCGAGACGCGCCTTCGGCACCAAGGTGGAGATCAAGAACCTGAACTCGTTCCGTTCGGTCAAGCTGGCGCTCGAATACGAGGTAGCGCCGGCAGGCGGCGCTGCTGGACGCCGGGCAGCCGGTGCGCCAGGTGACGATGGGCTGGGATGAGCGGGGCTGCGCACGGTGGTGCAGCGGACCAAGGAATCGGCGAACGACTACCGCTACTTCCCCGAGCCCGACCTGCCGCCGCTGGCGCCGGACCGGGAGTGGATCGAGTCGCTGCGCGCGGCTGCCGGAGCTGCCCGAGGCACGGGCGGCTCGCCTCTCGGCGGAGCATGCCCTCGATCCGCGCGATGCGCGCCTGCTCACGGCCGAGCGCGCCGTCGCCGATTATTACGAGGAGACGGTCAAGGCAGGCGCTGAGGGGAAGGCGGCGGCGAACTGGATTGCGGGTGAGTTGTTCCGCCTGATGAATGCCGGCGGCATATCGATTGAAGAGGTCCGCGTCTCCCCTGCGCAGTTGGCGGCGCTGCTGCGGATGGTGCAGGCGGGGCAGATCTCCGCCAATGCCGGCAAGCGGGCGTTGGGCGCGATGTTCGAGAGCGGGCGCCCGCCGGAAGAGATCGTGGCAGAGCTGGGGCTGGCGCAGGTGAGCGACAGCGATGCGCTGGTGACGGCGGTCCGCGCCGTGATCGCGCGCTATCCCGACGAGGTGGCGAAGTACCGCGCCGGCCGCGCCAGCGTGGTGGATTGGCTCATGGGCCAGGTGATGCGGGAAACCCGCGGCCGCGCCAACCCGGCGATGGTGCGAGAGCTGCTGCTGGAGCAATTAGCAATTAGCAATTAGCAATTAGCAATTAGCAATCGGCGATAGGCGATAGGCTGTTTAGCGATAGCCGCTAATGGCCCGCTTCCACCCACTCCCACACGAAACCGTAGCTCACGTGCTCCGTGCAATACCAGCAGGTGGGAGTTCCCATCCCGAGGCCCGTGACCCCCTCGGCCGGATCGCCTGTCAGCATCTCGACCCGGTAGGCGGGTGCAACCGCCCACATCGGGAAATTGGCCGCATACGCATCACTCGACTTTTCCTCAGTAACTACCTCGCCCAGATTGCTGCCGTCCCATATCGATGTCATCCGGAAACGGATGCCCGTCAGCCTCTCGCCAGACCGGCCGCGCACGTCAAGCATGATGTGGTGATCGCCGACGCCGAACGGCGGCGGCTCGCCCGGTCCGTACCACTCGCCGCGGGTAATGCGCCAGTATCCCTGCCCGGGCGCAAGCGGCGGGGTGAGGATTTCTGTGGGACGCTCGTCGAGCTGGGGATCCCAGACTGCGCGACGGTGGGGGTGTGAGAGCCGGAGGCGGGTCGGTGGGCCTGGCCGCGAGAGGCAGAAAGACGTGCACCGGCCAGTCTGTCGCGGGTGCAGCGACCGGAGACGCCAGAGCGGGGAGCGACAGCAGTGACAGCAACAGCGCAAGGACGGCGAAGGCCGGGAACAGCGGTGATGGTGCGCGGCGCATCTGTTCACTCTCAGTATGGCGGTGGGGGTCGACCGGGAGAGTATAGCAGGGATTTCTTGTGGAGGGAGAAGCGCGAGATGCGGGGCAGGGCGGGAGCGGAGTCGGCGCCGAGCGTCAGACCGGCATTAAAATGCCCGGTCTGGTACACAAAACCGGTTGAAACCGGTTGGGCACATGTGCGGGAATGAGGGCTGAATCTGGCATTGCGGACCGCGCCACCTGAGCACGTTGTCGTGATCACCAGCTCGACAATGATTCCGCTCCTGGCTCAAGTATCACGTGCGCAGCCGCAGCCCGGGCGGTGGCGGGCGATGCCGGAGCGAGTGCCTCGGCTGAATCACGCATCTAACCGGTTTCAACCGGTTTTGTGTACCAGACCGGGCATTTTCTGACTGCCGGTCTGACGCTCGGCGCCGACCCCGCTCCCGCGCCGCAACGCTTGCGCGCGAAATGCGCTTCCCAACACACTCCGCACCGCAGCAAATGCCGTACACCCGCCTGCGGATATCTGCATGCCCGTCAACCGCTCGCCTCCCGCTTAGAACTCAGAGGCATCCTCGGCGGCAGGCGGGGAAACGCTCTCGATCGCCTCGTCCCACTCGAGCAGGAGCGCAGGGAGCTCCGCCAGCCGGGTGAGCCGGGCGTCGGGCACGACGTCCGCCTGCTCCTCGGAGCGAAAGGGCGATTCCATCAGGATGGCGCGCATGCCGATCTTCTTCGGCCCGGCGACGTCTACGCTCAGCCGGTCGCCGACGAAGACGGCCTCGCTGGGCGCAACGTTGAGAGCATCGAGGGCGGCGCGGTAGATGCTGGAATGCGGCTTCACAACGCCAAACTGAGACGAGTAGATCCGGACCGGGAGGTACTCCGCCAACCCGAATCGTTCCAGGTCAGAATCGTGGATCTCCGGGCTCCAGGACGTATTGGAGACCAGGCCGAGATTGCGTCCCTGAGCTACCAGCGTGGCAAGTACTTCCGGGACGTCGTCCGATACCAGCGTGACGCCTTCTGCGATGCAGCGGTAGTAGGCTGCGATGCCGGCCGCCCATGCTTCGTCGGACAGCCTCACACGCACCGCTCCCAACCCTTCCCGGATGATCTCCTCAGCGGTGCTGGCCGAATGCAGATGCAGTGCTTTCGCGTCCATGGCGGCGGCAGTGCGCCTGACGGCCTGCACGGCTGTGCTGGGATCCCCTACACGCCCGCCGGCCGCGGCTGCAGCGGCCAGAAAAGCGCGCATCGCCTCCTGGCCGATTGCGTCGAAGGATCGTTCGGGTGGCTGTTCGTAATGAAGCAGCGTCCCGCCGAGATCAAATAGAACGACCTGAATCGCAGGCATGATTCCTTCCCCTATAATGCGACGCAGCAAACTCGCTGCCGGCCGGCATGATTACAGCCGGACACCGAGCGCTTCCAGCAGCAGCACCAGCAGCGGAGCCACCACGATCGCCGGCAGCAAGTTTGCTGCGCGGATACGCTTAATGTCGAGCAGAATGAACGCGATACTCAGGATCACCACGCCGCCCGTAGCCGTCATTTCGATGACCCACGGTGTCTCCCGCGTCACCCCGCCCAAAGCGGTCGCAAAGGCGCCTGCGAGCAGCGAAAGACCGCCCTGGTACACGAGAATGGTGAGCACCGAGAGCAACACACCGGGGCCGAGCGACGCAGCCAGCGCCATCGCGGCAAAGCCATCCAGCACCGATTTGATCGTGAGCAGCGTGTAGTCGCCCATCAGACCGTCTTGGATCGATCCAAGGACCGTCAAAGGGCCGACGCAGAAGACGAGGCTGGCGGTGATGAAGCCCTGCGCCACCGTGGCAGGTCGCGCCGTATCGACCTTCTGCCCACGCAGCCACCGCCCCTCGAACCAGCGCCCCAGCCGCTCCAGCGCGGCATCGATATCGAGCGCCTCCCCTACGATACCGCCGGCCAGCACGGCGAACAGGGGGATCAGGATATTCTTCGTCGTGATCGCCATGCTCACGCCGACGACGACCACCATCAGGCCGAGCCCGTTGAGCACCGTCTCTCGCATCCGCTCGGGCAAGCGGGCGCCGAGCAGTGCGCCGAGCACGCCGCCGGCAATTACCGCCAATACGTTGATGATGGTGCCCGTCATGAGATGGCTGACCGCCTTGCGTCCGGCATAGCTGGCGCTGCCGTCACCGGTAGCCCCATCGCCGGCACGCAAGCGGGAAGTAGAATAGCAGATGCAGCGACGTGAAGCAAGCGCCCCGGCGATGGGGGAATCCCAGGCCGCCGCCCGTCGGGCTGTATACGGTTGCGCGCGGGCGCGGCGATAAAGACAGGGCGGTCCCTCAGGATTGCTCCCGAGAGACCGCCTATCACTGAGAGATACTGACCCGGCTGCGGTGTGCGATCCCGGGTCCGCTAATTCTGAGGTTGCTGCGCCGCGAGTTTCTTCTTTTCCTCTTCGACGAGAACACGACGCAGGAACTTGCCCACCATCGTCTTCGGGAGCTCGCTGCGGAATTCTACCTGCTTGGGCACCTTATAGGGCGCCAGGCGTTCCTTGCAGTGCTCGATGATCTCCTCCGCCGTAGCAGACATACCCGGCTTCAACACCACGTACGCCTTCACCGTCTCGCCGCGGTAGCTATCCGGAACCCCGGCCACTACCGCTTCCTGTACCTTCGGATGCTCGAACAGCACCTCTTCTACCTCGCGCGGGACGATGTTGAAGCCCGAAGCGATAATGATGTCCTTGAGGCGGTCGACGATGTAGAAGTAGCCGTCTTCATCCATCCGCGCGATGTCGCCGGTGCGCAGCCAGCCATCGGCAGTCTTGGTCTTCTCCGTCTCGTCAGGTTTGTTCCAGTAACCCATCATCACCTGTGGCCCGCGCAGCCACAACTCACCGTCCTGGCCAATGGGCCGCTCTACGAAGGTCTCGAAGTCCATGATCTTGGCTTCTACGTCCGACAGCGGCACGCCGATCGAGCCCGCCCTGCGCTCCCCGTAGACGGGGTTTGCATGCGTTACGGGAGCAGCCTCGGTCAGCCCGTATCCTTCTACCAACCGGCCGCCGGTGATCTCACCGAACTTCAATCTGCACGTCCATCGGCAGCGGGGCTGCGCCGCTGATGCACGCCTTCACCGACCGCAGATCGTACTTCGCCACGTCAGGATGATTGATGATCCCGATATACATCGCCGGAACACCCGGATAGATGCTTGCCCGTTCCTTGTGGATGATTTTCATCACGTTGTCGATCGGGCGCGGGTTCGGGACGATGATCAATTCAGCCCCTACGTAGACGGCCAATGCCATGGCCACGGTCATCCCGTACACGTGGAAGAAGGGGATCGCGCCCATCATGCGCTCTTTCCCCTCCTCCATGCTTGTCAACCAGTGGCGGATCTGAATCACGTTCGCAACCAGGTTGCAGTGGCTGAGCATGGCGGCCTTGGGCACGCCGGTGGTACCGCCGGTATACTGGAACAGCGCAATGTCATCCGACGACACGTCCACCGCCGGGGGCGCCTCGTTGTGCTGGCTCAGCAGCTTGCGAAAATGATAGATGCCGTTCCCTTCCGGCACGTCCACCATCACCTTCTCCTTGCGCACCTTGCTCTTCACGAGCATGTTACCGGGCGCATCCACATACTCGGGCACGTCGGCGATAATCACTCGCTTCACCGCGGTGCGCGCCTGGACATCTTTCAGCCTCTCGTAAAAAGAGCTGAGCATGATCACAGTTTCGGCGCCGGCATCGGCAAACTGGTGTTCGATCTCGCGCGCGGTGTAGGTGGGGTTCGTGTTGACAACGATCGCCCCCAGCTTGATCGCCCCATAGAAGCTAATGACAAATTGGGGCAGGTTGGGCAACATGATTGCGACCCGGTCGCCCTTGCGGACCCCCAGCGAGTAAAGCGCTGCGGCGCAGCGGTTGACCTCCGTTTGGAGCTCCTTGTAGGTCATGCGGCTGCCAATGGTGAGCGGTCCCAGATACCGGAGTACCAGGTGCATCGCAGGCCGGTCGCCAAACTTGCTCGCCGAGTTATCCAGCATCTGGTGCAGCGCGGTCGACGGAACGAGAGCGACGGCGGTACAGATGGTTCGTACTTGGCCAGCCAGGGCTTTTCCATAATCTCCTCCGGACAAAAGGACGGGCTCAATAACCCCTTTGCGGGCAAACGGACAGAGGGCAAGTTATCAGCGACGGAAACGTTGCCTGGTGATAAGCACACGATCCGGGCCATTGCGGCCAAGAACGGATGAAACCAGCCTCCAATGCATAACGCACAGCCGCCCGGATTATCAGTAATTCGACGTCCTTTTGCTTGGGGACGCACCCCTTTATGTTGTCCGAATGCCAGATCCTTCTTGCCGGCCTGTGCGTTGACCGATGCGGAACTACCGGCAGGGATGCGCATCTGTCGCCGGGCGAATATTAGGTATTGACATACTGTGTGCCACATGGTAGTGTGTGGCAAGAGGTAAGATGTGGCAAACACTAATGATGAGTTCATACCTAATGCCATCCTGGAACTGCGGCGGGGCTTGATCGTGCTGGCGGTGCTGAACCAGTTGCGAGAGGAACACTACGGCTACTCTCTGATCAAGCTCCTATCGGACAAGGGGCTGGAAGTCGACCAGGGAACCCTGTACCCGCTGCTGCGCCGCCTCGAATCCCAGGGGTTGTTGCAGTCCGACTGGCGCGTGGAGGGTGACCGCCCGCGCCGCTACTATTCCATCAGCCGGCAGGGGGCGCAAATCCTACCCCAACTGAAGGCCGAATGGAGTCAGCTCGTCAGCATGATGGAGGAGTTGCTGCAATGAAGGAAGATGATAAGGGGCTGCTCGATCGCTACGTGATCGAAGTCGGCAAGCATTTGCCCAGGAAAAACCGCGTCGATATCGAACGAGAAATCCGGTCTTCGCTGGAGGATATGCTCGAAGACCGCAGTAAGGAGTCGGGCCAGCCGGTTGATGACGCGTTGATTCTCGATCTCCTGAGGGGATACGGCGCACCTGAGACTGTGGCGGCGACGTATCTACCCGAACGATACTTGATCGGCCCGAGGCTTTACCCGTTCTTCAGCATGGTGGTCAAGATCGTGTGGGCAGCGGGCGTCCTTCGACAGGCTCAGGATGGAGTTGTAGAGTTGGAGACGCCGATGCGAGTGGTTCCGTCCAGGGGTAACGATAGTCTGTCGCACCCAAGTTTGGGGCTCCTGAACGGACCACTAGCATCGTCGCAAACACCCGACAACTCCATCCTGAGCCTGGCGAAGGACGCCCGTCACAACCAATGCCACATCGAGGCTAGCCGCTCGCCCCCAACGTCGGACGCACCCGGTGCCGGCCAGGCGGTTGACACCGGCGTCTGGACGGGTATAACATGCCGGTCTGACGCTATGCGTTATGAAGAACGTCCGTGTCAATCAGACGAATCAACAGCGGAGCGGCACATGTCGAACAGAGAAGATATTGGTGCAGCACTAAAGGAGATCGGGAAGCGGAGCCAGGTCGTCGTGCGCAGCGTCGCCGAGCTAGCGTCAGTGGTACTTGTCACAGGGCTCGGGGTGGCGGGACTGGCGATCGACGAGGCTACCGGGATGGCGGAGCGCATGGTCTCGCGCGGCGAAGTCGCCGAGAAGGATGCCCGGCGCATGGTGAGTGACCTGAGGCGACGCTCCTACTCCACTGCCGAGCCGGCGCGGGAAGAGATGGAGAAACAGATGGAATCGGTGTTGAACCGCCTCAACATCCCGACCCGCCAGGACATTTCGAACTTGAATGCGCGGATATCGTCCCTCTCCGGCCAGTTGGATACGATCATTTCGGAGCGCACGGCGCGTTCGGTGCCGCGACCCAAACGGACCCGGCGACCACCCGAGAAGCCTTGAGAAAAAAGGAACCCACTCGCACGAGTGGGTTCCTTTTTTCTCCTTGCCGGCTGCGACTAACTCGGCGGCCCGCCCAGCATGCCGCGCGCCTGCAGCACGGAAGGGTAGATCGCCTCAACCTGGCGGAAGAGGTCGGCCAGAGTCAGTGCGCGCAGCAGCGGCCCCTCGATCCTGATCTGACCCTGGAAGAACGCATCTCGCAACCGGATCTGTCCCAGCCATACCTGATGAAGCACGTCGGCCGGCATGCGCAGCACCAGGTCTGCACGGGCCGCCGTGCTGCCGCAGGAAAAGCCCGGCGGGGTGGAGCGGCCGTCTACCACGAGCACGGCCGGTGGATCGGTGGTGATCAGGCGCAATACGAGACCGCTGGCCTTGATCGCATCCACAGCGTCGGGTTGCGCCATCGTTCGCTCGAACAGATCGACCATCACCTCGCAGAACATCTGCGAGTCGCGGTAAAACGCCATTCACACACCTCAAGCAGAAGATACGCTACAGCCACTCGAGCCCGAGCTCATCCAACTTCTCGCGCAACGGCAGCGCAGTATCCGGATCGTAGCCTCGGACTTCGTACGTCATTTGTAGCAGGTGTTGCACATCAGGTACGTAGCCGCCCGTACTACCCTCGAGTGGCCGGAGAAGCAGCTTCGGAAGCCCGTCGTCTTCCCGCTGCATCCCAAAGCGATGGTTGAGCATTCGCTTCAGGGTGAAGATGCGCTCTGCGGTAACCCGCGCATCGTCCCAGTTCCAGTCCCAGCCGGTGACCGAATTTATCAGGCCGAGCAGCAGCGGCCCCGGGGGGTCCTCGAAGTGACAGAGGATCAGGCTGTTCGTCAGCGCCCGCCAGTTCATCAGGTTGGCGGCCATCTCCGCCTTCGCACGCGATTCCTCAAAACGGTCCCCGAATTCGATCCCCATCTCCGGCAGGATCCGTCCCTGCTCCGCCATGTAGGCATCGCCGGCCATGTGGTCGGCGCCACGGGGCGAGGTGGCGAGCACGATTGCCATGGCAGCGAACGCTCGCGGATCGTGATAGGGGACCTCGAGGTTCTTGACCTGGACCGCCAGCTCGGGCACGCCGAAGCGCCGGCCGAGCGCAAGCGCGCCGTCGGCGAGCAGCGACCCAAAACCCTGGCGGCACGATATCTCGCGCAGCAGCAGGTGTACTACGTCCAGGTTGCCCCATTCCAGCTCCAGGCCGCCGGTGTCCTCCTTGGAGATGATCCCTTCGTTGTACAGGTAGAACGCAAAGCTGATGGTGGAGGACGCACTGATCGTGTCCATGCCGTACAGGTTGCATAAGTGTCCGGCGTATGTGACCCCTTCGAGCTCGGTTGCGCCCATCTGGTACCCGAAGCCAACCATCGTCTCGTACTCGGGACCATCCACTTCCGGCTCGTTGTACTTGTCCAGATGCACCACCCGGTTGCACACAATCGGGCAGCGGTAACAGGAAGCAGCGCGGTCGAAGATGGTGTCGTTCATGTAGCCGGAGTTCAGTGTCTCTTCGGCTTCGGGGAGACCACTCTGAGTGTAGTACTTCGCCGTCAGATCGCCGTACATGGACCCGACGTCTGCATAGAAGACGGTGCCGCCCAGGCGCAGCATCTGCCGCGGAGATATCATCGGCGACCGCGCTGAATGTCTCCTTCAGCACCTGCTTGAAGCCCGCCTCGTCGGCCACCGGGACTTTGGAACGCCCGTATGCGACGATCGCTTTGAGATTCTTGCTGCCCATGACGGCGCCCATGCCCGTGCGCGCAGCAGCGCGCCCGGCGTCGTTCATCACCGCAGCGTAGCGTACCAGGTGCTCCCCGGCCGGCCCGATGCACGCGACGCGGGCCTTCGGCTCGCCCACTTCCTCGCGGATTCGCTCTTGCGTGGCGTAGCTATCCAATCCCCACAGGTGATCGGCCGGGTGCAGTGCGGGTGGTTGGCCCTCGATCATGCTGAGATAGACCGGGTGCGTAGCCCGCCCGGTTATGATAATGCCGTCGTATCCGGCCTGACGCATGGCGGGACCGAAGAAGCCGCCGCTGTTCGCCTCGCCGGTGAATCCGGTCTGGGGTGATCGCGCCACCACCTCGTAGCGCCCGGCGGCCGGCACCTGGGTGCCGACGAACGGACCGGTCATGAAGATGAGCGGGTTGTCCGGTCCGAGTGGATCGGTGCCGGCGGTGGCCAGGTCGGCGAGATAGCGGGCGCCCAGCCCGCTGCCGCCCACGAACTTGCGTGCGTACTCCTCGTTGAGCGGCTCATCCCAAACCTGGCCAGAGGTCAGATTGACCCTCAGCAGCCGGTTCATGTATCCAAACACAGGCAACTCCTTGCCTAGAATGTCACAGCGCTGCCATCATAGGCGCACCGGTACAACTCGACCAACTCGTCGCGCTCAGGGATACGGGCGGACATCACGATCTGCGTGTCCATCTCAGCATGATCGCACAGATGCTCGAGCATCTGCTCGTATGCGTCGCGCTCGATCCCCATCTCGGCGGCGGTCACGGGCTGCCCGACCTTGCGCATCAGCCCTTCCACTGCGTCTGCCAGCGCCGCTCCTGCGCTCGCCTCATCCGCCGCCGGCAGCCTCAACGCATAGGCAATGTCGGTATACCGCGCCATACCACCACTCGCGACGTAGCGAATGGTGTACGGCAGGAAGAGGCCGACGCAGCGGCCGTGCGGTTGGTGGAAACTGGCGCCGAGCGAGTGGCCCATCGCATGCGCCAACGCCGCCATCGAATTGCCGAACCCGAGACCGGCGATCGTGGCTGCGTTTGCCATCTTCTCGCGCGCCTCGAGATCGCTGCCATCCGCGACGGCGCGCGGCAGGTATTCGAAGACAAGCTCCGCGGCCTTCAAGCATAAGCCGTCACAGAAGTCGTTGTGCCACAGGCTGGTGTATCCCTCGATGGCATGCGTCAGGACGTCGATACCGGTGTCTGCGGTGATGCGTGGGGGCAGCCCCGCGGTGAGCGATGGGTCGACGATCGCCAGCGTCGCCATCGTCTCGCGCGAACCGAGTCCGAGTTTGCGTCCCTCGTCGGTATCGGTCAACACCGTCGCCCATGTCGCTTCAGAGCCGGTGCCGGAGGTCGTGGGGATGCAGATCAGGCGCGCCTTCTCGCCGATGCCGAGCCTGACCAGCGGGCTGATCTCCTCCGGACTGAGGTCGGGGCGTTCGTAGAGCACCCACATCGCCTTCGCCGCGTCCATGGGTGATCCGCCGCCGAGACCCACGATCCAATCGGGCTCGAAAGCACGCATCTGTTCGGCGCCGCGACGCACCGTCTGCAGCGACGGCTCGGGCTCTACCTCGGCAAAGAATGCCACTTCCAGGCCGGCGCCGCGCAAATGCTCCGCCACGGTTTCCGTGAACCCCATCTTATGTAAGACGGGATCTGTCACAACAAAAGCGCGCCGGCCCTGGATCTCGTCCAGATATGTCAGCGCGCCTTCACCGTACACGATTTCGGGGCTGTTAAAGAACCACATCGGCTCCTCCTGCATGCATGCGGCAAACGGAAACGCATACGCCGGCCTTCAACTTGCCGGCGCCGGAAGGAGCTACTGTTTCGCCGGCTGCGCGTCGGGGTAGACCGTGTCGATGAGCGAACAGCAGTTTACGAGATCGAGCGTGGCCTTGACCGAGCGCATGATCTTCATCATGTTGCCCTGCAGCTTCAGCTGCTTGGTCATGAGGGCCTGGATGGGATCCAACTTCTTCTCAAAGATCTTCCGGAAGGTCTTGGTGGTCCCGGTGATTGTGAATTCCGGCGTTATGCTCTCCGGCCCGGTGACGAGGTGTGCCTCACGGCACTTCCCGTGCCAAAGGTCCAGATACATCCTCTGTTCGGGCACCGGTCCGCCCTCGTGTTGGATAATGAAGTAAAAATCGCCTTCCCATGTCTTGCCGGAGCTGGCGTAGGCGGCACTGTTGTTGACTTCGTGCTGGAGCTGCGCCACCCACTCAACGCTAGGAAACATGTATGCCATAACGGACTCCTTCTCGTGCGGTCGATCTGCACCGGAATATTCTACGCGCGCGGCAGATAGGCTACAAGTGGTATTTGTGACAATCCGCCACTTAGGCTGCGCGCTGCGTCATGAAACAGGTTCGCCCTCGTAGCGGAAGGGGACGCGCGCCAGGTAGTCACGCAGGCTCAGCGCCTGTTGGTCGCGTTCGGACAGCAACGCCTCCTCACACGGCCACTGGACGCCCAGCTCTGGATCATTCCACAGGATCCCCTGTTCGTGCTCGGCGCTGTATCCGTGGCTCGTCTTGTACAGCACCTCGGCTACGTCGGTCAGCGCACAGAAACCGTGCGCAAACCCGATGGGGATGTATAGCTGCCGGAAGTTGTCCTCGCTCAGTTCCACGCCCACCCACTTCCCGAAAGTGGGCGAACCCACCCGGACGTCGACGGCGACGTCCCATACGGCGCCGCGAGCCGCGCGGATGAGCTTGACCTGACCTGCGGGAGGCAGTTGGTAGTGCAGGCCGCGGACTGTATTTCGAATGGAGCGAGAGTGGTTATCCTGGACGAAGACCGTTTCGATCCCGTTCGCAGCGTACTTGGCCTGGTTATAGCTCTCCATAAAGAAACCGCGGTGATCGGAGAAGACGCGGGGTAATCACCAGCACCCCCGGAAGCGAAGTACTCTCGATTTTCATAGGCCGGCCATCTCCTTCCGTGTGCGGTCAGTCTAGCACCGAGACGCCGCGTTACAAAGCGGACCGATACGGCAAGAGAGGTGGACGAGAATGCTGGAATTCGCGGTCTCGTGGCAGTTGTTACTCGTCTGCCGGGCTCGCCGCATTCAGGCCGGCCAGCTTGCGCTCAAGCCGTTGGCGGCGATGCTCCAGACTATCCCGCTCGGCAGCGAGATAGAGCGCGGGCCGGCTCTGGGCGATGTGCAGCGCCCACGCCACCCAGCCCCGCGCTGCCTCGAGTTGCCCCGTGTGCCACTCATGGTACTTCGCCAGCTCGACGTAGGGAGTGATCTCTGCGTCTGGAACCGTCCCGATCCACTCCTCGCACAACTCCGCCGCCTCGGCGCGCCGCCCCGTGCGCTTGAGCAAGAACATCAGATCGCGCAGCGCCGCGTTGCGCTCGGACGGTACGGACAGGCCGGCAAGCGCGACCCGGTACGCTCTCACGCCCTCGTCGATCCATCCGAGCGATGCGTAGCAGCGCGCCAGGCTGCAGCACTCCACCGGATGCAGGCGATCCAGCATTTCGTGCGCAGCCGCGCGTTCGAAGAGCGCACCGGCCAGCCCGAGCAGGCGGACCATCGAGAGGATGTCCTCGAGATTGTGGTAGAAGACGGCGTTGATGAGATGGACGTTCGCGCCCCGCTTGTAGTAGTCCGTGTAGATCGCCGGGATCATCCACCCGGGCACATCTTCCTCGGTCCGCGCCACACCCAATACGTTGCGTTCCAGGTCGGAGAGCGCGCAGGAACCCCAGTGGGCGCGCCACAACCGCCGCGCAGGAGGCAGCAGGTCAAGGTGCGGCGTGGTTGCCAGTGCGGGCCGGCGGCGATTCAGGATCGCGCGGTTGGCCAGCAGGGGCAGATCGAAGGCACGCCCGTTGAACGAGACCACGCCCGACAGCGCGGACGCTGCGTCTTCGAACAGCTCGAGCTGCGCCTCCTCTTCGGCCGGGTGGCGCATGAAGATCTGGCGCACCACAAAGGCGGGGCCCTCGCTCGTATCCTCGTAGCGCCCGAGACCGATCAGGAAGGTGTAGGTATCCGTGCCGGTGGATAGGCCGGTCGTCTCGGTATCTACGAAACCCAACCCGGCTGCCGGCACGCCTGCAAGCGCAGGGTTCGCCGCCAACGAAGCAAGCGCTCCGGCAGAGAGTCCAAGCGGCGCCGCGAGCTCGGGCGCAATCGAGAGTGGATATACCGCCGTTCGTACCCACGCATCGCCGTAGGCGGTGGAAACCGGCTCGCCCAGCAGCGCCGCGTCTACGGGCCGCGGCCGGTGATCCCGCGCCGGGGCGCGAGACGCGGGCGGCATCCCGCGCTGGACTCCGGCGATGCGGAGACGGCGAAGCCGCTCGAGCGCGGCCTGATCGATCGGCATGAGTTCAATCCACCTGTATGTCGTAGCCGGAGTCTGCGAGCGTGGACAGGAGCGGCTCCACGTTTGGCTCGGGCACCAGCGCCGACTGCGCGCTCAGCAGCTCGCCAAGCAGGGGGCCAATCTCCGTATCGGCACGAAGGGTGGCGAGGAGATTCGCGTCTCGCACGCGCAGCACCGCCCCACGGCTCAGGCGCACGCGACCCTTCACCTGCCCGAACCGTACCAGCCCAGCGCTGACCTGTTGCGGCAACCGGTCGCCGCTGGCCCGGCGCAGGAACTGCTCGATGCGCCCGATCTCGAGCCGTTCGCCGCGCGCCTGGGTCAATGCCTGCCCGCGTGATGCGGTGCCGCGTTGGCTGGCCGGGCACGTAAGGTTCGTCTGCCCGCTCAGTGAACCGCAGCAGCCGGAAGCGGTCCCACAAGGGGAGATCCAGCGGGGCAGTCACGGTGTAATCGGCGGCCACCTGGAGACGTCCGGGCGCCTCCGGCTCGGGCAGCTCGGCGCCGCCGATCCAGGCTGCACCATGCGCCGCCGGGCGGAAGAGGTACCGGCCGTTGGGGCCGGCGCCATTGGCGCCGGCAGCGATGTCTACGGCTCCCAGCCAGAAAAGGGGGCCTGCCAACAGAAAGCGCAGCAGCCGTCCCTCTACCTGGTCCCAGGCTTCAAACCCCATCAGCGATTGGCCGCTGCCGGCATCGCGGAGATACCAGGCCTCGTAGTTCCCCTCGGGTCGTTGGAAATCCGGTTGCTCGGTGCGAATCCTGGCCACGACGTCCTCGACGGCGTAGGCGTGGCCGGGCTGCGTGACGCGCAAGAGAGCGAGCAGCGCCTCGCGCGCCAGCAGCGGATCGTTGCTCCACTCCCCTTCGATGCGCAGGCCGGGGGTATGGCGCAAGTCGTTCCACCGGCGAGAAGAGCGCCACAGCTCGAACAGCCGGGTCGTCTGCTCCTGCAAGCCGGCGCGCAACCAGCCTTCAACCGCGGCCGGACGCCAGGCGAGGCGACTGCGCTCCGTCTCCAGCCAGCCGGCGTCCAACGCCAGGGCTAACAGCAGTTCGGCGCGCAGCGGGTCGGGCAGCAGCAGTTGCGGGAGCAGGCGCTCGATCTCCCCTTCTCGCAGCCCCTTTCCGGCGTTCGCACGCGGTCCGGCACGCTTGACCCACAACAACAGGGCGCACACGTCTACCGCCAGACTGTTGCCGGCGGTCAGGAATCGCTCGCCGGCTGATGGCGCAGGAGGCAGAGTTGCCATGTACGGAGGCCGGTGTGGGGGCTGTTGTCTGAGCAGGTCATCCGGAATATAATAGTATTCTGCCGTGCCGCCGCCGGCTTCGGCAAAGGCTTTGAAGAGCAGGCCCGCATACCACAGCTCTTCGGTCGCATTGGCCGGCGTGCGCCACAGCGCCTCTCGCTCCGCCTTGCCCGGCCCGACCGGGCGCAGCGCACCGTAGGAGCGAGAGAATGCCGGCACTTTTATGCGGCCGGCGTGCGCCTGAAGGGCCTGCCAGGCCGCCCGGGCCTCTGGAGAGGAGCGTTCCAAAAAGCGATCCTGAAGCTCCGGCTCCGCCAGGACGACGCCCAACTGCGCGGCCAATTCCTCGCGTACGTTGCTGAGCGGCTCGATGCCGTGTACTTCGGCAATGCCGCGTAATAGCGCCATCGGGTGGTCGGCCAGGCTGCGGATGAGTGGGCGCATGCGGATCCTATCCACGAAATCGGGTTCGTTCGCCCTCCTGCCGGGGCTATGTTGCCCTCCATACATACACTCGGAGCTATTCCCGGCAGAATTCTGCGGCAGTGTCGACGGTCGCGGGCGAACAGCAGTTCGGATTATACGCGCAGGCGGCGGCGTTGACAAGCAACATAACGCAATTGAGGTAGTCTGATGGCAAATACAACGAACCCCGCAGCGAAGGCGGGGATCATTGCAGATCTGTTGAAGAATGCGAACCTGGTGTGGCGCCTGTTTCGCGACCCGCGCATGGGCAAGTTCGCCAAGTTCGCAGTGCCGGCCGCGCTGGGCGCTTATCTGCTGATGCCGATCGACCTGCTGCCCGACATGATCCCGGTGCTGGGCCAGGTGGACGATCTGGCGGTGCTGGCGCTGGCCACCCGCCTGTTCATCCAGATGGCGCCTCCCGGTGTCGTGCGCGAGCATCTGGAAAACATGGCCGGCCGGACGCGCTCCCGCAGCCGGGGCGAAGGCGACGTGGTAGACGGAGACTATCGCGTCATTAAGTGAGCCGGTTGCAGCTCGAGCTCGTTGCCGGAGGGGCGCTGTTCCGCCAGCAGGTCGTACTCCAGCGCTCCCGTCACCTGCACCTGCGTGAAGACGC
Source organism: uncultured Chloroflexia bacterium (assembly GCA_963783655.1). Lineage (GTDB taxonomy): Bacteria > Chloroflexota > Anaerolineae > CG2-30-64-16 > CG2-30-64-16 > CAWAOA01. The sequence goes on from CAWAOA010000010.1 coordinate 45,042, forward strand.
CGGGGGGCAGGACTCCGGGCACGATCACCAGCCCGTCGATCTCCGGTGCATCGCGATAGCTGCGCGCCAGGCTCACGCGGCCTTTCCTGTCTTCCAACTGTCCCTCTGCCTCTACCAAAACGTCCAGCCTGCGACCCACCTGTAACTGGTTGCGTGCCAGCGAGATGCGCTGCTGTCGCTCCATCAAACGCTCGTAGCGTTCCTGCTGCAGCTCGGCCGGCACGTGATCCGGCAGCGAGGCAGCCGGGGTCCCCGGCTCGGGGCTGAAGGTGAAGGCGCCGACTCTGTCGAACTGGATCGTCTCCAGGAACTCCAGCAGCCCGGCGAACTCCTCTTCGGTTTCACCCGGATATCCCACAATGAAGGTACTGCGTAAAGCCATGTCAGGCATGGCGGCGCGCATTTTCGCGAACGTATCGATCTGTGCCGGTACGTTGGCGGGGCGCAGCATGCGGCGCAGCGTCGCGGGATGCCCGTGCTGGAGTGGTATGTCCAGGTAGTGGCAGACCCGCGGGTCAGAGGCCATCGTCTCGATCAGGCGAGGGGTAACGTGGCCCGGATAGGCGTAAAGGATACGGAACCACCGGGCATCCACCTGCCCCAGCAGCTCGCCGATCAGCGCCGCCAACCCGTCCTTCATCCCCAGATCGCGCCCGTAGTCGGTTGTGTCCTGCGCGATCAGGATCAACTCGGATGCACCGGCGGCGACGAGCGCCTGCGCCTCGGACACAACCGCCGGCAGCGGGCGGCTGCGCAGCTTGCCCTTGAAGCTCGGGATGGTGCAGAACGCGCAGGGGGCATTGCACCCTTCGCTGATCTTGAGGTAAGCGCTGCCGCTGGCAACGGGTGGGCGCAGCACCGGTCCGGCGAGGGGCGCGTCGGGATCACCCAACAGCTCGTACCGCCCGCGCCGGCGTGCGCCGACGCCGCCGCGCAATCCAGCGATAAACGGCACGATCTCCATCCAGCGACGGGTTCCCAGCAGCCCGTCAACGCCCGGCACCTCGCGCACGATCCGCTCGCCGTTTCGCTGCGCCATACAGCCGGCCGCGATCAACAACTGGTGCTTGCGCTTATGGCGGGCGAGCTCGCGCAGCTCGGCGAGCGATTCCTCCTCGGCCGCCTGCAGGAAGCCGCAGGTATTCACGATCATCACGTCTGCTTCTGCCGCGCGGGCGGTGCCGTCGTAGCCCGCCTGGCCCAGCAGCATCGCCATTCCCTCACTATCCACGCTGTTCTTCGGACAGCCTAACGTCATCAAGTAGTATTTCACGATACAACCCCCGGAAAGCCCATTCCGCTGGCACAGAAAATGGAAGGAGCAGACGGGAACCCGTCTGCTCCGTTGCGTGTTCGATAAGCCTGCCGCCGCTATCTGGACGGCGTGACCGTTACCAACATGTTCGGGTTATTCGGCGCTGCTACCGCCTCTTCGATCCGGCCATCGGCGCCCAGCACCCAGTTCTTCGCTATCACCTGGCCAGACGCACCGGGTACGCCCAGATCGTTGTCATTCAGTACCAGCGACACACCGCCGGCATTGCCGGAACGCAGGGAGATCCATTGTGCGGCTTCCCAGGTGCGAGACTGGGCGGGCTCGAATGTCCCTTCGTATGCTACGGCGCCGTCAACCGACACCCGTACCCACGCGCGCTGCGAGGCGGTCACGGTCAGGATAATGCGCTGGGGCGGCTCCGGCGTGCTGGTGGGAGCCGGCGTCGCAGTCGGCGTTATGGTGGGTTGCGCCGTCGGGATCGGTAGCCGGAGGACCCCGGAAGCGCTCGTCGCCGGCGGCGTGGATTCTTCCGTGGGCGCTACCGGTAGCGTCGCGGTAGGCCCGGCTCCGCGCGCTGCGGGGGGAGAGGTAGTAACCTGGGCTGACCGGGAAGGCGTAGGGCTGCTGACGGCCGCCGCGCCACGTTGCGGCCCCAGGTCACGAAGCATGTTCGTCCAATCGATCCCCTGGTTCAACACCCACCAGACACCGGCCACCAGACCGGCAACGACCATCAGAGCAACTACCCAGCGCCACCATCCACTCGCCGGCGCCGTCATCAACTCCGCTTCCAGCGGGCGATAGTCCACCTGGCGGACGGGAGCGATCGGCGACAAGGCCAGCGGCGCCGACGATTGGCCGGTCTCGGCCATATAGAGCTCCAGCACTTCCTCCGGCTCCAACCCGAGGAATCTGGCGTAATTGCGAAGGAAGCCGCGTGCGATGGCCGCGGGCGGAAGAGCAGCGTAGTTGCCGTCCTCGAGAGCTATAAGATATTTTTGGCGCACGCGAATCGCCGATTCGATGTCGGCGAGCGAGAGACGTCTTGCTTCACGCGCCTCGTACAAGAGGCGCCCCAGGTCTGACATAAACCCTACACGTCCTATTAGGCTTAAGTGGCGCGCTGCACTATACCCGCCGCAACTAGACTAGTCAAATGCCCGGAGCCGGTAAGCACTACCCCTGGCCGAGTAGCCGAGGTGTGTTAAAGATGCAGGGCATGAACCGGTTCGAGCTCGGAAACAGGCGTCATACGCCACTCGAGGATGAGTCGATTGAGGCGCACAGCTGCTCCATCGAGGTGAGGCTGAGCGTGCTCGAAAGAGTCTCTTTCCTCGCAGGTCTCTCGCGCGATGAGCTGGTGACGGCCAACAATCGCTTCATGGAATACGGTTTCCATGCGGGACAGACGATCTATTCATCGGGGGCGCCGGCCGAGCGGCTCTATGTTGTGGCGACGGGAAAGATAAAATTGCTACGCCACACGATGGCCGGAAACGATGTATTGCTGGAACTGCTCGGGCCGGGAGAATTCTTCGGCAGCCTCACGGCTCTGGGGAACGAGGAATATCCGGATACCGCCTGCGCACAAACCGATTGCTGCGTGCTGGCGGTCGCCGCCGATGCCTTCCTGGAGATACTGCGAGAACATCCACCGGTCGCACTGGCCGTGCTCGCGGCCGTGACCGAACGCCTGCACTTCGCTCAAGACACCCTTCGCCAATGGAGCGCTCAACCGGCGGAGAGCCGCATCGCCGCCACGCTGCTGCGCCTTGCCGATCGCCTGGGCGAGGAGAAGGACGGCCGCATCTTGATCCAGACGCCTCTCTCGCGCCAGGACCTGGCTGAGATGTCCGGCGTTACGCTGGAGACGGCCAGCAGGGTCGTGGCGCAATTGCGCAAGGCCGGAACGATCGACAGCGGCCGGCAGTGGATCGCCATCGTGGACCGGCAGGCCTTGGCAGAGCTTGCGCAATGCTGACGGCGACTCCCTCTCACCTGTCGCCGCCATCGCTTCTCCCCGCAACCGCTGAACTCCTCTCAACTTTACCGTAAGACAAGGCAACCGGCTCTTCCCGCACCTATCCGGCTGCTCTCGACCGGCGCCCCGAACTCATCTTCCACGGTTGCCCATCTGGTGAGCAGGTTTCGTGTTGGCGCGATTAGTTGCGCCAGATCAAAGACTTACCGGCTTCTGGCTGTCATGATGTGATCACAATAAGGATAGTCAGAAGGGAGTACGGAAAAATGAAGTCGATTCTGCGCAGCCAGGAGCTCACGTGCCCGTCGTGTGTGGCAAAGATCGAGAAGGCTCTGAAGAACGTCGACGGTGTCAAGGAAGCCCGCGTCTTTTTCAACACCGGTCGGATCGAAGTGGAACACGAGGCGGAGGCGAAGGCCGCTGATCTCGTCAAGGCGGTCCGCGAAGCGGGCTACGAGGCGAAAATAGCCGCATTCTAAGCGGATGAGACCGGCCCGCTTCGCGGTTGTTCTGTGGCGACGGACGGGTGTGAGTGGATGGTGTGGGGAGTTCACGATGAATAAGCTGTTTGGATGGTGGGGAAGCCCGGCCTTGCGCCGCAGAAACCTGACGATCATCACGGCGACCCTGATCTTGCTGGCCGTCGCGCTGCGCTATTTGGCCGGATGGGACGCGCCGGCGGATCTGCTGTTGTTTGCATCCGCGGTGATCGCGGGGGCAGACATCGCAGGGCGGGCGCTGGCCGGCCTGCGCAACCGGCACGCCAGCATCGAGTTGTTGGTCACGATCGCTGCCGGCGGGGCATTGGTCATCGGGGAAAATTGGGAGGCGGCGGTTGTGACCTTCCTGTTCGTCTTCGGCGGTTACCTCGAGGCGCGAACGTTGAGCCGGACCCGGCAGGCGCTCACGCAGCTGCTCGATCTCGCCCCTACCACGGCGATCGTGTTGCGCGATGGGCAGCAGATCGAGGTGATGCCGTACGAAGTCGAGCCCGGCGAGACGGTGGTGATCAAGCCGGGGCGCGCGTGCCCGTAGACGGAGAGGTGATATGGGGGCGCGCTGCCGTGGATGAAAGCGCGATAACGGGCGAGCCGATTGCTGCCGAGAAGACAGAAGGCTCCCGGGTATTTGCCGGGACGGTGGACCAGCAAGGACTGCTCCACGTGCGGGCGAGCGGCGTGGGCGCCGACACGACCCTGGCTCGCATTATCCGCCGCGTCGAGGAAGCGCAGGAAGCGAAGGCGCCGGCCCAACAACTGATCGATCGCTTTGCCCGCTGGTACACCCCGGCCATCATCGCACTCAGCGCCGTTGTGTTTGCGCTCACCCGGGATGTCGAGCTGGCGCTGACGCTACTGGTGATCGGCTGCCCAGGCGCGCTGGTGATCTCGACGCCGGTTTCCGTCGTTGCAGGGATCGGGCGAGCGGCGCAGCGCGGTATCCTGATCAAGGGCGGCGAGCACCTGGAGAACGCCGGCCGCGTGACGGCGCTGGCGCTCGACAAGACCGGCACGCTCACGCAAGGCAAGCCGCGCCTGGTTGAGATCGTCGACCTGCGGCCGGAAGGATACCGCGTCGCGCCGGGCCGGCCCGCATTTGCCGTGGCGGTGAGCGAAACGGCGCCGCAGCCACAGATCCTGTGGCAGGCAGTGGGTTCGCAGCCGGATGCGTCGGGCCAGGACGAGATCCTGCGCTGGGCCGCCATTGCCGAGGCAGGCTCGGAGCACCCGCTGGCGCGGCCGATCGTGGCGGGAGCGCAGCGACTGGGGACGATACCCCAGGCGTCAGAGTTCGAGGCGTATACCGGCCGCGGCGTCACGGCGCTCTTCGACGGGCAGACGATCGCCGTCGGTACGCCGGCGCTGATGGAGCGACTGGGTATCGCCGTGGATGGGCGGGCCGGGCGCACGCTCGATGCCCTGAAGGAACGCGGGCAGACGGCCGTGCTGGTAGCGGTGGATGGGCAGGTGCTGGGCGCGCTGGGTATTTCCGATCCCGTTCGCGACAACGCGGCCGCGGCGATCTCCCGGCTGAGGGCGCAGGGAGTGAAGCGGATCGTGATGCTGACCGGCGACGAGAAGCGGACCGCTGAAGCGGTTGCCGGGGCGGTGGGGATCACCGAAGTGCATGCGGGAATGCTGCCCGAAGACAAGCTGGCAGTGATCCGCAGCCTGCAGAAGGAAGGGCACGTCGTGGCGATGGTCGGCGACGGCGTCAACGACGCCCCGGCGCTGGCAGCGGCGGACGTCAGCATCGCTATGGGAGCCGCGGGTACGGACGTGGCCATCGAGACGGCGGATATGGCGCTGATGGCCGACGACCTGGACAAGCTGCCCGAAGCCATCCGCCTCTCCCGCGCGACGGTGCGCAACATCCGCCAGAATGTGGCCGTGGCCCTGATCACGGTCTCGGCGCTGCTTCTCGGCGTGCTGTTGGGCGAGGTGCACATGTCCGGCGGCATGCTGGTACACCAGGCATCGGTGTTGCTGGTGATCGCCAACGGGATGAGGCTGCTGCGGGCGTAAGCGCACGCCGCATGGCGATCCATCCCAAAGGACGCTCGTGGGAACCCACGGGCGTCTTTTCGTTCACACAGGCGGCCGGGTTTCCTGTTGGGACGTTTGCCGGCCGTCGTGTGCTACAATCCGCTCATGCCGCAGCAAAGGACGACGACGAGGAGAACCGCCACACGACCGCGCCGGACACGGTCGCGTGAAGGCTTTTGGGTCCGCCTGCGGCGGCGGATCATCGTCGCGCTGATCCTGTTGGGGCTGATGGGCGCCGCCTGGGGCTGGCTGACGCTCCGCTCCGGCATTGGGCCGCGCTGGCTGGCGCGGCTGGCTGGCGCGCCCACGACCCTGGAAGGCCGGCGCATCGGGGTGGTCGTGGGGCACGCCGGCAACGACTCCGGCGCCGTGTGCCCAGACGGACTGACCGAGGCATCGGTCAACCAGGGGGTGGCGAAAGAGCTGCTGCCCGAGCTGGCCCGCCGTGGGGCACAGGTGGAGCTTTTGAACGAGTTCGACGCGCGGCTGAAGGGCTATCGAGCAGACGCTTTCGTGAGCATCCATGCAGATTCGTGCGGGGTCGATTTGAGCGGCTACAAGGTGGCCAGCCTCGACGGCGGCAGCCTGGCGAGCGAGACGCTGGCGGACTGCCTGTGGGACGGGTACGGTCGCGCCACCGGGCTGCCGCGCCATCCCAACACCGTAACGTACGACATGCGGGAGTACCACGCCTTCCGCGAGATCGCGCCGAGCACGCCGGCAGCTATCCTGGAGACGGGCTTCCTGAAGCGCGACCGGCGGCTTTTGACGCAGCAGCCCGGGCTGGCCGCTGCGGGGATCGTGAGCGGGCTGGAGTGTTTCCTGGCGCCGCGGGACCAGGATCGCTAATCCTGCCCCAGCATGTAGCGAAACACCAGCGCGTGGACTACCTGCTCGACGGGAGCACGGTCGTCGGTGAAGACGGGCGTGCCCGGTGGTGGGGCAGCAACACGAGCGTGGGGCAGGGCGCGCCGGGCCACCTCGACGTGCATCGGATGCCGGAAAGCCGCGAGGTTCGCCTGCAGGTCGGCGAGGGTCGAACGATTGCGCGTGGCCACTACCATGCTGTTACCGAGATCGCTTCCTTCGTCCGGCTCATCCACGATAAAGACCGATGGGAAGACGGCGCCCATTGTGGCGGCGATGGCATCCACGAGACTGAAATCCGTATGCGTACGACCCACGTTCACCACCACCACACCATTCTCCCGCAGGTGATCGCGCGCCAGGGCGAAGAATTCGGTCGTGGTCAGGTGGAACGGGATGTACGGCGGCCGGTAGACGTCGACGGCGACCACATCGTAGCGCTGCTCGCCGGTGCGCAGGAAGCGGCGCGCGTCGCCTGCCACCGCCGTCAGATTCGGCTCCGTCATGTCGAAATAGCGCCGCCCTGCCTCGATGATGGCGGGATCGAGCTCGACGCCATCGATCGGGATCGGGCCGTAGGCCTGTGTGTACAGTTCGGACATGGTGCCGGCGGCGAGCCCGAGCAGGGCGATGCGCTGCACCTGTTCCGGGCCGTAGGGCGCCGGGTTGAAGGCGGGGGCAAGCAGGAAGTAGTCCCAGATCCCGTCGGCGAGTGTGCCCGGAGGCCGGTAGACGGAATGGATCCCTTCCCCTTCGTTCAGGCGCAACTGTCGCTCGAACCCGGCGTCTAGCACCTGGATATAGTTGAAGGTCGACTCCGTCTCGAAGACCAGCCCGGCGGCCGGCTTGATCGGTCCGGCCGGCCGGAACGCCAGCCACGCCACGAACGCAGCCGCGAGCAGCGAGAGCAGCAGCTCCGGCGGGCGGCGGGCGAACAGGAAGCCGAGCGCCACGACCGCCAGCAGCGCGGCCGCGACGGCGCCAAAGGTCGCACGTGTTCCGGCGTTCGGTATCAGCACCAGCACCGGCACGAAGCTGCCGAGGATACTGCCTGCTGTGGACAGCGCATAGAGGCGCCCGGCCACCTGCCCGCTGATGTTGACGTCCTTCAGCGTCAGGCGCAGCGCGAACGGCGTCACGCACGCCAGCAGCGTCACGGGCACAGCGAAGAGCAGCGCGACCGCCGCCATGCTCCCGGCCAGGAGACCGAGATTGAAGTCGGCGAATCCGCCGCTGGCGATCTGCAGAACAGGCCGTGCCACAGACGGCACCAGCCCCACGCCGAGCGCGCCCAATCCGGCCAGGCGCAGCAGCGTGACCAGGTGCGGCGAGCGGTCGGCGAACATCCCGCCGAACCAGTAGCCGAGCGCCAGGTACAACATGATCAGGCCAATCAGCGCGGCCCAGACGATGACCGAGTTGCCAAACCAGGGATCGAGCAGGCGAGAAGCAGTGAGCTCAACTGCGAGGGTCGTGAAGCCGGCGGCGAACACGAGCAGATAGAGGTAGTTACGGCTGGCATGAGCAGACATGAGGCGATTATAGCGCGCGCGGTCACAACGGAACAAGGAGGCGCCCGTGGGGCATGACAGGCCGCGCTGGTGGTTACGCGCGCTCGTCGCGGTCGCCGTCGCGCTGTTGCTGCTGTCACCGCTGGTGATCTGGCGCGAGGAGGTTGCAGCGCTCGTCACGAACCCGAACCAGGTCGCAGAGCGGATACGCGCGGCAGGCGCCGCCGGGCCGCTGGTGATGATCGGCCTGACCGTTTTGCAGGTGGTGACGGCCCCGGTTCCGGGGCAGCCGATCCAATTCATCGCAGGGTACCTGTACGGATTCTGGCCGGGAATGCTCTACACCGAGATCGGACTGGTGCTCGGTTCCGGAATCGCCATAGGGCTCGGCCGTGTGGCGGGCAGGCCGCTTCTCAGCCGTATCCTCGATTCGAAATCGCTCCGCCAGGTCGACCGGCTGGCAGCGAGGCGGGGGCTGCGCTTCTTCTTCCTGGTGTTCCTGATCCCGTTTCTGCCTGACGACCTGCTCTGTTATGCTGCGGGACTTACGTCGCTGCCGGTCAGATCGCTGCTGTTGGTCGCCGCAGTAGGGCGTATCCCCACATCTGCCGTGGGAGTGTGGACGGGAGCGCACGCCACATCGTTTGGGTGGCGGGAATGGGCGGTCCTGGGGATCGCGATGCTGGCGGCTTCCCTCTTCATGTGGCGTTATGCCGCCGGCACACAAGAGCGCGTGCTGGAGCAACTGGCTGATCAAGAGGAGCCCGGCGCCGCCGGCAGGCGAACCGAACCGGAAGAAACGGAGTGATCATGGGCAGCCTGATTGAGCTTGACATGGACGGCATGGCGCACGGTGGCGAGGCGATGGGCCGTTACCAGGGCAAGGCGATCTTCGTTCCGTACGCCATCCCAGGCGAGCGGGTGCGCGCGGAAATTGTCGAGGAGAAGGAAAGATGGGCGCGCGCCCGGTTGGTGGAAGTGTTGCGCCCGAGCCCCGACCGCGTCGACCCGCCTTGCATCTACTTCGGGCCGGGAAAGTGCAGCGGCTGCCAGTGGCAGCACATCCGTTACGAGCGGCAGGCGGAGATGAAGGGGGAGATCCTGGCCGACCAGTTGCGCCGGCTCGGACGCATCGCGGAGCCGGTCGTTCGCGACACCATCGTCGCCGCCGGCGGCGGCGATGGCGAGCAGACGAGGGATACCTGGACTATGCCTACCGCAACCAGACTGGGTTTGGGATTGCGCCAGACGGGCGCCCCGGCTACCGGCGGGCGGGAGGCAGCGACATCATCCCGATCGAGAAGTGCCTGCTGCTGCCCGATCTGCTCGACGAAATGCACGATGCGCTGCAAGTGAGCTGGCCCGGTCTGTCGGCGATCCATCTGCGCGCAGGGCTGAATACGGGGCAGCAGCTCATCCTGTTAGAGGGAGAGGGCGATGAGCAGCCGGAACTCGAGCTGGACCTCCCGGCGTCGGTTGCGCTTCTGGCTCGCCGCGGCGTTCAGCCGCTCATCGGCCAGCCCTGGATCGAGGAAGAGGTCGCTGGCCGGCGCTACCGGATCTCCGCCCGCAGCTTTTTCCACACCAACACGGCCGCGGCTGAGGCGATGCAGCAGGTGGTGCTCGACTACGCCCAGGCCGGGCCGCTCGATACCGTGGTGGATGCATACTGCGGCGCCGGATTCCTCACACTGCCGCTGGCGGAACTCGCCGGGAAAGTGATTGGGATCGACTCATCGCCGGACGCCCTCGAGGACCTGGCGGTAAATGCCGGCGACATGGATAACGTGGAGGCGCACGAAGGCGCCGTCGAAGAGGTCGCCCCGGCGCTGCTCAACCAGGGGCAGAGCGTCGCGATCCTGGTGCTCGACCCGCCACGGGCGGGCGCCGGCCCCGGCGCGCTGAGCAGCTTGCTGGCGCTCGCGCCGCGCCGGGTGGTCTACGTCTCCGCGGACCCCGCGGCCCTGGCCCGCGACGCCGTACACCTCGCCGCGGCCGGGTACCGGTTGGTCGAGGTGCAGCCGGTGGATCTGTCACCGCAAACGTTTCAGGTTCAGAGCGTGGGGTTGTTCACCGCATGAGTATGGCTCCGCGAGAAGCCGCTCTTTTCTTGCTATCCCCCTCGCGGCTGTGCTATACTCCCTCTCAGTACGGACTGGGACGTGCGCCCCGGTATTCCAGCGGCGCCCCGGTTATTTCGAAAGGAGAAGGTATGTCTCTTTCTCAGGCTGAGAAGCAAACAATCATCGAGGAATACCACGTCCACGGCACGGATACCGGCTCACCCGAGGTGCAGGTTGCCTTGCTGACGACGCGGATCAATCCAGCTCATCGAGCACTTGAAAATTCACAAGCAGGACAATCACTCGCGTCGCGGCCTCTTGAAACTGGTTGGGCAGCGGCGGCGCCATCTCGCCTATCTGAGCTCGAAGAACCCGCAGCGGTACCGCGAGCTGATCGAGCGGCTGGGGCTGCGCAAATAAGTGACTCTGGCCAACCGGCGTGCTGGCCGGTAGCACGACACAATTCAAGTTGAAGGCAACGAGTAGATGCCCTTGAGCGCATCTACTCGTTTGGTATTCCGGTCAGAAACCCGGCAGAGAGATCCGTCGAAACGGAACATCTCTTATGGAGCGACCGGCGCCCGGCATGCAGACTGGGCACGAACGTTGTAAGGTAGCGGTAGCGGACGGGCGAGGCACAGGAATTGGGGAGTGGGCCTGAAGATTCGGACCCACTCCCCAGTCCCTGGCCTCGGCTCTCCCCCAGAGATCTCCTGCCTGTTGGCAGGAGAGAGAGGCAACAAGAGGAAATGCAGAAACATTCATTCACTGCGAAGCTAGGCGATCACGATGTGATCATCGAGACCGGGTCGTTGGCCAGGCTCGCCGCCGGCGCGGTCACCGTCCAGATCGGCGACTCGGTCGTCCTGGCAACAGTCACGGCCAGTTCCCACCCACGCGAAGGGATCGACTTCTTCCCCCTCAGCGTGGACTATGAGGAAAGACTTTATGCCGCCGGGCGTATCCCCGGCAGCTTCTTCCGTCGAGAAGGTCGCCCGACGGAGCAGGCAACGCTGACATCACGCCTGATCGATCGCCCTTTGCGCCCACTCTTCCCGAAGGGAATGCGCAACGACGTGCAGGTGATCTGCACGGCATTGGCGAGCGACGGTGAGAACCTCCTTGACATCCCGAGTATCATCGGCGCCAGCACGGCGATGATGATCTCTGATATCCCCTGGGGCGGACCGGTGGCCGCCGTGCGGATGGGCTACATCGACGGCGGGCTCGTCGTGAACCCGACCGCAACCCAACTGAACAGCAGCACTCTGGATCTGCGCCTGGCAGGCACCGAGCATGCGATCCTGATGGTAGAAGCCGGCGCCGACGAGATCCCTGAAGATGTGATGCTCGAGGCAATGCGGGTGGGCCACGAGGCGATGCAGCCGATCATCCAGCTGCAGAAGCAGATGGCGGAGCAGTTCGGCAAGCCGAAGTTCGAGTACGCCAGGGTTGCCACGAGCGAGGAAGCGTCGGCTGCTGCAAGGCAGTGGTTGGGCAGCCGTGTGCGCGACGCCCTGGTGAACAACCCGGGCAAGCAGGACCAGTACAAGGCGTTCGATGACCTGCGCAAGGAGCTGGTTGAGGCACTCGGAGAAACGCACGAAGCGAAGCTGCTGTTGGTGGCTTTCGAAGACGTCCTGACCGAAATCGTGCGCGACCGCATCCTGGGTGATAAGTCGCGTCCAGACGGCCGAGGCTACGCGGATATCCGTCCCATTTCGGCTGAAGTGGGAGTGCTTCCGCGTGTTCATGGCAGCGGCCTCTTCACCCGCGGCGAGACCCAGGTGCTGACGATCGCGACCCTTGGCACACCCGCCGAAGCCCAGAACCTCGACACGCTGAACCCCGAAAACTCAAAGCGCTACATGCACCACTACAACTTCCCGCCGTACTCGACGGGCGAAGTGGGCGCCATGCGCGGCCCGAAGCGCCGCGAGATTGGACACGGCGCGCTGGCGGAACGGGCGCTCGAGCCCATGATCCCTTCCCAGGAGACCTTCCCCTACACGCTGCGCCTGGTCTCTGAGGTGCTGTCTTCCAACGGCTCCAGCTCCATGGGGTCCGTCTGCGGGAGCACGCTCGCCCTGATGGACGCCGGCGTCCCGATTATGGCCCCTGTTGCAGGCATCGCGATGGGCCTTGTGACCGACGGCGACGTCAACAGCGAGAGCCTCCGCTATGCCGTTCTGAGCGACATCCAGGGGATCGAGGATCACCTGGGCGATATGGACTTCAAAGTCGCCGGCACCGAGCACGGTATTACCGCCCTGCAAATGGACATCAAGATCCAGGGACTGAATTACCAGATCCTCGAGCAGGCGCTGGCGCAGGCGCGCGAGGGCCGGCTGTACATCCTGGGCAAGATGCTCGAAGCCATTCCGCAGGCCCGCAAGGGGCTGTCGCCGAATGCGCCGCGCATCATCACCATCCACATCGACCCTGACAAGATCGGCAAGGTCATCGGCCCCGGCGGGAAGATGATCCGCGCTCTGCAAGAGCAGTTCGGCGTGAAGATCGACATCTCGGACGACGGATCGGTATTCGTCAGCGGCGCCGACGGCGCCCAGGCGGACCTGGCCGTCGCCCAGATCGAGCAGATGACCGAAGAGGTCAAGATCGGCCGCATCTACACCGGCAAGGTAGTGCGCATCGAATCGTACGGCGCCTTCGTCGAGATCCTGCCCGGGCAGGACGGCATGGTACACATCTCCCAGCTGGCCGACTACCGCGTGCCCAGCGTGGAAGAGGTCGTGCAGATGGGCGATGAGATCACGGTCATGGTGACGGATATCGACGCCGGTGGTAAAATCCGGTTGAGCCGCCAGGCGGTACTGGAAGGCTGGACGCCAGAAGAGGCGCGCGAGCATGATCGCGCCGGTGGCGGCCGCCCGAGCGGCGGCGATCGTGGCGGTGACCGCGGCGGATTCCGCGGCGGCCCGCGTGGCGGTGATCGCGGTGGCGATCGCGGACCGGACCGTGGCGGGGATCGCGGCGGATTCCGCGGCGGCCCGCGCCGGCAATAACGCGATACTGGCAACTGAACTGCCCCGCGCTCTGGAGCGCGGGGCAGCGTCTCCGCCCGGGGCAGTTGATCGCCCGGGCAAGCGCGGCCATGGCATCGCCGCAAACGGCTCGCCTGGCATCTCCACATCATAGGCGCGCATGAACGAACACACCTTCTCGTATCAAGGCTCACTCGATCTGCCCGCTCCCGGCCAACCTGCGCCGCATCACGAGTCTGTTGGGCGCCTGCTGTTCCGTAATTTCATTACCACCGTTGTGCCGGCGCTCCTGATCGCGTTGTTTATCCATCTGTTCCTGGCGCAAGCGACCCGGGTCTTTGGCGAGAGCATGGAACCGAACCTGCATTCCCAGCAGCGCCTGGTCGTGGAGAAGATCACCTACCGCTTCCGCAATCCAGACCGCGGCGAGGTGGTCGTCCTTCACGATCCGACCGGGACCCAGGATCTGATCATCAAGCGTGTGATCGGGTTGCCCGGCGAGCAGATCACCTTCTCCAACGGCAGCGTGTACGTAAACGGCCGGCCGATCGACGAGCCCTACCTGGACGCCGTGACCCAAAGCAGCAGCCGCACCTGGGTAGTGCCCGAAGACTCGGTGTTTGTGATGGGCGACAACCGGCGTGCCAGCCGTGACTCGCGCTCGTTCGGGCCCGTTTCACAGGAAGAGATCATAGGCCGCGCCGTGTTCCGGTATTGGCCGCTGAATAGCCTGGGCGTACTCAACTAGACATGCCATAGAATGAGCAATCGCTGGAGCCCGTCCGTGAAGCAGTTGATCCTGATCGGCCTGGCACTGGCCACAGTCTGGCTCGTATCCCGCCTCGAAACGATCCTCGCCCCTGTCATCCTGGCGTTACTACTCGCTTATGTCATCTCCTTCCCCGTAAACTGGATCTGGCGCCGCACCGGTTGGCATCGCACGACGGTCGTTGCAGTCATGTACCTGATCCTCCTGCTGCTGATCATCACCGGGCCGGTGATCATCGTGCCGCGCGTGGTCGGGTTGGTGGGAGATTTCTCCAATACGCTGGTTCACCTGGTCGAGGAGCTATCGTCGGCCACCCCAAAACCGATAGAGATTAACCCCCGCCTCACGATCGACCTCGGCCCACTGTATGCACCCATCAGCGAGTGGCTGCGAACCGCCCTACCTCGTGATCTCGGCGACCTGGCGGCATGGCAAAACGTGCTCTTCCCGTTTGCCAGCAGCGCTGCTCTCGTCGTCCGAGGTGCGGTCAGCAGCCTGTTCTGGGCCCTCTTCATCCTGGTCGTGAGCTTCTACGTTACGAAGGACGCACCAGAGATCGGGCGCTATATCCTGACCCGTCTGCCCGAGATCGTGCGCTTCGATGTGCAGCGCGTGTGGCTGGCGTTGGGGGAGATCTGGGATGCATTTATCCGCGGGCAGATTACTCTGAGCCTGGTGATGGGGTTCATCGTCACGGCCCAGTGTACGCTCCTCGGAATCCCCAATGCACCGGTGCTGGGGATCCTGTCCGCACTGGCCGAATTCATCCCCGCTGTGGGACCGCCGATCGCCGCCGCGTTCGGGGTACTGATCGCCCTCATTTTCGGCTCCTCCTGGGTGCCGCTCTCGAACGGCTGGTTCGCAGTGGCAACGGCGCTCGCGTATCTCGCGACGTCGGAATTCGAGAACCTCTACCTGGTGCCGCGCATCATCGGCCGGCGGATCTCGCTGCACCCGATCATGATCATCATCGGCGCCCTGGCAGGCGCCCAGCTCGGCGGCGTGTTGGGCATCCTGCTGGCAGGCCCGGTGATCGCTTCCAGCCGGCTCCTACTCGGCTACATCGTCAATCGCATGCTGGATCAGGAGCCGTTTCCGCCCGCCGAGACGCCGGAGGATCAGGCCGCGTACTGGACGCAACTTCTGCACAGCCATCGCATCCAGGCGGTGCTGTTCGACCTGGACGGCACACTGGTGGTCACCAACGATATGGCGGTAAGGCAGTTGGCCTCACGCCTGACCTTTTTGCCGCGCCTCTTCCCGAATGTGAGTCCCGAGCGAGTAGCCCGGCGCGTGCTGTTGATCATGGATTTGCTGGCAAACGAGATTATCAGCTTCCTCAACCAGCTGCGGATGGAAAAGGTCGTTCGCAGGGTCGAAAAGCGGCTGCGAAAGCTGCGAGGGCAACCGGCGGCGTGTGAGTTCCGGGCCGTGCCGGGGATCCAGGAGAGCTTGCGCGAGGTGGCGTACCGTTATCCCGTGGCGCTGGTCACGGGCCGAAACCGGGCGGAAGCGCTGCAATTCCTGGCCGAGAACCAGCTGGACCAACTCTTTGCCGCGGTAGTGACGCGCAACGACGTACCACTGCTGAAGCCGCATCCGCTGGCCATAGGTGTGGCAGCGCGCAAGATCGGCGTTCCGGTACAGCGGTGCGTTATGGTGGGGGACTCGAATATCGACATTCGGGCGGCAAAAGCCGCCGGCGCCCTGTCGGTGGGGGTATTGACCGGCTTCGGCCAGGAGAAGGACCTCCACGCTGCCGACCTGGTGATCTCGTCAGTGGCCGAACTGCCCCGCTGGCTGCAGCTGCAGCTGCCGGTGTGAGGCGCAGCCGCAGCAACTGCCACAACTGCCCGGCGGTGAGTCAGGCGGCAGGCACATCGCCGGCAACGAGCAAAGCGGTCGCTTCTATCACGTCGGGGTTCTCGCTCTCCGCCTCTTCGTCGCTCAACCTGCGTATCTTGCTCGGATCCTCGACCCGGTCGATGAACAGAACACCCTCGAGATGGTCGATCTCGTGCTGAAAGACGCGCGCCAGGTAGTCATACACCCGCATCTTCTGCGGTTTCCCCCTGGCATCCTGTCCGCGTACCACAACCATCGTGTGGCGCTCCACATCTGCCACATAACCGGGGATCGACAGGCACCCTTCCAACCCCTCTTCCGTCTCGCGAGAACTCTTCACAATCTCCGGATTGACGAAGGCGTAGAGCTCCGCCTCGGTTCCTTCTTCTTCATCCGCCGGGAGCTCGATGACGATCACGCGTTCACTCACGTCCACCTGCGGTGCGGCGAGGCCCACTCCGGGCGCGCGGCGCATCGTTTCGATCATATCGTCGATCAACTGTTTGAGCTCGGGGCCAAATTTTGTAACCGGCCGCGCCTTTCGTCGCAATGCCGGATGCCCGATTGTCACAATCTCGCGCAATGCCATTAGGTTCCCTCTTCTTGGACGTTACAAGTATATTTTATCAACAATTCTGTGTCAAAATCAACAATTGTTCACCCGCGCGATACAGCAGTCCAATAGACAAGATGCGCAGTGTATAATGGAAGTTACCGACAACCTGGGAGAGCGCAATGGTGATTCGGCGCCCGGCCGTTTACGCTGCCGGGATAGCGGCGGCGACTCTGTTGGCAGCGCTTGCCATGCCCGAAGCTCTGCTGGATGCCGCGGATGCGGTGGGCTACGCCGTCTGCCATCGCATCCCGGAGCGAAGCTTCTACGTGGCCGGGCGCCAGCTGCCGCTGTGTGCACGCTGTACCGGCACCTTCCTCGCGCTGGGGGCGGCGTTTGTCGCCAGCGCGGTGCGCGGGCGGGGTAGCGCGGCGATATTGCCGGCGCGCCGTTACCTGCTGCTGGGAGCCGGAGCGATCCTGCTCTGGGCATTCGACGGCGCTAACAGCTACCTGACCCTCTTCCCGGGACTGCCGCATCTGTATGAGCCGTCCAACGTGCTCCGGCTGGTCACCGGCATCCTCGCGGGGCTGGCGGCAGGGCTGCTGTTGCTGCCACTGTTCAATTCCGTCATCTGGGCCAGGCCGGCTCCACAGGCAGTGGTGAGCCGGGCGCGGGATCTCGTGCTGCCGGTAGCTGCCGGGCTGGGGATCGCCGTCGCTGTGCTGCCGGATGTGGCGCCTCTTCGCTACGCGGCGGGCGTGCTCAGCGCCGCGATGGCATTCTCGCTGCTGGCAGCCACGAATCTGCTGTGGGTCCTGATGCTGCGCCACCCGAATGGGGTGCAGTCCCCGATACAGCTGCGAGCTCCGGCCGTCGTCGCGGCCATCGCTGCGGCAGCCGAGATCGGCGCCATCGGCGTTGCCCGGCTGGCTCTCACGCGGGCGCTGGGGCTGCCGTTCTAAGTAGAAGGTCGTGGCCGGCCTTTCGCGAGTGCCGGGAGCGCCCCGCCTGTCCTGGGCGGCGCTACATTGTCAGGCGGATTGGCGGTTGAGGTCAGGCAAAAGCCGCGACTTTTGATATGATGTGGACGTATTGACAGGTAGGGGGCGACAACGATACCGGTCGCCTCGAAGGGGGAATCTAATGGAACCTGAGTTCAGCGAAGCCAGCCCACAATACGGGCTACCACCTGCCGGCTCGAGCACACCCACCAGGCCGCAAGGTTTGGACATCGGCCGTGCATTTACCTTCATGTTCGATGACCCGGACCGCAACCGGAAGCTCGGTACCGGCATCCTGATCACCCTGATCGGCATAATCCTGTCGCCGGTGCTGATCGGCATCGTGCCATTGATCATGGTGACAGGTTACACGCTGGTGGTGCTGCAGAACGTGATGAAGGGTGACCGGTACCCGATGCCGGAGTGGGAGAACTACGGCGACCTGTTCGTCCGCGGCCTCAAGCTGGTCGTGGTGCTGATCGTGTGGATGCTGCCCATATTCGTGATCTATCTACCGAGTGTTATCGGTGCAGCGTGGATGGATTCGAACAGCGACGCGCTGAGGGCGATGGGAACCGTGCTGAGCATCTGCGGTACCTGCTTCGTCATACTGGGATCGCTGGTGATCACCCTGCTGATGCCGGCCATCTACGTGCGTATGGCGGAGCGGAACGATATCAGCGACGGGCTGGCGTTCTCACGCATCATCGCCTTCACCCGCCGGAACCTCTCCAACGTGCTGATCGCCTTCCTGATGACGATTGTGATCGGGCTGATCGCCGCCATCGTCGCCATGGCCGGTTTCCTGGCGCTGTGTGTGGGTGTCCTGTTCACGTTCCCGGCCGCCACGCTGTGGCAGTATCTCGCCACTGCGCACCTGTACGGGCAGGTCGGCATGCTGGATGACGAGCGGCATAAGGAAATCGTCGCCCTATGACCGAAGTGCTGGCAGCATTCGGCCTTTCAGCAGCGTCAGGACTGAACGCATACCTGCCGCTGCTGGTCGTCGGTCTGCTGGCACGCTTCAGTGATCTGATCACGCTCAAGGCGCCGTGGAACGTGCTCGAGAACCCGTGGGTGCTCGGAGTCCTCGGCGTCTTGTTGCTGATCGAGATGACGGTGGACAAGATCCCCGCCGTCGACACGGTCAACGACGTCATCCAGACGCTCGTCCGCCCTGTGGCAGGCGCGTTGTTGTTCGCATCGAGCAGCAATGTCATCAGCGACGTGAACCCGGTGTTGGCGGCGGTGTGCGGCCTGTTGGCAGCGGGCGGCGTGCATGCGGTGAAGGCCACCGCCAGGCCCGCCCTCACAGCCACCACGCTCGGAACGGCAAATCCGATCATCAGCGCCGTGGAAGACGTCGTCTCACTTGTGGCCACGCTGGTTTCTCTGCTATTGCCGGCCCTGGCGGCCGTGGTGATCGTGGGGATTCTCCTGTTCGTGCTGTATTGGCGCTTCGGTAGAAGGAAGAGGCGGAGCGCGCTGTAGCGTGCCCATTCTGTCCCACCATGCCATACGTCTCCGTCATCGTCCCCGCATATAACGCGGCCGCGACCCTGCCGCTCTGTCTGGCAGCGCTGGCGGCCCAGGACTACCCGCGAGAAGAGTACGAAATCATCGTGGTCGACGACGGGTCAACGGATGCGACCGCGGAGAAAGCAAGCGCCGCCGGTGTGCGCGTGATCTCCCAGCCCAACGCGGGGCCGGCAGCCGCCCGCAACCGCGGGGCCGAGGCGGCGCGGGGCGAGCTGCTGCTCTTCACCGATGCCGACTGCGCGCCCACCCCCGGCTGGTTGCGCGCTTTGACCGTTGCCCTGTCTGAAGAGGGGGTAGCGGGGGCGAAAGGCACCTATCTCACGCGGCAGCGCGAGCCGGTGGCGCGCCTGACGCAGCAGGAATACCAGGATCGCTACGACCGCATGGCCGGGATGCGGAGCATCGACTTCGTGGACACCTACAGCGCCGGCTACCACAAGGATCTCTTCCTCGCCAACGGCGGTTTCGACACGGGCTTCCCCACGGCGTCGGTCGAGGACCAGGAGTTCTCGTTTCGCCTGGCTGCGCGCGGCTATCGCCTCGTCTTCGCGCCCGCAGGCGCAGGTGTATCACCTGCACAACCGGAGCTGGCGCGCTTATGCCCGCCGCAAGTTCCGCATCGGCTTCTGGAAGGCGCCGGTCACGCGCCGCTACCCGCAGCGGCTGGTGCGCGATTCGCACACCCCGCAACTGCTGAAAGTGCAGATGGCGCTGCTGCCGGTTGCGCTCGTCCTCGGTCTGCTCGCGGCTGCGCGCCCGCCCGATGCGCCTGCCCGCCGCGCTGGCAGCCGCCGGCTTCGCTGCCACAACCGTGCCGTTTGCCCGCAAAGTGGCCCGCCGCGACCCTGCGCTGCTGCCCTGGCTGCTGCCGTTTGTCGCGCTGCCGCGCGCTGGCGCTGGGCGCGGGTTTTGCGGCGGGGGTAGCGCGGTTCGGTATGGGTAGAAGTTCGTAACACGACATGCTACAATGCTCCCATGGCTGATGTAAGAAACCAGGTAGCTTTCTGGAGCGATAGTGCCGCAGAAGACTGGAGCGTCGCGCTCGAACTCATCCAAAGCAATCGTACGCGACACGGTCTGTTCTTTGCTCACTTGGGTCTGGAGAAACTACTAAAGGCACTCGTAGTACAGAAGACCGGTGACCTTGCGCCTCGCTTGCATAACCTTGTCCGGCTGGCAGAGCTAGCCGCGTTGCCCCTGTCCTCCACACAGATTGACACCCTTGCAGAGATGAATGTCTTCAGCATAGAAGGCCGATATCCCGACGTTCTTGCCACCGCCCCCACTGTAGCTGAAGCGGTGGCCGTTATGGAGCGCGGCTGACGAGGTATTCCGGTGGTTGATGAATCAGTTATAGTAAGCGTCAAAAAGTACCTGCGCGAGCTTGGGCGACACGGTCTCACTGTGTGTTTCGGCGTTGTCTTTGGCTCGTATGCCACGGGTTCTGCTGACAGATGGAGCGATATTGACCTGCTGGTTGTCTCGCCGCGATTTGATGGGAAGCGCAACCGCGAAGACGTCAATCTGCTATGGCGCCTGGCCGCGCACACGGACAGTCGCATTGAACCGATTCCGTGTGGCGAACTGCAGTGGAAACACGATGGCAGCCCAATCGTTGAGGTGGCGCGGCGCGAGGGACAGCAAGTCGAAGCTTAGGCGGCAGCTCGGTTACCGGGATTGTCTCTCCCCTACCACCCTCAATCCCCCTGTGCTACAATCCCCCTCATGTCGTCGCAATCCATGACCGTTACCCTCGATCAAGTGAAAGCCGCGCTGCAGAAACCACTGCCGGGCCTCCCGGCGCAGATGGGGATGGCGCCCATCCCCCGGCCCGGAAGCGACCGGATTCTCGACCCGGAGCTGGACTGCAAGCACGCCGCGACATTGCTGCTGCTTTATCCCGAGCATGGCCGGCTGCACCTGGTGCTCACCCGCCGCACCGACCTCGTGGCCAGCCACCAGGGCCAGATCTCTTTGCCCGGGGGAGCCATGGAGCCGGGAGAGACCACGGAGCAGGCCGCGCTGCGCGAGGCGTGGGAAGAGCTGGGCATCGAGCCCGATCAGGTGGAGATCATCGGCGCCCTCTCGCGGTTGTTTGTGCCACCCAGCGGATTCTGTATTCGCCCCGTTGTCGGTTACTCGCCGGCCCGCCCGCAGTTTCACCCCGCGCCGCTCGAGGTGGCGGAGGTAATCGAAACCCCTCTCGACCTGCTGCTGGACGACGGCATTTGCCGCACGGAGACGTGGTTTATGCGCGGGGAGAACGTTCAGGTGCCGTACTACGCCATCGGCCCGCACAAGGTATGGGGCGCCACCGCCATGACGCTGTGCGAGTTCCTGGCGCTGGTGAAGCCGGCGGTGGAATGAAGCCGTCAGACGCAAGCGCCGGTCCCGACCAGGACAAGTCCGCCGGCTCTGCCTCCAATGCATCGCCGGCCGCCGTCTACACCATCGGTTACGGCAGCCGGACAGCGGGAGGAGCTGCTGGAACTGCTGCGCGCTGCACGGCGTGGCCTACCTGATCGACGTCCGCTCGTCGCCGTACTCGCGCTACAAGCCGGAGTTCTCGCGTGAAGCGCTCGAAGAGTTCCTGAACGCGAACCAGGTCCGCTATGTGTATATGGGGGACAGCATCGGGGGACAGCCGGTGGACCCCACGTGCTACGCACCCGACGGCAAGGTACTGTACGACCGCATCAAGGGTAAGGGATTCTATCTGCAGGGGATCGAGCGGCTGGTACGAGCATCCGGACAGGGGCTGCGCGTGGCGATTATGTGCAGCGAGGGGAAGCCGGAAACGTGCCACCGCACCAAGCTGATCGGCGAGACGCTGGCGGAGCGAGAGATCCCCGTAGCGCACATCGACGAGAATGGGCGGATCATCAGCCAGCCCGACGCCGTGGCACGCCTGACCGACGGCCAGTTGAGCCTGTTCGGTGATTTTGACTTCAAGTCGCGCAAGAAGCACGGGCGCGCGCAAGGGAAACCGGCATCAGAGCCACTCGAGGAGGAGGATGACGATGCGTGAGATCCTGACGATTGGCGCCTACGGTTGGGACGCCGAACGCTTCTTCGCGGCGCTCAAGGAGGCCGGAGTCGACACGTTCGTGGACGTGCGCGCGCGACGTGGCGTACGCGGGCACGACTATGCGTTCGGCAACAGCCAGAGGCTGCAGGCGCGGTTGGGTGAGATGGGGCTGCGCTATTTCCACCGGCCCGACCTGGCTCCCAGCCCGGAAGCACGCGCGGCGCAGTACCGCGCCGACGATGCATCGCATACGGCGAAACGCCAGCGCAAGGTCGTTGGCCCTGAGTTCGGGGCTACCTACCACAAGGAAGTGCTCGCCGACCTTAGCGGCGCTGCCTTCGCCGAAGCGCTGGGGGCTGAGGCGGGGGTAGTCGCGCTTTTCTGCGTGGAAGGCGAGCCCAACGCCTGCCATCGCTCGCTGCTGGCGCAGGAGTTGGGGCGGCAGCTCCGGCTCCCCGTGCGGCACATCCGGCCGTAGCGGCATCCGCGCTGGAGGAGTGGCAATGACCCTGGTCCTGATCGTTGCAAAGACGCGCCGAGGCGGACAGGCATGTATCGGCGGGATCACGGACGGCGGCAAGAGCGTACGCCTGATCGCCGCGGACGCCGAGACCGACGACCATGCCGGAATGGAGTACAACGTCGGCGAAGTGTGGGAGATCGAAGCCCGCAAGCCAAAGACGCTCCTTCCTCCGCACGTCGAAAACCTCGTCGTGCACAGCGCGCGGCGTATCCGGGTAGCGGATCCGGCGCCGGCGATCGCCCGCTTCATGCCCCCGGCGTGTGGCGGCCCGGAAACACTTTTCGACGGCCTGGCGCAGGCAAGCGAGCGGGGCCGGCTCTACATCGCCGAATCCACCGGCATCCCCAGCCGCAGCACCATGTTCTGGCGCCCCGACCGGCCACTCCAGCGCATCGAGGACGGGAAACGAGTGCGGTACCGCTACCCCTCGGCGGGCGACCCCTCGCTGGTGTTCGTGGGTTTCCAGGAGCCGGTAGCCGAGATCCCGGCGGGTACTCTGCTCCGCGTTTCGTTGGCGCATTGGTGGCGACCTGAAGACAGCGAGGCTGAGCTTCGCTGCTACGTACAACTGTCCGGCTGGTTTGCCGAGGAGGGCACGCCGGCCACAAAGGCCGCTCCCGAGGAAACGGCGCCCGCAGCCACGATCGCCAGGCGTGTCCCGAGCATGGAGGAGGCGCGCAGGACGCTGCGCTCGGTGTTCGGCTACGACTCCTTCCGGCCGACGCAGGAAGAGGTCGTGTCGTCACTGCTCAACGGGCAGGATACGCTGGCTGTGATGCCCACCGGCAGCGGGAAATCGCTCTGTTTCCAACTGCCCGCGCTGATCTGCGACGGCCTCACGGTGGTCGTGTCACCGCTGATCGCCCTTATGCAGGACCAGGTGGAGCAGTTGCACGCCCTCGGCCTCCCGGCGGCCTTGCTCAACAGCACCGTCGACTACTCGAGTTACGTGGAGACCACGAACGCCGTCCGGCGCGGGCGAATCAAGCTGCTGTACACCTCCCCGGAGACCCTGCTGCGGCCAGAAACCTTGCTCATGCTGGACTCCTCACGCGTTGCGTTTCTCGTGGTGGATGAGGCGCACTGCATCTCGCAGTGGGGACACGACTTCCGGCCGGAATATCGCCAGTTGCGCGAGGTCCGCGAGCGCTATCCGGCTGCAGCCTGCGCAGCGTTTACCGCCACCGCCACCGACAGGGTGCGGCAAGATATCGTCTCTTCCCTGGAGCTGCGCGCACCGGCGATCTCCGTAGCCAGCTTCAACCGTGAGAACCTGTATTTGGCAGTGCAGCCGCGGCAAGACGGTCCAGAGCAGGTGGCCGCTTTCCTCCGCGAACATGCCGGCGAATCCGGCATCATCTACTGCAGCACTCGGCGCGAGACGGAAGAGCTGTCGCAGGCGCTGGCCGGCGCCGGCTTCCCGGCCCTCCCCTACCACGCCGGCTTGCCGAACGACGTGCGCGCGACGAATCAGGACGCTTTTGCGCGCAGCGACACGGCAATCATGGTCGCCACCGTCGCCTTTGGCATGGGCATCAACAAGTCGAACGTACGCTTCGTGCTGCACTACAACATGCCGGCCAGCATCGAGAGCTATTACCAGGAGATCGGCCGCGCCGGCCGCGACGGACTCCGGGCTGACTGCCTGCTCCTGTACGGTGCGGCCGACCTGTACACGCACAAGTTCCTGATTGACCAGGGTGCGCCGGAACAGCGGCAAGCCCGGAAGGTCCGGCTGAAAGCCATGATCGGCTACGCCGATGCGCCCGGCTGCCGGCGCGAGCTGCTGCTCGGCTATTTCGGCGAGGCGCTCGAGCAGGCGTGCGACTTCTGCGACAACTGCCTGCCCGCACCAACCGAGACGGCGGAGATCCCGGGGACGGGGAGTCAGGTGGTGGATGCGACGGAGTTTGCGGCGCTGCTGCTCCGGTGCATCAGCTGACCGGCCAGATGTTCGGAGCGACTCACATCGTCAATGTCCTGCGTGGCTCGCCGCGCAGGCTGTGTTGGCCCGGCGCCACGACCGGCTCCCGGTCTACGGCGCCGGGCGGAACCGGCCCACTAGCTGGTGGCGCCGGCTGCTCGACCACCTGGTGCGAAGCGGGCTGGTGCGGCACGACCCGGAACACGGCGGCCTGAGCCTCACGAAGCGCGGGGAAGCGGTATTGGCGGGGAGCGAGCGGGTGACGGCGCCTGCGGAGAAGGCCGTCGCCGTCCGGCCCGGACGCGCCATCGAGTACGACGCCGTCCTCTTCGAGCAGTTGCGGCAACTGCGACGCGAGCTGGCCGCAGACGCCGGCGTGCCGCCCTACGTGATCTTCTCCGACCGCACGCTGGCAGAAATGGCGACCTTCTTCCCCGCCTCGCCGCACAGTCTGCTGGCCGTGCACGGCATTGGAGAACACAAGGCTGCGCAATACGGCGCGGCGTTTCTGGCCGCTATCCGGACGTATTGCAGCCAGAACGGTCTCGCGGAGCGCCCGCGCCCGGCCAACCGGCCGCCGGTGCCGGTTGGCCGGCACCCGCCGGCAATCGGTGGGCGTCCTGTTCAACGAGGGGCGCACGCTGGATGAGCTGGCGGAACAGTTCGGCGTGCAGCGGGCCACGGTTGCGAACAACCTGGCGGAGTTCGTGCGGGATGGCGGGACCGTGGCAGCCGAAAGGGTCCGCGGGGAGTCGCGGCTCGATCCCGCAGCGCAAGCTCGGGTGATTGCGGCAATGGATGCGGCAGGGCTGCAGTATCTCGGACCCATCTACCAGGCCTTTGCGGGCGAAATCCCATACGAGGAGCTGCACCTGCTCAGGCTGTATTGTGTGTGCCGAAACCGGGAGCGAGATGCCAGATCAGGGTCGAGCCTTGAATGATCTGTCCCCAGAGCTGAGCCTGTTGATCGCCCGCGCCGCCGCGCCTGTTATGCGGAAAGGATTCGCTTGCCGTGCTGACCGGCGCCGGCGTTTCACGAGAGTCGGGGCTCGCCACGTTTCGCGATGCGCAAGACGGCCTGTGGGCGAAATACGACCCGATGGAACTCGCGACCCTGGACGCATACCAGCGAAACCCCGAGATGGTTTGGGACTGGTACGAGTACCGGTTCGGGAAGGTGGCGACAGCCAGGCCCAACCCCGGTCACCTGGCGATTGCCGCCATGGAACGGATCTTCCGCCGGGTCACCGTAATCACCCAAAACGTCGACGGCCTGCACCAGGACGCCGGCTCGAGCGACGTGATCGAGCTGCACGGCAGCATTCGCCGTTACCGCTGCCTGTCAGGCCGGCATGCCGGCTACGGGCGAAACGACTGGGGAACACAACCGCAGCGGCCGCCACATTGTCCAGAATGCGGCCAGTTGTTGCGCCCGGAAGTGGTCTGGTTTGGCGAGATGCTGCCGCAGGCGGAGCTCGAGCGCGCTATCCACGTCAGCGAGAGCTATGACGCCATGCTGGTGGTCGGGACGTCGGGTGAGGTGCAGCCGGCCGCGTCGCTGCCGTTCTGGGCGCGGGCTGCCGGAGCAACGGTGGTGGACGTGAACCCCGAGCGCGGGTCGATCGCGAACGCGGCCGACGTGCACCTTTCAGGGCCCGGAGGGGACATCCTGCCCGCGCTGCTGCGCGCTATCGAGAAGGAGGCTTGATATGGAGAATCGGACGCTGATCCGAGGCGGCCAGGTGGTGCTGGGCGACGGTGTGTTGGAAGCGGACCTTCTGATCGAGGGCGAGCGGATCGCGGCGCTGGCCAAAACGCTGGACGTCGTCGATGCCGAGGTGCTGGACGCAAACGGCTGCTATGTGCTGCCGGGATTGGTTGACCCGCACACGCACATCGTGCTCAACACGGGGATCTATCACACGCCGGACGACTGGGAGAGCGGCACGCGCACCGCGGCCTGCGGCGGCGTTACGACCGTGATCGACTTCGCCACCCAGTTCCCCGGCCAGGATGCCGAGCAGGCGCTGGAGTGCCGGCTGGAGGAGATCGGCAACCGGGTGCAGATCGACTACGGGCTCCACCTGATGATGACCGAACTGCCTCCGCAACCCGACCTGGCCGCTTGCTTGCGTGCACTGCCGGAACTGGGATTGCGAGCGGTCAAGCTCTTCACCACGTACCGGCCCAACTACTATCAGGACGACGCCGCCCTGCTGCGCGCCATGGAAGCGGCAGCGAACGCCGGCGTGTTGATGATGCTGCACTGCGAGAACGACGCGCTGGTCTCCGCCGAAACCGGGCGGTTGTTGTCCGAGGGGCGGGATGGCCTGGCCTACCACGGAAAGGCACGACCGGCGTTGGCAGAGGTCGAGGCGGCACACCGTGCCCTCTTCCTGGCTCAGAACACCGGCTGCCCGCTGTACGTGGTTCACTGCTCGGTGTCCGGCACGGTAGACCAGGTAACCGCAGCGCGGCGTATGGGGCAAATTGCGCTGGCCGAGACGACGCCACAGTACCTGTTGCTGGACGAGGGCATGTACGCCGGCGAGCATCCGGAGTGGGTAATCATGCAGCCGCCGCTGCGCGCGGCGGAGGAAAAGGATGCGCTCTGGCGGCGGCTGGCGGCCAACGAGATCCAGACGGTGGGCACCGACCATTGCGACTACAGCATCCAGCAAAAGAATGCGTCGCCGCGCTTCTCAGAGACGCCGGGCGGCATCCCCGGCATGGAGACGATGCTGCCGTTATTGGCAACCTATGGACCCCTCGCCGGACGCATCACCTGGCCGCAACTGGCGGCAGTCACCAGCGCGAACCCGGCGCGCATCTTCGCCCTCGACCGCAAGGGGAGCCTGCTGCCCGGCTATGATGCCGATGTGGTGGTGTACGACCCGCGCCCGATCCGCACGATCAAAGCAGCCGATCTTCACGGTGTCGCCGGGTACACGCCGTACGAAGGCCGGCACGTCCAGGGCCAGGTGCGTGACGTCTTCTCCCGCGGCCGCGCGCTGGTGCGGGGCGGGGAGTTCCAGCCCGCGCCGGGGTGGGGGCGGTTTGTGAAGTAGGGGCGGTCCCGGCGAACCCTCCCGTTGCACGGTAGCGAGGCCGGGGCGAAACCTTCAACGAACCCGTAGTCAGCCCCTTGTGGGCGTGTTGACACGCGGTCGCGAGTCGTGCCGGAGGGCGGGCGCACCACGTCGCCGGACGCGTTAACCCAGCGCCGCGCGCTCAATCCGACAGCCGCGGCGACAAGGGGGCTGCCTACGGGTAACGTTAGCGAGGGCAGCCCACGGGTAACGAGCCAGGGGATGCGCCGCGATTCGGTTAACCCGCCGCGCCGCATCCCCGGCAACACGCCCACCCCGCAACCCCGGGGCATGGCGTGCATTGGGGCACGGGGCGGGTCACCCGCCCCCTACCGTAGCGGAAGGGGTATGGTGATCCCGGTTCTGGCCGGGGTGCGGCGCTCGGGATAAGCGAACCGCGCCACGCCCCGGCAACGCGATCGCGCTGCTTCCCGGCGCGGTGTTGGCAATGCGACAGCAAAGCTGCCGGAACCCAACCGCGCCGCGCCCCGTCTGGGGTTAACGCCGGCTGCTTTGCAGCTACGGTATCAATTTGGAGCGTATAACCGAGATCGCAGAACGTAGAACCAAGATGGCGGAACGTAGAACCCAGACCCCAAAACCGAAGCCTCAGCGCCCGGCACTCAAAACCCCAGAACGTAGAACTTAGAACCCAGAACTCAGAACTCCCCGCTCCCCCCTACTCCGCCCACAACGGCACAATCTTGAACTGATCCACATCCACCAGGCCCATGTCCGTGAGCTTGAGGTGGGGGATCACTTCGAGCGCCAGGAAGCTGAGCGCCATCAGGGGGTCGTGAAGGGGCGAGCCGAGCTTCTGCGCAGCCGCGAGGACCTCGTCCAGGCCTGACCGCACTTCGCAGATCGGCTGGTTTGACATCAAGCCGGCGATCGGAAGCGGCAGGCGGGCGAGCACGGTAATCCCATCTGCCACGGCCAGGCCGCCCCCCATGTCATCCACGGCGGCGGCGGCGGTCATGAGCGAGATGTTGTCGGTGCCGGCCACCAGCAGGTTGTGGTGATCGTGAGCGATGGTGGAGGCAATTGCACCGCGCCCCAGTCCCAATCCCTGCACGAGCCCCTTACCCATGCGCCCGCTGGCCATATGGCGCTCAATCACCATCATCTTCACGATGTCCTGCTCGAAATCAGGCACGACGAAGCCGGACTGCGACGGCACCTCGAGCACGCGGTCTTCTGTGATCAACTGGTCGGGGATCGTGCCGATCACGTGCGCCCGCCGCCCTTCGGCCGGGATGGTGAAGTCTACGGTGTGCCAGTTGACGTTCATAGAGCTGCGCAGGTAGACCGGGCGCGGCGGTGTGTTGACCGGGCACATCTCCCCGTTCTCCGCCACTACCTGCCCGCTGCGCAGCACGATGCGCGCCTGGAACTGCTCCAGATCGTCGAATATCATCAGGTCGGCGCGGTTGCCCGGGCGGATCCCGCCCCGGTCGTACAGGCGGAACCACTCCGACGTATTCAGCGTGGCCATCCGGATCGCTACAATCGGGTCGATGCCACTCTGAATAGCGGTGCGAACCAGGTAGTCTACACCGCCCACGTCGAGCAGGTCCCCGGGGTGCCGGTCGTCGGTACAGAAGCAGATGCGCCGGTGATTGTCCGAGTTGATGAGGGGCAGCAGGTCGCGCATGTTGTGCGCGTTCGTGGCCTCGCGCACCAGGATGTACATGCCCAGCCGCAGCTTCTCGAGCGCCTCATTCAGATCGGTGCACTCGTGGTCCGAACCGATACCGGCAGAGACGTAGGCGTTTAGCAGCTTGCCGCTCATGCCCGGGCGCGTGCCCATCCATCACAGAACGCCGGAATCCCTGAAGCTTGTCCAAAACACCGGGATCTTCGTACACCACACCGTGGTAGTTCATCATCTCGCCGAGACCCAACACCCACGGATCGTTCTGCAGCGCCACGATGTCCTTGGCCTCGAGATAGGCGCCGGCAGTAGCCATGTTGGTGGCGGGCACGCACGAGGGCACCATGATGAACATGCTCAGGCTGCCGTATTTGGCCTGGTCAAACATATAGCGGATGCCGTCCAGCCCGAGGACGTTGGCGATTTCGTGGGGGTCGGCGACTACGGAGGTGACGCCGCGCGGGACTACCGCCTCGGCAAACTGGCGCACCCCCACCATCGAGCTTTCAATGTGAACGTGGGCGTCTATCAATCCGGGCGCGATGTAGCTTCCGTGGAGGTCGATCTCCGCCTTCCCGTCGTAGCTTTTCCCTATTCCGGCTATCTGTGAGCCCTGGAGCGCGATGTCCGTCTCGTATATTTCGCCCGAGTAGACGTTGATCAGCCGGCCGTTGCGGAGGACCAGGTCGGCCGGGGAATCGCCGCGGGCCACACGCAGGAGTTCGTTAAGCGCCATGTTGACCTCTCGGTTGGCTATTGGGAACATTATACTACCCTGCGTCTAGCCCCCGCCTGGCCGTGCGGAATTGTCTGCAGAGGTTGCGACACAGTAGGGTCTATGGTTATAATGCCTCGTGAACAGCGTAGCCTCTGACGCCAATGACGTCGGTTGACGAAATCGATAAATTCGTCAATCCGCGCCGCAATGATCCGGCGGCATGCCCCTTGAGAGAGATGGAGGTGCGGCCCGGTCTCGATTCCCCTGTTTCGTCCGTTCTGCCTGCATTAGATAGCGCTTCCAGGAGGAGTATCCATGTTCCGAACTCGACTGTGGCCCGTTCTGGCGGTCATCCTAGTCGTCTCGATGGTTATTTCCGGCTGCGGTGGGACACCCGCCCCAGCTGCCCAGCCCACGGCCGCACCGAAGGCGGCACCTGCAACCACTGCACCCGCCGCCACTACGGCGCCGGCTGCCACCAAGGCCGCAGCCACTGCAGCGCCAGCAGCTACGACCGCGCCGGCTGCCACGAAAGCAGCGGCTACGACGGCGCCCGCAGCAACCAAGGCAGCAGCGACAGCGGCGCCTGCTGCGACCGCCGCACCCGCGGCGAAGACCGGCTCTTTCCAGATCCCCGACATCGAGCAGGGAAAGTTCAACGTTGCGGCGGTCCTGATCGGGCCGCATGACGATGGCGGCTGGAGCCAGTCACACTACGAGGGGTTGGTGTACGTCGAGAAGAACGTACCCAATGTCCACGTTGCCTACATCGAAAACGTCCCCGAAGGCGCTGACTCGGAGCAGGTGTTCCGCAGCCTCTCGCGCAAGGGTTTCAAACTGATCCTGGGCACCTCGTTCGGCTTCATGGATCCGATGGAAACGGTCGCCAACGAGTTCCCCCAGATCATGTACGTCCACATCAGCGGCTTCAAGTCCAACACGAAGAATTTCGGCAATCTGTTCGGCGCCATGGAAGACATGAAGTATGTCGCCGGCATGATCGCCGGGCGCGCGTGCGAAGAAGGACGGCAACCCGCGGCTTGGTTACATGGCCACCTTCCCGATCCCCGAGGAAATCCGCCTGGGCAACGCCATCATGTTGGGCGCGAAGAAGACCTGCCCCGAATGCACGATGGATGTCCGCTGGATCAACACGTGGCATGATCCGGTCATCGAGAAGGAAGCCGCCGCCTCGCTGTTCGACGCCGGCGCGCAGGTGGTATTCACCGGCGCCGACACGCCCGCCGTTGCCGATGTGGCGCAAGCCAAGGGCAAGTGGGGCGTAACGTACGACTTCGTCGGCTCCTGCAAGGTCGATCGCTGCCTCACGGCTCCGTACTGGAGCTGGGGCCCCATCTACGCCGACGTCACCAAGAAGGTGGTTGCCGGTACCTACAAGCCCGGCTGGGAATACTTTGACGCCGACGTGAACGCCATGGGTGTCCTGGGCTTTATGGAAGGGCAGCAGCTGACTACCGGCATGAAGGACTTGCCCCCCGAGGTCATCCAGATGGCCAAGGACACTGTCGCTAAGATGCTTAAGGGGCAGTTCACCCGCTTCGACGTCTTCGCCGGCCCGATCAAGGACAATACCGGCAAGACGGTGGTACCCGCTGGCGAGAAGCTACAGCAAGCCGATCTCGACCAGTTCCCGCCCGGTGCGCCGGGACTCACCTGCAAGTACTGCATGAAGTGGTGGGCCGAAGGGATCACCGCGAAACTGCCAGACTAATCCCCTGGTATCGCTCCCGCCGGTCCCGCGCTCTGCGGGACCGGCGGGAGCCCATTTCGAGGGCCGTGAATGAGCCATAATCCGAACGTTGTCGAAATGCGGGGGATCGTCAAGCGGTTCCCCGGAACGCTTGCAAACGATCACGTTGATTTTGACTTGATACAGGGAGAGGTACACGCTCTACTAGGCGAAAACGGCGCCGGCAAGAGCACGCTGATGAATATCCTCGCCGGGCTTTACCGGCCAGAGGAAGGCACAATCCAGGTACAGGGGCAGCGGGTCTCATTTGGCTCTCCTGCCGCTGCTATCGCCCAGGGCATCGGTATGGTGCACCAGCATTTTATGCTCGTGCCAAGCCAGACCGTAACCGAAAACATCGTCCTTGGCCTGCAGCGACCCCGGTTTCTGCTGCAGCTGCCGGAACTCGACAAGCAAATCATCACGCTCCAGAACCAGTATGGGCTTCACGTCGATCCTCGCGCTAAGATCTGGCAGCTATCCGTCGGCGAGCAGCAGCGGGTCGAGATCCTGAAGATCTTGTACCGCGGCGCGCGCGTCCTGATTATGGACGAGCCGACGGCAGTACTCACTCCCCAGGAAGTGGATGAGCTGTTCGTAACCCTGCGCTCGATGCTCGGCAAGGGCCACTCCATCGTCTTCATCAGCCACAAGCTGGACGAAGTGTTGGCTATCGCAAACCGGGTAACCGTGTTGCGCCACGGCCGGGTGACCGCAGCGGGCGTATCAACGCAGGGGGTAAGCAAGCGAGAGCTGGCGCAACTGATGGTTGGGCGAGAGGTGATCTTCACCGTCAAGAAGACACCGGCGCGTCCGGGTGAAGTCGCACTGGAGCTGAAGCATCTGTGCGCCGAGAGCGATCGTGGCCTGAATGCGCTGAAGGATTTCTCGCTCCAGGTGCGGGCAGGCGAGATCGTTGGCGTTGCCGGCGTGGCGGGTAACGGGCAAAGCGAGCTGGCACAGGTGATCACCGGGCTGCGTAAGTGCAAGACCGGCCGCGTGATCGTGAACGGCGAGGATGTGACGAACAAACCACCCACGGGCCGTTTCGCGCGCGACCTTGCTCACGTTCCGGAGGATCGCACGGGGGTAGGCAGTGCGCCCGGGTTGAGCATCGCGGACAACCTGATCATGCGCACGTATTCGAAGCCGCCGATCGCACGCGGGTGGACGATCAACCGTCCGGCCGTGCGCAAACGGGCTCAAGAACTCAAAGAGCAGTACTCGATCGTGGCACCCTCGATTGACATCGAGGCCCGGCTGCTGTCAGGCGGAAATCTGCAGAAGATGATCCTGGCGCGGGAGATTTCGGGTGAGCCAAAAGTGATCGTGGCGGTTCAACCCACGCGTGGGCTCGACGTGGGAGCGATTGAGGCGGTACACCGGCTGCTGTTAGAACAGCAGAACCGGGGCGCCGCGATTTTATTGATCTCAGAGGAGCTAGACGAAGTGCTCTCGCTCTCCGATCGCATTATCGGTATCTATGAGGGACAGGTGATGGGCGAAATCCCGGCCGCCGAGGCCACGCGCGAGGAGATCGGTCTGATGATGGCGGGTACTCGCCGCGTTACGGGGAGCGAGTGATGGATGGCACGCCTTCCGTAGACACCGGTCCCGCCCGAACCGGTGGCCTCCCCTTCTCCATCCGGATCGAAAGCCGCCTTCAGACCCCCAAATGGTTACCGCTTGTCACCTCGGTGGCGTCGTTGTTGGTCGCCTTCCTGATCGGTGCGGTGATCATCCGGATCGCGGGGGCGATCCGTGGCTTGCCTACCGGCACATCGTCAAAGCCGCTTTCGGCGACGTCGGCGTCTTCAACGATACGCTCGTGAAAGCCACGCCCCTGCTTCTCACCGGGCTCGCCTGTGCGGTGGCGTTCCGGATGAAGTTGAACAATATCGGGGCGGAGGGACAGTTCTTCATGGGCGCCTGGGGCGCCAGCGCCATCGTGCTGGCGCCTGTGCTGCCGCCGGCGACCCCACGCATCATCATGATCCCGGCGATGATGCTGGCAGGTTTCGCCTGCGGCGCGCTGTGGGGGCTCATCCCCGGTTTCCTGAAGGCACGCTTCAAAGTCAACGAAATCATCACTACCCTGATGCTGAACTACATCGCCACGTCGTGGGTGCTCTACTGGGTGTTCGGGAAATGGAGCGAGGCGGGCTTCCAGATGAGCAGGATGTTCCCGCGCACCGCCTGGCTGCCGCGCCTGACCGACTACGCGGCCGCCGTGCCCGATCTCGGCGGACTGACGCTGCACCTGGGTATCGTGTTTGGGCTGGTAGCGGCGGTCGTCGTGTGGTTCATCCTGTTCCGCAGCCGTTGGGGCTATGAGATCCGCCTGATCGGCGACAACCCGCGCGCCGCAATCTATGCCGGCATCAACATCGTCCGGAACACCGTGCTCGTGATGATGCTCTCCGGCGGCCTGGCGGGATTGGCCGGGATGTCCGAGATCTCCGGCGTCGTGCACCGGCTCCAGGGGGCCATATCGCCGGGCTATGGATTCACGGCGATCATCATCGCGTGGCTGGCGAAGCTACACCCATTCGGCGTGGTGCTCGTATCGATCCTGTTCGGTGGACTGATCCTGGCGGGGCGTGAGATCCAGCCGTCGGGCGTGCCTCGCATGTTGCAGGGAGTGATCCTTTTCTGCGTGATCGCGAGCGACGTGCTGCTCCGCTACCGCATTCGCATCGTGAGACGGAGGGAGGCGTAGATGCTCGACTGGACCATTATCCTCCATGCGGGCATCGCCAGCGGCACGGTTCTGCTTTTTGCTGCTGTCGGCGAGATCTTCGCCGAGCGCTCCGGGGTGTTGAACCTGGGTGTGGAAGGAATGATGCTGCTGGGCGCCATGTTCGCCTTCAAGCTGGCCGCCGAGGGGAACGGTATCTGGGTGGCGC
Organism: uncultured Chloroflexia bacterium; assembly: GCA_963783655.1. GTDB lineage: Bacteria > Chloroflexota > Anaerolineae > CG2-30-64-16 > CG2-30-64-16 > CAWAOA01. Next base: position 79,593 of record CAWAOA010000010.1, read on the forward strand.
TGCTCGTGGCCATGCTGGCCGCCGGGGCACTCAGCCTTCTCCATGCCGTCGTTTCGATCCATTTTCAGGCGGACCAGGTAGTGAGCGGCCTGGCGATCAACTTCGTCGGTATCGGGCTCAGCACCGTACTGGGCGAAGGGTTGAGTAAGGCAGGCACGCAGTCGCTGGTGCCTTCGTACACCGTGCCGGTGTTGTCACAGATCCCGGTGCTGGGGCCGATCATGTTCACCAACCAGCATCTGCTGGTATACCTTGGCTTCGCACTGGTACCGCTGGCGTGGTTCTACATCAACCACACCCGCCCGGGGCTGCACCTGCGCGCGATCGGCGAATACCCATCGGCCGCGGATGCCCTGGGGATCAACGTCTATCGCATGCGTTATGTCTACGTCCTGGTGGGCGGCTTGCTGTCCGGGCTCGCCGGCGCCACCATCAGCCTGGCCGTCTCACCTGGATGGTTCAGCGAATTGACCACTTCGGGGCAAGGCTGGATCGCCATCGGCCTCGTGATCTTCGCCCAATGGGATCCGTGGCGTGCGGCCGTAGGCGGCTATGCCTTCGGCGCACTCCGGCGCCTGATCCTCGATCTCCAGGTCCCGCAGACACTGTTCGGGCAGCCCAATCCGTTTTTCGAGACGTACCAGCTCGGCTTCTTCCTGCAGATGCTGCCCTACGCTCTGACCATCGTGGTGCTGGTGATCGGCTCACGAGAGGCGTTGCGTAAGCGGCTGGGCGCACCGGCATCACTGGGCATCCCCTACGTGCGTGGCGAGCGAGGCCTGTAACATGGTGGTCGAAGACGGGAGCGCGGCGTGAGGGGGCGCGGGCTGCTGGCAGGGGTGCTGCTCGTGCTGCTGCTCGCAGTAGCGGCGGCGGGCGGCATTCTCTATTACCTGCAGTCACAGAAGCCCGCGCCCGATCCGTTCGCCGTCTATCGCCCCGCAATGAACCCCGGCTTCACCATCGTGCCGGAACGTCTGCAGGCGCTACCGCAGTACAGCATCACTCTGCGTCTTGACCCGGCGACGCGTGCGTTCACCGGCACCTCAGAAGTATCCTTTGTCGTGACGGCCGGCCTGCCGCAAGACGAGATCCTCTTCCGCCTGTACCCTAACCTGCCCCAATTTAACGGGGTGATGCACGTCTCCTCGGCGCAGGTGAATGGCGCCAGCATGAGCTTCGCCTACGACGCCGCCAACACGGCTGTGCGGGTACCGGTACCGCCGCTGCAGACCGGTACGCGGGCCACGGCACGGCTCACCTTCACCGGCGAAGCACCGAAGCACCGCGCCGACTACTACACCATTTTCGGGCAGAGCGAAGACATCCTCAGCCTCACGAACTTCTACCCCATCCTGGCGCGCTATCGCAGCGACGGTTGGGCGACCGACGTAGCCGACCCGCAGGGAGACGTCGGATTCCACGATGCAGCGCTATACCGGGTGACGACGATCATGCCGCCCGGGCAGGTGGTGGTAGCCACCGGCAGCGTGGTCACCCAGACCGTGCTGCCCGACAAGCAGCTGCGGACCGAGTACGTCCAGGGTCCGGCGCGCGAGTTCACCCTCATCATGAGTCCCCGCTTCCAGGTCGAGGAGATGGACGCGTACGGCACCCTTGTCCGCAGCTATTACATCCCCGAGCAGGCCATGGCGGGGCGGTCGGCGCTCTATGCGGCGGTGGCGTCGCTGCAAGTCTATTCCGACGTTTTCGGACCCTACCCGTACCGGGAGATGGCGGTGGTGCAAGCGCCGCTCACCTTCCACGGCATGGAATTCCCCGGCATCAACCTGATCGGCACCGATGCCTATTCCAAACACTTGCAGGATCTGGAGACGCTGGTGGCGCACGAGGTGGCTCACCAGTGGTGGTACAACCAGGTGGGCAGCGACCAGAACCGGACCCCCTGGCTCGACGAGGGGCTGGCGGAGTTCAGCATGTACTACTACCAGGGCCTGCGCTACGGCGAGGACTTCGCGGCACCTGCTGCGCCGCCAGCGCTGGACCGCCCCGGTGCAGTTCAACCGCGAGCGTGGGCTCGACGCGCCCATCGGGCGGCCGGTCACGGCCTACAAGGGCAACTACGAGACGGTCGTCTATGCCAAGGGCGCCCTCTTCTTCGCCACCCTGCAAGACGCCCTAGGAGATGCGACCTTCCGCCACCTGTTGCGCACCTACCTCGAGCGCTATATGTGGCAGGTGGCCACCCCCGAGCAATTCAAAGCCCTGGCGGAAGAGGTCACGGGCCGCAGCCTTGACGATCTGTGGCGGCAGTGGGTAGAAGGGTAGGAGTAGTGAGGGTGCTCGGTGGCAACTAGCTTTCTGTCCGGCGTGACGGTTCTCGATGGCGCCGGCTCTCCCCCAATCGCCAACGCAACGGTCGTAACAACCGGCGGGCGCATCGAAGCGATCTACAGACCGGGCGATGCCCCGATCCCTTCCGCCGGGCAAGAGCAGTGGCACCTGCCGGGTATGACCTTGATGCCCGGCATGATCGATGCCCACGTGCACCTGACGTTCGATCCCAACCCCAGCGCCGGGCTCAATCACGCCGTCAGGCCCACCGATGCGCTGCTGGCGCTGCGCGCCGTGCCGTTTGCGCGGGCAACACTGGAAGCCGGTATCACGACCGTGTGCGACCTGGCCGCTCCCGATGAGGCTATCTTCTCGCTGCGTAAGGCCGCGGAGGAGGGGCTCTTCCCCTCCCCTCGTATTCTGGCTGCCGGACGCTGCATCACCATCACCGGTGGTCATGGTACCCAATACGGCCTACCCATGGCATGCGAGGCCGATGGCCCGGAAGAGGTACTGCAAGCAGTGCGCCAACAGATGAGGGCAGGCGCCGACATCCTGAAGCTGATGGCTACCCGGCCCGCGCTGACCCCTCCCTTCCGCGGCGGTCCGGCATTTGCCGTGGAGGAGATGCGGCCGGCGATCCAGGATGCACACGCAGCTGGGTACCGGGTTGCGGCCCATGCCCACACGAGCGTCGATGGGATTCGCAATGCCGTGACGGCGGGGGTGGACCGGGTGGAGCATGGAGACCCGGCAGACGACGAGACCCTTGCGTTGATGGCCGCACAAGGTACGATGCTCGTTCCCACGTTGGCCGTGTGGCATGGTCTCATCGAAGCAGACCGCCTGGCGCCTGTTGCCTTTGCGGACGAAGTGCGCCGCCGGATGGCCAGCAAGCTCGAGAGCTGCGTGGAGACCGTGCGGCGTGCACGCCGGTACGGTGTGAAGCTGGCGATGGGCACCGATGCCGGCTTTACCGGGGTTCCGCATGGCAGCAACGGTACCGAAGCAATGCTCCTGGCAGCCGCAGGGCTTACGAATGCCGAAGTGATCGTCGCGGTGACCAGCGCTTCGGCGCGCGCATGCGGCATCGACGGATCGGTGGGGAGAGTCGCGCCCGGCATGATCGCCGACCTGATCGTGCTGGACGGCGACCCGTTGCAGGACATTCGCCTTCTCTGCAACCCCGAAAGGATCCGGATGGTGTTACGCGAGGGGCGGGTGGTAGCTTAACCGCGCATGCGTGCGAGACGCTTTGCAGGCACCGGCTTAGGCGGCACCGTCCCTCAGCAGGTAGTGCCCTCGCTCGTCACGGCACAGTCGCCCGGCCTCGTCCAACCGGCCCATCGCCTGCACCACCGCCCGGTGGGGAAAGTGCGCAAACGCGGTCAGTACGTCGAAGTAGTGCACAGGCTGCTGCTCGCGGAAGAATCGCTCGACCTCACGTGTCACGGCGTCCACGTCTCGCACAGCCTCGACCTCGTCCCCAGAGAGGGCCGCGCCAACCCCAGCCACCAACTGCTCGAGCGTTACCCGGTTCAGATGCGGGTATTCGATGCGCTCGTAGCGCGAGCGTGGGATCCCCTCGGGCATCGTGGCGTCGATCCCCAGGCGGGCGATCAGCATCGGCTCCATGCCGGGTGGGATGACCGGATCGAGCGGTTTGGCACGACCCATCCCCGGGATGACGATAACGTCCTTCTCCGCCTGCACGCGTGTGGCAATCGCCCACTCCACTTCCTGCAGGTTGAAGACATCGATATCGTCGTCGACGACCACCACGTGCTTCACAATACCGACGTTCATCAGCGCCAGAATGGCATTCTTTCCCGCACCCGGGAACTTCTTGATCGAGGCGATGATGTGGAAGGCGGTGCACCCACCCATCGAGACGTTAATGGCTACCGGTTCGATACCCGCTGCCCGCAGCGCCTGCCGCGCGAACATCTCGGTGATGGGGATGTGCATGTGATTGATCTCGTGCGCCATCTGCAGGGTATACAGATGGGCATCGCGACGGCGCATGACACGGTGGATGCGCAAAGCCGGGTTCTTGTGCATCGACCCCATCAAACCGTGAAACTCGCCGAAGCGCCCCTCGTCGTGCGTCCACCCACCCGGCAGGAACTCCCCTTCCAGTATGTATTCTGAGGTTGCGATACCGTTGGCTTGCACGGCTTGCCCGGCAACCAGCTCGACAGGCTCGCCGTGCAGGGCGCCGGCCACCTCCATCTCGTCGACCCCAGCCGGGAGATCCATGGCAGCAGCAAGAAACTCATACGGGTGGTTGCTGAGATTGACGGTTACCCCAAAGGACCGTCCCTCGGCGTAGGCGCGCTTCAGGTTGTTGTGCATGTTGTTTTGCGTGGTCAGATCGATGGCGAGGGTGTTGCGGTTTACGAGCTGGTAGCGATACACACCCCAGTTGTTGCGCCCATCGGGATCGAGCGAGCCGGTGATGGCTGCCGATATGTAGGGGGCTCCATCCTGCGTGGCGAGGACCGGGATCGGTAGCTCCGAAAGATCAACGCCGTCCCCTCCGGTAACCTCATCCCAGGCAATCCTGTGGTCCGCGAGCACCGGTTTCACCCCGTTCTGGCGCGCCCAGGCCACCCGCTTCCACGCGTCCTCGTAGGGACAGCCGTACGCCAGCGCGGTCAACTCGCGGCCGGCGTAGATGCCGCCCACGAGTGATTGCGCTCCGTATCCCTGTGGCCGGTGGAAATGAACCGCCTTGCCAGCGCGCGCGATAACCGCAGACGCATATCGCAAGTCTACGGGGCCGTCGACGTCGAGAAGTAGCCCGTGCGAGCGCAGGGTATCGAGATGGTCTCGCAAAGTGGCGGTCATGCGTTGCTCCTTGTCTGGCCAGGTGAGGACTGGGTGCTGACGGCAGGCTTGCAGCGGCACATTGGAAGCACCCTTACGCAGATTACCCCACTTTGACGAGCCAGACAAGCTGTGGTATCAGTGGGATACAAGCTGTATCCTTCCAGTATCCAAGCAGGTGACCGTGGCCATTCAGACGGATAGCGATACCACTTTGTCGCCTTCTGCCTGGCGACTCGACGCCAGCGCCAGCACGGTGGAGAACATCTACCGCGCCTTGAAGGAAGATATCATGTGGGGCCGGATCGAACCCGACACCCTGCTGAACGAAACCGTTCTGGCGGCTCGCTTTGGCGTCAGCCGCACTCCCGTGCGTGAGGCTCTGAGCATGCTCGCCAGCGACGGGCTCACGCATGCGCTTCCACGCCGTGGCCACCTCGTGGGCACCGTTTCTGTAGCAGAGACGCTAGAGGCTTTTCGTGTGCGCGAAATCCTCGAGGTTGAAGCTATCTCGCATGCCGTACACCGCTTGAGCGATGCTGCGATTGCCCGTCTTTTGGAGCTGGCCAATACACGCGAGAGCGAAGATTTCCCGGCCATCAACCGCGAGTTTCATATGTCGATCGCCCGCGCCAGTGGGAACCGCATCCTGGCGGATTTCATCGAGCGCCTGCTGGTCACCATGCAGCGCGTCCTCATTCTGGATCCGCACGTGACAGGGTGGACCGAGGACGGTATGCAGGAAGACCTGGCGATCGTGCGAGCGCTGGCTGCCAGAGACGAGGCAGCGGCGTGCGAGGCCATGGCCGTCCACATTCGAAACACTCTCTCCTCTATCTTGGGTGGTAGAGCCAACCACAACTAGAGCATACCCTGCGAATCCGCAGCAATCATGCGCCACCGGCGGCGCCGGCACCAGACGAGGGGGGAAGATGATGGATAGATCGGCAAGGCCCGGCGTGCGCGTCGTCGAGACCGACGTGCTCGTCGTAGGCGGTGGGGGAGCCGGCGCACTGGCAGGCATCGCTGCCGCCAAGGCCGGCGCTTCCGTTGTCGTTGCCGTCAAGGGCAAACTGGGTCGTTCGGGCGCCACACCCACTGCCGGCGCCGACTTCATGGCCGACGCGCGCAGCGTCGTCGACGTGCTGGGCTATGCGGAAGGGGACCGCACCGACTCCCGCTACGAGTTCATGCTGGATATCGTGCAGGAAGGTAAGTACCTCAGCAACCAGCAGCTCGTCGAGCTCTACGTGGAAGATGCGCCGTACCGGATCAAAGAGCTGATCGAGTGGGGTATGAAACCCACCCACATCGAGAACGCCCACGGTTCCCGCTTCCCCCGGGGAGTCATGGCTGCCGGCCCTGACATCGGCCGTGCTTTGCGAAATGGGGCCAAGAGATACCAGGTTCCGCTGATGGAAGACGTGCTCGTCACGGATCTTCTCACGCACGGTGGGCGGATCGCCGGAGCAGCCGGCATCGACCAGCGCACGGGCGCCCCGATCGTGTTCAAATCGGGCGCGGTGGTCCTCGGTACCGGCGGTTGGCAGGTGGCCTACCCATGGACCAGCGCAACGGAGGACCTCACAGGCGACGGGCAGGCGATGGCGTACCGGGCAGGCGCGGACCTCATGGACATGGAGATGGTCCAATTCCTTCCCGGCATCGTGATTAACCCGCCGGCCTGGCGCCGCTCGATCTTCCTGTATGCCTTTCCTGCGGGCATCCTCCTCAACAAGTATGGCGAGCAGTTCCTGCGGCGGTGGGACGCGATGATGGTGGATGCACCTATGGTCCACTGGCCGAAGGAAGCTGCCGCCATTGCCATCAAGGTCGAGGTGTTGGAAGGGCGCGGTTCGCCTGCCGGCGGCGTCTATTTCTCCCTCAAGCATCTGCCCGACAATCTCATCGAAGATCTAATGACCCACGCCAGCATTGGCCATTGGAAGGCCGACAGGCTGGACACACGCGCCATGCTGGCGTATCTCCGGTCGGGCAAGGCGATCGAGGTTACCGGCGATGCGGCTCATTTCACCACCGGTGGCATCCGCATTGACCGGAATTGCGCCACTACATTGCCCGGCCTGTACGCCGCAGGAGAATGCACGGCCGGAACGTGGGGTGCGGAACGGGTCTGCTCGGCCGTCACGGAGATGGTGGTACAGGGGCACGTAGCCGGCGCGCAGGCCGCCGCTTTCGTCGCCGGCGCCGGCAAGGTCGAGCCCGCGGCAGATGCAATCGAGGCCACCATCGAGGCGTTGTTCGCACCGCTCGAACGGCTTGAAGGGCCGCGCCCGGTGATCGTGCGCCAGCAGCTACAGAAGACGGCCGGCGACAAGGTAGGCGTGGTTCGCACCGGCAAGATGCTGGCCGACGCGGTGCGCGAGTTGGCGGACATGCGCCCGCTCGTCGACGGCCTGGCGACCACGTCCAAGACGCCGCGCTATAACCGGGAGTGGTTTGAGGCGCTGCAACTGCGCAATCTGGTGGAGGTCGTGGATATCTCTGCCCAGGCCGCGTTGGCGCGTACCGAGAGCCGCGGCGGGCACTTCCGGCGCGATTGTCCCATCACAGACAACGATAACTGGTTGGTCAACCTGGTAGCCCGCAAGGGCGAAGAGGGCGTTGAATTATCGCGCAGCCCGGTGGTGGTCACCCAGATCCCCCTGCCCAGCGGCCAACTGCCGTTCCTGGAATCATCGAGGAGGTAGAAGCATGGCCGATGAGAAAAGGACCATTACCGTTACGTGCGAGCGATTCGACCCCGGATCGGATGAGTCGCCGTACCGGCAGTCCTATCAGGTCCCATTCAGCGAGGGCTTGAGCGTTCTGAACGTGCTCACCTACATCTTCGAGCAGATCGATCCTACCCTCGGCTTCTTCAACAATTGCGACCGCGGCGTTTGCGGGCGCTGTACGATGATGGTGAATGGGCGGCCCGCGCTGTCGTGTACCACCCTCGTCACGGGAGACCTGGAGCTGGCGCCGCTCGCCGGCCGGCCGCGATTACGCGACCTTTTGGTTGACCTCTAGGGGACGGCTGAGATGGAAAGCATCGTGAAGACAGTCTGCCAGATGTGCTACTTCAACTGTGGAATCGACGTCCACGTGGCAGACGGGGTTATCCAAAAGATCGAGGGGATGGAGGAGCACCCGGTCAGCCGGGGCCGTATCTGCGCCAAGGGCATGGCGTCGCAGCAACTGGTGAGCGGACCGCAACCGGCTGCGCTATCCGATGCGGCGGGTCGGGCGAGCGCGGCAGCGGGCAAGTGGGAGCGCATCTCGTGGGACGAGGCGCTGGACGAGATCGCCTCTCGCCTGCGACGGACCTGCGAGACCGGAGGGGCCGACGGCCGTCGGCTACTACCGCGGCCAGGCACCCGGCTGGGTGACCAACTACAACTACGTGATCCGCTTCATGAACTCGCTCGGATCGCCAAACATCATCACCCACGCCAACCTATGCTTTGCCCCACGGGCCATCGCACACGCCGCCACCTACGGCGGGTTTCCAGAGCCAGACTACGAGCGCACCAACTGCATCTTCCTGATCGGCTACAACCCGGCGTACACATCCCCCGTCAACTACGCGGCGCGCATCATCGACGCCAAGGCGCGTGGGGCCAAGCTGATCGTTGTCGACCCGCGCTTCACGAATACCGCGGCAAAGGCCGACCTCTTCCTGCAGCCGCGGCCGGGCACCGATGCCGCCCTGGTGCTGGCGATGATCCACGTCATCATCGCAGAGAGACTGTACGATCACGAGTTCGTGGCCAGATGGACGAGCGGCTTCGAGGAGTTGGCCGAGCACGTAGCGCCATGACGCCGGACTGGGCCGCAGAGATCACCGGCGTGCCGGCCGCCAAGATCAGGCAACGCAGCGCTGATGTTGGCGACCGTCAAGCCGGCCGTCGTCGTGGACGGAAACGGGCTGGACCAGCACACCAACGTCGTGCAGACCGTCCGGACCACCACCATGCTGCGCAGCCTGATCGGCAGCGTGGACGCGCCAGGCGGCAGCGTGAGCGTGCCGCCGCTGCCGTTTGTGGACGTTCAGCGCCGCGGGCGCCTGCCCGAGCGGAGTCCGCTCGCGCTCGATCATGCAGTATCCGCTCTACTACGAGTCTCAGCCAGCGATGACCGGTCCAGAGATGACCGACGCCGTCTCGCACGGCTGGCCAAATCCGCTGCGAGGCGCTGATAGTGCAGGGCGGCGACCCGGTGGCAGTGCTCTCCCAGACGCCAAAAGTCCGCGAGAGTCTGCTGAAGGCGGATTTCCTGGTCGTCCACGATCTGTACCTCACCTCAACGGCCGAGATCGCCGATATCGTTCTGCCTGCCGCCAGCTTCCTGGAGCGTGACCTGATTCTCTATTACCGCTACCGGCCGTACTGCCGACGGCAATCTGATCACCGCCCAGAACAAGGCGGTCGAGCCGGTGGGCGAGAGCAAGTCCGATCTGGAGTTCATCTTCGGCCTGGCGAAGCGCCTTGGCATGGCGGAGTGGTTCCCCTGGAAGAGCCGTGGACGAAGCGTTTCAACTGGGAGTTGCCGCCGCACGGCATCGACGTGGAATGGCTGCGAGCACACCCGGGTGGGTATCGAGCGGCGGTACACGCCGGACGAGTTGTATCGACAAGTACGAGAAGCGCGGCTTCCCCACCCCTTCGGGTAAGGCTGGAGCTGTACTCCAGCGGTTTGAGCAGGCGGGCTACGAACCGCTGCCCGAATTCGAGGAACCCGCGGCGAGCCCGAGATCGCCGCTCTGATCTGCTGGCCCGGTATCCTCTCGATCGGCTCCACCGGCCTCAAGCTCGGCATCCATACACACACGCAATTCCGAACGCTGCCGTGGATCCGGGCCATCGAGCCGGACGCCTTCGTCGAGATCCATCCGGAGACCGCTCAGGCGCGGCAGATCAAGGACGGCGAGATGGTGCTGCTGGAGAGTCCCCAGGGCGCCGCGACGCTGAAGGCGCGGATAACGATCCCGGTCGCGCCGGGCGTGGTGATGGCGACGCACGGGTGGGGGCAGCCGTACGCCGGGGGCCCGATGATCAACGACGTCACCGCCGAGCAACCGCGTGACGCGATTTCCGGGGCGACCGGGAACAGGTCATTCCTGTGCGAGATCCGCAAGATCGAGAGGGAAGTAGCACATGGCAGCACGAATTGGCCTCTTCGTCAACCTCGATCGCTGTTTCGGCTGTTTCACCTGTGAGGTCGCGTGCCAGCAGGAGCACCGCCTGCCGGCGGGCGAAAAGTGGATACGCATGTTCACCGTGGGCCCGACGGAAGTGGACGGCGAGCTGGTGATGGATTTCGTGCCGTTGGCGAGTGACAAATGCGATCTCTGCGCGGCACGGCGCGGCGCAGGGGCAGCCGCCGGCCTGCGTGGCCGCCTGTCCGGCGCGTGCGTTGATCGTCGCGCACGAACGGCAGCTCCCGCGGTTGCTGCGCAGCGAGCGCCGCCTTCAGTTGTGCAAGCTGGGAGAGTGAGGAGGGGACAGCTTGGCATCTGAATACGAGAAGCTAGCGCTCGAGGCGCGCCAGAAGGCGGCACGCCTGGTGGGAACCGCCGGGGAGATGCACAGGCTGGGCTGGAACAAGGTGCTGGCCGAGGCCCGGCAGGGCGGCTACGCCCTGTATGGCATCTACGCCAGCCGGATCCTGGCGGTGCCGCATCCTGAGGTATATCTGCAGGGCCGATGCCATCTTCTGGCAGGTGGCGTCCACCGTTCGCGGCTTCAAGGAAGCCTACGGCATCACGTATGCCGCGGACATGTATAACATGCAGTGGTCGCGGCGCGCTGGCCGAAGGCAGGCCGCTGAGCGATCCGCTCACCTGGAATGACGTACCGCTGGATGCATACTCAGTAGTGCACGCCGCCGCATGCTATCCCGATGCCTATCCGTTTTTGCCGTATCTCGACCGGCGCATGGCCCCGCTGGCCGTATCGCTCAAGGTCTGGGGCAAGCGGGTCACTGGCGCCGGAGCTTGCCGAGCAGCTCTATTTCCGCGCCATGGCCGGGGGAGCGGCCGCCGCATTCGCTCTTCATCGTGGTGTGTGACGACGAGTCCGCATATCTGGCGCGACGGGGATACGCTGCTCGCCGCCGCCACCACATCGCCGGCCGGTGCACCTACCGGCAATCCCATCCTGATCTTCAACGAGGACGCGGTCTGGTATCCGCTGATGGGCCGCGACGACCGGGCGAACAGCGCCGGCCTGGCCGCCGCTGGTCGGTCGCCTGGCGACGGACGTAACCGCAGCCGGCGCTGACCGAGCTCGAAGACGGCTACGTTCGGCGAGTTGCGGGAGGTGCGCCAGTTGGCGGCAACGCGCAGTTCGACATGGCGATGCTGGCCGCGCTGCGCGGGAACGGCATCGACGGCGATCCGTACTACGAGGTGTGGGAGCGGAGTGTGGTGCCGCACGAAACCGAGCATCCCTGGTTGTGCGACCGTAAGCTGGGCATTATTCGCGAGTGCGACCGCTACGCCGGCTACCTCAGCCCCGTGGTTGCCTATCTCGCCGGCCTGGTCTGCACCGCGCCGGACGAGGAGATCGGCGTGCGCGTGATGGCCGGCGAATACCTCAAGTACGCCGGCGTGGTGCGCGACGACGAACGCGGCGCAGGCGGCTGGAAGAAGCCCGGCCGGCTGGAGGCGTGGGGACACCTCTGGTATTGCCCGCTGATGGAGTACACCATCGACGATGCGGTACCGGTCTGGCGGCGGGCATTGCGTCAGCCAGTCCATGAGCCTGAGCGCCGCCATGGTGCTGGCCGGGGTCGACCATTATGTCACGCACTTCAACCGCGGCGGCGTGCGTCACTACCAGCCACCACTTTGTGTCGTCGGCAGACGGCGCATACGTGCTTGACGATGCCATGGTCAACTACTTCGACACGGGCGTGCCCAAGACCGACAACTGGGGCTGCCTGCTCTCCTTCTCCAAGGAGGGGCAGTGGGCGTCGCTGGTGGTCGGCGAATACTTCGGCACGATCGCTCCGGCAGACGTGCTGCAGCACGTGGACCGGATCGAAGCGATGATCGGCGGTCGCTTCGCGCTCAACTTCCTGAATCTCACGGGCGGTGAGGAGATCCAACCGAAGGAGCGTTTCCTCGAACACCTGGATACGCTTTCGGACTGGGAGCCGGTGGTCCTGCCCTGATCGCCCTTCCCATTATTGGTGCGCACAGGAGGTATGTCATAGGGAAGCTACACTCGAAAATCCAGAATCGGTGGTCGGTCTGAGCAAAGCTCAAAGGAGGACACGTGAGGAAGCATCAGTCTGTCGTGCTCTGTCTGTTGCTGCTGGTTGCCGTGATCGTTGCGGGCTCGCGCCCGCGGCGCCGGCCACAGCGCCGGCCAAGCCAGCCCCAGCGCAGGCCACTACTGCGCCTGCGGCTGCCGCTCCCACCACCGCGGCTGCAGCCACCAAGGCGCCGGCCGCGCCCGCTACCGCGGCTGCAGCTACCAAAGCGCCGGCCGCCGCTAGCGGGACAAAGACCATCCGCGTTCGCTACACCAGCGATCCCAAGTCGCTCGACCCGGGGCTCTTCATCGAACTGGTCACCGGCTGGATGTCGAAGGACCTGCATGCCGGTTTGATCCGTTTCGACAGCAAGATGGCCCCAACCGCATACATCGCGAAGAGCTGGGAGATCTCACCCGACGGCCTCACGTACACTTTCAAGCTCCGCGATGACGTCAAGTTCCACAACGGGCGCAAGGTGACCGCGGGAGACTTCGTCTTCACCTTCACCCGCCAGCTCGATCCGAAATTCAAGGGCGCCGTCGGCCCCCAGAACCTGAGCAAGGTCAAGGGCGCCAAGGAGATGCAGGACGGCAAGGCGACGGCGGTCGAAGGGTTCAGCGCACCGGACGACGCGACCTTTAAGATTACGCTGACACAACCCGATCCGGCCCTGCTGCTGCGCCTCGCCACGCCGTTCATGTCGGTAATCCCCAAGGAAGCCGTGTCGGCCACTGAAGCGAAGTGGACCGGAAACCCGGTGGGCGCCGGCGCTTTCAAGTTCGTCGAGTGGCAGCCGAACGTCAAGGTAGTCCTGGAAGCGTTCGATGGCTACTTCCTGGGCCGGCCCAAGATCGATCGGATCGAGAACATGGTGGTGCCGGACAACCCGAGCGCTTTGAACCAGTACATCGCCGGGACGCTGGACATCATCGACGTGGCGGCGGCCATGGTGCCGCAGATCAACCAGGACGCCAACCTGAAGAAGGATTTCGTCGAATACCCGCGCGCCCAGCTCACCTTCTTCACCCTGGATCAGACTCGTGTCGCTGCCTTCAAGGACAAGCGTGTCCGCCAGGCATTCACGTACGCCCTCAACCGCGCCGAGTTGATCGACAAGGTTGATCGCAACGTCGCCCTACTGGCCAATGGATACATCGTGAAAGGCATCCCGGGTTTCGATGAGAGCCAGAAGGTGTATCCATTCGACCCGGCCAAGGCCAAGCAGTTGATGGCCGAAGCGGGCTTCCCAGACGGTAAGGGCTTCCCGGCGATCGAGGTCGTCGCGACTGCCTCGTCGTCTTCGCAGCTCGAGGTGATAGCAGCGCAACTGAAAGAGAACATCGGCGTGAACGCCACCGTGCGTATCGGCGAGCGCGGCGATGTGGTGGCCGGGATGTGGGCGCACAAGTGGGACGTCCTGAGCTGGGGTTGGACGGCAGATCGCCCCAGCGCCGAAGTGTGGCTGGATGAGCTGATGTACAGCAAGGCCGGCAGCAACTTCGCCGGCTACAACAACCCGCAGTTCGACGCGGCCGTGGAAAAGGCCAGGGCCGAGGTTGACGCCGCCAAGGCAGCCGCGCTCTGGCACGAGGCGGAGAAGATCGCCTACGACGAGCTGCCGTACATCCCGTACGGCTTCGCCAAGTATCTGTGGCTGGTCAAGCCGAACGTCAAGGGATTCGTCAGCGACTTGCTCGGCCCGATTCGCCTGGAGACGGTGGAAGTTACCAAGTAACAACCGCTGCCCCCCCACAGGTCTCAGGATCGGGGGGTATGGACCCGGCGCTGCGAACGATGGGTTTATGTCCATCCATTCGCAGCGCCGGCGCCCGAGCCACAGGGCAGGATAAGTATGTCGCGATACATCTCTCGCCGTCTTTTCGCATCGTTGATCAGTCTGTTCGGCGCAACACTCATCGCCTTCCTCGCGTCGCGACTCGCGCCGGGCGATCCGCTGCGCCTGATGTTCGGCGACCAGAACATCTCCAATGAGGTCGTGCTGCAAATGCAGAAGCAGTACGGCCTGGACCAACCGCTGCTCGTCCAATACGTCTTCTTCGTAAAGAACGCGCTGCGAGGCGATTTCGGGACCTCGTACGCATACATCGGCAAACCGGTTCTGGAGGTCATCGCCCCAGGCGTGCTGGTGTCCCTCAAGTGGGAAGCAGTGGCGTTGGTGCTGGCGGTGGCGGGAGCTTTCGTGCTCGGCACCGTCGCAGCCATCAAACACAACACCTGGCTGGACACCGGCACCATGTTTGTGGCGCTGGCCGGCATCTCGATGCCCAGTTTTGCGCTGGCAACTTTCTTGATCATCATCTTCGCACTAAAGCTGCAGGTCCTACCTGTGGCGGGCCTGACCTCCCCTGCCCATTATGTGCTGCCAGCTCTCACCATGGCTGCGCAACCGTGCGCCATGCTGGCGCGCCTTTTGCGCGCCTCGATGCTGGAAGTGATCCGGCAGGATTATATGACGACGGCCCGGGCGAAGGGCCTGGATGAATACAAGGTGATTGTGCGTCACGGCCTCAAGAATGCCATGCTCCCGTCGGTGACCGTGCTTGGCATCATGGTGGGTCGCATTCTTGCCGGCAGCTTTCTTATCGAGACGGTATTCAATATCCCCGGTCTCGGACGGATCGGCGTGCAGGCCGTCGTGCAGCGTGATTACCCGGTGATCCTGGGCATTACCGTGCTGCTCTCGGCAGCTTTCCTGCTCGTCACGCTGGTCGTCGATGCGCTGTACGGTCTGGTGGACCCGCGCATAAGGGTGGAATAGGTAGGAGACTGAGCATGGCTGTCTCTCCGATACAGGAGTCGCTTCCTCCCGCATCAGCGGGAGAGCTGGCGCGTGCAAAGAAACGAAGGAAACGAAACGAGAGCACCAGTCTGACGGCCGACGCGTGGTATCGCCTGACTCGCAACAAGAGCGTGGTCGCCTCAATGGTGTTCGTCACGCTGCTGGTCGCCGTCTGTCTGGTGGCGCCCGTTCTCGGCCTACCCGCCCCGACGGCACAGGACCTCGGGAACATGAACCAGGGACCGAGCGGCGGGCACGTTTTGGGCACGGACGAACTCGGGCGCGATATGCTGAGCCGGCTGATCTACGGTGCGCGCGTCTCGCTGCTCGTCGGTTTGGGCGTGCAGATCCTGACCGCCCTGATCGGTACCCTGCTCGGTCTGATTGCCGGCTACTACGGTGGCATCGTCGATACGATCGTCATGCGGTTCGTGGACACCATGTACGCCTTCCCGCCGTTCCTCTTCGCCGTATTCATGGCGGCTGTGCTGCCTTCCTCCGTTTGGAGCATCCTGTTCGTGCTAACCCTGGTGGGCTGGCCGTGGAATGCGCGCGTTACACGGAGCCTTACGCTGTCACTCAAGGAATCGGAGTACGTGACCGCCGCCCGCGTCGTGGGAGCGTCGAGTTGGCGGATCATGATCCGTCACATTCTCCCCAACTCACTCAGCCCCATCATTGTCGGCTTCTCGATTGGAATGGCGGGAACCATCATGGCCGAAGCGGGCTTGAGCTTTCTCGGGATCGGGATCAGGCCCCCCACGCCGAGTTGGGGCGGCATGATCGACAAAGGCCGGGCGTACCTGCAGGTCTACCCACACCTGGCGCTCTACCCAAGCATTGCGCTGGCGATCACCACGCTGGCCTTCAACTTCCTCGGCGACGGCTTGCGCGATGCGTTGGACCCCAGGATGAAGAGCCAGATGTGAGCGATGGGCAGATCCGCGGCATAGAAAACGAGGACCAGATGGAAGCGGAAAACAATCTTCGCACGGGCGCCCCGGTCGAGGGTAGCGCCGTGACCGGCATGGACACACTGGCAGACGCAGCGGCACGATTCGCAGCCGACCTGTACTGGTTCGTCGCCAATCGGGTAATCGCCGACCTGGGCGAGGAGGGGGAGCGAGCCGTACGGCAGGGACTGCGGGAGTTCGGGCTGGCACACGGCGAAGCGATTCGTGCGGCAGCGGACGCGTCCGCAGAGGAGATCGATCTCGCCGCCTTTATCCGGCACTACGATCTGCCTATGGCGCGTGCCTGGCGCGGTGAGTCGACGGTAACGGCCCGGCAGAAGGACAGCATTGTCACGTTCTGCCCGATGGCGGAGCAGTGGCGAGCGCGCGGCGGGCCCGAGATCGGCCAGATCTATTGCGAGGAAGTCGATCCGGCGATCCGTGAAGGCTACAGCCCTGACCTGCATTTCACCGCCGGCCAGTTCATCCTGCGCGACTGTGCGCCATGCCTGCAACGAGACGAGATGGGAGCTTGATCATGCCAGGAGGTCAGATGGTGGACAGGGAAGCGGATCTACGGGGCGGCGTGACGGGCGCCATTGATGCGGCGGCCGCAGACGTCATAGGGCTGTCAAAGTATGTCCACGCCAACCCCGAACTGGCCATGGAGGAGTTCAAGGCGGCCGCGGCCTGTTGCGACCTGCTCCGCAGCTACGGGTTCGACGTCACGGAAGGGGTTGCGGGCCTACCCACTGCCTTTGTTGCCCGTTGCGGCGCCGGCAGACCGCGCATCGGCATCCTGGTCGAGTACGACGCCCTGCCGGGCGTTGGGCACGGCTGCGGGCACAATCTTCTTTGCGGCGCCACCATCGGCGCCGGGCTCGGCGTGAAAGGTGTCCTGGAGCAGATTGCCGGCGAGGTGATCGTGTTCGGCACGCCGGCCGAAGAAGGCAAGGGGGGAAAGGTCTACATGGCACGGGCCGGGCTGTTTGAAGGGCTCGACGCCGTGCTCGGCACGCACCCACATCCATCGTATGCTGCGGTGCCCATCGACCCGGGCAGCGGCAACGCCCTCGCCTGCGAGTCAGTCGAGGTGGAATTCTTCGGCGCCCCGGCGCATGCGGCGCGCGATCCGCACAACGGGATAAATGCCCTGAACGCCGTTATCGAGACCTTCAACGGCATCAACGCCCTTCGCCAACACATCAAGCCATCGGCGCGCATCCACGGCGTGATCCGTAACGGTGGCGTCGCCGTCAACGTCGTGCCGGAATATGCCAAAGCCGAATTCCTGATTCGCGCCGAAACGCGTCGCGAGCGAGACGAGCTGGTGGAGCGCGTCTGCCGCATTGCCGAGGGGGCGGCCCTGATCACCGGCGCCCGGCTGCAGTGGACGCCGTCAGACGTTCCGTACGACGACATGGTGTCGGTTTACACGATCAACCGCCGTCTGAAGGCGAACTTCGACGAGCAAGGATTGGCAACACACCGCGAGAAGCCGGGACCGGGTCTCGCATCCTCTGACATCGGCAACGTGAGCTACCTCGCACCGACCGGGGCAGGCTTCTTCCCGATCGTCGATAAAGTGATCCCGTGGCATTCCCACGTTGCGGCCGAGGCCTGCAACACCGATTATGCGTATGCCAATATGATCCGTGCGGCCAAGGGCATCGCGCTGACGGCGCTGGAGCTCTTCACCCAGCCCGATCTGCTCGTCGCCGCTCAGGAGGAACATCGGGCTGCCCTGGCCGGCCGCCAGGATTAGCAGGCACGCCTATGCCGCCAAAGATCGACCCCACCCGGTGCACGGGTTGCGGAATCTGCCTGTTCCAGTGCGGCGCCCGCGTTTTCACCTTCGACGCCGGGCACCAACGTGCCACGCGTGAAGCATCCGCGTGAGTGCGTCGACTGCTATATCTGCGAGAAGTACTGCCCCAAAGATGCCATCACCGTCAGGGTAGGCAAACCGAAATGAACAGCGGCGGCATCGTGATCGTGGGCGGGGGGTTGGCCGCGTGCGCGGCTGCCATCGAAGCCGCAAAGTACGGGCTGCCGGTGACGCTGATCGACAAGGGCGTGCCCGGGCGGAGCGGCTCCTCCTGCACAGCGGGGGGTGGGTTCTCCTTTGCGCAGGCCGGTCCGCCACCCGATACCGATTCGGCAGCGCAGCAGCGGCACTACGCAGACACCCTGCGCGCCGGGGAGGGCTTGAACGACCCGCGCCTGGTGCAGCGGCTCGTCGAGGAAGCCCCACTCTGCGTGCCGGAGCTGGAGCGATACGGGTTGCGCTTCCCCCATGGGCCCGGCGGCGGCATCGAGCCCGGCCGCGCGCCCGCGCACAGCGAGGCCCGCACGGCATCGCCCCAGGATGGCGGGCCGGCGCTGATGGATGCGCTGCGCCGCGAGCTGCTGCACCGGCGCGTGCGGACCATCGAGCGCACGATGGTCGTCCGGCTTGCCATGCGCGACGGGCAGATCGCCGGGCTCTACGCGTTGCCGCTGGACGGCGGGGATGCGTTTCTCATCCGCTGCGCCTCGGTGGTGCTTGCCGCCGGGAGCGCCACGCACCTCTACCCCTTCGCCAGCGCGAATTACCACACCACAGGAGACGCCTTCGCGCTCGCCTGGGAAGCGGGCGCGGCGCTCGCAAATCTCGAGTTCAACGAATTCACGCTGATCCCCAAGGTGGGGCGTGCGGTCATCGCCACGCCCGGGATCTCCTCGATGATGGCGTCCGGCAGCCACCTGCTGAACGGGTTGGGCGAACGCTTTATGCCCCGGTATGACCCCGAGCGAGCGGAAACCACGACCCGCGCCCGGTTGGTGCAGGCGGCAGTGTTGGAGACGCGGGCCGGGCGGGGACCGGTCTGGAATGACAGTATGGCCATTCCCGGCGAGGTTCGCGCTCGCCTGGCGGTCGAGGACTGGGAGATCCTGGGGAAACTGCAGGGAGCCGGCCTCCGGTGGCCGGAAGAACCGTTTGAGTGGGTTCCTGCGAGTCACCTGTGCCTCGGCGGCGTGGTGATCGGCGAGCAGGGGGACACGGCGGCGCCCGGCCTCTTTGCCTGTGGCGAGGCGGCAACCGGGATACACGGCGCCAACCGGCTGTCCGGAAACGCGCTATCGGAGTGCCTGGTCTTCGGCATTCGCGCCGGCCGCGCTGCCGCGCTCCACGCTCTGGCGGCCGGCGATCTTCCCGTCGATGCGGAAGACGCAACCAGAAGCATGGCCGAATTGGCGGCAGCAACTGCCACCGGCGGGCCAGATCCCGCTGAGTGGCAGCACGAGGTGCGAGCGGCTGCGTGGGAAGGGATCGGCGTCGTCCGCTCAGAAACCGGGCTGCAGCAGATCCTCGAGCGGCTGTCTGTCCTCGCCGAAGTCAAGCCCGCCTGTACGTTCTCGCCGCGACCTGATTCGTACCCTCGAAACACGCAATCTGATCATGACGGCGCAGTTGATCGCGCGTGCCGCGTTGATTCGCACGGAGAGCCGGGGCCAGCATCTGAGAGAAGACTACCCGGAGACAGATGCAAGCTGGCAGAGGTGGATCGTATTGCGAAAAGACGGGGCATCGTTCAGCACTACCATTGAACCTGTGGGTGGCTCGCCGGTTCCGATTTCGCGGGACCCTTCATTTCAATCGGGAGGAATAAGATGAAAGTAATGCTGCTGGTCGACCTCGAAGGTGCGTCGCTGCTCGACGACTGGCGGGCAATGTCCCCCGACTACCCCGAGCTCTACGCGGTAGCGCGCGAGGAGATTACCCAGGACGTAAACGCCGCCATCCGTGGCCTGCGCAAGGGCGGCGCAACCGAGATCATCGTCGCAGACGGACACGCCGCGCGGGTGTGGCCCGATACGTTCAATATCATCCCGGAGAAGCTCGAACCGGGCGTGCAACTGGTGCGGGGAGCGGTGCATCTGGAGCGGGCCACCGATCTGCAGGCGCTGGCGATGGTCGGCATGCACTGCCGTAACGGGACGCCCGTCGGCTTCATGGGGCATACGACGAGTGGATTCACGGCGGTCAAGTTCAACGGCGAATGGTTCGGCGAGGTCGAGATGCTCGCCGCAATCGCCGGCGAGCTGGGCGTGCGCACGGTGATGGTCGCAGGCGACGATGCCACCTTGCGTGAGGCGAAGCATTACATGCCGTGGATCGCTTCCGCGATCGTGAAGACCGCTACGGGGCGGACGTCGTGCGACTGCCTGCCGGGTGAGCTAACGCGGCCGATGATCGAGCTGGCGGCTATGGATGGACTGTGCCGGGCCGGCGATATGCCGCTTTTCCAGGTTCCCGGACCGGTTGCTACAGAGATGTTCTTCCCCAGCGCGGCGCACGCCAACATGGCGTCCACCATACCCGGCAGCGTGCCCACGGGAGAAACGAGCCTGCTGTACACGGCGCCGAATTTCCTGGAAGCGCGGCGCTTCTTCACCACCAGTCTCCGCCTCGCCAACGGGGTCGGCAACGAGGCGATGATGAAGCACATCGTGCAGGACCCAGCGGCAAAGGCAAGACGAAGCGAATACAATCGCCAGTCGCGCACGGAATTCTGGGCGGAACCCTGGCTGCGGGTCGAGCTGCCATAGCGAACGGCGTAGCTTTCTAGGCCAATGCGCGATTTCGGATCGGCGCGCCGATCCGAAATCGCGCGGGGAGCGCTTATCCTCTCAGCTCAGGCCTGCGCGCCCTCACCGGACGCTTCCATGACCGTCGCGCCGGCCTGCCTTCGCAGCAGCATGGCGCACGCATAGAAGATGATCACCGGGATCAGCAGGAAGTGATACCCGAAGAGCATACTGAAGTACTCCAACGTCCCCCCGACCATGATCCCCAGGAGATTTGAGGCAAAAGCGACATCGGCAGCTTCAGTGTCGCGGAAGGAGTTGGAGAAGATGACGTTCGCCAGGAAGACAGGCGCGAACGTCATCACGCTGGCCACCACGTAGCGCAACACGGCGCTCTGGAACAGCAGCGTCTCGGGTCGCACGACCAGGTTCAAGACCAGCATGGCGAACAGCAAGGCATAGAAGATGCCGATGCGCCGGATCTTGAAGCGCGCGTTCACGAGTACCGCCAGCAGTACCCCCGAGAGAATGGCGAAGAAGACCAGCGAGTTCACCATCCAGGTGCTGCCAAAGAGCAGCGCGAACGTCGTCAGCGCCCTGACCTCCAGCAGCGAGAACGCCACCCCCAGGAAGAACATGTGCCAGTCGAAGCGCCTCAGCGTGCTGCGCGGCGCAATCACCAGCACGCTCAGGAGCGAGATCAACCCCACCACGAGCAGGCCCGCGATATAGATAAACGGGAAGTCCGGCTCGCGCAGGTAGACGAACGGCCAGTCGTCGGTTGCCACCGGCACGCCCGAGCGTGGGAAGTAGCCCTCGCCGATCACGCGCAGGTCCAGCCGTCCCGTAGGGCTCTGATCTTCCTGGTAGGGGCCGTAGGCGCCGGGTGGCAGTGTCGCCAGCAGGGGTCCGGCCATGATCACGGCGGCGCGTCCCCAACCGCCGTACGTGGACACCAGCGGGTCCTGCTCGAAGACATTGCCCACCATGTTCGCCAGCTTCTGCACCAGCCAGGCCTCGCGATAATAGTTGTACAGGACGAGGACGCCGTCCTGTGTGAGGGCGTGGCGCGCCGACGCAATCGACTCCTGGGTCAGCAAGAAACTCTCCAGGCGCAGGTTCGCCATGCTCGACGTCAGCGTGAGCGAATCAGGCAGGGCGAAGATGACCAGGTCGAACTTCTCGTCCGTATTGCGCAGAAAAGCGCGACCGTCGTCCACCACCACCTTGACTCGCGGGTCATCGAAGGGACGATCAGGGTGCAGCTCGGCTCCGAGGCGGTGGATGACCGGGTCGATCTCCACGCCGGTGATGTCCTTCACGTCGTACGCAATCGCGGTCGCGATATCGGACCCGCTGCCTGCCCCAATGATGAGCACCCGGTTGAAGCGGCGATTGGGGAAAAGCTCGTAGACCCGGCGATAAAAGGACTCCTTCTGCTCCCACGGCACCATCTCCTGGTGCCCGGTGTTGTTCACATCCAGCACGTACCCCTGCTGGTTATCGGAAGGATGAAGGGTAATTTTGTAGTAAGGGGACCAGTAGGTGCCGGTCTGGAGCTGCAGAGCCACGGCCAGGATGAGCGCGAGCGGTGCAACGGTCAGCAGAAGCGTGCGTTTGCTGCTCAGCGCCAGCACGAGCAAGGCAAGAGCGGCAAACCAGAGAACTGGCGGCAGCGAGAAGTAGGCGATCAGGAAGAAGGCGGCCGTACCGGCCAGACTGCCGATGATGTCGAAAGTATACGCCGTGAGGGGCTTTGTCTGTGCGAGCAGGTGGCCCAGTTGGCGAGAAATCGGCACGAAACAGAGCGCCACGAGAGTAAAGATCAGTGGCAACACATAGAAACGCTCCGACTGCGCCGCCTGCGCTTCAGTGATCCCGTAGTACATCATGCTCGTGCTGCTGATGACGAGCTCGAACTTGGTGACGGCAACTACGCCCACGAGGATCAGCACCATTACCGGGAAGGGCGGGAACCGGAAGCGCTCACGCCGCGCCGAGAGGATCCCCAGCCCCATCCCCAGAAACGAGGCCAAGAGGATAAAGTTGGTGAAATAGCTAAGGTAACGGACGTAGGAGGGAATCCAGCGGATACACAATAACTCGAAGAAGAGAAGAGTGAAAGAAACGAGAAAGATGCGCAGGCGCGGGTCCTGAACGAAAGGCACTTCGGGTTCTACGCGAGGAAGGGCGCCGGCGCTCGATTCGCGGCTTGTCATGGTCTGCTTCTCTCCTACCCCAAAGGTCTGATGTACCACAGGCCGGCGGTCGCCGGCCTGTGAGGCTATAAAGCCAGGTTGGATATTCACATGCAGCTCAGCCCAAGTTTGTGAGCCGGCTACCCTTCCCGGTTACAAGCAACGAGCATCGCGACAGGCAGCGGCCGAACAGGCCGGCTGCTGCCTGTTGGGAGCCTGAGTGGGAAAGAGCGCCAGCTCTAGAGGTTACGGAACCACTATCACGGGCGCTTCGCTGTAATGCTCGGTGGCACCCTGCGCATCAGCGGTACGGACGGCAATGTAGTACGTGCCTGATGGCACCGATGATGTATCCCACGAATAGCAGCTGCCGCTGCAGGCGGGCGCTGAAGCCACCATCGGCAGATACAGGCGCCCAGCGCGCGCCGCCGATAACGCCACGTTGCGCTCAGGACTGGCCTGTTCACCACCGTCGCTGCGTTCGGCAGTGGTCGAAACCGAAACTACGGCGATCCGTGTCCTTCCATTGCCGGCATCCCTGTCGGTGTCGTAGAAGAATTCAAGCGAGTTGGGCCGTCCCGCTGCAAGCTCATACTGGATCACGTATCGCTGTCCACGCTTAACAAAATCCATAGCGTTCAGCTTGATCCAGTCAAGCTGGATTGTGACAGGTAGGTGCCCGATGAACATCTCGTTGGGGTCGAATCGCAGTCTATTTGGATGCGATTCACGCCAGCCACGTGTCCCCGCTGGATAGGTCTCGTCGACCGCATCCGGTGCCCACAGATCAACGCTATAGGTGTGCCAGCCATCTATGATCAGGATATCGCGGGTCATCACGGCTTCCTCAGCGACGCCGTTGTCGAAGTCGTTCACTCGCCACCAACCGAAGCGCATCGGCGAGAAGTTGTTCCCAGACTGGACGAACCGGAACGACAGGTACCTGTACTGATTGGTGTCTACAAAGGGATCGGGCGTCGCGGGCGGGTTGCGATTCATCCCACCCAGAAACAAGATCGGGTCGGCATAGGTCGCGCCCCGGGGCAGCCCGGTGGCACTTCTGCGGCATAGATCCCACCGATCGTGCGCGGGTTGCTAACGCACGTATTGATCATCGGTGGCACGTCATCGTTTAGGTCCCCCGGTTCGTTCATATCCCAGGGCCTGCCCAGAACACCGGCCGAAAACTCTGGACCGCTGGTGGGGCTTGGCTTTGTGATGCGTACGGCCGGGGGCCGGCTGATCGTCAAGGGACCAGCGCTCCATACAGTGCCGGAAGAATTGGTCGCTGCCACGTAGTAATCCCCTGCAGGGAGCACGCCCGTCTGGTAGACGTAGCTGCCGCCCGCCGCGCTCTGTCCCTGAGCGATCAAGATGTCATCGGGGTCCAGAGTGCGATTGCCTGGGCTTGCCCAGAGGGTTACCGCACCACCGCTGCCGTTCCCTGTCCACTGCACGGTGTAAGGCCGGGCAGATGTGGGATCGGCCGCGGTCAAACGAGCCCAGTCAAGCTTCACGGTCGCGCTTGCTGCGCCGTTGCCGGCAAAGGGGTGCAAGAGTAACTCGCGGATGGCGCCGGACCACGGGCGGCCGCCGAGCTGGATGCCGAGCGCACGTAGATCTACCGAGTACGTATGCCAACCCGCTGCCTGACCGAAGCAGGGACTCGGCGGCACCAGGAAGCCGTTCGAGACGCCCATGACCTCGGATGCATAGCTATCATCGGCGTACCACTGGATCAACCCCGAATTGCAGGTAGTGTTACTTGAGTACATCCGGAACGTGAGGTAGTGGTAGCGGTTGGCGTCGATCGGATAGTTGTAGCCGATGCGGCCAATGCGGACGGCCTGATGACCCTGGGCGCCTGCGGTAGAAGTGAGACCCGCTCACCTCCGTCGCCGGACGTCATCCGCGGCGTACACACCATTGGAAAAGGCGCTGTCCGAGAGAGAACTCTCGAAGGGGTAGAAGAAATCAAGGTCGGTCGACTCGTTCATATCCCACGGATCGCCGAGGACCTGTGTTGCGTACTCGTCTAGCTCGGCGAGCACGTCCCCGCTGCCATTCGGCTCGACAACAGTCAACGCCGTCGTCGCTTCAGGCTCCTCCGACTGGGCGCCCGCTGCAGGTGCTAGCAGAGCCAGCACCGCCAGCACCACCAGCAGATGCACAAGCATAGACCGTTCTTTCCTCATCTTGGCATTTCGGAGATTGATTCGCCTACTGTTGACTCTCGTACAACCTTCGTTGTTCATCGTCAAATTATATAGCCCGGAACATCCCCAGAGACACTACTTCTCCGTTCTGAAGGACTCCCTGACGCTCCTTTCACTCGTCTTCTAATACCTGATACACGTATTCGGTGCCGATTTGCCCAACCTTGTGGAGGCCCAGCGCCTGCACCTGCTGATCAACAGACGCAATGTCCTTGTACTGCGTGCTATCAACCAACACCCATTCGACGCGCAACCGTTTCACTACCGCTACACTTTGATCGCTTGGGAACGTCGCCAGTACAGGGGCGGCCTCCGAGAACTGGGGTGGAGCATAGGCAGCGAAGAAACCGCCAATGAACGGCTTTTGATGAGTGAGAGTGTAATACGTATGCTGCGGAGCCATCATTTGATTGAACGGGAACTGAGCGACGGCGCCGTTGCCCGGCTGCGCAGCCAGCCACCGATCGACCGGGCGCGCTTCGACCTCGGATAGAGGCAGCGGTTTTGGGCCAAGATCGATAAGCACGAGCGCCATTGCGACGACAGCAACCGTTCCGGCAAGGCGCCCGGAGCGCCTCGCCAGAGAGGCGAGGCCAATGCCTGCCAGTACGCTGACGAATAGATTCACCAAAATTCCGTAGCGCATCCAGACGCGCAACTGCTATAGAACGGCAAGTATTTGAAGAGAAAGTAACCCGGTAGAGGAATGAATGTCTCCGTATAGGGATGCCATTTCTGTAACCACTGAGGCACGCGTACGACGACTGTCTGGCCCAGCCAGTGCAGATCGGTACCGAGCGCCAGCACGCACGCGGCCAAGGCCATGACGAAGAGCAACTTCACCTGTCGACCGAGGTTTAGCTTCCGAGCGCCCACCAGCGCCACAATCGCAAGCGCCAGGGCCACTGTACCAAGATAGAGCGTGTTTTCTATCATCAAACGTTTGTCAAAATGCGTAGCAACCCAGTTGCCCCAAATCGCGTGGAACGGTGAAGGGATCAAGAAATCGGTCGGGCTGGCTGACCACGTGCGTACTTCATCGAAACTGCGGGATGGCATGCCGCTCCTGCCCGCTAGCTGCAGATAGGGAGCAACGGAAACGAAGGCGGCGGGAACCGCCAGGCTTCCTATTCGGACCAGGTTGCCGGCCGTCCGTGGCAGAGATCCGCGTCTGGGCCGCTGAAGCAGCAACCAGGCCAGCAGATAGACTGCAGACAGCACCAGGGTCATATACAGGTAGTATTGCGAACTACCCCCGATGAGCGCCAGGAAAAGGGCCACCAGGAAGCTGTTTCGCCATCGGTGGGCAGAGGAGTCTAGCGCATGACCAAGCGCCATGAAATAGAACGGGAACCACTGGGTTCCCATCAAATTCAGATGCCCGTATGCGTGCATCATTCGATAGCTGGCAAAAGCGAAGCTAACGCCTGCTACCACACCGGGCGCCCACGAACGCGTAAGTCTGCGGACCCAGACGTAGACACCGAAGCCCGACAGCACATACGAGATGAGAACTGTAGCGTTGTAGGCCAGGACTGGCCCATCCGCCAGCGAAACGGGGAAACCCATCAGGACCATGCTGGGCGTGATTTCGTTATATGCCAGGTTCCAGCCTGTGGGTAATTAAGGGAGGGTACGTCGAGCGGCAGTGTATGAAGCTGGATGAGTGCGTGCTGAAACCACCCGATGAGCCACACAAAGTAAAAACCGTCACCCGGCCATCCGATGATCGCATGCTCTATTCGAGTCGCGAGTGGCCATGTCAGCGCGAGACTGAGCACTATGAACACGCCCACAGCGAGCGGCGTCTTGCGCCACAACCGGTTAGGTGAGGCTACCGGTGATACGACGTTGCTCATCGACCTCCGCGCGCGAAACAGGCTACTCCCCCTATGCAGGGCGCGATTCGAGAGTATAGCACTATGACGGGTTCTCGCAACCCACCTTGCGGCTGTCGCGGTCGCGCTCTCCACTCTACTGGCTGCGGATCCGCATGTACTGCCAGGCGTTTCGCACAAGCTGGCTGCCGTTCATGCGCACGGGGAAGAGGCGGCGGCTGAGGGCATAGCCCTTCCACAGCTTGTACACCAGCCAGAAGAGCTGGTTGGACGGAAGCTTGATCAGGCGGCGGACCATACCGCGCAGGCGCGGGAACTCGACGGTCAGCGCGAACAGCTTCTGCAGATTCTCGATCTGCCGCTTCTCCGCCTGCGAGCCGAAGCGGATGAGGGTGTCATCGCTCACCGAGCCGGACAGGTCGTCAAACGAGCCGTCCATCCATCCCTCGCGCTGCGCCATTTCTCCCAGCTGGGTTTGCGGATACGGCTGGTAGAGGAAGACGTTGGCATAAGCGGGCCGGCACTGGATGTTCAGATCCAGCGTCTCGAAATCGGTCTCGAGGTCGCCGGTGGGCAATCCGAGCATGTTGTTGGTGGAGAATGCAATCTGATTCTCGCGCAGCAGGCGCGAGGCGCGCAAGATTTGCTCACGCGACATGTGGCGGTTGAGGATCTCGTTGCGCAGCCGGTCGTTGCCGGCCTCCAACCCATAGCTGACGCTGACGCAGCCCCCCTCCTTCAGGAGGCCCACTGACTGCTCGTTGACCAGGTTGGCGCGCACCTGGCACCACCAGGGAATGCCGATCTCTTCGGCGTAACTGGGACAGAAGGAGCGCAGCCAACGCGGGTTGACGATGAAAGTGTCGTCCATAAAGATGACGAAGTCCAGGCCCCACGTGTCACGCAGATCGCGGATCTCGTCCAGCACACGCCGGACGCTGCGCTGGCGCAGCCGCTTGCTGCCGGGATACAGCTGCGAATACGCCTTGTTGAAGCAGAAGGAGCAGTCGTAGGGGCAGCCGCGCCCGATGATGATGGGGCGGATGCGGCCGCGCCGGCTGGCGGGGTGCGCGTCGTACAGCAGCTTGCGGTCGGGAAAGGGGAGCGCATCCAACTCGGCGCTGGACAAGAGCGGGCGCGGACCGTTGCTCGATGACTGCCCGTCCACCTTGACATGCCAGTTGGCGATCCCGGTCACCGGCTGCCCGGCCGCGAGCGCATTCATCAGGTCGAGAGTTGCGTACTCCCCTTCGCCGATGCAGACGGCGTCTACCCCATCCTCTTCGATGAGATTGGGGAAGAAGGTGGGGTGAGGTCCGCCGAAGATCGAGAAG
Source organism: uncultured Chloroflexia bacterium (assembly GCA_963783655.1). Taxonomy (GTDB): domain Bacteria; phylum Chloroflexota; class Anaerolineae; order CG2-30-64-16; family CG2-30-64-16; genus CAWAOA01. The sequence goes on from CAWAOA010000010.1 coordinate 107,894, forward strand.
ACGGGCAGGACGTCCCGGATGCGCCGGTTCAGCTCCAGGTAGTAGTTCTGCATGCCGGTGTAGACGGTGTAGCCGACCACGTCTGGCCGCAACCGGGCGGCAGCAGCCACCGGATCCTCTTCCGTGGCCACCACCAGGCTCACCTGATGGCCCGCGTGCTTCAGGACGCTCGAGATCAGCAGGATGCCCTGCGGCTCGTTATCGATCTGCTTTACGACGAAGAGCAGGTGCACAATCACCTCACAACGCCTTGACGGGGCGCGATCCCCCTCAGTCAAGGAAGGCCGAGCTATTTGGGCAGGAAGAACCGCCGCGGCATTCGCCAGCGTGGCCGGCAACTCGGTCCAGAATGCCGGTTGCGATACCTTTTCCCATACCCGAACGGGGCGATACAGGTAGAAGCGCCGGTACGCCTCTTTCCACTTGCGAACGACCAGTGTCGGAATCGTATCCGGGCATGGTGAAACGCGGCTTCTCCGATTGGATGGCAAAGTCTTCCCAGCTATCGGCGAAGACGTTGCCGTACTTCGTGATCAGGTCGTACATTTCGGTGCCCGGGTAGGGCGTAGCGAGCATGAAGTTGGCGAGGTCCGGATCGAGCTCGAGCGCCAACTGCGTGGTCTTCTCCATCGTTTCTTCGGTCTCTTGCGGCATCCCGTAGATGAAGAAACCCATCGTCTCCAACCCGGCCTCCCGCGCCCAGCGGAACGCATTGCGCACCATCTCGACCGTCTGCCCCTTTTTGATCACGTCGCGCAGGATCCGCTCGTCCCCGCTTTCCACGCCGAAGCCCACACGCTTGCAGCCTGCGGCCTTCATCAGTTGGAACAGCTCCTCGTCCGCGTGGTTGACCTTCATGCCGTGCACGGTAACCCAGGGGACGGTGTTGAGCCCTTCGGCGATCAGGGCCCGGCATAATTCCTTGGCACGAGTAACCTTCAGGTTCCAGATGTCATCGGTCATGCCGATTTCGGTGGCGCGCAGGTCGCGCACGAGCCAGCGCCATTCGCCGATGACGTTCTCGACCGAGCGAGGGCGCCAGGTATGGCCGGTGATCGGCTTGGAGCAGTAGGTACACTTGTACGGGCAGCCGCGACTGGTCATGAGCGTGTACGAGCGGGCGTGCTTATCCAATCCGTCGGTCAGCGGCTGCAAGTTGGTGTAGCGCGCGATCTTGTAGAGATCGTGCGCCGGATAGGGCAGCGAATCGAGATCGGCGATCAGGCGGGCGGGCGCGTTGAGCGCACATCGCTGCCAACACGATGCCGAAGAGACCGGGCACCTTCTCGAGGGCGCCGTGCCCTTCCAGGGCCTCCACCAACTGCGGCAGCTCTCCTCTGCCTCGCCCTGGATCACGTAATCCACCTCGGGGTGTTCGGGCGCCAGGGATTCCTCGGGCATCAGCGTCAGGTGCGGACCGCCGAGAACGGTGGTCAACCCCAGGCGCTTGCCCTCGGCTGCCGTGCGCCAGGCTTCGTAGATCAGTGGGGTGACGGCGCTGATGCCGAGCATCTCGTAGCCGTGCCGCCGCACGACGTCGGCCAGCGGCTGGTCCTCGACGGCGCCGTCGAAGATACCCACGTAGTGCCCCTGCGCACGCAATGCGGACGCGAGGTACCCCAGCCCCAGCGGGATGTGCTTACGCGGAGTTCCAGACCCGAGTTTCGGGACTGGCAAGGAGAATGCGCATCGCTTGTTCCTACCTAGAGCCTCGCGAGTATTGATCGTTCGATCCGTGCGCGATCTGCCCACCGTCAGGGAGAGACCCGGTGAGCGCCGGCGGCGCCGGCGGCGCTGCCGGCTCGCGACCCGCCAGGTGGCGCAGCTTGCGGACGTACCGCTGACGGGTCGCCGTATCTGCGGGCCATCGATCGCGCCTGCCGGCGCACCCGGTTACCAAACTTGCGCTTCTGGCTGAAGTCACGCGCCCAGCCAGGAACTCGTAGTCGTGCCCCTTGATCTTCGGCTCCGTTGGGTTGCGTCGATAGCTGTCGTAATCTCGTATCAGGCTCAGGTCGTGCTCGATGCAGTAATCGTACAGATCGGTGCCGGGGTGTGGGGTGTAAGAAGGCGGGACTGTAGTAATCCGGATCGATCTCCCGGATCATGTTGACCGTGTCCATCACCTCTTCCCTGCGTCTCCGTCGGAATGCCGAGCATATAGTTCGCCCAGATGGCCAGGCCGTACTTGCGGCAGATCCGCGCGGCCTCCATGTTCCGGGCAGGTGTGTGCCCTTGCGCAGGAAGTTGAGGATGCGCTGGTTGCCGCTCTCAAACCCGATGAAGTAGCCGCGCAACCCGGCCTCGGCCATCGATCGCACCATGTCTTCCTGCGTAACAATGATATCTGAGCGGCTCTGGCAGAAGAACGGCTGCGTGAAACCTTCCTCCTGATAGCGCTGGCAGAACTCGCCGACCCACTTCCGGTCTTCGGTAAGGCAGTCGTCGTGGAACATGAAGCTGGCGAAGTGGTAGCGATCGCGCAGTTCGCGCAGCTCCTGCCATCACGTTGTCTACACTGCGACGCCGCACGCCCTTGCCGAAGATATGGTCCTCGCCCGGCTTGCAGAAAGAACAGTTGTAGCGGCAACCCCGCCCGGCGATGATGGTCAGAAACGGCCCGGGCAGCTCGTCGACAAAGGGCACCTCCGGGCTGTTGAGCGTGTAGCCCCACTTGCGCCACTCGTTCAAGAAACAGGTCGCGGTCGGCAAACGGGATCGCGTTCAGATCCGGGCGTCTCCCGTGGATGACCCTGCCCTCGGGACGGCGGCCTTCTCGAATGGCTGCCAGTAGCTCAGGGAAGACGACCTCTCCCTCGTGCGTCACCAGGTAATCCGCATGCTCGGGCTGCGCAAGCAGTCGTCGAGCGCCAGCGTGACATGCGGTCCGCCGATGACCGTGACGACGTCCGGGCTTCAGCTCGTGCAGATCTCCAACGCCTGTTGCACCGGATTGTAGTCGACCGACATCATCGTCAGGCCGACCACATCTGGATCGCGCTGCAGGAACTCGTCGCGGAAGTGGTCCCAGTCACGCAGAGCGCGCAGGTCGATGAGATCGATCTCGAACCCCTGGGCGGCGGCGGCGGCGCTCAGGCTCGCAAGCCCATGCGACACCCAGCCGGCGTCCATGCCCTGGCTCAGGCAATTGAAGCCGCGCCCTGCAATTCCGGGGTAGATCAGAGTCGTCTTCATGGTGCTCCTCAGGCCGTCGTTGCCTGCTTCCGCAGATCCGCCTTATCGCGGTGCGGGGACGATCGTCCGCCACGCCAGGCGAGCGTTGCGGCCGAAGTTCAGCCAGAAGTCTTTGCGACGCATGGTGCGCATGATGTACTTCGGCCGCCAGTAGAACTGGCGGTACGCCTGCCGGTACATCTCTTCCATCAGCTCCGCCGTCAGGTCCCCCAGCTCGTAACGCGCCTGCTGGTCGAAGAAGACGTAGTCGTCCCAATCCTTCATCAGGAAGCGACCGTACTTCTTCACTTCTTCGTAGACGGCGGTGCCAGGGTAAGGGGTCATCATGCTGAAGTTGGCGATCATCGGATCGACCTCGATGGCGAAGTCGATGGTGCTTCTGCATGGAGTCGCGGGTGTCGCCGGGCAGCCCGATGATGAAGAAGCCGATCGTCTCGATGCCGGCCGCCTTGGCATTGCGGAAGGCCTGGCGGATCGTATCGTGATCGATGTGCTTGTCGATGCGCACGATCATCTCCGGGTCGCCCGTTTCGACGCCAAAGGCGGTGCGTTTCATGCCCGCCGTCTTCAGCTTCAGCAGCAGATCGTAGTCGACAAGATTCGCACGGATGCCGTTGACGAAGATCCAGGGCACATGGTTTAGCCCCTCGCCGATCAGCAGATCGCAGATCTCGTGCAGGCGCTGCTTGCGGATGTTGGCGCTGTCGTCCAGCACGCCGATTTCGAGCGCGCCCAGGTCGCGCACCAGGTGACGCCACTCCTCCAGCACGTTCTCGGGCGAGCGAGCGCGCCACTTGACCGGCATGATGCTCTGCGAGCAGAAGCTGCAGCGATATGGGCAGCCGCGGCTGGTCATGATGAGAAGCTGCGCGCGCCGTCCACGGCATCCGTTGCCGGCTGCAAGTTGGTGTAGCGATTCATCTTGAAGAGGTGGTACGCCGGCCAGGGCAGCGTATCCAGATCGTGGATCACATGCCCGTCCGGATTGCGGTGCGACTCGCCGGTCGCATCGCGGTAGCTCAGGCCCTCGACGTCCGAGAAGATGTCCCGGGCGGGGTCCATCAAGGCGGCGGTGGAAAAGGCCGGCTGGTCGCGCAGGAACGATTCCACGCGGCTGGCTGATCGCGGTCCAGCATACCTCGCCCTCGCCGCGCACGACCATGTCTACCGCGGGCTGTTGCAGCGACTCCAAGTCCAGGTCCTCCGATACGACGCTGACGTGCGGGCCACCCAGCACCACCGGGATATCCAGCTGTCGCTTTGATCGCTGCTGCAGTCCGCCACGCCTGCTTCACCTGCGGCGTGTTGGCGGTGATCCCGACCAGGTGGGGCCGGAACTCACGCAGAAAATCAGGAAGCGGCTGCTCCTCTACGTCGGCATCATAGATACGCACCTCGTCGCCCCGCTGTTCCGACACCGCGCCCAGATACGCCAGCCCCAGGTGGGCAGTCGTTCGGGTGTCGATTGGCAGATGGAAGCGAGGATTGATCAGTAATACACGCACGATCCCTCCGGTCCTTAACCCTTCAATCGCATGAAGTGTATCGCGGCCTGCCACAGGCGGGCGGGGCCGAGCGTCACCGGGTGTACCCGGTGGTAAATGGCAAATCCCTTGTGCAGCTTGTGGATCCACCAGAAGAGGGTGTCCCACAGACGATTGTGCGGCAGGCGGATCAGCCGGCGGATCAGCGGCTCCAGCCAGGGCCATTCTACGCCAAGTGCAAAGAGACGCTGCAGGTGCTCCACCTGCGACTTGTGTTCCTCGCTGTCGAAGCGCAAGATCGAGCGATCCCAGGCAATCTCGCCGATGTCGTCAAAAGTGCCGCCCATCAGCCCCTGCTGGCGCGTGAACTGCCCCAACTCGGTTCCGGGATAGGGCTGGAACAGGAAGGCGTAGGCGTAACTGACGTTTGCTTCTGCGTTCAGCCGCATCGTCGCCAGGTCGTCTTCTAGCGTGCTGGTCGGGAGCGCCAGGATATTTGTGGCGGTCAGGTGCATTCCGGCTTCGCGGACGAGCCGCCCGGCGCCCACGATTTCCTCGCGGCTCATGCGCCGGTTCAGCAACTGCTCGCGGATGCGATCGTCGGCCGCTTCGATCCCCATGCTGACCGTGTGGCAGCCCGCCGTCTTCAACAGGGCTACCTTGCGCGGATCCTTCACGAGCATGTTGGCGCGCACGTTGCAGAAGAAGGGCAGCCCCACCTGGCGCGGCCACTTTTCGGCCAGTTCTTCCAGCCAGTCATTTCGCAGGATGAAGAGGTCGTCCACGAACACAACCTGCTCCAGCGGCCAGCGCGCCCGCACGAAATTCACCTCGGCGATGAGATCGTCCACCGGCCGCTGGTAGCCGCGCCTCTCCTTCGGGTAGAGCTGGTAATAGGCATGGTTGAAGCAGTAGCTGCAGTTGTACGGGCAGCCGCGCGATGTCATGAAGTGCTTGATCGGGCTGGCGGCCAGATCGGGATGCTTATCATAGATCAGCATCCGGTCGGCGCGCGGCAGACTGGAGAGGTCTGAGATCAGCGGGCGCACGGGATTGCGCGTGATTTCGCCCTCGACCTTGAACCACCAGTTAGGGATGCCGGTCTGGAGTGCGCCGTTCCCGAGCGCGGCCGCAAGGTCCAGGATCGCGCCTTCGCCTTCGCCGAGGCAGACGCCGTCCACTCCCTCTTCCTGGATGAAGTCAGGGAAGAAGGTGGGGTGCGGACCGCCAAAAGCGGAGAAGATGGGCCGGGAGCGCAGCGGGTTCAGGCGGGCGCGGATACGATGGTTCAGCTCCAGATTGGCGCGCTGGGAGCCGGTCATCACGCTGAAACCCAGGATATCAGGCTCGAACCGCTCGGCAAACGCCACCGGGTCTTCCAGGTCGGCTACCGCCAGTGCCACCTCATGCCCCGCCTGCTTGAGCACGGCGGACATGGACATGATGCCATGCGGCTCGTAGCTGATCTCTTGCTCTACGAACAGAACACGCAATAGATGCCTCTCAACGGCAAAGAAGAGCGCTCACCACCCGGGCTGGCAGCCGGGTAGGGCAGACGCCTCACGGGCTTGTTCCCCGCATACGACACAATCACAAGTTACCGGGTGTGGAACAACGACTGGGTTGCGAGGGGCGCCTTCGCCTGCCGGACCCAAAGGGGCCGGACCCGAAGAGCGGCTCAGGAACAGAGCGCTCGCTACAGGTGCCTGGCCACGCCCATCGTTGTGGCACGACGGCATGGCAGCAGAGGTAGAATCGGATGTGACGATGTGCGGCGTTGCCAGTCGCTTCCTGCCTCGCTTGCTATCCACAGAAACCCTTGCTGCGCGCCAGGTTTCCGGCTCAAATTGCCGCCGAGCGCGAAGTATAACATGTAAGTTGCATAAAGGACCAAAGTCACAGTGGCGAATTAGTTAGTGTACCAAGCTGCCAATTCCGGCTATCCCTTGATCACCGCCAGCGGCTCCAGCCGCGCCACGATGCGGGCGATGCCCGCATCCTGCACCACCGCCACCACGCTGTCCACATCCTTGTATGCCTGGGGCGCTTCTTCGGCTAAGCCGCTGAGGCTGCCCGCCCGGATGACGATGCCCTCGCGTTGGAGGTCGCTTCGCAGTTCTTCCCCTCGCACCTGTCGCTTGGCCTCCGAACGGCTCATCACCCGCCCTGCACCATGGCAGCAGGAGCCGAAGGTCTGCTCCATGGCACGCTGCGTCCCGACGAGCACGTACGAGGCCGTGCCCATGGAGCCGGGCACCAGAACGGGTTGGCCCACCCGGCGGTAGTCGCCCGGCACATCGGGATGGGCGGGGCCGAAGGCTCGCGTGGCGCCCTTGCGGTGCACGCACAGCTGGTAGTCGCGTCCGCCGATCCGGTGCGTCTCGATTTTGGCCATATTGTGCGCCACGTCGTACACCAGTCGCAGCTCCCATTTCGGGTATCGCTTGCCGAGAACGCTCTCGAACGCCTCGCGCGCCCGGTGCGTGAGCACCTGCCGGTTGGCCCAGGCGTAATTGGCCGCGCAGTTCATGGCCGCCAGATAGGCCTGCCCTTCCGGCGAGTCGAGCGGCGCGGCAGACCAGCTGGCGGTCGGGCAGATCGTACCCGTATTTGCGCTGGCCGCGCCGAAGGACTGAATGTAGTCGGTGGCCACCTGGTGCCCCAGGCCGCGGCTGCCGCAGTGGATCTGAAATGCGACCTGTCCTTCGCGCAGCCCAAAGGCAGCGGCCGCATCCGCGTCGTGGATCTTCGTGACCACGTCGATCTCGGCGAAGTGGTTGCCCGAGCCGAGCGTGCCCACCTGCTCCAGGCCCCGCTCCTTGGCGTTCGCGCTCACCTTGGTGGCGTCTGCGGCCTCCATGCGGCCGCGCTCCTCGGTGTGGTCGACGTCATCCTGCGTGGCAAACCCCTCACGCTGTGCCCACTGGCTGCCTTGCTGCAGGATCGCATCCAACTCGCTCTTGTTGATATGCAGGTTCCCCTTCACGCCCACGCCGCTCGGCAGGTAGCGATAGAGCGCGTCTGCCAGCTCGGTGAGGTGCGGACGAACGTCAGCCGCATTCAAATTTGCGGCCAGCAGCCGCACCCCGCAGTTGATGTCGTATCCGACGCCACCCGGCGAGATCGCTCCGTTGGGGACCCGCGTGGCGGCGACGCCGCCGATGGGGAAGCCATATCCCTGGTGGATGTCGGGCATTGCCATTGCCTGGCCGAAGATGCCCGGCAGGGTAGCGGTGTTGACCAGCTGGTCAAGGGAGCGGTCTGCGAGCGCCTTCTCCAGGATCTCGTCATTCGCGTAGAAGTGGGCGGGCACGCGCATATCGGAGCGCGTGTCCATGGGGATCTCGTACAGATACTCACCGATCTTGCGCAGGTCGGATCGCCGTACCATAGCTCGACTCCTCGCGGCAGTCACGTGGGACCGGAGCGAACCTCGTCAGGTTACCGGCGTCCGGGGGTGGAAAGGCGCTTCTACTGGAACAAAAGGAACAAAAAAAGCGGGCCGGAAGTTGCCTTCCGGCCCGCCTGCTCGTCGCTTATTGGCAGCTGCTGCAGCCGCCTGCCTCGTCCCCGGTTCCGCACGACCCGCCACCACAGCCGCAGCCGGAGGCGGCATTCGGGTTGTCGATCTGGAAGCCGCTGCCCATGGGCGTTTCGCGGTAATCAATGTTGGCCCCGTCGATATAGGGTGCGCTGCGCGGATCGATGAGCACCCGCAGACCCCACTGCTCGAAGACCACATCTGCTTCGGTCGGATTGTCATCGAACGCCATGCCGTACTGCAAGCCGCTGCAACCCCCGCCCGATACGAAGACGCGGAGTGCGTGCGCTTCGCCCAAACCATTCTCCTCCATGATGCCGCGCAGCTTCGAGGCCGCGGCCTCGCTCAGGGTAATCAGCGCGATATCGCTTGCAACTTCGTTAGCAACGGTCATCGTGTCCTCCACGAACTGCCTGAATGTATGATGTCTTGTCTTATATGACAACTCTGAGACCGTGACGGTTACACGTCACCGGCGCCAGTATAGTTCCGCCGTCATCCGCCGATCTGACTCATCTCCCGCGTCTGAGGTACTTCGTGCTCGTCCAGACCGTGCCCCCACGGCTTAACGTAGGCTGCCTCAGCCATCAGGCGGCATAGCGTATCGTAATCCGCCCCGTTGCGCAAGGGGGTAAGCAGGTCAAATTCGTCATCACGCAACAGGCAGAGGCGCAGCTTCCCGTCCGCCGTCAGGCGCAGGCGCGTGCAACCGCTACAGAACGCTTCGGTAACGCTGGAAATGAAACCGAGCTGGCCGGCCGCACCGCGGATGCGATAGGGCCGCGCCGGGTCATGCCAGTCGTAATCCGAGACACGCTCGATCGGGCCAAGCTCCGCCTCGATGCGATCGCGTGTTTCCTTGGAAGAGACCACCTGGCTTTGCTGGAAATCGGACTGCAGTCCAAAAGGCATCAGCTCGATGAAACGAACATGCCAGGGGCGCTCGAGCGTCAGCCGCGCCAGATCGACCACGTCGTCATCGTTGTACCCGCGCGTCACCACGCAGTTTAGCTTGATGGGTGTGAGACCGGCTTCCTCGGCGGCAGCGATGCCGCGCCAGACGGTATCGAGATCGCCGCGCCGCGTAATCGCGCGGAACTTGGCCGGATCCAGGCTATCGACGCTGATGTTCACGTGGTCGAGCCCGGCATCGGCCAACGGTCGCGCCATCTCGGCCAGGCGCACCGCATTGGTAGTCATCGTGAGCCGGCGGATTTCGGGAATGGCGCGAATTTCGCGCACGAGGTCGACCAGACCGCGCCGTACGGTGGGTTCGCCGCCGGTAAGCCGGATTTTGTCTACCCCCAAACTGGCGGCAACGCGCACCAATAGCAACAACTCGTCGTCCTGCATCAGATCGGCTGAAGGCCGGAATGTCATCAGCTCGGGCATGCAGTAGACGCAGCGCAGATTACAGGCGTCGGTCAACGAGATGCGCAAATAGTGCAGACGGCGCCCAAAGGAATCATGCATGCCCTTGGGGCCGCTCAGCAAAGGAGTGGTCGCCATAGTTTGGGTGTTCGGTGTCTAGTCGGCCACGACGGCAGTCTGCGGCTCAAGAATATACGTGCAACGCGCAGCACCATCGGCCTGGCTTGTCTCACGGCTGGTGTTGTCACCCACGAGCCGCTCGATCATAGCCTTGTCCATAGCACACACTTCCGCGTGCCGCTCGGACACACCGGCGTACGGGCAATTGCAGGTGAATAGCTCGTAATGGCCGTCACGCCGCTCCCAACGGGCAGTGTACCCCTTCTGGGTGAGGAACGAAGCGACCTGGTTCAGCCGCTCCTCGAGCGATTGGCCCGGTATCGCAGCCGGGGCCTCACGCACCGTCTGGTCTGCGAGACGCATGAAGACACCGTGCACTTCAGCAGCGGGCAGCAACGACTTCATCTCGCGGATGATATCGCCGGCGAGCATTTGGTGCGCCTGCGGAAATAGCTTGGCGGCTCCGGGAGCGAGCGAATAGATCTGGCTCGGACGGCCTGCGCCGGGCCGGCGGCGGACGCCCGATGCTTCCACGAGGTCTTCGCCGATCAAGATATCTAGATGATGGCGTACTGACACCTGGGCCATGTCGAGCGCGACCGCTAGCTCGGCCACTGTCGCTGTGCTGTTTTCCTTCAAAATCTCGACGATGCGATGGCGAATTGGTTGCACGGTTGCTTCTCCTCACTGGCATTGGCTCGTCAGCCCGGGCTCTTAATGATACCTAAGTGAGTTGCTACCGGATGGGTACAAATTACGTACGGTACGGCAGCACTACTTAGTAATTTCTACGGAGAGAGGGTATCACACTTGCCGCAGCTTGTCAATTATTATGAGAACTATTTTTACATATAGAAGAATGCAGCGATCAGGCGAGAACTCGGGCCACGCGGCCGATTTCCGGCTTGACATCCAACCAGACCGGGGGTATCGTGGTCTTGCTTTGTCGTAATGTCCCTACTTTTCCTCGAGGACAAGCCCTTGTCCCAACTTGACCCGGCCAGTCCGATCCCACTGCACTTCCAGCTGCGAACGCTGGTGCGCGACCAGATTCAGCAGCAGAGCCTTCCTCCCCATACCGCGCTGCCTACGGAGGTGGAGCTGGCGAGAATCTATCACGTGAGCCGCACGACGGTCAGACAGGCCATCTTAAGCCTGGTGAACGACGGGTGGCTGTATCGCCAGCGCGGCAACGGAACGTTTGTGGCCCCGCGGCGGGTGGAGGAGAACCTGAACCGCCTGCGGAGTCTCCGCGAGGAGCTTGAGGAGCAGGGCATCGTCGCTTCGGCGCATACTCTGGCCGCAGCCCTGGTGAACCCGCCGGCCGATGTGGCGAGAGACCTGGAAGTGGAACCGGGATCCCTGGTCTTCCGCTGCGAGCGGCTGCGGCTGGCAGACGGTGAGCCGATCGCCCTGGAGCTGGGCTACTGGGCGGGTCCCGTCGCTCCGCGCCTTGCCGCCGAAGACATGGATGATGCCTTCCTGTATCAACTGGTTGAGAACGCTTACGGCATCAAGTTGCGAGACGCCGAACTGAGTATTGAGGCCGTGCAGCCCGACGAGCGCCAGGCCGCGCTGCTGGGCATCCGCCCGCGTTCGGCGGTCTTGCTCGTCCGCCGGCTGACACGTACGGCAGGCGGGCAGCCAATCGAGTTATGCGACACCCTGTACCGCGCCGACCGCTACAAGTACCGGATCACGGTTGCCCGGTAACGGTGACTGCGGTGTAGCCAGGAGGTGAAGTCGAAAGACGAAGTGTGTGACGAAGACGTCTGAGACCATTCGTTCCCAGCAAAGGAGTTGAGACATGTCTAGCCCGATCTTTACGCGTCGCAAGTTCCTCAAAGCGGCCGGTGTCACTGCCCTGGCTGCCGGCGCAGCTGCTTGCACTCCATCTACCCCGGCGCCCGCCCCGGCTGCACCGGCTTCCGCCGCAACTGCCGTGCCCGCAGTCGCAAAGCAGGGCGTAACCCTGACATTCTTCAACTGGGCCTCTGCCGAAGAGGTCACGCGGAAGAACGTCGAGAAGATCATCAACAAATTCCAGACCGACAACCCCGGCGTGACGATCAAAAACGTCTCGTACGCGTTTGGCGAGATCCAGAATCAAACGATCATCGCCATCACCGGGGGCAACCCGCCCGACGTGATGCAGCTCTCGTCGAACATGCCGTTCGAGCTCGCCGGGATGGGCGCCCTCGAGCCGCTCGATGGCTACGTTACCAAGGAATACCTCGCGGATAACGGCGAGGCCAACCTGGCCACCGGTACCTGGGACAAGAAGCTGTATGCCCTCCCCTTCTCCATCACGCCGCACGGGTTCTGGTACAACAAGCCCTTGATGCAAAAGTTGGGGCTGGATCCCGCCAAGCCGCCGCGAGACGATCGACGAGCTCAACGCCGCCTTCAAGACAATCAAAGAGGCGGGCAAGGGCGAGATTTACGGCATGGGGCTGGACACCACGAAGCGCCAGTATGCGCTGATCCACCAGTGGCCGTGGATGCTGACCTTTGGTGCGCAGCCGTTCGTGGACGGCAAGCCGAACTGGGACAGCCCGGAAATGGTGGCGTACTTTACCTGGCTGCGCGAGATCACCAACCAGAAGTACAATCCGCCCGGTCTCATCCTGAGAGACTTCCGCCAGTTCGCGGCCCAGGGCAAAGAAGTGTTTGCCTGGGACGGCCCGTATCTGAAGGGCACCCTCGTGAGCCTGGACAAGAACCTGGTCGACGACAAGGTATTCTACGATACGTGGGGCGCGACCACCATCCCGGTGGGCAAGCTGGGAAAGCCGGTGACCGTCACCGATATCCATCAGATGGGCATGGCCAAGGCGTGCAAGAACAAGGAGATAGCCTTCAAGTTCATGCAGGCGGTCATCGCCAGCGACCTATCGGTTACGGACTACTACGTTCCGCTGGGCGCCATTCCTCCACTCAAATCGCAGGTCGAGAAGTTCAAGGACAAGTTCGCCGACCCTGTGAGCCAGGCGTACATCAAGGATATCATCCCGTCTGCCGTGGCGATGCCGTTGTCGCCTAAGTTCGCCTCGGCCGCCGAATTCATGCTGGTCGGAATGCAGCAGGTAACGACCAGCAGCACCCCGGTCGCACAGATCCTGAAAGATGTGCAGGCTAACCTGAAGATCGTATACGGCGTGTAACGCGCCTCTGAGTCTGGAGTCCATGCACCCTCTCTGGGAGGGTGCATGGACCAGCCGAAGGGTGGGAGAACCGAACACATGACTGAGGTGGTGACGCCGAGATCCCGGCGGGCTGCCGTGAGAGGCGCCAGAAGGCCCCGCAGCGATGGCCGGTTGGCGCTGTTGCTGATCGCCCCGTGCCTGCTCGATCCTGGCCTTTGTGATTGCCTATCCGTTGGGCCGCGGGCTCTACCTGTCTACCCTGAACTGGAAGTTGATCGATCCCGCAGGCGCTACCGCGGCCAACCTCAGCAACTATGCGCGCCTGGCGCAGGACAAGATCTTTTGGGAATCGCTGAGCAACACACTGCAGTTCAGCGGGTTCTCCGTGATCGGGGGCTTCCTGATTGGGCTGCTTCTGGCGGTGCTGCTTAACCAGAATCTCCCGTTCAACCGGGTCCTGCGGGGACTGTGCCTCCTGCCATGGATTGTGCCGTACATCGTGGTGGGTTTCCTGTTCCTCTACATGTTTAGCTTCGACGTGGGGATCGTAAACTTCATCCTGCGGGGGCTTGGATTGACAACGGAGAACCAGGCATGGCTGGCGCGGACGGACACGGCGATGACCGCCGTCACCCTGGCCAACATCTGGAACCAGGTTCCGTTCTACATGCTGATGTTCCTGGCAGGGCTGCAGAGCATCCCATCCGAGGAGAAGGAAGCGGCGGTGATCGATGGCGCCAACAGCGCCCAGGTGTTTCGCTACGTTACGATTCCTCATCTGCAAAACATCATGGTGATTACCAGCATCCTGATGCTGATCCGCAACTTTAACAACTTCCCGATTATCTGGACGATGACACAAGGCGGCCCCGTTTACGCGACCACCACCCTGGTCGTCTATATCTACCGCCTGGCGTTCAGCGACTTCAACATCGGATATGCGGCAACGGTCGGCATTGTCTGGCTGGTGCTGCTGATGATCCTGACTTCAATATACGTGCGCGTGTTCGAGCGGGAGGCGTTGCTATGAGCGGCGCGAGGCTTCGCCGGCGGCTGGGCCGCTTCCTGTTGATGATCTTCACACTGGCCGTCATGCTGCCGTTGCTCTTCCCGGTCTACTGGCTGTTGAGCACGTCACTCAAGAGCAACCTGGCCGCCTTCGCCACACCACCGCAATGGTGGCCGTCGCCGGCGACGATGGAGAATTACGTCAACCTGGCAACCGGTTCCACCAATTTCGGGATGTACGTGCGAAACAGCCTGATCACCTGCATTGCGACATCGCTGCTCGCAACCATCGTCGCGAGCCTGGCCGGATATGCCATCTCGCGGTTGCGGTTTCGGGGCAAGCGCACCCTGATGCTCACCATCCTGGCGACTCAGATGTTCCCGATGGTGTTGATCCTGATCTCGCTCTACGTGATGTACCGCCAGCTTGGCCTGATCAATACACACATCGGGTTGATCCTATCGTTCACGACGTTTGCCGTTCCGTTCTCGGTATGGATGATGAAGGGTTTCTTTGACGCCATACCCGGTGAGATCGAGGAGGCAGCGCTGATCGATGGCTGCACCCGGCTGGAATCGCTGCGCCTGATCGCTATCCCACTGGCCGCTCCGGGTCTGCTGGCCGTGAGCCTCTTTTCCTTTTTGGACGGCTGGAACAACCTGATGTACCCGTTGACTCTCGCTACGAGCACGGACGTGCGAACGATCCCGCCGGGACTGCTGCTCTCGTTCCTGGGGCAGTTCAAGGACGATTGGGCCGGCATGATGGCCGCCTCGGTCGTCGTAACGATACCTGTAGCCATCATCTTCACCTTCTTGCAGCGCTATCTGGTAGCCGGGCTCACGGCCGGCGCCGTGAAGGGCTAAGATCCCAATTTGGAGTGATATCGATGCCACAACTTCGTCCCATGCGGCTAGGGCTGGCCTGTCTGGCGCGCAGCCGCTTCGACTACGAAACCGCACGCGATCTCTACCACCGGTCGGTGGCCGCCCTGCAGGCGTTCGACGGGGTAGAAGTCATCGCCCCGGATGATCTGATCCTGGACAATCCGGACGAGCCGGTGCCCGACCTGATCCGAAAGGCGGCCACCTTCTTCCACCAGGCCCAGATCGACGCCCTGATCATCCAGAGCGGCACCTTCACCATGGGTGATCTGGCCCTCGACCTGCTGGAAGGCTTCAACGTGCCCGTCATCCTGTGGGCGCTGCCAGAGCCAGACTGGGACGGCGGGCGCCTGAAGCTCAACTCGCTGGTGGGCATGAACGTGAACTCGAGCCATCTCTTCAAGCTCGGGCGGCGGTTCCGTTACCTGATCGCGGCGCCGGGAGACAAGGTATTCGTCGAGAAGATGGGCCGGTTGGTCCGGGTACTCCGGCTGGTCACCCGCCTGCGACACGCCAAGGTAGCGGTGGTCGGCACGCGCGCCCAGGGCTTCTACGACCTCGCGTATAACGAGCTGGAGCTGCGGGCCAAACTCGGCGTGGAAGTCGTGACGGTGGGGCTGGGCGAGGTGTTCGACGCCGCCAAGGCGATGCCACGCGGCGCGGTAGAGGACGCGGACCGGCGAATGACCGGAATGCTGGACGACACGTCAGAAGTGAGTCCCGAGAAACGAGAGCTGCAGGCGCGCGCGTATCTGTCGCTGCGCCAGGTGGCCGATCGTTACAACGCGCAGGCGATGGCAGTCCGCTGCTGGCCCGAATTCCCGTTCAACTACGGTGTGGCGGCCTGCTCGACCGTGGCCTTCCTGAACGACGACGCCATCCCGTGCGGCTGTGAGGGGGACCTGGAGGGCGCACTCACGTCGCTGATTCTCCAGGAGTTGGGCGGCACCGTTCCGTTTCTGGCGGACGTGTCGTCGCAAGACCTCGAGCGCAATGCCCTGCTGCTGTGGCACAACGGCTGCGCGGCGCTGCGGCTGGCCGCCACGCGCAAGCAGTTGCACGCGCACTTCCAGGCCAACCACGGCCTGACCGTGGGTTTCGGGCTGCAATCGGGGCCGGTGACCATGGCTCGCCTGGGCAACGACGGCAAATCGGTGCGTATGCTCGCGACGCAGGGTGAGGCGCTGCCTACCGACATGTTCATCCGGGGAACGCTGAGCTGGGTGCGCACCAGTGCGCCGGTCGAGCGCGTCATGGATGAGTTGATCTACGGCGGTTGGGAGCACCACCTGGCCATGTGTTACGCCGACGTAACAGAGGACCTGCGCGAGTTTGCGACCATTACCGGCATCCCCTTCACCAACATAGCCTGATCGAATAAGGCCCGCGCGCCGCTGCGCCGGCGTAGCGGCGCGCGGGCCCAGGAGATGGTCCGCCGAACTATCGAGTTCGGCAGTGAGAGGAACGACATGGAGACATCCGGCGCTCTGACCGCGCGCGAGCGCGTGCTGAGCGCTCTTGCCCACCGGGAGCCCGACCGCGTGCCCTTCGACCTGGGGGCGACCGGCAGCACCGGCATTCAGGCGCCCGCCTACGCGGCGCTGCGGGCCGCTCTCGGCTTGCCCCAGACCGAAGTCCGCGTGGTGGACGTCTTCCAGCAGCTCGCCCATGTGGACGACGACGTGGCCGCCCGGCTGGGCGTGGACGCACGCAACGTGGCGCCGCGCTCGACCTCGATTTTTCGTCTGACCGTTCAGGATGCAGGCGACTACGAGGTGATCTATGACCAGTTCGGCATCGGCCGCAAGCGGCCCAAGGACGGAGGCCGGTATTACGACCTCTGTTACCACCCGCTGGCCGGCGAGATCGATGCGGGGACCATCGACCGCTTCCCGATGCCGGACCCGCTTGACCCGGCCCGGTTCGAGGGGTTGCAGGAGCGAGCCCGCTGCAGCAGCGGAAGGCGAGCGCAAGGCGGTAATCATCAGCAGCATCTGCGCCGGCATCACCGAGATGTGCGCCTTCCTCCGCGGTTTCCAGGACTACTATACCGACCTGGCGGCCGCCCCGCACCTGGCGGAACGCCTCATGGACCGGATCCTGGAATTCAAGCTGGCCTACTGGGAACGAGCCCTCAGCATTGCGGGGCCGTATGTGGATGTGGTGCAGGAAGCCGACGACCTGGCCGGCCAGCAGGGGTTGCTGCTCTCCCCGCGCACGTATCGAAAGCTCGTCAAGCCACGACACAAGGAGCTGTTCGACTTCATCCATGCCCGCACCGGCGCTCGCATCTTCCTGCACTCCTGTGGCGCGATCCGGCCGCTGATCCCAGACCTGATCGAGATCGGCGTCGATATATTGAACCCGGTGCAGGTAAGCGCGACACGGTATGGATACCCGCGAGCTGAAGCGGGAATTCGGACGCGATCTGGTATTCTGGGGCGGCGGCGTGGACACGCAGCACGTGCTGGGTTTCGGAACGCCGGGACAGGTGCGAGACGAAGTACGGCGCCGCCTGGACGACCTGATGCCGGGCGGGGGCTTTGTTTTTGCCACGGTCCACAATGTGCAAGGAGACGTGCCCGCGCCCAACCTGATTGCCATGTGGGAAACAGTGCAGGAGTATGGCGAATACGCAAGTGAGTCCAGGGTGAGGACTACATGCTCCAGGCACCATGACATGTAAGATCCTACCCTGGACTCAGTTGCGTAACCGCCGCGCCCCTGGCCCACTCGAAAGGGCAAAGCGAGTAAGCGTGCTTTTGCAGGAGTATCCATGAACCCACAGGAAGCATACGAAGAACTGGTCGCTCGTTCCAAGGAGCTCTACACCATCGGCAGCATCGACTCGTTGGTCTCCTGGGACCAGCAAGTCAACATGCCACCCAAGGGGATCAGCCACCGGGCGCGGATGATGTCTTACCTCGCGCAGGTGACACATCAGAAGGCGACCGATCCCAGGTTCGGCGAGTTATTGGACATCGCCGGGGCCGCAGAGTGGCCTGCCGGTCAGGCAGCCTGTCTCCGCGAGTGGCGTCGCAGCTACGATCTCGAGACCAAACTGCCCGAGGAGTTGGTGAAACGCAGGGCCGAGCTGACTGCCAACGCGGCTGCCGTGTGGGAGAAGGCGCGTCCGGAAAACGACTTTCCCGCCTTCGCCCCATACCTGTCGCAGTTGGTAGACCTGAGCCGTGAGATGGCGGACCTGCTGGGGTGGCAGGGGGAGCGGTACGACGCTCTACTCGACCTCTACGAGCCCGGCCTGACCACGGTTCGCTGTGAAGCGTTGTTCGGGGAGCTGCGAGATGCGCTGGTGCCGCTGCTGCAGCGGATCCAGGGATCGCCGCGCCAACCTGACGAGCGGCTTTTCGGCGATGCACGCTTCAGCCAGGAAGCGCAGCGCAGACTCGGCATCGAGATGAGCAAGGCGCTGGGTTTCGACTATGAGGCCGGAAGGCTGGACATCTCGGCGCATCCGTTCACCAGCCATGTCTTCCCCGGCGACGTGCGGCTCACAACCCGCTACAGCGAGCAGGAGCCGTTCCAGTCGATCATGGGGACCATCCACGAGGCCGGGCACGGTATGTACGAGCAGGGCCTGCCGCTCGAGCAGCTCGGGACTCCGCTGGCGCAAACCGTCAGCCTCGGCCTGCACGAGAGCCAGAGCCGCTTCTTTGAAAACAACATCGGGCGGAGCCGCGCCTTCTGGCGCTACTGGTTCCCACGTTTTCGAAGTGAATTCGGAGACGCCCTGGCCGGGGTGCAGTTCGACGACTTCTACGCCCTGCTGAATCGGGTGCAACCGTCGCTCATCCGCGTGGAAGCCGACGAGGTGACCTACAACCTGCACATCATGGTGCGCTTCGAGCTGGAGCGCGACCTGCTGCGTGGAAAGATGCAGTCCAGCGACCTTCCCGACGCCTGGGTAGAGCGCTACCGCCAGTACCTGGGGATTGCGGTGCCTAACCACCGGCTGGGGGTGCTGCAGGACGTGCACTGGGCCTGGGGCTCCTTCGGCTACTTCCCCACCTATTCCCTGGGGACGATCTATGCCGGTCAGCTCGAAGCTGCGTTGCGCCGCGACGTACCAGACCTGGATTCGCAGTTGGAGCGAGGCGAGTTCGGTGCGCCGCTGGGATGGATGCGCGAACACGTGCACCGCTACGGGCAGCTCTACCGGCCGGATGCGTTGATCCAGCATGCCACCGGCGCGCTGCCCAGTGCGCGGGACTATATCGACTATCTAAACCAGAAATACGGCGAGTTGTACGGGTAAGCTCTGCACGGCGAGGGGCGAGCGACAGGCTGCTCGCCCCTCGCCGCCCGGATTATTTGCATATCGTATCTTAACGAAATTGCGACTGCTCCATTTTTAAGGTCCAGATATTTCCCCCATAACCGGTACAACTATCCATCCAGACCACTAGCGGTCGCGTAGAACGGCTATTCCATCCAGGTTTACAGAACATAATGATATAGGTTTTATCTGCGACGTCGAGACTGGGGCTTGCGAGATGTTACCAGCACCTGCTATCATCTCGTTCGAGATGATAGACACCCGGCACCTCTGTGGGTGTATTGCGTGGGGAACCGCTTTCAGTTTACCAGCTTTGACAGTCCTCTAGCCTCACCGGTGTCGCTGAGGGGCGCCGGCCAGTAACGGATCAAACGTAGAACCGGTTGAACGGTTGGCATGGCAGGCATCCGCGGCTACGCCGCGCCTGTCCGGGGAGTGCGGTAACTGACAACAAGTACAAGCAGTGCTCAGGAAGGTGCGGACACAGTGCACGATACGGATATCTCCACCTTCGCCGGCGCCCGAGAGGCATGGGAGGTCGCGCGAAGCCAACTGCGCCTCCAGATGACCAAGAGCACGTATGACACCTGGGTGCGCGACACCACGTGCGTGGCCTATGAAGACAACAACTTCATCATTGCTGCCCCAAACGCCTATGCCAAAGACTGGCTGGCAAAGCGCCTTCGCCCTCTGATCAAACGCACTTTGACCAGCATTGTAGGCCGGTCGGTTGATCTGACATTCGTCGTGCAGAGCGTCCCGGCGCCCGAGCCTGCGGAGCCGGCTTCTCCGGCGCCGCTCCTGGAGATCGAGTCGGCAGCGCGTGCCAGCGGAGTCGCCGTGTTACCGGATGCGCCAAATCTCAGTGCACGCTACACGTTCGAAAACTTCGTCGTTGGGCCGTCAAACCACATGGCGTATGCAGTTACCATGTCTGCAGCAGAATTGCCCGGACGCGAATACAATCCCCTTTTTCTATACGGCGGCGTGGGTCTTGGAAAGACGCACTTGCTGCAAGCGGCAGGTAACGCGCTGCAGGCGGCCGGGCGCAGAGTGCTGTACGTTTCCTCCGAGTACTTCACCAACGAGCTGATCAGCGCCATACGAACACAGTCTACCGAGCAGTTTCGGGCCAAGTATCGATCGAGCGATGTGCTTCTGATCGACGACGTACAGTTCATCGGCGGGAAGGAACAGACGCAGGAAGAGTTCTTCCACACTTTCAACGCGCTGCATTCCGCCAACCGGCAAATCGTGATGACGAGTGACAAGCCGCCGCAGGCGATAACCACACTAGAGGAGCGTTTGCGCTCCCGATTTGCCTGGGGCATGATCGCTGACATCCAACCGCCCAGCCTGGAAACGCGTATAGCCATCCTGCAGATGAAGGCCGCTACCCTCGGCTCGCGCGTCTCAGATGAGGTGTTGACCCTGATCGCGCAACGAGCATTCAAGAATATCCGTGACCTCGAAGGCGCCCTCATCCGCGTGCTCACGCAATCGCGCCTGCTGAACCGGCCGCTCACGGTTGGCCTCGTCGAGGACGCGCTGGGCTACCTGGCGCCTTCGCAAAGCAAGCTGAGCCTGGAAGGGATTCTTGAGGTGGCGGCAAACTACTTCGGGGTGCCGGTGGCCGAGCTTACCGGCCGCAGTCGCAGCGCCCGCATTGCGCAACAGCGACAGTTGGTGATGTACTTGATGCGTGAGGAAACCAGCGCCTCCCTGCCACAAATAGGCGCGGCGCTCGGCAATCGGGACCATACCACGGTTATGTACGGCTACGAGCGGATCGCGCAAGACGTCAACAGCGACGCCGACCTGAACCGCCAGATGGTCGAGCTGCGGGAACGACTGTACCAGCCAGTACGCATAAAATAGCTTCAGCTGTGGATAAGTAGCCCTTTATTGGGGATAACTTAACAATAATGTGGATAACCTTGGCACGCCCTGGCCGGACGTGCGTTTTTGGCGTTAAGGCCGGTCGTGGTTTGACTGCGGGGTCATGAAGGCGCCCTGGCGGGCCGGCGCCGTGTACGAATACCGGTCAACTGGAGTATAATCATGCGTACGGCGGGGCTCGCCGCCATCCTTGGCTCTGGAGGCATTCATGGACGGTATTATCAACTTCTTGATGACCTTTGGCATTCTCATCCTGGCCATCTTCACGATCTTCAGCTCAGCCGTCAAGATTGTCCAGGAGTACGAACGCGGCGTCATTTTCCGGCTCGGGCGGCTGGTGGGGCCGCGTGGCCCGGGTCTTTTCTTCATCGTCCCCTTTGTCGACCGGATGGTAAAGGTGGACCTGCGTACGATCACGCTGGACATCCCGGCGCAGGAAGCAATCACGCGCGATAACGTGACGGTGAAGGTAAACGCGGTAGCCTACTTCCGCGTCGTCGATCCCTCGCGCGCCATCGTAGCGATCGAGGATTACCGCCGCGCTACCTGGCAGATCGCACAGACCAGCCTGCGCAGTGTGCTCGGCCAGTCAGACCTGGACGAGCTGCTCATCCACCGCGCCAAGATCAACCAGGAATTGCAAACGATCATCGACGAACAGACCGAGCCGTGGGGGATCAAGGTCAGCATCGTCGAAGTGAAGGACGTGGAGCTGCCTGATACGATGAAGCGGGCCATGGCCAAGCAGGCTGAAGCGGAACGCGAGAAGCGCGCCAAAATCATCCATGCCGAAGGTGAATTCGTGGCATCGGACCAGTTGCGCCTGGCGGCAGGTGTGATCGGAAGAGAGCCTGGCGCTCTACAGTTGCGCTACCTGCAGACCCTCACTGAGATTGCTGTCGAGAAGAACTCCACGATCATCTTCCCGCTGCCGATCGAGTTCTTCAGCGCCTTCAAGACTTTCGTCGAAAACCCTGGAATTCCTGCTCCTGCCGTGATCAAGTCTGACGACAATCAAGAGGGGTAACACGCGGTGGACGGGGAAGGTGCGGGCGGGCTAAGAGGCCCGCTGGGCGTATCGCTCGTGTGGGCGACGATTCTCGGCGCCGTGCTGCTGTTTACCGGCCGCCCGGCGCCGTCCTCGGTGTCTGTCACACCTGCCCGCACTGCCCGTCCGACGCTCGCTCCAACACTCACGCCGGCCCCGCTACGTATCGACGTGGCCGGGGCCGTTCTGCGTCCGGGTGTCTACCGGCTGCCTGCAGGTAGCATCGTTGAGGACGCAATCCTCGTTGCAGGCGGGCTCGCCCCAGACGCCGAGCCCGGTCGCATGAACAGGGCGGCGGCCTTGCGAGACACGATGCAGGTAGTCGTGCCGCGAAAGGGCGAAGCGCCGGCTAAGGATGCCACCCCCGGGCAAACGCGCCGTCCCGACCCTACCCCCGGTCTGGTTCACCTGAATTCGGCCACCATGGATCAACTAGAGGCGCTCGCCGGTATCGGTCCGGCGCTGGCGCAGCGCATTATCGAGGGGCGGCCCTACACGCAAGCTGAGGATCTGATGCGCGTGCGGGGGATCAGCAAGACCCTTTTCGAGCAGGTCCGGCCGTTTATCACAGTGGAGTAGGGGAGAACGCGGGCAAAGCAGCGCCGGCTGAATTAAGAAGGGACGCGTGATAAAAATGGTAAGCTGCCCCACTCCGGCCTGAACGCCGATGGGGTATAAATTGCGTAGATTCTTCCTCCTCCTTTGCGCACGAACGCTGGGGCCTGAACAAAGCCCCGGCGTTCGTGTTTAATCGCTCAGGCAAATCCACTGTAGGTCAACGAGAAGTAGTCTTCGGGTGCAGGGATTGGCTTCTTGAGCAATTCTGCAGCAAGCTGCCCGCCCTCACCTGTCGTATCTTCGCTGTCGCCCAGAATGCGGCCCAGATCTCGCGCCCCTAACCGGCGCCCGATGGCGGCCAGCGCCACCAGCGCACCGCGCTGTTCCTGCTCGTCGAGCTCGGGCATCAACTCGGCAAGAACCGGCACGGTGGCTCCGTCGCCGCGCATCGATAGCATGGCAAACAGCTCGTAGAAAACGTGCCCCACGCGCCAGCAGCTCCTCGAGCAGGCGAGGAACGCGCGCATCGCCCAGATCACATAATCCCCACAGCGCACCGACAAAATCGGAGGAATCCAGGTCGTCTACTCGAGCCCGATAGAAGCTGTAGACGGAATCCGCCGCCTGTGGCGCGGGCGCCAGCCCGAGCACCACGCACGCCAGGCCACACGCATACGGATTGAGCTTGTCAAAGGTCCCGAGGAGCAGCTCGGCGCCGGGGGCGCCCAGCCAGCGCAGCTCCCCCAGCAGCCGCTGGGTGGCGGCACGCTGTGGCGCAGGCGGGTTGCCCTCCATAAGCGACGGTAATGCTCGGGTCAGCTCACCCAGCAGCTCGCTATCGCCGTATTCACGCACCTTCTTGCGCCACAGCGGCTCGGCCAGCCCGGTCGCGTTCCCGGCGGCTGCCAGTAATTCGGGGAGGGTCGCGGCTTCCTTCACGTGGCGCACCCGCTCGCGATCGCGCAGCCAAAGCAGTGGCCGGGCACGCACGATCGCCTGCTCGGCGCGCTCCTCGGACTCGCGCGATAACAAAAGCGCGCGAAAGGCGGTCTGGGGGCTGGGCATCGGCAGTGGCGAGTTCTGTTTGCTCTCCATCAGCGTTACTCGGGGGGAACGTAGAAGTCGAGCAGGAACGAGTAGAAGGGCGCCTGCTCGACTTCTACGCCGCGGTAGCGAAGGATGGCAGCGCTCTCGGGCATAGCCACACGTCCGCCTGACACGCGCAGCCTTCCGCCGCCGAGCAACTCCTCATACTCGCCATCCGGCAGGCGCACGGCCAGCTCGCCGCCGCTGCCCTCGGTGTTGAAAATGCCGTAGAGTCCGTGGCCGGGACAGATCCAGGCCGCCTGTGCGGCTCCGTCGGCGCCGAGCAGCACGAACTCACCGCGCTCCTGGGCTTCATCCTTCTTCAGCCTGGCCAGGGTCGTGAGGAACGGTTGTAGCTCGTATTCGCCCCAGGGCACTTTGTCCTCATCGAACAGCGAGGGCGTATGCGAGGCAGCCGACTCCTGACCGCCATAGATCAGGAAGGGACCGCGGTTGAACGCGGCGAAGGCCGTCCACGCCAGGGCCTGCGCACGCGTGGGCGCGAGCTTCGTGATGCGCGCCTGGTCGTGATTCTCCACGTAGCGCAGCTTGGCAAAACTGGCGGGATAGATGCCGTCCTGAAAGCGCAGCATCGTCAGATAGCGCTGCAACGGCTCGCGCCCGGCTACCACCGCCTGCCAGATGGGCCAGATATCGTAATCGTAGGTGATATCGAAGGCGCTGTAGAGCTCGCTGTCGGTGATGGCCACCAGACCGCGCTGCCGCCGGCGTGCAACCATGGCAGCGTACACCGATTCCGCCAGCCAGATCACGTCTGGTTTGACCCGGGCCACGGCTGCGCGTGCCCGCAGCCAGAACCGCTCGGGAACGAGAGAGGCAACGTCGCAGCGGAAGCCGTCCACACCAAATTCCGCCCATCCGCACAACGTCTCCACCAGGTAGTCCGCCAGTTCCTCGTGGTCGTAACGCAGATCCACCACGTCTGACCATTCAATCTCCGTGGGAGCCGGCTGCCCGTTGGCATCGCTGTGAAACCATTCCGGATGCGTTTGCGCCAGCCACGAATCGGGGGACGTGTGATTGTACACCACGTCAATCATGACTTTCAGGCCCGCCGCGTGCGCCGCCTCGATCAGACGGCCGAAATCCTCACGTGTGCCGTACTCAGGATTCACCGCCCGGTAGTCGGCGATGGCATAAGGAGAGCCAAGTCGCCCCTTACGGTTGGCCATCCCGACCGGGTGGACCGGCATGAACCAGACGATATCAACGCCCATGCTGCGGATGCGTGGCAAATCGGCCTCGACATCGGCGAACGTTCCATGCGGGCCGTGATTGCGTACGTACACCTCGTAAAGTACGAGATTGCGGCAACTGCGCGGGGTCTCCGGCGCCATCACTACACCCCTTAGCCAGAGCGTGCCGTGAGGAAAGCGATGGCCTTCGCCTGGTCGCCGCTCATCACCAGCTCCAGCACGCGCCCGCCCGTGGTGGCGGGCACGTCGATCACCTTGATCTGGTCCGCATAGCGCGCCAGATCGGGCAGCAGCGCAGGCAGCGCATTCAGCGAGTTCTCGAAGAAGTCTGCCTGGAAGGGGTTTCCCGGCTCGCCGGGATAGATCGCCAGCGGAAAGATGTGCGCCTCCACCAGGTCCTGGAAGAAGTGCGTGCCGTAGGAAAGGGTGGGCCGCGTCTTGCCCTGCGCCAGGCCGATCTCGACCAGCGCCAGGTGTTGTAGATGTCGGCGTAGCCGACCTTGACGCCCAGGTCGGGGTTGGAGCTGCCCCAGCGGCCCGGCCCCATCAGGATGAAGCGCTGCCCTTCCAGGCGCTGGTTGATCTGGCCGATCACCCGCGCCTACCTGCAGCTTCTCCGAGGGACTCAGTTGGCGCGAGTAGGCCGTCGGATTGACGTAGACGATGTAGCAGATATCGCGCACCCGGCCCGTGGGCACCAGCTTCTCCGTGCCGAAGATGATGTCCTCTACCGGCAGCCGTTCTGGGAACACAACCGGGTCGTCCTGATCGTACCCGCTCTGCGGACGGCATTGCAGCAGATGGATGTTGACCTGCGCGGCTGCCGGTACCGTGCACCAGGCCCAGCGTGAACTCGATGTCTACCGGGGTGCCATAGCCGAACTCCAGCGCCTTCAGGATGCCCTTCAGATGCTCTACGAACGGCGTCTGCATCAGCAGCCCGTCAAAGGTCATCACGAGCGAGCGGGTCGAGACCCGGATCGTTGAAAAACATCGGGCCGACGTAGTCGCCCCTGATCGAGCGACGCGAGGTAGCGCAGATCCGGGAAAGTCACCCGCCAGCACCTCATGCACGCGGTGCGTTTCGAAGCAGTTCTCTGCCAGATTGATGACGTCCATGTAGTACTGCGAATAGTAGCGGATCTGCTGGGCGCCGCTCTCGGGGCGCAGCTGCGGGTGGCTGAGCGCGACCATGCGCGGATAGTCTTCCCCCACACGCTCGACGGCCCGCGTGCCCAGGCCGGCCACCAGCCGCGCGAAACCGTCCTCGCGGCGCAGCTTGGGGTTCCAGAGGAACGGGTTGCGGCTGTAGGCCACCCCGGCCACGGCGGGGAAGAAGTAGTCGCGATAGCGCTCGCCCTGCACCACCTGGATCAGGACCGCCATGCGCTCGTCGAAGTCGAGCAGGCCCATCTGCTTGCGATACAGCAGCGCGTCCGGGTTGGCCACGCTGGCGTAGACGCGTCGCGATCGCCTTGATCAGGGCGATCAGGTTCTCATCGGGCGTGCCCTGGTTGGGGCAGAAGACGCTCTCATACTTGCCGGCAAACGAGGAGTCGAAGTTGTCTTCCAGCAGGCTGGACGAGCGCACGATCAGCGGCTTGCCCTCCACCTCGGCCAGCAGGTTGCGCAGCCGCGCTATCACATAATCCGGGAACTGCCCCTGGAGATAAGCTTGCCGCAGCTCCGGGTACTCCTGCTCGATCTGCTCCAGCGACTTGTACTTCTGATTGATGTAGTACGACAGGTTGTTGAGCGACAGGAACTCGTAGAAGACGTCGGCGCCGATGAAGTAGGAATCGGGCATCACCAGGTCGGCACTTGCGGCGTCGGCCTGGCGAAGGTGCGCTGCAGGATCTTCCAGGCCAGCACAGGCCGGCCGCCTTGCCGCCGATCTTGCCCTGGCCGATGCGCCGGTCGCGGATCCATTTCAGGTCGTCGATGGTGAGATACTCTTTGGCCAGCCGGACAAAGGCCAGCTGGTCGCTGATCATGGCCTTGATCAGCACCACCTTGATCTCCTGCAGGTGGTGCTGGACCCGGCCAACTCTTCCGGCGGCAGCGCCTCGTATTCTTCCGCCTGGCGGAACAGCACGTCCCAGGGCGCCAGCTCGGGGTTGTAGGTCAGAGCGACCTCCGGCGGTCGCTGCTCGCGCTCGACCAGCACATCCTGCACGATCTGCTCGAAGCGATGCTGCGGCAGGTTATAGGCGAAATAGAAGTCGGTCAGGTAGTCGCGGATCTGCCCGAGACGCCGTTCCCAGATCTCGGCCGGCTCCTCCACATAAGGGTTGAGATGCCCTCGCGGTGCTGCGAGAGGATGGCCTTCTCCCGTGCTTCCTGCTCCAAGCGCTCGCGCGAGATGATGCCGCGCCGGAAGATCTCCTGGCGCATGCGCTCGCGAATGATTTCGGCCAGGATCGGGTACTGGGTGATCAGCAGGTGGATCCGCATTACCTTCGGGATCTCGTGCGACTCAAGTGGCATGAAACGCCCTCCTGGATAGCTCCCGCGAAGTATACCGTCCTCAACTGGCAGTTACAAGGAAAACCCGACCGGTTGGTATAGATCTGCGGCTTGCAGCATGTAGCCCGCCTACCAGATAATACCCGCCTGCATGGCTACACTAGCCGGGAGAAGATCGGGTAACCTTGAAGGAGGCAGGCAGTGGCGAACAAGAAAGAGGTCCCGGCGGGTGTGCCGGCGGTTGGCAGCATGGCGCCCGAGTTCGGGCTTCAAGCAGATGACGGATCGACGGTGCGCCTGCGCGACCTGCGCGGGAAGCGAGTGGTGCTCTACTTCTATCCCAAGGATATGACGACGGGTTGCACCGAGCAGGCGTGCAGCTTCCGTGATGTATATCCGCAGGTGAAGGAGGCAAACGCCGTCGTATTGGGAGTGAGCCCCGACGACGTAGACAGCCACGTCAAGTTCAAGCAGAAGCACGGCCTGAACTTCCCGCTCCTCGCAGACGAAGGACACAAGGTAGCGGACGCATACGGCGTTTGGGGTGAGAAGAACAACTACGGCAAGACATACATGGGGATCATCCGCTCGCACTTCGTGATCGACGAAGAGGGGCGGATTGCCGACGTCCAGTATGGGGTCTCTCCGAGCGCGAGCGTGGAGAGCGCGATGACGGCGTTACACCTCTAATAGAGGTGGCCTGACAAAGCGAAGAGGGGGCCTGTAGCCAGCGAGCTACAGGCCCCCTCTTCGCGCCGGTATCGGCCGGTTAATCGTCGGGGTATTCGTATTTCACAAGCTTCAGCCCAACCTGCGTCACCTGGCCGGCGGTAGCCGTAAAACGAACAGGCACGCCGCTGTCATTCTCCAGAAGGATCATGCCCCACGGGCTCTGCATCACCAGGCTATACTCTCCCGGTACGAGCCCGATCAACGCGAAACTCCCCGTTCGATCTGTGGTGACACGCGGGTCCTTCACCGCATCGACTGCGGCGAGTTTGATGCCGTTGTGCTGCTCGATCAGAGCGGCATACACCAGGCCACCGCGAATCGGGCTACCATCCAGGCGCTGCAGCGTTCCGGTGGCGGCCCCCATCCCCTTCGCCAGGACATTCGCCGTTGGGCTCTCTGGAGGAACAGCGGCGCCTGCCGGGCGGGCAGGCGTGGCTAAGGGTGATACCAGGGCACTAGTAGCTTTCGTAGCCGTCGCGACCACGCCACCGCTCGCCGGCTGCGGGGCTAACGGCGATGTAAAGACGGCGGTAGCGGCGGGGGTCGGCACGCCGGGTGTCGGATTCGTGCAACCCGTCACAACTGCTGCCAGCAGCAGCGCCAGCAGTAGCGCCGGCTTTTTCAGATCAGGCATTGGATCCTCGAATCTAGATCTTCAGGTAGCGAGGACGGCCGCGGCATACGGTACATACAACCTTGCGCGGCCCCTCTTGTGGTCCACCAAAGGCAAAGACGCGGCGGGCGCTCTTGTACGCGTCTCCATTCCAGATCTCACGAATGCTCTGCTCAAAGACGTTGGCAAAATCGTTCCGTGCATCGTGTAACCAACAACAGGGACTTACACCGCCATCCCAGTTGATGGTCATGCTTTCCCACAGGTCTGAACAGTGCCACACGTTCTCAATATCGTCGGCGGGGGCCTCGTAGTGATAAGCGCTATTGGCGGGATCAGCGGGTAGCCACTCCTGCCGCTGGGCGGGATCCGTTGTATCGACAAACAGATCGCCGGCGGCAAACAGATCGACGCCGAGATCCAGAACCCGGTCCCGAACGGCAGCGACCTCCGACTCATTGTAACGGTTCACGAGCAGCCGGACCGTGATCAGCGGGTTAGTGGCTCGAGCAGCCCGCCGTGCATCCAGCAAGTATCCCAAATTACGCATCACCGTGTCAAGATCGCCTTTGCGCCGGTAGCGCTCGTAGGTCTCCTGCGTGGCGCCGTCTATCGAAACGGTTAGCGCGTCCAGACCCGCTTCGACCGTTTTCTGCGCCATGGCCGGATTGAAGTGGTTAAGGTTACTGCTGAGCCTAACCATCATCCGGCGATCGTGAGCATACCGGATCATCTCGAAGATATGGTTGTGCAGAAACGGTTCGCCCCAGTTGTACAGTTCGACGAGATAGGCGACCGGCGCGATCTGGTCAACCAATGCCTGGAATTGCGGCAATGACAGTTGGCCCCGATCACGTTTTAGGATACCGAGGCCAGTTGGACAGAGCGGGCAGCGCAGGTTGCACGCATTCGTGGGGTCGATGGTGTAACGATACGGAAGGCTGCGCAAACGATCTCGGCGCAGCAGCTTCCCGCCTTTTGCGAGCGCTACGTTTACGATTTTCCCGGGAGTGCTGTAACGACGGAAGCGGCCCAAATGGAAGAGAGTCTGGCGCAAGGTGCCGGGCAAACCGCGCTGGCGGGTGCGCCACAGGGAGCGAAAAATCAATGAGAATGCCTCACAGGGAATTAGGACCGGCATAGACAAGAGAGGGGCTTTCGCCCCTCTCTAGCCAATCAAGTTCGAGTGTAGTTCTAGTAGTTGAAGGCGTCTCCGGTAGCCAGTTGGTCGCCGGCCAGGCCGAAGCTCACCTGGTTCACGATCGCCACAATGTTACCGCCCGTGGCCGTGATGTTCGCCGACCCGATGTACTTACTGGTGCCGGTGGGCCAGTTGTTCGCGCCGCCGTTGTTTGCCGCGGTGCTGTTCTGGATGATGGTTTTCGACGCACCCGGTTGGAGCGTGAAGGTCTCATTGACCGGGGCGAAGGCGCCGGCCGTGTTCGGGCCGTAGTCGATGACGACGTTCGCCGCCGTGCCGCTCACGTTCTGCACCTGGATACCGGTGTAGTACGTGGAGTTGTTCGACATGATCAGCGGCGCGCTCGGCGTTGGCCGTGGCCGTGGCCGGGTTGAAGCCCTCATACGCAGACCCGAGAGCCGGTGAAGGCAGCACCTGGTTCACGACTGCGACCAACGGCTGGCTGGCGCTGTTGGTGATGGTTGCCGCACCGATGTATCTGCCGAAGGCGGCCCAGTTGTTGACGGGGCCGGCGCCGGCCATGATGATCGTCTTCGAGGCGCCAGGAGCCAGAGCAAACGTATCGTTAGCAGGATTCGAGCCCGCCACGGTGTTTGCCGAGTAGGCGACAGTGACGTTGGTCGCAGCGGTACCGGTGTTCTGGACCTGGAAGCCGGTATACATGTTGCTGTTGTTCGCCATGAGCAGCGGCAGAGCTACCGTGGGGGAGCCGCCGGTGAAGCCGCCATAGCCCATCAACACCTTGAAGCCCGTGGTATTGATCTGCATCGCCGCAGCCACAACCGGCTGGGTGCTGTTGATCACCGCAGAGCCGATGAACTTGCCGCTTGGGCCTGCAAGCCCGCCGCCGGCAGACGTGCAGTTCATCGTCGCGCTACCCGCCGTCTGGTTGAATGTCTTCGCAGCGCCCGGCTTGATGACGACGGGGCCTTCGGTGCGGGCGGTGCCGTCAGAGCCAGGGGTGTAGCTGATCGTCACGCTGGCATCAGCCGCGCCGGCGTTCTGGACGTTGAACCAGGTGTCGAAACCGCTGTTGTTGCACATGACCAGCGGGAGGCTAACGCTGGCTGCGCCACCCTGGAAGCCGTTGGTCGTCGCGAAGTAATTCGCGGGGCCTGAGCCGACCAGGTTGTTGATCGCACGGACATTGTTGCTGGAGTTGATCACGAGCGAGCCGTTGAAACCAGCCGCCACATCATTGATGGGGAAGAAGGTCTTCGAGCTGTTCGGATCAATGGTGTACGCCGGGCTGGCGACGAGGGCGCCTGCCTGATCGTAGAAATCCAGCACGATCGATGCAATGGTGCCTTCCAGATTCTGGACCTGGAAACCACTGGTGTAGCTCACCGGCCCCTGGGCGCCAGCGGCACCGACACCGAGTGAGAGCAACAGGGCGACGAGCAATACGATGCGTAGCTTCATGTATCTATCCTCCTGGTTCAAAATGGCTGTGGTGTGTACAACATAGCGATAGCGCGAGTGAAAAGCAATAACACCTTCGGGTTATTGTGGCTTCCTGGCCCGCAGCAACGCCCAAACGAGCCCGCCGGAGACGAGATCGAGCAGCGTTGCAAGCACCCGCATGCCGGCCGCAGCCAGCACTGCGACGGACGGCGGAACAATCCGGCTGAGCAGGACAATTAACGTGATCTCGGTCAACCCAAAGTTGCTGGGGAGAAACAGGGCGAGTGTTGACACGGCGCCCGCCAGCGCCCAGTCGGCGATCACAGCGGGGAGGGCATTCAACGCGAGTGGTTGAAAGATAGCGATAACCGAATGGAGCAGCACACCGCCGAGAAGCCAACCGGCACTGTGCACCAGCAGCAGACCATAGAGCAGCCGGAGTGACAGACCGGCCCCTGCCCCGCGGCCCAGGGCGCGCTAGCAGCTTCCGAAGTGTGGCCGGGTGCAACAGCACCGCGGCTGCGATGGCGCCCGCTGCCGTCCACACCGCGCCGCCTGCAAGACGATAGGCAAGAGAGGGAAGGGCCACCAGCGCGGCAGACAGCCAGATCATTGCCGCTTCGAGCCCACTCGCCCGCAGCACTGTGCCTGTGGGCACACCCAGCCCTGAGTAGAGCGCTACACGCCCGCCTACGTACCAGAGCGTTCCGGGTAGGCGCCGGGCAGCGTTGGCCAGCACGAAGATGCGTACGTCCTCAAGCAATGGAATGCGCACCCCGAAGGCCTGCAGCGCCATCCGCCAGGCGACGACGTAGAGCACCAGGTCGAGCGTGTACCACAGAACTACTGGCAGCAACTGCGCCGTGTCCGCCCTTTGCAGCAGAAGCACGAGCGTTGCGCGCTGGGTGTACATGATGTAGCCAAATGCTGCGACGGATAGACCGGCGACGCCCAGGCCGGCCCATTTCAGGGCGCGCTGCCAACGCGGCTCCTGGAGCGCGTTCCGCAACGAGAGCACTAAGGGCGCCTGCGGCACAGATACACCAGGCAGTTGGCCAGATTGGCCGGCATCAACATACCAACGAGCAAATGGGCGAGCTTGAAAGGCCGGCGGAGATACCACAGGCCGTCGCGAGCGGTGCGCGGCCAGGGTAGCTCGTACTTCACCACGCGCTCCACCGCCAGGCCGTTGTCCGATAGCATGCGAGCCCAGCCGGCACGCGTGTGGTAGCGCTGGATCGGCTGTCCATCGTCCCACACTTCGCCGGTGCGACGTGCATAGTTGACGTTTCCGAGCAGGCTGAACGTGTTGGGCAAGAGGATGCAGGAACGCCCTTCCGGCGTCAGGACGCGCGCGATCTCACGCATGCCTCGCTCGGGCTCGATGAAATGCTCCAGGCTGCCAATACACGTTACGAAGTCGAAGCTGGCGTCGCCAAACGGTAGACACCCGCCATCAGCGGCGGCAAAGCGGGTTCCATGCTCGCGCCGGGCGCGCCTGACGGCTCCGGTAGAGAAGTCTACGCCCCAGGCGTCCAGGCGCCGGCGTAGGGCAAAATGCACCAGTGCGCCCTCTCCGCTCGACACGTCCAGCAGGCGTGCGCCGGACCGCGGCTTGAGCAGCGACAACAGCCACAGGTAGAACGAGTCCAGCAGGCGGATCCCCGCGCCGCTGTAGATGTCGTCGTAGGCGGATTGGCTCTCCCGGCCCCGGCGCATATTCGGATGCCAGATCTCGATCAACGTGACTCCCTCTTGCCGGCTTCCAGATCCGGCCGTGCCACGACTAACAACTCCGACCCCCGTCCGAACCGGTCAATTAGATAGAATGCCGGCAGCGTAACCGCCCGCGCAATCGGGCTGCCGGTCGCCTGCAACAGCGCTCGCCGCAAACCCGGCCGGTGAATCCGCTCGTCCAACAGGAAGCGGAGACTGAGGTGCCATACACCGAAACTGCCGCTTCCGGTAGCCAGCGAGTCGAGGCGAAAACCGGCGGCTGCGAGCAGGCGGGCAAGCGTACGGCACGAGAAGACCGCGATATGGCGCGGCGAGTCCAGACCGGCCCAATAGGAGCCAAAAACGCGTGCATCCAGGCTGTCCACCGACGGTGTGCGGAGCACCAGCGCGCCACCCGGTCGCAGAATGCGACGGACCTCGGAGAGAACGGCCTGGGGATCGTGCAGATGCTCGACGACGTCCCATAGGGTCACTGCGTCAAAGGCGCCGTCGGGAAACCCTGCGGCCGCGAGATCGCCGGGATACACGTCGAGACCTCGATCCTGCGCCGCCTGCGCTGCCCCGGCGCTCGGCTCCACACCGCGAACCTGCCAGCCTCGTGCACCCCGCATCTCGTCCAGGAAGTGACCCGCGCCGCACCCCACGTCGAGCAGCTGCCCACCCGAGACATATCGAGTTACCAGGCGCCGCCGTTTATGCATGCCATAGCGAACTGCGCTTGCCTGCCAGACGCGGCATCGCCGCGAGAGGACCCACGACAAACGGATCGTACTCCGGCGGGTAGTATGCGCCCATGCTTTCGGGCGTGGGGCGCGGGCTCAGGTACAACAGCCCGCAGCTCGCGCAATGCCGCAGCACGAAATCGCCGGGAACCCCGCACAGCCGGTCACGCGTGGGCAGCGACCGGTCGATCGCCGATCCGCCGCACAGTAGGCATGGCACCGCCTCAAGGGAAAGCGAGTCGATCAGTTCCAATGCTCCCTTCTGTAGGCGCAACGCAGCCCGCCCATGCGCCTCGTAGGACTGCGACGGCTCCCCTGGCGCCTACCGCCGGCAGCATCCGCCCTGCAGCTACGAACGTCTTGACCAGCAGATACGGATAGACAACGGCGCGCGCCACGCCGCGCGTATGCCTGCGGTAGAACAGAACGTGCGCCCGGGCGCGCCAGTAACCGTTGCGCGCGGATCGGCCCGGGCAGTCAACGACACCTTGTGCCACATCCGCGCCGGCGGAACGGCGAGCAAAGTGAAGCCGCGATCTCGCGCACGCCGGCAGAAGTCGGCATCCTCGTAATACATGAAGTAGCTTTCATCGAAGAGACCGATGGTTTCGAACACCTCTCTCCCCACCAGCATCGCGCACCCGGTCAGGTAATCCACCGGCACCGTTCGCTCACCTGCCGGCCGCTCTGGCACGCGCCGCGGTACCGGCAACCAGCGGGAGGCCCTGTCACCCAGGCGCCAAAGCCGGGCGGGCGCATCATGGTAATAGATCGCCGGCCCCACGATATCGGCCGCGGGCGCCGCCGCGCACAGGAGCGAGAGCATATCGGGCGCCACGATCGTATCGTTGTTGAGCACGAGGACCGACGCTGCGCCGGCGGCCAGAGCGTGCTGTACCCCGGTATTGACTGCCGCAGCAAAACCGCGGTTCGACGGCAGCTCTATCAGCTCAATGCTGCGTTCGAACTCCCCGGCCAGCCGGGCCGGGGAGCCGTCGGTCGAGCCGTTGTCTACGACGATCACCTGTACCGCGAGACCGGCGCCGGCTGCCAGCAGCGAGCGTACGCATTCCGACGTGTCGGCGGCAAGGTTCCAGTTAGGCACCACTACCGCCATGGGAAGGGCGCTCTTCACGGCGTACCCTCCGGCGCCAGCACACGGTCATACACCGCTTCGACCCGTGCAGCCGCTTCCGCCAGGTCAAACAGCCTGTGCGCTCGCTCTCTACCCGCGTGACCCAACTGCGCTCGCAGCTCCGCATTACCCACCAGCTCGCGCAGCTGCTCCGCCAGGGCCACGTGATCGCCCGGCGGCACGATGCGGCCGCCTTCCCCGGCCACTTCTCCCGCCGAACCACCGGTGGTGGTGACGATGGGCAGGCCGGCCGCCATAGCTTCTGCGATCGGCAGCCCGAATCCCTCGAGCAGGGTCGGCGAGACGAACACGTCCGCGGCTGCATAGTACAACGGCAGCGCGGCGTCGGGCACGTAACCGGCCAGATGCACGCGGTCATGGTTTGAGCCGAGCAGAGCGCTGAACCGCTTCCGGTAGGCGGCGTCCCACTTGCCGGCGATCACCAGGTGAACTGACGGCGGCAGCGCCCCAAACGCCTTTGCCAGATGCTCCAGTCCCTTCCTCGGGGACGCGAAGCCGACAAACAGCAGGAGCGGCACGTCTTTGGGCAAACCCAGGGCAGCACGGGCCGCAGATTTCTCGGGCAGATCGCCAAAGCGCGCCAGCTCGATGCCCGGGTAAACCACACTTGCCCGGCCCGGATTGAGCCGGTAGTGATCGCAGAACTCGCCCATGGTCGCGCGGCTGGACATCAGCAGGTGCTGCGCTCGGCGTAGCGCAGACGGCTCCAACGTGCGCCGGGCGGCATTGTAGTATAGCAACCGCAGAGCGTAGTTGCGGCGATGTGTGTGGTACGGCCGGCCGCCGGCAGATGTCAACCGTTGGCGGAACGATTGGAACGCCGACGCCACGAACGGACGGCCGCAGGCGTAGGCGAAATGAACGTCGGCGAAATGCACAACATCGAAGCGGTCCCGGCGTGCACGCAGGTAAGCCGCAGCGCTCCACCCCAACCCTATCCAGTCGAACCGGCCGGTTCGGACACGCGCCACTTCGACCCCGGCGATTGCGGCGTCTGCCCCCGGATCGACCTCCTGGCGAGCGGCCGCCACGACCGTAACGCTGTGCCCACCGCGCCGCCAGCCCTCTCGCTACACCTTCTGAGTAGAAAGCTAACCCCGATGAACGGAATGGAAGGAAATCCAGGGTCACGAGGCAGATGCGCACATCACCTCCTCGACCACAGCAGCGAGTTGGTCACCGATCCGCGCGGTACTGGCGCGCCCCCGGAACGTTTCCAGGCCAGACTCCGCCAGACGAGCGCGCAGCGTGGCATCCGTTGCCAGCCTCTCGATCGCACCGGCGAGGGCGCTCGGGTCGCCCATGGGCACGGCGCAAACATCGCCATCCGGCCCGAACAGTTCTCGGACGGCGGGACCATCGCCGACAATCGTGGGCTTGCCCATGGCAATGAACTGGTACGTTTTGGTCGAGACGGACGCGTGCAGCCTTCGGGATGCGTGAGAAGTGTCCGCCCAGACACAGGGTAACGCGGGCGATATAGGAAGGTAGCTGCTCCACCGGAATCCAGCCGGGGAACTCGGCATTCTCCAGGCATAAGTCCACTGCCAGCGCACGCATATCGCGATGCAGCGGGCCGTCCCCACCAATGACAAAGTGGACCGGCGCGCCACGAGCCTGTAGCAGCGCCGCCGCCTTGAGGATGATGTCCGTCCCGTGCAGAGGCAGGAAGGCCCCGTAGTAGAAGACTTCGCAGCGTGCCGGGGCCGGCGACGGCGGCCGGGGATAGAAGAGCGCCTCATCACAGCCGACATACACCGGAGTCAGCTTGCGCGGCGGCACGCCGAACGTCGTCGAGAAGTAGTCCGCGCCGGCTTGAGCGTCGGTCAGCACGTGCGCCGCAGCCGCACACGCCGCCGAGTCGAGCCACCAGGCCAGGCGGCCCGCTGCCGACCGGCGGGTGAATCGCTGCCGGTCGTCGACCAAGGTATCGTAAGTCGAGACGAATGCATCGAGCACGACGGGGCGGCGCTGCAGGTGCGAAAGGGCAATCGCCAGCGGTTGCCCGAAGAAGCCGGCCAGACAGAGATCGTAGGCGGGCCGCCGCACGGCGAGCGTGGCAAGGGTGGCGATGCTGCGGGGAATGGTGCCGCGCACGCTGCTCGAGACAACTTCCACGTCGTGGTGCAACCGGAGAGCTTGCAGGAGCACGCGGTTGCGCATGTAGCCCATCTCGCGCCCCGCCACGAAGAGAACCCTGCGCTTCAACCAGGTCGCCTCACGCCGGGATGGGGCCCATCGGGATCGATGGGTGAGAAACAGTCGCCCGCTTCGCCTGGATCGTTTAGCATCCCCTGAAGTTCCATCGTGCGCAACCGGTACAGCACGTCTTCGCTGATCTTGCGATTCATCCGTACCAGGTCGGCAATCAACCCGATCAAACACACCTGAAAGCCGACGATGATCAGGCCTACTGCCAGGAGAAGCGACTGGATATGTCCGGCGGCACCGTTGTCACGCAAGAAGAAGTACAAGAAACGAAGACCCGGCACCAGCCCTAACAGGATCAAGGCGCCGCCTACCGAGACAAAGACCCGTAACGGCCGGTACATCGTGTAGAAACGGATGATCGTGATCAACGAGACCAGCACAAACGAGGGGATGTTCCGGATCAACCGCGATGGCCTCGTCGTGGGGTTGGTTTTGATGGGCACAAATGTGACGGCCATACGCCGCGCCCCG
Source organism: uncultured Chloroflexia bacterium (assembly GCA_963783655.1). Classification (GTDB taxonomy): domain Bacteria; phylum Chloroflexota; class Anaerolineae; order CG2-30-64-16; family CG2-30-64-16; genus CAWAOA01. The sequence continues at coordinate 145,462 of CAWAOA010000010.1, forward strand.
GCCTGGATTAGCGTCTCGAGCGTATACGTGTAATCACTCAGCACCGTGAGATGCAGGGCGGCGCTGCGGCTGAAGGCGCGGAATCCGCTGGTTGCGTCGGGAACGGGGATGCCGGCGCTGCGCTGTACGATCCAGCTACCAAACCACTGCAAGAAGCGCTTGATGGGGGAAAAGTGTTGGGACTGCGTTACGCCCCGGTCGCCGACGACGATATCGGCGCTCCCCTTCAGGATGGGTGCCACGAGCGCGCGTATATCCCCACCATAGTACTGGTTGTCGGCATCGGTATTGACGATGATGTCCGCGCCGGCGGCGAGAGAGGCTTCAATTCCGGTGATGAATGCGGCGGCGAGGCCGCGATTACGTGGGTGGAACACGACGTGGTGAACCCCGAGGCTGCGGGCCACCTCGCAAGTGCAATCTTGACTGCCGTCGTCAACGACCAGGTACTCGATTTCGTCTATGCCCGGTATAGACCGCGGGAGATCGGCGATAACAAGAGGGAGCGTAGCTTCTTCATTATAACAAGGGATCTGGATGATCAATTTCACGCGGCAATTCTAGCCGAGTTGAGGAGAGAGGGCAAAGATCACGGGAAGTAGAAGCATCAATCGACCAGCCGGAATATCCAGACCATGTCCTGGTGATAGATGAGCCGGTAGTACGGACTGGCGGCTAATTGGGCCGGGTTGAGGGACGGGGAGGCTGTTCCAACGCGGCCCTGGGCCTGACCAACGTAAACGTGCGTAACGCCTCGTGTGCGCAATTGGCCAACCACATCAGGTTCGATAACCTTGCCCTGCTCAATCCAGCTAGCTACCGACCGCACCCAGTCGCGGTAGCCTGCTTCGGCAGGCACTTCGGTGGCATACAGGAGGGGCGGCAAGGTGGATTCGCGTCCGGTCAGATAGGACAACCACCAGCCTCCATCCGAACCCGCCGCTGTAAAGCCACCGTAAGCAAGCATGGCATTCACCATAAAATGAGCGTCCGCCGGGGTGTTCGCGAGAATCCAGGCCATAGCCCGCGCGTCCGGCCGGCGTACCAGGGAGAAGGTCGAAGGATGGACGTCTTGCAGGCGTTGGGCAGACCCCGCCAGGGCCACGATCGCGAGGATCCCCGCCGCAAGTAGATTCATCCGGCGCCGCGTTTGCCATCGTTCTACCACGTGCACCCACAATTCTGAGACGAGCACCGCTGTAGGGATGTAGACGGCAATCGCGATCGCGAAATTGGTTATCAGGCCTGTGCCGGGCAGCCCCAACCAGGCAGGGTTAGCCGCAAGCAGCACGAGCAGCCACCAGACCACCATCAACACGATGACCCTGCGCCTGCTCCACAGGCCGGCGGCCAGGCCGGCCAGCATCGCAAACCAGATCAGAACCGGCGCGTAGGCGGCCGGATCACCGATCGAATTGTAGTCAAGCTCGAAGGCGGTCCGGCCGGCAGGGCTGGTCTGAAGCTGCGCCGCTGCGATGGTGAGGATGCCGCCGCCTCTCAGCGAGAGAAACCAGGGCAGGAAGAGCACCGCCGCACCCGATCCCGCAGCCGCGACAGTAGCCAGCGTCCACCGCAGCTGCTTTCGCCGCAGCGAGACAACCAGCCAGGCTGCGACAAACAAAACGTAAAGGATCAGGAGCCGGTAGTGCGTGAATGCCAGTCCCCCCAGTGCGATCCAGTTCAGCACCAACAAGCGCCAGTGGATCCCCCGAAATTCGAATGTGCGCCAACTGAGCAGGATCGCCCCCACGAGCAGTACCTGACCGCTCAACTGGGTATAGCGTCCCCAGTTCACGTAATACATCGGCATCGGCAGCAAGAGCCCGCCGGCAATTACCCCCACGACCGCACCCCACCTGCTCCCGCTGATGCGGAAGACAAGAGAGTAGAGCACCAGGACGGCGAGCGCATTGATGACCTGGGCCATCCAGACGACCGCCTCGGGGGCCGGCAGTCCGGAAAGCCAGGCGGCAACTGCCATCTGGGTGTGGAATCCGAAATGGTAGGTAAAGCTGCGGAGCGGCGCATAAGGCGTCCAGTCGGTAAACAGGCCGCCGTTATCGAGCAGCAGTTGGGTGATCACGGTGTGCTGGTACGAGTCGCCCCACATCGGGAACTCGAGGCCGCGAACGGGCAGAAGGCGGGTTACGAAGAGGCATACGACGACGAAGAGGAGCAGCAGGTCGGGCAGCGCAGCGCGAGACCGTCGCCACTCACCCGCACGTTGAGCCAACTCGCGCGGGCTTCTGTCGCCGTAGCGCCAGATCAGCGCCAACAACCCGGCGCCGCCGGGTAGGATGGCGTAGAACCGTCCGAGCGGGATGCCTGCCAGCGAGGTCAGGTAGAAGAGGATGGGATAGATCGCAAGGCCGAGAGCGATCGCGATCGCGAATTGCTCGCGTGCTGCGAACAGGCCACGCGGAGCCAGCCACGCGAGCAGCCCCCACCCGGGTAACAGGTACAGGAAAGCCGCCAGGGCCAACAGTCCGAGCGCCTTTATCGCGGAAACCAACAGGTCACGCACGATGTACGTGGAGCCGTACGCGAGCCGGAAAGCCATTTGCGCGTCGACCGGTGCGTCGTCCTGGTACATTGCGCCGTCTATGTAGGAAGACGGTGGACCGGAACCGATGCCGAACTCACCGGCGCCCTGCACCTGAAGGCGGGCGTAGTAATATCGCCCGTGGGAATCGGGTAGAGGTGGGAAGACGAAGCGATAGTATCCAGGGGCGCCGATGGCTCCCGACGGCAGCTCTGCCACCGCCAGATCGGCCTGCGCGTCCGGTGACTCCCGGAGAGCGAGACGGAGTGCACCATCGCCGGGAGACAGGGGGGCCAGCCATATATCGACGGATTGCAGCCCTGCGTGCCGGGCGACGAAGGTCTGCCCGACGGTGACATCGCCCCCGGCAACGGCCTGCGCCTGATCGCCGGCCTGCCCCTGATCGGTATCCACCAACCGAGAACAGCCCGACAATACCAGGAGGCAGAGTATCACGACAGGGGCGGCGAGGCACGGACACCGACGGATTATCGACTTCAGCCAGGTCATGCCAGATTCGCGCTTTCTGTATCAGGCTGGGAGACGTTCAGTGGTGGGGTGGACATAGACCAGGCGCAATTCTAGTGTACTTCTCTCCCCCCCGCAAACAGCCACTCCGGCGAGTGGACATTCTCCCCAGGCAATGACACCGGCGCCGCCACCGTGATTGACGGTATACCGAAAGAAGGCTACGATCTGGTCAACAGCCGCCGCGTGATACCACATTTAGAGCGCCACGCCTTGCTCTCACCGGCACACGCTGTGAACCAGATTCTACCTGTTCGTCCCCGAGGTGCCCGTTGATGTTTCGTGCCCTGTTCCTCGCCCTCTGCCTCCTGCTATCTTTGCCTCGCATGATGGCGGCGCAGAACGTACCGGCGCCCCGGGTAGGCGACCCGCCGCCCGAAGCGCGCCTCGAGCCCACACTTGCCAAACAGCTCCTATCCGCTCCGGGGTCCGAAACGATCCCCATCATCGTGCGGGTGAAGACGGTAGTTCCGCTGCCGGAAGCCCCGGCTCGCGTGCCGGATCTGCAGCAGGCGGCTGACGCCAGCCAGGCCGGTATTCGCTCCTACCTCAATGCCGAGAAACAGGCGGGCCGGGTCTCGCTCGTCCGGCCGTTCTGGATTTTCAACGGGCTCGCCGCGCGCGCCGTCCCAGATACGATTCGGGCCATTGCCCAACGCCCGGACGTGGAGCTGGTCAAGCTCGATCGCTACGAGTACCGTCTTGGACCCGGCGCGATTGTCGAGGCGAGCCGGGCGGCAGCGCTCCCGTGGGGTATCGAGCGGATCGGCGCACAGAGTGTGTGGTCGGCGCTGGGCATCGATGGGCGCGGGGTGGTGGTGGCCAACATGGACACGGGCGTAGATTTCATCCATCCCGCTCTGGCCCCCAACTACCGCGGGAACCTGGGCCGCGGCATGTACCAGCACTTGGGAAACTGGTTTGACGGCACCGATCAGGTCACCGCGTACCCGTACGACGGGCACGGGCACGGCACCCATACGCTCGGGACGATCGCCGGCCAGGCAGGGATCGGCGTGGCGCCGGGCGCGCAGTGGATCGCCGCCCGCGTCCTGGATGACCGGGGCTTCGGCTATGATAGCTGGATCCACGCCGGCTTCGAGTGGCTGCTGGCGCCGGAAGGGCGGCCGGAGCTGGCGCCGGACGTGGTCAACAACTCGTGGGGCTCCACCGTCAGCAATTCGACCGAGTTTCAAGCCGACTTACGGGCGCTGGCGGCTGCCGGCATTCTGGCCGTCTTCAGCGCAGGTAACAGCGGCCCGAATTCCGAGACGATCGGGGCCCCCGCCGCGCTTCCGGAAGCCTTCTCGGTGGGAGCGATAGACCCGGCGGACAAGCCGGCCTCCTTCTCGAGCCGCGGTCCCTCGCCGTGGAATGAGGTCAAGCCCGAGATCGCAGCGCCCGGGGTGAACGTTCTCTCCGCGCTGCCCGGCGGCGCATTCGGCGTCGGAAACGGCACATCGATGGCTGCGCCGCACGTAGCGGGTACGGCTGCGCTCATCCTCTCGGCTCAGCCCGGGCTGAGCATAACCAGCACCCTCTACATGATCACGAGCACGGCGGTTCCGCTCGGCGCCCACCAACCAAACAACGATACCGGGTGGGGTAGGCTCGCGGCGCTGCCCGCCGTACAGGCCGCGGCCGGTGCGGGTACCCTGGCCGGATCTGTCACCGACGCCCGCAGCTTTCTTCCGCTGCCGGGCGCCAGTATTACCGCCGGAAGCAGCGAGCGCACGGTGACGGTGCAGACCGGCCCGGATGGCCGCTATGCGTTCGGACTGGCGACGGGCCAATACAGCGTCACTGCCAGTCTGTTCGGCTACCAGACAACTTCCGTGCCCCTGACTACGGTCATCACTGGCGAGCAGCGGCTTCTCAACTTCGTCCTCGAGCCGCTGCCGGTGGGCGTCGTACGCGGGGCCATCACCGATCTGGCGGACCCGAAGCCCGTCACCGCCACGATTTCGGCGCTCGGTACACCGGTACAAGTCGACGGCGTCGGGCGCTACGAGTTCGCGCTTCCGGCCGGGACCTACACTCTGCAGGCGAGCGGGCTGGGTTACCGCGTGGTCACGGCGACCGTAACCGTGCCGGTAGGACAGGTGGTGGAACAGGATTTCGCACTGTCCGGCGCGCCGCGCATGTTGCTGGTCAACTCGGGCGCCTGGTACTACCAGGATTTCCTTGGCTACTACCGCGCCGCGCTCGACGAGCTACGCTACAGCTATGATGAGTGGGAAGTCGTCGACCGGCTGACGGATGTGCCCGATTTGGATGACCTGCGGCCCTACGATCTCGTTATCTGGAGCGCACCCACTGACTCCCCCGGCTATCTGCAAGCCGAAGAGACGATCACTCGCTACCTCACGCTGGGCAAAAACCTGCTCCTGTCCGGGCAGGACATCGCCTTTTGGGACGCCAGCGGGCTGACCTGGATGGGCACAACCTATCTGGGCGACTACCTGAAGACGAGCTTCGTGGGGGAGCTGGACGCAGGAGGGCGGATCACCGGCGTACCGGGAAGCGGCTTTGCCGGGCTGTCGTTCGACATCCGCGGCGGAGACGGAGCAGGCAACCAGCAGTTGCCCGACGAGATCCGGGCCAGCGACGCAGCACACAGCCGGCAGCTTCTGGGATATGGCGCCGGGGGCAGCGCCGGACAGGGAGCGGAGTGCTGCCTTCCCTACCGTGCCGTGCTGCTGCCGTTTGGTTTCGAGGCGATAGCCGACAGGGGGAGCCGCACCGCTTTACTGGACAGGATAATAACCTACCTGGAGGATCCCGGGCCGAACACCGGCGCCACCTTGACCGCCGTCTCTCCCGGCTCCCAGGTCGGACTGCCCGGCACGACCCTCACATATACCGTGCAACTGCTGAACACCGGGGAGACGGGAACTACGGAACGGTTCGTCGCGGCGTTGGTGAGCGAGGGATGGAGCGCGTCGGTGGCGCCGCAGGAGATCACGCTCGAGCCCTGTGCGTCCGCCCGGCTGACCGTGACGGTCGCCATCCCGCCGGGCTTGCCGCGCGAGAGCCGTAACGGCGTGCAGCTTGCGCTGCAGCCGGATTCCTGGGGTCCGGGACCGGTCATCTCCTTCACGGCAAAAACGCCGGCTCCCGTGCTGATGGTGGACGACGATCGCTGGTACCAGGTAGAGCAGCACTATACCGGCAGCCTCGACCGGCTGGGTCTGCCGTACGACACGTGGCGCGTACCGTGGAGCGGCACGCCGGCCGATATGCAAGGGCCGTCTGCAGAGCGGCTCTCGTGGTATCCGCTCGTTCTCTGGTTCACCGGCTATGACTGGTACAGCCCGCTGTCGGCCATCGACGAGCAGCGGCTGGGTGGTTATGTCGACGCCGGTGGCAGCCTCCTGTTATCGTCGGCGTTCTATCTGGACCGCGGCGGTGATAGCGATTTCGCACGCAAGCAGTTGGGTGTGCTGCAGTACAGTTTCGGGATCACAGCCACACACAGCATCGCTTCGGCAGTTCACCCCGCTGCAGCGCTGCTTCCGCGCGTCCTGCTGCGCAACCCGTTTCCGCGCGGGTCCTTCTCCACGCTGGATGCCGCGATGGTGGCGTCGCCTGATGCGGCGGCGACGTGGCGCGGCGAGCGCGGCTACCCGCACGGAGTGGGCAAGCAGAGGGATGGCGCCGGGCGCGCCCTCTTCTGGAGCATACCGCTGGAAGCGCTGCCTGACCCCGACCGAGACCGCGTGTTGGAGCGCGCGTTTGGCTGGCTGGGAGCCCTCGGAGACTCGCGCGTCGAGGTGTCGAAGCCGGTCGTGCAACCGGGAGAGTACGTGACCGCAACCTTCGTGGCGCGCAATCGCGGCGCACCGGGTGAGGTGTGGTTGCGCGCGCCGCTGCCCGCCGGAATTCAGGTGCAGCCGGGGTCAGCCGCGGGCGGCCTGGAGTACGATGCGGGCCTGCACGAGCTGCGCTGGCGCGGGCTGTTACAGACGGGCCAGGCAGCCACCCTGACGGCGTCACTGGCGGTAACCGGACCCGGCGAGTGGACCGCCAGGGTCGGGTTTGGCGACGGAAGCCTGGTGCCGGCTTTCACCCAGCCGCTTTCGCTGCGCGCCGGGCTGCCCGAGTTGGGCGCCAGCCGGCTCTCGCTCCGGGCGCAGGAGAACGGCCTGGCGGAGGTAGAGGTGGTCGTGCACAATTCCGGCGCCTATGCGGGGGGCGCCGGCGCCCTGCTCGTCGCCCCCCTGGCGTCGCAGGTGCTGACCGGCAGCGTGAGCCTGTCGGGCACGGGTATCGTCACGGTGACCGAGACGACCGTGCAATGGCAAGGAGCGCTCGGCGATGGGCAGGAAGCGCTGCTGCGCCTGGGCGTTCGCTTCGCCCCCAGTGCCTCCCCCACGATCCAGCCGTTTGAGCTGCTGCTCTCGGACGGCCAGAATGGTGCGTGGGAGAAGCGGTCCGAGTTGCTTGCGCAGCCGCGCCGGCACTACTTCCCTATGCTCCGGCGATAAACGAGGGCCGCACCGGTCGTTGGTGCGGCCCTTGCCCTTACTCTATGGTTGAACGGCGCCCACTTCACCCGTGACGGGCGCCCCATGCCGGCGAGCCGCCCGCTGCTAGTCGGGCCGCAGCCACCTGCTCACCAGCTTTTCCTTGCGCTCGCGTGTGTATTTCTTGATGGCCAGCTCTCGCCGCATGGCGGAGCTGCGGTCGGGCGTCTCCTCCCGATACACCAGCTCCACCGGCCCGTGCATGCGCGTGTACGCTGCGCCGCGGCCGGCATTGTGCACCGCCACGCGCCGTTCCACGTCGGTGGTCCACCCGGTATAGAGTGTGCCGTCGGCGCAACGCACGATATAGACGAAAGGCACTACTTCCCCTTGCCCCGCTTGTTCTCCTTCGGTTTCGGGCCGCCGAAGCCGAGCAGGCTGCGCATGTAGCTGCCCATGGTGGGCACGGGAACGGGAGCATCTTTCTCTTCCCACTCTCCCGACGCCTGGGTCTGCTGCCAGAGCCGCCACGCCACCATGCCGCGATCAAAGGCCTGGGCCAGCGCCTCCTGGTCCCCGGCGGCCACCAGCCCGCGCCACGCTTCGAGGTCCCGCTGGAACTGGTCGAGCCAGCGCAGCGTATGCTCGCGATTTGCCAGAACCGATGCGGCCGCCGAGTCCGACGTGTCGGACAGGACGAGGTTGCCCGTGTAATACTGCCCGCCGCCAAGCTTGCGGGCCTCTTTCCAGCTGACGCCGCCGGCGAGCATGCCGGACATGGCGCCGGCGATGAGCATCGGCAGATGCTCGACACCTGCAACCAGGCCGTCGTGTTCGACGGCATCCATGAAGAACGGCTGCCCGCCGAGCGCCTCGACAAAATCGGCGGCCAGGCGCACCGCAGTGTCGTCAGTCCGAGGGCTTGGGGTGAGGCAGAAAAGGGCTCGCTCAAACAGGTCTGCGCGAGCGCCCTCGAGCGTTGGGTTGCCGGCCAGTACGATGGGATGCCCTCCCACGAGGCGGGCGGTGGGCGGCAGCAATTCTTCGGCCCACTGCATCACCTGTACCTTGACATCCGCCGTATCCAGCAGCACGCTGCCCGGACGCAGCTCGTTCGCAATCACGCTCAGCGTCTCGCGCATCTCGGTCAGCGGCAGATCAATCAGGATGCGGTCCGCGCGCGCAACGGTGTTGATCAGGTTCCACTCGGTCCGCTCGACGGCGCCCATCTGCTTTGCGCGCCCGGCCTTCTCGGGATCGCGATCGTGCCCCACCACCAGGATCTTGTCCGCGTGGCGGCGCAGCGCCAGTCCGGCGGAAGCGCCGATCAGACCCATGCCAATGATACTAACCTGCAACTTATCGGCCATCGTGGCCCCCTTCCAGCTCTTCGTCGGCTGCGCGCAGCGCGGCGAGCATTTCGATAAGCGGCGGCGCCAGTGCGATCGCGGCGCCGTCCTGGTGAGCGCGTATCAGGTCGACGGCGCCGCGATCGCACCCGGCGGCCAGCGCCATGGCGCCACCCAGCCTGGCGTGCTGCAGCGCTGCCCACAGCGGGAAACGCCAGGATCGTCGCCGCGGCGCGGCCTCAGCCAGGCGCGCCAACCCGGCCGGCCAGAAAGCTCGCAGCAGCACCAGCGTCACCCGATGCCACAGACGAACGCCGCTCGGCCCCTTGGCACAATCGTGCAGCAGCGCGGCCTGGAGGAGGGCTCTGTCGCGCCACCCCGCCCCGCGCAGCCGCCGGTACACGGCAAGGCTGTGACGCTGATCGGAACCCGGCATCCCCGCAAAGAGACGGTGCGCCGGAGGATCGAGCTGCTCGCGGACCTCGTCCCATGCCGCCCCATCCAGCGGGCGGGCACCCGCCAGGGTCGACCCAAACTGCCGCACGCGGTAGATCACACGCCCGAAACCGCCCATTAGAACCCAATCAAGGTCCGGATGACGAACCCCATCGCCGGGCTGAGCACGCGGCCAATCAGGTTGAGCTGCGGGACCACGAAGCCGACCAGGAGTACCGCCATCAGGATCTGTGGGCCGTACACACGCAGCGGTTCCAGCCGCCGCTCGGCGCCCGAGCCTACCAGCCCGCCAAGTACGGTGATCCCATCCAGCGGCGCCAGCGGGATCAGGTTGAACAGGAACAGCGCCACATTGAGCGCCATCAATGACCAACCGATCGTCTGCACGAGCGGAGGCGCCGAGTCGTAATACCCCAGACGCCACGGAATGGCCGCCAGGATCGCCAGCAGGAGGTTGCTGAACGGTCCGGACGCGGCGACCAGTGCGCCGCCAACACGCGGCCCGTACCGGAGGCGCCAGGGATTGACCGGCACCGGGCGTGCCCAGCCGAACATGGCGATCAGCGCCATGATCGAGCCGAGCGGATCGAGATGGACGAGCGGATTGAGCGTCAGGCGCCCGTGGCGCTTGGCGGTGTCGTCGCCCAACCGGTATGCCACCCAGGCGTGAGAAGCCTCGTGGATGGCAAACCCGATCAAGAGCGCCACACCGTTGGCCAGTAATTGTGAGATTGTGAGGCCTTGCAAATAGATCTCCCCTGCAGATATTGCGGCATTATAGCATATCGCACACGGTCGACATGGGCGCTTCGCATACCCGTGCGGGCGCAACGCTTTGTTTTGCATTGGCCCGCACGGGCCGCCGTGCTATCATCCGGTTATGGAGCGACGGATAGTGGATCTGGCAACCCGTGAAACGGGCGGGGCGCGGTGGCAGCTCGGAGCCGTCCCGCGCCAACCGCTGTCAGAACACCCCGGCGACGATCGCGACCTGGTCGGCAAATGGCTGCCTGCCGGTGTACCCGGCGACGTGCGCCTGAGCCTGGCGCGCGCGGGGCGCATCCCGGCGCCCGAATCTCCGGAGGCAATCGCCGCGGGGGAATGGGTGGACGAGCACGACTGGTGGTACCGGCTGGAGCTACCGCGGGCGGCGCCCGGTGACCGGGTGGTGCTGGAAATGGACGGGATCGACTACTACAGCACCGTATGGCTGGACGGCCACCGGCTCGCATACCATGCCGGCATGTTCAGCCGCGTGATCGTGCCCCTGTCCCCGTTCATCAACGAGGCGGAGCGACACGAGCTGGCCGTCCGCGTGTGGGGAAACAACGTGATCACGCGCCCGGCCGGGTCATGGCGGCAGCAGCTCGCGGCGCGTGCGTTTCGCCGCGCCAGTCCCGGGATGACCTTCTATTCGCCCCGCACCACCGTCCCCAAGGCGCAGTACAGCTTCGGGTGGGACTTCTCACCGCGGCTGTTGAGCACCGGCATCTGGGACGAGGCACGGCTGATCTACACGCGCGGGGCCTATCTCGAGGACGTCTGGGCAGCCGCGACACCGGTCGAGGAAAGCGGGGACGGGGGGCCGGCTCAATGGCGCATTCAGTTGCGCCTGCGCCGTTGGCAAGGGGGTCCCTTGCGAGCGCGGATTCGCATACTCCCCGAGTTCGACGCGCCCGTGGAAGAGAAGGAGGTCGTGCTCGACGAGCCGGCGATCGTGCCGGGTCGGGTGGAAGAGCATGCGATCGGGCTGCGAATGGAGCACGCCGCGCGTTGGTGGCCGTGGGACCAGGGACGGCAGCGGCTGTATCGCGTCGAAGTCACCTTGCTGTCCGAAGCCGGGGTTGAGGATAGCGCGGCGGTGCGGACAGGCGTGCGCAGCGTGCGGCGCGTGACCTTGCCCGGCGGTTACCCCTGGCGATTTGTGCTGAACGGGCGGCCGCTCTTCCTGCGCGGGGTGAACTGGACCCCTGCCGATCTGCTGCCGGGCTCCGCCGGTGCAGCAGACTACCGGCACTGGCTGGAGATGGCACGGGCGGCCAACGCCAACTTCGTGCGCGGTCTGGGGCGGCGGCGTGCGCGAGAAGCGGGCGTTCTGGGATGCGTGCGACGATCTGGGGCTGATGGCGTGGCAGGAGATGCCGCTCAGCTACGACTTCATGGATCCGTACCCCACTTCACCCGCGTATCTGGACGCGCTGGGGGGCGAGGCGGCCGGGATTGTACAGCAGTTGCGGAACCACGCGAGCCTGGTGGCCTGGTGCGGCGGCAATGAGATCTCGGTCGAACGCGCGGCTCCGGCGCTCGATCGCATCGCCGCCGCGGTGAGAGAGCACGACGGCACCCGCCCCTGGATTCCGGCCTCACCCAGCGATGGGGACGTACACCAGTGGCAAGTCTGGCACAGTCTGGCGCCGTGGTCGCTGCTGGCAGCGGAACAGGCGCCGTTCCTGAGCGAATTCGGCGTGCAGGCTTTGCCGGATGCGGAGACGGTGCGCGAGATGTTTCCCGGTGGCGAGCCACACCGTCTCTCAGATCCCGCGTGGGCAGCGCGCAAGGCGGAAGCGCGCAAGCTGCTGCACTACAGCCGCTTACCCGACGATGCGCCGGTGGAGCAGCTGATCGCCACGACACAGGCAGTGCAGGCGGCAGCGCTTCAGGCGGGAATAGAGGCCTGCCGCATGCGCCGTGACGGCTGCGGCGGGGTGGCGTTCTGGCAGTTCAACGAGCCCTGGCGAGCGGTGAGTTGGTCGGTCGTGGATCGGGCCGGGCGCCCGAAGGCGGCCTACGAGACGGTGCGGCACAGCTACAGCCCGGTACTGATCGCCGCGCGCTTCGCACGGAAGGCCTATCGCTGCGGCGACCTCCTGCATCTCGAGATGTGGGGCGTCAACGACCTGCCCGGCGGCGTGTACGGCCTGGTAGCGGAGGCGCATCTGGACGGCAAGCTCATCTGGCGGAGGAATGGGGTGCAGATTGCCTCCGGAGAAGCGGTTCTGCTTGGGATGCTGTCGGAGCGGATCGAGCGCGTGCCACGCCGGCTGCACCTGGCGCTGCTGCCGGACGGCGGCGGCGAAACCGTCGCCGAAAACCTGTATGCGTTCGACGTCCCGCTGCCGCCGCCGGCGCCGCTGCCCCGGCGACTGCTGCGTTGGGCGGCGCGCCGCCTGGCGCAGTCCGAATGAGAGGACAGCCGGTGAAGATCGCTGTAAACGGCTGGTTTGCGGATCAATGGACCACAGGCAGTGGACAGTATCTGGCCGGGCTGGCGCGTGCTATGCCAGAGGTGGGCGGGCAGCACGAGTATCTGCTGATCGCGCCCGGCGGACGCTCGCCGGACCGGGCTCCGGACGGCTGGACGATGGTAAGGGTGCCTGTCCCACGCTTCGCCGGCGAGAACCTGAGCAAGGTGTGGTTCGAGCAGGTCAGCTTCCCTCGTGCCTGCCGCAATGTGGGCGCCGGCGCAGCGCTCGTGCCATATTGGGGTGGACCCTGGTGGCAATCGTGTCCCACCGCCGTGACGGTGCACGATATCATCCCGTTGCTGTTGCCGTTGTACAGAGGGGGATTTCTGCAGCGTGGCTACACGCGCCTGGTTGCAGTCACTGCCCGGCGCGCCGCTGCGGTGTTAACCGACTCCGATGCGAGCCGGCGCGACATCGTCGAACGCCTGAAGATCGATCCGGCCCGCGTTCATGCGATTCACCTGGCCGTTGATCCCGCGTACCGCCGGGTTCGAGACGAGGAACGGTTGGCCCAGGCCCGTGCTCGCTACGCCCTGCCCGAAGGCCCGTTCCTGCTCTACCTCGGTGGCTACGATGCCCGCAAGAACGTAGGCCGGCTTCTGCAGGCGTACGCCAGACTGCGCCGGGCGTGGCCCACTGCCGGCTCCCCAGATCCCGCTCACGCAGAGATGCCCGCGCTCGTGTTGGCGGGCCGTCTGCCTGCAGCAGACACCCCTTTCGCACCCAACCCGCGGCGCGTGACAGAACAACTTGGCCTGCAGGAGTACGTGCACTACGCCGGGTGGGTGGAAGAGGCGGACAAGCCGGCTCTCTACTCCCTGGCCATTGCTGCGCTGTTCCCAAGCGAGTACGAGGGGTTTGGCCTGCCCGTGTTGGAAGCGCAGGCTTGTGGCTGTCCCGTGCTCACGAGTGGGACGAAGCTCTCCCGCGCCAATCCAGATTGACCTCCTGAAACTCCCCGACGGGCACCCGGTACGTATCCCACTCGTCGTCACGCGTCCAGGCGGAAGCGAGCTCGCCATCGACCCATGCAACCGGCAGCGCACCTTCCAGGCCGGGTGACGAGGAGCGCAGCATCAGGTCCAGAGGCGCGATATCCGAGGCGGTACTCGCCCACGGTGGCACGCGTCAGGGTGAGGATCTCGCTCTTCAGCGTCTGGCGGAACAAGGTCTCGCGGAATTCTCCCATGCGATACGCCAGCGAGTGGCCGTCGTCCTCATACAGCTGGTTTTCACCGTGGCCGGGAAACAGGTGTAGCGCGAGCGGTTTTGGATCTGGCTCGCCGGTGTGCTGGCGAACGCTTGCCATCGGGACGACGGAGCCGCTGCGTACGTAGAGGGGCAGATGATCCAGCGGCGCCGCTACCTCGCGCTCCTCCGGACCCTCAAACAGTTCTCCCGTCCAGAAGTCATACCACCATCCGGCCGGAAGATAGACGTTGCGCCGCTCGCGCTGGCGCTCCAGGACCGGCGCGACCAGCAGGGAATCGCCGAGCATGAACTGGTCGTCCATCGCGTCCACGTGCTCGTCAGCGGGGAACGACAGCGCCATGGCCCGGGCGACCGGCAGTCCCGTCTGGCTGGCCTGCCAGAACGCCGTGTAGATGTAGGGTAACAGGCGGTAGCGCAGCTCGATGTAGCGCCTGCAGATTGAGCGAAACGGCTCGCGCAGCGCGTACGGCTCCTGGTGGCGCGTCCCCAGGGCGCTGTGATTGCGGAAGAACGGCAGGCAGCACCCGAGCTGGGTCCAACGGGCCATCAACTCGCCGCCGGCGTCGCCGTTGAAGCCACCCACGTCGGCTCCGGCGAAAGGCTGCCCGCTGAGGCCGAGATTGAGCACCATCGGCAGGCTGAGCGCCAGGTGCTCCCAACTGCTGTGGTTGTCTCCCGTCCAGGTGAGTGCGTAGCGCTGAACACCGGCGTAGCCGGCCCTGCTCACCAGAAACGGGCGCTCGTCTGGCCTGTCGTGACGCCATGCATCGTGGGCAGCCTGGGACATCAGCATGCCGTAGACGTTGTGAATCTCGAAGTGATCCGTGCGCCCGGTCTCCGTGTCGTGCTGTACCAGGTTGGGGAAGGTGAGCGCCGGGAATACCGCCGGTTCGTTCATGTCGTTCCAGATACCGGCCACCCCGGCTTCGATGAGCGGCCGGTGCTGCAGCTGCCACCAACGGCGAACCCTGGCGCTGGCGAAGTCGGGGAAGGCGCACTCGCCGGGCCACACCGGACCGGAGAAGACCTTGCCGTTAGGCAGGCGGCAAAAAGCGTTCTGGGCCATCCCCTCCGCATACACCCGGTAGCGGGTGTCGATCTTCACGCCGGGGTCGACGATACACACCGTGCGGATGCCGGCCTGCCGCAGGTCCGCGATCATCCCCTTTGCATCCGGGAAGCGTTGGCTATCGAAGGTAAGTACGCGATAGCCGCGGATGTGGTCGATATCGAGATAGATCGCGTCGCAGGGAACGGCCGCATCGCGCATCCGCTTCGCCACCCGCCGGACCTCAGCCTCGCTGGAGTAGCTCCAACGGCTCTGGTGAAAGCCGATTCCCCACAGCGGGGGCAGCTCCATGCGTCCGGTGAGGTCAGAGTAGCGGCGCAAGACATCCGCCATATCCGGACCGGCGATCACGTAGTAGCACAGGTCGCCGCCCTCTACGTTGTACGCTAATTGGGCGGGGTCTGACTTCCCCAGATCGAACTCGGCGCGGAAGGTGTTGTCGAAGAAGATGCCGTAAGCCGATCCGGCCTGCATCAGCACAAACGGAATACTCACGTAGAGAGGGTCGACGCCGGGCGAATAGCCACCCTCGGGATCGGTATTCCACATAACCAGGCGGCGGCCCGAGTGTTCCAGACCAAACGCCTTCTCGCCCAGACCGTACATGCGGGTACCGGGAGCCAGATCAAAGGTGCATGAAAGGCGCTCTCCGCGCCACCGCAGCCCGCCAGATTGCCGGCACAGGCTCTACCCTCCGGACCAATGAAGCTAAATCCACCCTGTGCATCTGGTTGGACCCCAATTCCCCGTGAGCGTACGGGCACGTGCGGGCCCTTGCCGGCCGCTACCTCCGGCGGCTGCATACGCACCCCCTCCTGATGCACCGCGAAGGACTGCCACCCCGGACCGGTACTCCCGGCGTGGAAACGCAGCCGGGCCACTCCGGTCCGCGGAAAATCCAGGCGCCATGTGCCCTCGTCGCACAGGAAATCGACCGCTTCCGCCGGACCTTCGCCTTTGATCAACGCCCAATCGTAGGCGGGACCGCTGGCGCCCTCGACCTCTCCGGGCCTGGTGTATGCACGCTGCCATGACGCGTATGCCTGGACATACCGCGCCATACGGGCGCCGCCACCGGGCCCGCCCGTTTGCAATGTAGCTAATAGCACGCGTAGCTTGCGTAATAACGCGGTCATGAGTATCCTTTGTCGTCTCCACAACCTGCCATGCCAGGCAGCCTGGAGATGCGCATATCCGGCGCGTCGATCGAACGCCGCCTGTGTTATGCCATTTGGCGAGCATTTTGGCAACACGTAGGAGGGTGTCTTGGAACGTCCGGATATGCAGCGCGTCGTCGTGACGGGTATGGGCGCGATTACTCCCGTGGGCAGTGACCTCGCTTCCAGCTGGGAAGCGATAGTGGCCGGCCGTTCGGGTATCGACCTCATTACCCAGTTCGACTATGCCAACCTCAAGACGCACATTGCAGGCGAAGTCAAGGATTTTGATGCCACGCAACATATGGACAGGAAGGAAGCGCGTCGCATGGACCGCTTCCTTCATTTTGCTGTGGCAGCCACGCACGAAGCAGTCGAGGATGCAGGCTTCGAACTCAAGGACTACGATCCGTGCCGTGTCGGCGTGCTGATCGGTTCCGGTGTGGGTGGGCTGCACACGCTCATCGAGCAGCTAGAGGTGTTGCGCACCCGTGGTCCCCATCGCGTAAGCCCATTCACCGTGCCGGCGCTCATGCTCAACAGCGCCTCTGCTCAGGTCAGCATCATGCTGGGCGCGCGCGGGCCGAACCTGGCGGTAGCTACTGCCTGCGCCACCGGCACGCATGCGATCGGTGAGGCAGCGAACTGATCCGGCGCGGCGATGCCGACGTGATGATCGCCGGCGGTTCTGAAGCGGCTATCCTCGCAGATCGCGATGGCGGGCTTCGACAATATGGGTGCCATGAGCACCCGCAACGAGAGCCCGACGAGGCGAGCCGGCCGTTCGAGCACGAACCGAGACGGATTCGTGCATTGGCGAGGGCGCCGGGATACTGATGCTGGAGCGGCTCGACCGCGCCCGTGCCCGCGGCGCGCGCATCTATGCCGAAGTCGCCGGCTATGGCGCCATCGGCCGATGCCTTCCACATCACTGCTCCGGCGGAAGAGGGCGCCGGCGCTGCCGAGTCGATGCGGCTGGCATCGAGTACTGCCGGCCTGCCCGTAGATGCCGTCGATTACATCAATGCTCACGGCACCAGCACGCCGCTCAACGATGCCATCGAGACGCGGGCGATCAAGGCCGTCTTCGGCGAACACGCCTACCGGCTGGCGATCAGCTCAACGAAGAGCATGACCGGCCACCTGATGGGGGCGGCCGGCGCCATCGAAGGCGATCTTCAGCATCGCTGGCGCTGCGCGACCAGGTGCTGCCGCCGACCATCAATCTACGAGAAGCCGATCCGGCACTGCGACCTGGACTATGTGCCGAACACAGGCCCGCCCGGCCGCGGTCGATGTCGCACTCTCCAATTCCTTTGGCTTCGGTGGGCACAACGCAACCGTGTATGCTTCAGAACGAGATCGACGTGAACGGGCATGCGCTACGCGCGAGATCAACCGGCTGGGGCATGTATGTGCCCGAGCGGGTGATGACCAACGCCGAGCTGGAGCGGTGGTGGACACCACCGACGAGTGGATCGTCGCGCATACCGGCGTGCAAGAGCGACACGTCTGTGCACCCGGACGGGAGACGACCGCGACCGTTGGCGATGCGTGCGGCGCGCGACCGCTCTGGTCGTAGCCGACATCGCGCCGAATCAGCTAGACCTGGTCATCGTCGCCACTGTCACGCCGGAGTACATGCTTCCCATCCACCGCCAGCATCGTGCAGGATGCGCTGGGTGCCTCCAAGGCGGGAGCGTTCGACCTGAGCGCCGGCTGCTCGGGCTTCATCTATGGCTTGAACATGGCCAGCAACGTGATCCAGGCAGGCAACGCCCAGCACGTGCTGGTGGTCGGCGCCGAAACCCTGTCGCGAGATCGTCGATTGGACCGACCGCAACACCTGCGTGCTCTTTGGCGATGGCGCCGGCGCAGTCGTGCTGAGCGCCTGCGACGAGCGCTGCGGCGTCATGTCCTACGTTCTGGGCAGCGACGGCTCGGGCGGCGAGCTGCTGATCGTGCCCGCAGGAGGCAGCAAAACCCCCGCCTCGATCGATACGGTCAGCAACGGCGGCCATTTCATCCAAATGAACGGGCGCGAGGTGTTCCGCTTCGCAACCCAGATGATGGCAAAAGCGACCGAAGCAGCGATCCAGAAAGCGGGTTGGGCGCTGGACGAGATCGTCTCTGGTGCTGCCGCACCAGGCCAACACCCGCATCATCGAGTCCGCGGCCAAGCGGCTGGGCCTGCCACTTGACCGCTTCTTCGTCAATCTCGAACGCTTCGGGAACACCTCTTCGGCATCGATCCCCATCGCGTTGTGCGAAGCGATCGGCCTTGGCCGGGTTAAAGCGGGGGACAAGGTCGTGTTAGTGGGGTTCGGGGCCGGGCTGACGTGGGCAGCGACGGCGCTGGAATGGGGAATCCCGGTACCGCTCAAGCGGCGCCGGTTGGACAAACAGGCGACATCGGAGTTCTGGTTCGCCTTCGCACCGGTACGTTCGTTCGGCTTGCGAGTGGCGCGTCGCCTGTACAATCTGGCGCTTGGCCCCGAAGGGGGCGAGAGCTGGCGCGGGCGGATCCGCGAACGTATTGATGAGTGGCGCCGCCACCTGGGTGACAAATAGGGTCATCGAGGGACTTCTACTGCATCGCACATCCGCGCCGCTACAATGCGGCGCGGATCTTTTTTGCCAGGTCGTCGAGGGTCGCGGCCGGCGCCGGCTCGTGCTGCCACGACAGCCGCACCCGCTCGCGGTCCTCCGCATAGCGAGCAAATACGTGCATGTGAAAATGGAATACTGTTTGCCCTCCGGCCGGCTCGTTCGCCTGTAGCAAGGTGATCCCGGCCGGAGCCAGTGCGCGCTTCACCGCCTGGGCCACCTGCACCACTAACCGGAAAACCGCCACTCCATCTTCGTCTGCCACCTCATAGATATCGCGCACGTGCGCGCGGAATCACCAGCACATGGCCGGGAACCGGCTGGTTCATATCCATGAAGGCAAAAGCGCGCTCGCTTTCCGCCACAATGCTCGCCGGCGCACTGCCGGCCGCGATCTGGCAGAAGATGCAGGTGGGGTCGGAGGACATGGTGGTGCTCCTTGGTGGTGGAAGTCATGCGTCAAGCGTCAAGCGTCATCCGTCATACGTCACCCGCAGGGGTCACCCGAAGGGGTCACCTGCAGAGGTCACCCGAAGGGGTCACCCATCGGGGTCAGGCGTTACCCGAAGGGGCCGGTCGTTGCCGGTGGGCGTCAGTCGACACCCGCGGGGCTCAGGCGACAAGCTGCGGGCAGGCAGAGCGGGTGTCATTCGCCCTCGCTGGAGTCCGTTGTGTACTGTGGCTGGTCATCTTTGAGAGTGAGTTGGCGTTGGTCGGGAACCGTTACGAGGAGCAATTGGATGACCCGCGTAAGGAGCGTCAGGCGGTGGTCAATTACGTCATCCGAAAGGACATGACGTGCTTTATAGTACCAATCTCGGCTCTCCCTGGCGGACCCAAGAGCATATTCATAGAAGCGTGCTCGGTCCTTGCCGGAACCGCGAGAATAACCTTCGGCCAAATTAGCAGTGATCGAGCCGAGTGCGCGGCAGAGCTGGTCGGCCAGGCCCAAAGTACGGCGATCTTTGCTGAGCACGGTCACATCCTGCCACCCAATCTCGGCGGCAAACAGCCCCAGACGATAGGCAGTCATTCGCCACAGCGCGTCACGAGTGAGTTCCTCAGGTACGCTATTTTGCCACTCTTCGTAGGTCATGGGCGCCTCGGGGGAAGGGTGCGTCAAACGTCATCCGTCATCCGTCACCTGTGAGGTCACCCGAAGGGGTCACCGGTAGGGGTCATACGTGATGCGGTGCGAGTGTTGTTTGCTTTCAGGCTGCGCTCAGTCCTTTGAGACATCTGCCGTGCTACGCCTGACGCCTAACGATTTACGGATGACCCCTATCGGTGACCCCTTCGGGTGACCCCGACGAATGACGTTGTACCACGACTGACGCTTGACGGATAACGCTTGACGGATGACGGATGACGGATGACGCCTGTCGCCCCTCCACTTTACCGGCTGCCACTCCATAACGCAAGGATTCTGCATCAACCCCGGAGGTGCTATAATGCGCCCGACCTGATATGCCACGATCCCTTCCCCGATTTGCCTGGATTGGACTGCTGTTGCTCTTTCTGTGCAGCGGCTGCAGCGCGGGGCAAGGCGCCGGTGGTCGGGACGCCGGCGCCGGGGCCGCGGGCCGTGCCGGCACCGACCGCCACTTCCGTTCCCAGCCCAACTCCCCCACCCAGAAGCACCGGGGTCGCAGGGGTAACGCCCCAGGTGCTCGTATGGTGGACTCCACAGTTTTTCAGCCCCTCCGCCGCTCAGCCGGGTGGCCATCTGCTGCAACGGTACGTAGAGGAATTCCAGGGAAGGCAGCGACAGCGGGTGCTGGTACAGCCCGTGATCAAGGCGCGGTACGGAAGAGGCGGACTGGTGGACTTCCTCCGCACGACCGGATCCGCCGCTCCTAACCTTCTGCCCGATCTGATCGTGTTGGACGCCGCCGAGCTGGAAGCGGCTGCAGCGCTGAATCTACTGCAGCCGCTCGATACCCTGGTGGATCCGGCCATGCTCGGGCGTCTTTATCCGTTTGCGCGCCTGTCTGGCCAGATAGACGGCCAGACGCTGGCCGTGCTGTTCGCATCCGACCTCCGACACGCTGTCTTTGATCAGGAAAGAGTCGAATTCACGCCGGCGAATTGGCCGCAGCTGTTGGCACGTCACACGACTTACTCCTTCCCCCTGTATGGAAGCGACGGGGCAGCCGCAGATCAACTCGAGTCCGCTCTTCTGGTGGCGCTGTCGCACTACCTGTCGGCAGGCGGCAAGATCGACCTCGCCACCAGACGTTTGACGCTGGAGCCGGAGCCGCTTACCACGCTGGCGGCCTTTTACCGGGACGGGGCTGCGCGCGGGATTCTGCCCTCGCGTGCCACCGGCAATGCGCGCGCCGCAGACAGTTGGGCCGATTTCCTCGATGGCGCCGCGCCCGTAGCAGAGGTGAGCGCTCGCCGCTATATGGCGGAGCGAGCCGCCCTGAGTAAGGGTGCGTATACGGCCAGCCCGGGAGCAGAGGGAATGGCGCCCCCAATCGCGTCCGGATGGGGCCTGGCGATTGTGGCACGCGATCCGGCGCGCCAGGCGATGGCGGCATCCCTCATCAACTGGCTGCTCGACCCGGTCCGCGCGGGCGCCTGGGCGCAGAGTGCAGGCTGGTTGCCGACTCAGCCTGGAGCATGGGAGATTTGGAAAGCAGATCACTACACGGCGTTTCTGCAGAGACAATTGGCTGCAGCGGTTCCTTTGCCGGTGAACTCAGATGCCACACGTTTCTCCCTGAGTCTGCAGCGTGTGCAAACTGCGGTGCTGCAGGACGGAGTTGATCCACGCATTGCCGTTGGAAACGAGTTGAATTCGTCGCCGGAACAATAGCCGGCTATCCGCGTAGTACCCCAAAGGAGGGTGGCATGAACCTGGAGCGTCGGCAGCAGATCCTGCGCGTGTCAGGAGCGGCGTTGCGCGCCGTAGACCCGATGGAGGCGGTGCGTGCGCAGGTGGTCCGCTCGGGCAACACGCTGCAAGTTGGGCCCCACGAGTACCGGCTGGATGAAATCGACCGTATCGTCGTCGTGGGGGGTGGCAAGGCCGGCGCGCCCATGGCCACAGCCATAGCCGAGGTGTTGGGCGCCACCGTCACGGGCGGCTCGGTGAACGTGAAACACGGCCACACCGCCGGCGCCGGCGTCTGGCACGTGGGCTTCGGAAAAGGTGGAGATGAGACACCCCGGCAGACCTCTGCGTTTACCGGCAGGATCTCGCTGGTGGAGGCGGGGCACCCCGTTCCGGACGAGCACGGTCTGGCCGGAGCGGAAACGATCGCCGGGCTGCTTCATGGGCTAACCGAGCGTGACCTGGTGATTGTGCTGATCTCCGGCGGCGGCTCGGCGCTGCTGCCGCGCCCGGTCCCGGGCGTCACGCTTACCGATCTGCAGCAGTTGACCGGGATCATGCTCAAATGCGGGGCGAATATCACGGAGCTCAACTGTCTGCGCAAGCACCTGTCGCAGCTCCAGGGCGGGCAGCTCGCGCGGATGGCCGCGCCGGCGCGCGTCGCCACGCTGATCCTATCGGACGTGGTCGGAAGCCCGCTCGACGTGATCGGCTCCGGTCCCACCGTTCCCGATCGCAGCAGTTTTGCCGATGCAATGAACGTGCTCCGCAGTTATGGGGTGGTCGAATCGGTGCCGGCGAGCATTCTCGCGGATTTGCAGCGCGGCGCGGCCGGACAGATTGCCGACACGCCCAAGCCGGGCGACCCGCTCTTCTCGCGCGTGACCAACGTTGTCGTTGGCGACAATGCCATCGCCGCACGCGCGGCCGTTGCGGAGGCACGCCGCCAGGGGTGGCAGGCGCAACTGCTGACGACATACGTCGAAGGGGAAGCGCGGGAGGTAGCGCGCCTGATGGCGGGTTTGGCGCACGGCATCGCCTGCGGTCCATCCGACCTGAAGCCACCCGTTTGTCTGGTGTTCGGCGGCGAGACGACCGTGACGATCCGTGGTGATGGCCTGGGTGGGCGCAATCAGGAATTGGCTTTGGCGGCAGCCATCGCGCTGGACGGCTACGCACCGCTCCCCAACGGGGTCGAGGTTGCGGTGGTCAGCCTCGCCACGGACGGCTCCGATGGCCCAACCGATGCGGCCGGCGGCATCGCTACCCGCGATACCCTGGCACGCGGCCGCGCCCTGGGGTTGGACGCGCACGCAGCCCTCGCCAACAACGACAGCTACCACTACCTGAGCGCGCTCGGCGACCTGATCGTCACCGGCCCGACCAATACGAATGTGAACGACTTGATCTTCGTTCTGGCGCTAAAATAACGGGTGAGCGGAACACGGGACCGCGAGAGCGGACGCCTCGAGGATCATAGGCCTGGCGCCGCTCGCGAACCTGTCGTTCCACGGTATCTAGATGTACAGATCGCGCCTGTTGTACGTCCAATACGCCGCCGCCACGCTGACGATAATGATCGCCGCCGAGAGCAGCAGATACGTACCGTCCATCTGGCCGGAGCGGAGCAGGTTACCCGCGTCGAAGTACTTGAATGGCGTGAAGTACTTGAGGAAATCGAGCTGCTCCTGCATACCGGAGATGAACGACATGAAGTAGGTGGCCAGGATGATCGCCACTGCGGTGGAGCCGGAGCGTTTGTACTGCTTCATCGCGCAGCCCAGCAGCAGCCCGATGGCCAGGAAGATCAGCTCGATCGCGAACATCGCCCGCATCTCGAGCCCCAGGTAGTCGAAGAAGGCCTGGTCGGGATTGTACGACCGCACCGCCACCAGCGACACCACCCAGGTGATGAGCACGAAGGCGATGCAGTTGACCAGGGCAGCCAGCGCCTTGGCCGTGATGACCCGGCTGCGCGATACCGGCAGCACGAGTGAGAACTCGACCGTCTTGTCGCGCTCTTCCTTGGAGATGATGTCGCTGCCCCACATGGCCGCCGCGATGGCGCCCATCAGCCCGAAGTAGATGAACATGACCCCGTAGAAGCCGGTCAGCGTGGTCAGGTTGAAGGCGCGCATGTCCAGGGCGTCGAGCATCGCCGGGGGCAGAGAATCCAGCATGGCCAGCATCTGGGGGTCGCCGGCAAAGGCCGAGAATTTGGCCACCGCGATCATGATCAGCAGCGCGATGATGACGCTCCAGATCACCAGCGATTTGAGGTTGGCTTTCAGTTCACGGAGAAAGATGTTCATAACGCACCTCCCTACGACACCGCCTGGATGTCGCGGCGGATGTACAGCCAGTAACTTACCGCCAGCGAAACCACGGTGACCGCAACGTTGAGCAGCACCAGCGGCACGTCGTACGCGCCATGCTGCACGATGTAGGCCGGATCCAGGTGCTTGAAGGGCGTGAGCAGCTCCAGCTTGACATCGCCAAACACGCCGCTGAAAGCGCTCAGCACGTACGTGCCGAAACCCAGGCCGAGCGCATACGGCGTCACGCTGCGCACACGCTTGACCAGCAGCGAGATGAGCAGCCCAACGCCCAGGAAGAAGAGCTGGAAGATCGCAATGCTGGCCAGCATCAGCAGCAGCGTGCGCAGATCGTACTCGCGGTTTCCGCGGAAGAGCGAGATGGCAGCGAAACTGGTCACCCACACGACCAGGTTGGTGATCGTCAGGCTGGAAAGCGCGGCCAGCAGTTTGCTGGTCAGGACCTGGCTGCGGCTGACCGGCTTGGTCAGCAGGAAGTCCGCGGTCAATTCGGTCTCCTCGATCGAGACCAGCCCAAACCCGTAGTTGCCGGCCTGGATCGCCAGGCAGAGCTGGACAAACAGGAAGATGAAGCTGTAAAACCCCAGCACGCTGGATAGATCCATGTTGTCCATGCCGAAGGCGGCGCGCAATTCCTGCGGGAACTTTGCCAGCATCTCGTTCATCAGCGCAGCCTGATCGGCAAATGCCGGAAACAGGGAGAAGAAGAAAAAGATCACTGCCATCACGGCCAGCGACCAGGTGACCACCGATTTCAGCCGGGTGCGAAACTCGTGCCTGTAGATGTTTGCGCTCATGATCTCCGCCTATTCGTAGTAGTGCATGAAGATTTCTTCCAGCGTCGGCTCTTCGATGGTGACATCGGTAACCTGGACGTCGCCGATTCTTCGCAGCACCACGTTGATATCGCCCTTGAAGAAGAAATGCACCGTGCCGTTTTCCGCCTGCAGGTTGGTCACCCCCGGCAGCTCAAAGCAGGCGGGGTCCAGCCCGTCGGCCGTCACGGCCACCTTCTTGTAGTTGTTCTGCTGCAGGGTGCGGATATCGGAGATCTCCACGATGCGTCCCTCGCGGATGATGCCCACGCGGGTGCACAGCCGCTGCACCTCGCCCAGGATGTGCGAGGAGAAGAAGACGGTTACGCCGCGGGCGTTCTCTTCGCGGATCAGGTCGAAGAACTTGCGCTGCATGAGCGGATCGAGGCCGCCGGTCGGCTCATCCAGGAAGAGCAGCTTGGGGCTGTGCAGCAGGCCCTGGACGATGCCGACCTTCTTCTTGTTGCCGTAGGACAGGTCGCTGATGCGGCGGTTCAGCTCCAGCTCCATGGTTTCGGACAGCTCGTGCATGCGCTTGGTGCAGTCGCCGTCGTAGAAGCTGGCCGAATACTTGAGCAGGTCAATGACCTTCATGCCTTCGTAGTAAAAGACTTCCGAAGGAAGGTAGCCGATATCGCGGCGGATTTCGGGGCCTTGAGTGACTACATCCTTGCCGAAGACTCTGGCGCTGCCGCTGGTGGGATGGATCAGCGACAGGAGCAGGCGGATGGTGGTGGATTTCCCGGCGCCGTTGGGCCCGATGAAGCCGAAGATCTCCCCTTCGTCCTCGTTGAAAGAGACATCGACGATGCCCCGCGCCTTTCCGTAATACTTGGTCAGATTCGTGACTTCGATAACGCTCATAGAGTCGCTCCTTGGCACCCAGCAGCAATGACGCCCTGTAATTGGCGGGATTGGCCGAAGCAGAAGGTCACCGCGAGCCCCAGGTGGGGGGTGGCGGTCAGCACCATGCGGGATCGCCTGGCCGTATGTGAAGTCTATTCCTGGAGAAGTGCGAAGTCAACCGGGCCACATAAGCGTTCTATAAGGAAAACGGGTTAGAGCTGGGCGATGGGCACACATGCACGTATCATCGCCCGGTCCGCAAGGGGCAATCAGTACAGAATCAACTGGGTGCACCGGTAGAGCGCGATCACCTTGCCGGTGGCGGAGTCGCTCACCTCTGCATCCCAGACCTGGGTTGTCCGGCCGCCGTGAGCCATCCTGGCTTCGCACGTGATGATGCCATCACGCGCCGTGCCGAGGAAGTTCGTCTTCAGCTCGATGGTGGTGAAGGTTGTTGCCCCTTCCGGAAGGCTGGCAATGGTGCCGTAACCGCAAGCGGTGTCGGCCAGCGCGACCACGGTAGCGGCGTGCAGATAGCCGTTCGGCGCCAGCAGCTCGGGGCGGATCACCAGACGAGCCTTGACAGCGCCGGGCGCCAGCTCGCAAGTCTCCATGCCGATCAATCCGGGCAGCCTTCCCACGCCTCGTGCGTTCATGTCTTGTGCTGTTGTCATCCTGACCCTCCCGCCTTGCCCGGCGCCGGTCTGAGGAACCGCTGCAAAAAAGAGGAGCACCGGGGGATGCCCCGATGCTCCTCTTTTGATCTGTCGCAGTAACCGACTTACTTGACGTCGATTGCGGCGCCTTCGGCCTCTAGCTTGGCCTTGGCGTCGGCGGCCACGTCCTTGGCCACACCCTGCAGCACCGGTGCGGGAGCGCTCTCGACCAGGTCCTTGGCTTCTTTCAGGCCAAGGTTGGTCAGCGCGCGCACGACCTTGATGACGTTGATCTTCTTGTCGCCGATGGACTTCAGAACCACGTCGAACTCGGTCTGCTCTTCCACCGGCTCAGCCGCAGCGGCTGCACCGCCACCGGCGGCCGGCATGGCGCCCATCATCATGGGGGCAGCGGCGCTGACGCCAAAGCGCTGCTCCAGCGCCTTGACCAGCTGCGAAAGCTCCAGCACGCTCATCTTCTCGATCTGCGCAATCAGCTCTTCCTGAGTCATGACATTTCCTCCTGGTATCTTACCTGTAATGGATTACGATGGGGTTGCGCCCTGCTCTTCCAATTGCTGGGAGCGGGCATTGAGAACGTTGACCAGGCCGCGCACGGTTCCGGCCAACACGTTGACCAGGCCGGCGATAGGGGCTTGAATGGTTCCCAGCAACCTGGGCCAACAGCTCCTCGCGGCTCGGCAGCTCTGAGAGAGTCTGCACACCGGCCTCGTCGAAGACGGACTGGCCCATCAGGCCGCCCTTGACGACGAGGATCTTGGTGTCCTTGGCGAACTTATTCAGCGCCTTGGCCAGACCGGCGACATCGCCATACACGAAGGCGACCGCCGTCGGGCCGTTGAACAGAGTCTCAGGCGCCGGCATGCCGACCTCGGTGAGGGCACGAGAGATGAGCGTGTTCTTGGCGACCACCACTTCACCACCCGGGCCGCGGAGCTCGCGGCGCAGATCCTGTAGCTGCTTGACCCTCAGGCCGCGATACTCGGCGACGATGACGGCCTGGCTGCGCTGCAGCTTCTCGACGTACTCGTTGACCAGGTCGACTTTCTTCTCACTTGTGATAGCCAACGATCTACCTCCTTTCGCCGGCGTAAAACAGAAAGCCTCTGCGCTGATGGACAGGCACAGGGGCTTTCACGACCATAGATGATCTCATCTCATGGGAAGGAGCTCCGGAAACCGCCTCGGCAGGTCGGATTAAGTCCCTGGGGACACCTGCTGTCTTCAGCGCATCGAGTATGCGGTTGTGCAGTGTCAGTGCCGGCGCTGTGCCGGTCAGGCGACGGCCGGGTTCATGCTGGTCGCCGCGGCGGTGTCGATCCGGATACCCGGCGCCATGGTCGAGGTCAACGTCACACGCCGGATGTAGATGCCCTTGGCGCCCGACGGCTTCGCGCGGTTGACCGCATCCATCAGCGCGGTCAGGTTCTCCAGCATCTGCTCAGGCGTAAAGCTGGTCTTGCCGATCGGAACGTGCAGGTTACCGGTCTTGTCGACCTTGAACTCCACACGGCCCAGGCGCGCTTCGCGAATCACCGCGGCAGTTCGTCGGGCTGCACGATCGTGCCGGCCTTCGGGTTCGGCATCAGGCCACGGGTACCGAGGATACGGCCCAGGCGGCCGACCTTGCCCATGACCTGGGGCGTGGCGATGGCCACGTCGAATTCGACCCAGCCGCCCTGGATCTTGGCGATCAGGTCGTCCAGGCCGACGAAATCGGCGCCGGCCTGCTCGGCAAGACGGGCGCCATCGCCTTCGGCGAAGACCAGAATGCGAACGTGCTTGCCCAGCCCGGCGGGCAGCAAAACGGTGCTGCGCACCTGCTGGTCGGCATGCCGCGGGTCGACGCCCAGGCGAACATGCACCTCGACCGTGCCGTCGAACTTCGGGTACGAAACCTCCTTGACCAGCTCTACTGCCTCGCCCGGGGTGTAATAATGATCCCGGTCGAACAGCTTGGCTGCCTCCTCGTACTTCTTCCCGTGCTTAGCCATTTTTCAGCTCCTCTGTCCCGGCTCCCTGCCGGGGTGTGGTCGTAGCGGGCTCGGGAGCGCCCTCCCACCTGGCGTCTGGTAGCAGACGTCAGTCGGTGACGGTAATGCCCATGCTGCGGGCAGAACCCTCGATCATCTGCATGGCCTGGTCGACGTCGTAAGCGTTGAGGTCCTTGAGCTTGAGTCTCGGCGATCTCGCGCACTTGCTTGCGCGTACACGGATGCCGACCTTCTCACTGTTCGGCGTGGACGAGCCCTTCGGCACACCGGCGGCCTGGCGCAGCAGGTCCGCGGCCGGCGGCGTCTTGGTCACGAAGGTGAACGACTGGTCGGTGAAGATGGTGATCTCAACCGGCACCACCGTGCCCGCCATGCTGGCCGTGCGCGCATTGTATTCTTTGCAGAACGCCATGATGTTGACGCCATGCTGGCCCAGCGCCGGGCCAACGGGCGGCGCCGGGTTTGCCTTCCCGGCCATGATCTGCAGTTTGACGATCGCCTTTACTTTCTTCGCCATGATCCAATCACTCCTAGACGACTTTTACCGTTATAAACGTTCGATTTGAAGCAGATCGACTTCGATCGGGCGTTTCCCGGTTGAAGAACGAAACCAGTACGCGCGCTTTCCCCTTGTCCGGATACACTTCATCCACCGTGCCGTTGAAGTCGACGAAGGAGCCTTCGACGATCCGCACGCGGTCTCCGGCCTTGACCTTGACCTGGGCCACCGGCTCTTCGGCCTCCATGCGCCGCATGATGCGGTCGACTTCTTCCTGGCGCAGTGGCGTGGGCTTGGTGCCGATGCCCACGAAACCGGTTACGCCGGGCGTATTCCGCACCACATACCACGACTCTTCGTCCAGGATCATCTGCACCAGCACGTAGCCAGGATAAATGCGGCGTTCGACGACCCGCCGCTGCCCATCTTTCAGCTCAACCTGCTCTTCCGTGGGCACGATGAGCTCCGAAAGATGTTCGTCATCCCCATGGAGGCGCCCGGTGCTCCAGGTTCTTCTTGACTTTGTTCTCGTAGCCGGAATAGCAGTGCACCACATACCACTGTGGCTTGGCCTCGTCAGCCTCTTCGGCTTCCGGGGCTTCCGGCTCTTCCGGGACGTCACGGTCCAGCGCTTCCGGCTCGAGCTCATCCTGTGTGGAGGGGACGAACTGCTCGTCGTCCATCGGTTCCAACTCGGACTCTGCTCCGTTGTCAATGTCGTGCCTCTGATCCATGCTCGTTTTCCCGTCCCAATTTGTCCGTTGAAGCAACGCCGGCCTGAGAATCAGGAAGCGACGATCAGCCGAATCAGAGTGGCGAAGATGAAATCGACGACACCCAGGAAGATAGCCATCGCAGCGGTCACACCCAGCACGATGAGCGTCAGGTTGGTGGCCTCCTGGTCGTGTCGGCCAACTCACCTTGCGCACTTCGGCCTTGGTTTCCTCGATAATACCGCATCAACGGGTTATCGGGCTTTGGAGCTGCCTCGCTGTTGTCTTACTCATATGTTTACGCCTTCCTTGCGAGCGTTCGCACAGGCCCTTACGATTCAAGACACCGGGCCTGGCCGGCAGAACTGCTCAGGATTGCCGTGCCAGAGACGGTGTCTTGCCATAGAACACCTTATGCTCAGGCAGGCGTGGCAGGACTTGAACCCGCAACCCCCGCTTTTGGAGAGCGGTGCTCTACCAGTTGAGCTACACGCCTAAGCAAATGGGCGAGGACCAGTGCCTCGCCCTCATGCGTTTAGCGAGCGCTTAGCGAGTCTCGCGATGCAGGACGTGCTTGCGGCAGCGAGAGACAATACTTCTCCAGCTCCATGCGGCCCTGCGTGTTCTTGCGGTTCTTCTCGGTCGTGTAATTCCGCTCCTTGCACTCGGTGCAAGCGAGCGTCACGACGATTCGATTTGCTTTCTTGGCGGTTGCCATTGCTACTTCACCCTGACTATTCTAGCGTTACCGGCATGATGCACGACGCGTGTTGCCGCCGGGCCGAGTGCGTTATTCCAGGATCTTGGTGATGACGCCGGCGCCGACGGTGCGCCCGCCCTCACGGATGGCAAAGCGCGAGCCCGATTTCCAGCGCCACCGGCACGATCAACTCCACTTCCAGGTTGACGTTGTCGCCCGGCATCACCATCTCCACCCCGGCCGGCAACTGCGCCGCCCCCGTCACATCCATGGTGCGGATGTAGAACTGCGGCCGGTAGCCGTTGAAGAAGGGCGTGTGCCGCCCCCCCTCTTCCTTCTTCAGCACGTACACTTCCCCCAAAAACTTGGTGTGCGGCGTGATCGAGCCCGGCTTGGCCAACACCTGCCCCCGCTCCACGTCGTCCCGCTCGATGCCCCGCAGCAGACAGCCCACGTTGTCCCCCGCCAGCCCTTCCTTCAGGATCTTGCGGAACATCTCCACGCCCGTCACCACCGTCTTGCGCGTCTCCTTGCAGCCCGATGATCTCGATCTCTTCCCCGACCTTGACCATCCCGCGCTCGATACGCCCCGTCACCACCGTCCCCCGCCCCTTGATGCCAAACACGTCTTCCATCGGCATCAGGAACGGCTTCTCGGTCTCGCGCATCGGCGTCGGGATGTACTCGTCCACCACCCGCATCAACTCCCAGATGCACTCGTACTCCGGCGCCGTCGGGTCCTTCGAGGTCGACTCCAACGCCTTCAGGGCACTGCCGCGCACGATCGGGATGTCGTCGCCGGGGAACTTCTGCGCCGTCAACAGCTCGCGCAGCTCCAACTCCACCAGCTCCAGCAACTCCTCGTCTTCCATCAGGTCCACTTTGTTCAGAAACACCACCATCGCCGGCACTTCCACCTGCCGCGCCAACAGCACGTGCTCGCGCGTCTGCGGCATCGGCCCGTCCGGCGCCGCCACCACCAGGATCGCCCCGTCCATCTGCGCCGCCCCCGTGATCATGTTCTTGATGTAGTCCGCATGCCCCGGGCAGTCCACATGCGCATAGTGGCGCTTCTCGGTCTGGTACTCCACGTGCGCAATCGCAATCGTGATGCCGCGCGCCTTCTCTTCCGGCGCATTGTCGATCGAATCAAACGCCCGAAAATCCGCCCAGCCCTTCATCCCCAATACCTTGGTGATCGCCGCCGTCAACGTCGTCTTGCCATGATCAATGTGCCCAATCGTCCCCACATTGACATGCGGCTTCGTGCGCTCAAAGACTGCCTTTCCCATCGAAGGTAACCTCCTGCGAACACCGGATCACTGCGATAAGTCGCCGCCCCCTCCGAGGTCCTTGCGATACGGAGACGGCGGCGAACGGCATACAAAGCGGCATCGGGCTGTACAACTTAGAGCCCACGATCGGATTTGAACCGATGACCCCGTTCTTACCAAGAACGTGCTCTACCGACTGAGCTACGTGGGCAACTCGACTACACGCGGGGCTTATGGCCCCGTGTGCAGGTGGGCAGGGAAGGATTCGAACCTCCGAAGGCGGTGCCAGCTGATTTCATCCCAACTACGGCTTTCGCCGCTCTCGTGCAACGAGATTTGTGGGCTGGACTTTGTCTTCATCCGGTCTGGATGCTCCCCATCAAGTCTCTACACCTTCCTCAAGCTGCATAGCAGCCGAGGCTTGGCTCGGCGTTACCATCTCCATAGGTTTCACCGAATTTGAGGAGTTTTCACTTGCAGATCCCTCTGCAAGGCTGCAATTATCGCCAGCACTCTGGAGTAGATATCGCTCCCACCGCGACCACTTGCTCAGCCGGCCCAGATTGATCGTCGTCCTGCCCGCTACTTCAGCGAACGGTATCGCATAGCTCCGATGGTTCGCACACAAGACATACAGTATATCGAAATCTTGCGCCTCATATCGCAGCCGGCGATTGCCTGCGCTCCGGTTGCCGCCCGATACATACAGCGGTACCGAGTAGATACCTTCGTTGCCTTCATATCCGGCGTATTTGCACTGGACAGCAAAGAAGGTACCGTTGCGCTCGATCACCAGGTCGTACCTAGCAGTGTCACAAAGTGGAAGGCTCACCGTGTATCCATCGGATACATAGCGTTGAATCGCGCTGGCGACAGCCAAATTACCCTTCAGTCGATTGTTCATCTTCATCTCAGGTTAACTCGGCTGCGTTTACAGTCAGCCCCCTTTGGCCACTTGGGTACCTGCCCATATTCAGTTGTTACTTTGCACCTGCCGTGCAAGCCGACGGCCGGAATCGAACCGGCAACCCTCGACTTACAAGGTCGATGCTCTGCCGATTGAGCTACGTCGGCACAGCCCATAGACGCGGCAGCGCTTGCCAACGCTTGGCGCTACGAACCGCCAGTATATTCCCGGGCATATCAAAAGTCAAATGACCGGCCCCTTTCGCGCACCCACAGGGTGCGTTCTCAGGGGAGCAGGAGTGTACTACAGGGGCATTGGAAGCACAAAAAGAGAGGGCTGCGTTGTGGATCTACGGGACAACGCGCTGAGATTGGCGGGCGGCCGCGAGGGCGATGGAGCCCGCGACGGCCGCGTTGAGCGAGGCGACGCGCCCGAACATGGGGATCGCAACCAACCAGTCACACCGTTCTCGCACGAGCCGCGAGAGCCCTTCTCCCTCTGCGCCCACGACCAGAGCGCGCGGACCATCCCAGTCGGCCTGCGATAACGCAACCGCCTCCGGCCGGGATTCCAGTCCTGCCACCCACACACCCGCCTCTTTCAACGCCGCGAGCGTCTGCGTGAGATTGACCACCTGTGCGATGTGAAGGTGCTCGACTGCCCCCGAGGAGGCGTTGACTACAGCCGGTGTGATCTCGGCCGAACGCCGGTTGGGGATCACGACACCGGTCACAGCCATCGCTTCGGCGGTGCGCAGCAGCGTGCCCAGGTTCTGCACATCCTGTAGATGATCGAGCAATAGGTAGAGGGCATCCGGCTGTTGAGCTCCGGCGAGAAGGTCGTCGAAGCTGGCGTATGGATAGGGGGTGGCTTCCGCCGCCACCCCCTGGTGGTTCACGGGTCCAAGGCGGTCGAAGGCGGCTCGGGGCGCGTCCTGGACGGGGACCCCCAGCCGGCGCGCTGCATCCAACAGGTCGGCTATAGTCCCACCCTTGCGTGCTCCCTCGCTCAACAGCACGCGCGCGATGCGCCGGCGTCCCGCGCGCAGCGCCTCGACCACGGCGTGCCGCCCATACAGCCATTCCGTCATTCCTGGCGCCACGTGCTACCCTGCGGTGTGTCCTCGACCACTACGCCCAGCTCTTTGAGCCGGTCGCGCAGCTTGTCGGCCAATGCCCACTGCTTGGCCTGGCGCAGGTCCCGGCGGGTCTCGACCAGCAGATCTATGAACGGCCCTGCCGATCCTCCCTCGGTCTTCTGTTCTTCCAGCCGCAGCCCGAGCACGCCCGCCAGGTGGCGGAAGCGATTCTGTGCTGGGGCCAACACCTTCCCGGAGACCCCCGCCTGCCGGGCGGTATTGATCGCGCGCACGAAGTCGAACAGGGCACCCAGGGCGCCGGCGGTGTTGAAGTCATCCGCCATCGCCTCGTCGAAGCGACTTTCGGCCTGGCCGGCCTCACCGGCAAGAGTGTCCGCCGCCGGCACTTCCTCAACATCACCTGTCGCCGGCCGCAGCGCCCCGCGCAGCCGATCCAGCCCGCGTTCGCTGTCGGCGATCACGTCAGGGTTGAAGACCAGCGGCTTGCGATAGCCGCTGCCGGCGATGATCAGGCGCAGCACATCGGCATCGTGCTCCGCCAGGAACTCGTCGATCGTCACCAGGTTGCCCAGGCTCTTGGACATCTTCTCGCCCTTGAGCTGCAGCATGCCGTTATGCATCCAGTAGCGGGCGAACGGGCTTGCCGGTGAAGCTCTCGGTCTGCGCGATCTCGTTCTCATGATGCGGGAAGATCAGATCGTTGCCACCGCCGTGGATATCGATCTGTTCGCCGAGGAAGCGCAGATTCATGGCGGAGCACTCGATGTGCCAGCCGGGCCGGCCCTTGCCCCAAGGGCTTTCCCACCTCGGCTCGCCGGGCTTGGCAGCTTTCCACAAGGCGAAATCGCCCTTCTTCGTCCTTCTCCTCGCTGCTGGTGACCCGTGTACCGGACATCGCCTGCTCCAACCGGCGCCGCGATAGCTTTCCGTACTCCTCGAAGGCGTGCACCCGGAACTAGACATCGCCGCCCGGCGTCGCGTAGGCAAAGCCCTTATCGATCAGACCCTGGATCATCTGGATGATCTGCTGGATATTTGCGGACACACGTGGAAGATCGGTGGGCCGCAACACGTTCAGCGCCTCGAGTTGCTCCTGGTACTGGCCGGCGTAGCGGGCTGGCGAGCGCTTTTGGATCTTCGCCGGCTGCGTTGGCGCGGGCGATGATCTTATCATCCACGTCTGTAAAGTTCATGACGTGCATGACGTCATACCCTTTGGTACTCGAGGTAGCGCCGGATGAAGTCAAACACAATCGAGGACATAGCGTGGCCCACGTGAGCGTCATGATAGACGGTCGGGTCCGCAGACATACATGCGGACCTTGCCCGGCTCGAGCGTCTGCAACGGCTCCTTCTCGCGCGTCAATGTATTGAAAAGCTGAATGTCAGCCACGATGTTCCCCTTTCAAGGCGACCGCAGACTAGCGCATCGGCATGGCGAAGATCATTCGCCCGGCATTGGTCTGCAGCACCTTTGTCACCTGGACTTCGATGTCGTCGTCCATGTATCGCCGCCCGTTTTCCACAACCACCATGGTACCGTCATCCAGGTAGCCGATCCCCTGGCCGACTTCCTTGCCTTCTTGGATGACGCGTATCTGCATGGTCTCGCCGGGCAGCACGACCGCCTTCACGGCGTTGCTCAACTCGTTGACGTTCAGCACTGCAATCCCCTGCAGGCCGGCAACCCGATTCAGATTGAAGTCGTTGGTGACGATGGGACACGCCAGGCTGGCGCGCCAGCTCGACGAGCTTGGCGTCCACCTGCCTTGAACCCTCCACTTCCATGTCTACGATCTGCACGGGTACGGGCGATTCCTTCTGCATCCGGTTCAGCATCTCCAGCCCGCGCCGCCCCCGGTTGCGCCGCAGCGAATCCGAGGAATCGGCGATGTACTGGAGCTCAGATAGGACGAAGCGTGGAACCAGCATTGGAGAGCGGATGAAGCCCGTGCGTGCGATGTCGGCAATACGCCCATCGATGATGACGCTGGTATCGAGCAGCACGGGAGACTCGGCCTGCTTGCCCGGGGCGGGCAACTCGACCTCGGCCTCGTGCCGTTCATCCCTGCGCCGCCGTAAGAGCGCGAAGAGATCTTTCTGCCGTAACACCATGGCAGTGATGCCGATGTAGCCAAAGACGATGGCGCCGATGGTCGGCAGGATGCTCCGGAACGGAGCCGGAAGGTAGGAGAGCGGCAGGGCGGCGAGAGCGGCGATGATGAGGCCCACGATGAGCCCGACCGCGCCGCCCAGTAGTTGGGCCGCAGTGATCTCGCGGATGACCCGACTTGCCCAGGCAGCAGGCCGGGTGGTGAGCCACGGCGCAATCAGGGCGCCGATCAGGGCACCGCCAACAGAGAGCGGAATCACATATCGCAAGGAGCCGACAGTGAACTCGGGCGTGCCCGCCCAGACCATCCCCGCCTGCCAACCAATGATTGCGAAAAGAATAAATCCAATGATACGGAATATGACTTCGGCAGTCATGGGGGCGTAAGTACTCCCTTCATATAGGATTATGTCGCCTCCTGGCGACGGCGACACTCAGGCGGAATAGACGAATACCTCTCCTTTCTCGGACCATTGCAAGACGCGTCTGGTCCCTGCGACATGCGCATTTCTTATCATACACCCGAAGGCGGAAAATCCGCAACGGTATTTTGTCACACGCACAAGGCGGATGGCCGGGCGACCCACCCGCGTCGCGGCGAGGACTGGGACGCTTCTCCCTTCCGAGAGGCGGAGGCCATCCCCATCCCCTACCGGAACCCGATATCAGCCGCATCCCCTTACGCGACCCGGAGGTAGCCCCTTGTGGGCGTGTTGGTCGCGGCGCGGATGGGAATAACGGCCCGCGCCGCGGCGTGACACCGTTAAGCGAACCGCGCCGCGACCAACACGCCCACAAGGGGCAGACCTCCGGGTCGTGGAAGAGGGGCTACGCTACAGTTGGCGGGAGAAGGGGCTACGCTTCGAGTTGCAGACAGGTTGCCAGAGCACCGCGTGCGGAGGGGCTCACGGCTCATAGAGCAAACATGGTCATCGATTAAACTGAAAGAGAGAGCGGGTGACCGCTCTCTCTGAGATGCTAATGAAAGCTCGTCTATGCCTGAGCGGCTTCGACGATACGGGCAAACGCCTGCGGATCGCGCACTGCCAGGTCGGCAAGGATCTTGCGATCCAGCCCGATACCGGCCTGCTTGAGTGCGTGCATGAAGCGGCTGTAGGTGAAACCGTTCATGCGGGCGGCTGCATTGATGCGGGCAATCCAGAGCTGCCGCATGTCCCGCTTGCGTTGGCGGCGATCGCGAGTCGCATAAAACAGCGACTTCAGCATCGCCTGATTGGCACGGCGCCAGAGCAGGTGCCGGGACATGCGCTGCCCCTTCACCATCTTCAAGATCTTGTTGTGTCGACGGCGGAGGACGACTCCACCCCTTGCCCTAGGCATCTATATATCTCCCTTTTCTATGGCGGCCCCTCGCAAGCAGGAGCACTTGGATCGCCACGGGGCGCCGGTCAGGGCTCCCCTCTGGATGGCAACCGGTTCAGTCCAGAGTCGGCGCCAGCTTCTGTATGCGCTTCACTGCAGCATTCGAGGTCACCACGTCCGACTGGCGGAACTTGATGAGGCTGCGCGGTGACTTGTTCCGGCGCAAGTGGCCGCGGCCCTGGTGCATGCGGACCAGCTTGCCCGTACCGGTGTAGCGGAAGCGCTTGGCTGTGGCCTTGTGCGTCTTGATCTTAGGCACGTTATCAACCCTCCTAGACATGACGAGAGGAACCACCCGTAGCGGGAGTTCCTCCCCTTTTGACAGGCTCACGACACAGGCCCGGCTGCAACCCACAACGATTGCAGCGAAGGCGAAGGTTACTTCTTTGCCGCGTTAGGGGTCATCAGCATGAAGAGGCTCGGGCCTTCCATGGCCGGCGGCACCTCGATCAAAGCTGCGTCCCCGACCTTCTCGGCGAACTCGCTCAACTGTTCACGCGCGATCTCGGGATGTTGGATCTCGCGACCCCGGAAGCGCACCGTTACCCGCACCTTGCTGCCTTCCTGCAGGAAGACCAGCGCCTGGCGCACCTTGACGTCAAGGTCGTGTTCTCCGGTACGAGGGCGCAGCCGGATCTCTTTGATCTCGATGACCTTTTGGGTCCTGCGAGCCTCGCGCTCTTTTTTCTGCTTCTCGTACTGGAACTTGCCGAAATCCAGCAAGCGACAGACGGGAGGCACGGCATTTGGGGCGACCTCTACCAGGTCCAGATTGCGCTCTTGCGCCAGCCGCAACGCTTCAAACGTGGGGAGAACCCCCAACTGTTCGCCATTCTCGTCGACCACGCGCACTTCGCGCACCCGAATCATGTCGTTTACGCGTGTAATCTGCTTGGTAGTGATACGAATTCCCCCTGATTGCTTGCCGGCCGGAACCGGGTAATACGATAACAAGGCCGGCCCCTTTGAGCCGGCCCTTAGCAGGCGCAACTATAGCATGCGCACCACTCTATGTCAAACTGCACGCCGCCGTGGATGCATGGGCTACAGCTCCGCCGCCCGCGTCGCTATCTTACCCTTCACCAGCTCCATAAATTCGGCGACCGCCATGCCGTCCTGGCGCGAACCGTCCCTGCGCCGCAGCGACACGCTGCCGGCAGCGGCTTCTTGCTCTCCCACCACCAGCATATACGGCACCTTGAACAGTTGCGCCGCCCGGATCTTGGCGTTCATACGCTCTGCGTTCAGGTCCACCTCGCAGCGCACTCCGGCGTCGCGCAACTGCTGGCCGAGTTGCTGCGCATACTCCGCCTGGCTGTCGGTGATCGGGATCACGCGCACCTGCTCCGGCGCCAGCCACACCGGGAACGCGCCCGCATAGTGCTCGATCAGGAACCCGATCAGGCGCTCGTGCGTGCTCAGCGGCGCGCGGTGGATGCACAGCGGCGTCTCCGGCTGCCCCTCGCTTGTTGGTGAAAGCCAGGTCGAAGCGGGCCGGCTGGGCGAAGTCCACCTGGTTCGTCGCCAGCGAGAACTCACGGCCGATTGCGCTCCAGATCTGTACGTCGATCTTCGGCCCGTAGAATGCGGCCTCGTCGGTCACTTCGACGAAGGGCACGTGGCCGTTCTTCATCGCCTCGCGCACCATGTCTTCGGTCTTGAGCCACAGTCGCTCGTTGTCGATGTACTTCTTGCCCAGCCCCTTCTTGTGGTGCGTCGAGAAGCGCATGACGTAGCGATCTCAGGCCGAAGAGCTCGAAATAGCTGCAGATACATCTTCACCACGCCCAGGAACTCCGTGCTCGAACTGCTCTTCGGAGCAGTAGATGTGGGCGTCGTTCATCTGCATCGAGCGAACGCGCAGCAGCCCGAACAGCTCGCCGCTCTTCTCGTAGCGGTAGCAGGTGCCGTATTCGGCCAGCCGCAGCGGCAGATCGCGGTAGCTGCGCTGGAGGCTGCCGAAGATCTTGTGGTGGAACGGACAGTTCATCGGCTTGATGTAGTAGCGTGTCCCTTCCATCTCCATCGGCGGGTACATGCT
Source organism: uncultured Chloroflexia bacterium (assembly GCA_963783655.1). Lineage (GTDB taxonomy): Bacteria > Chloroflexota > Anaerolineae > CG2-30-64-16 > CG2-30-64-16 > CAWAOA01. The sequence goes on from CAWAOA010000010.1 coordinate 184,329, forward strand.
CTCGGCGTAGTAGGGCAGGTGGCCGCTGCGCAGGAAAAGGTCCTCCTTGGTGATGTGAGGCGTGCGCACGCGCTGGTAGCCGGCGCTGCTCCTCCATCTCCTTGGCCAGCTTCTCCAACTCCTCGATGATGATCGCGCCGTGCGGCAGCCACAGCGGCAGGCCCGGGCCGACCTCCTCGTCGAACGTGAAGATCTCCAGGTCTTTGCCGAGCTTGCGATGGTCGCGCTTCTTCGCTTCCTCGAGCATCTGCAGGTACGCGGCGAGATCCTTCTTGTTACGCCAGACCGTGCCGTAGATGCGCTGGAGCATCGGGTTGTGCTCGTCGCCGCGCCAGTACGCCCCGGCAACCGTCATCAGCTTGAAGGCGTCTGGGGGGATCTGCCCCGTGTGCTCCACGTGCGGACCCCGGCACAGATCCTCGAAGCTGGCGTGCCGGTAGGTGCTGATGACCGGCGCCTCGCTGCTTTCATTGCCGTACTCGTCGATCCCACCCTGAGCCAGACCTTCGATCAGCTCGAGTTTATAGGGCTGCCCCTGGAACAACTGCCGCGCTTCATCAGCCGACACCTGGCGGTATTCGAGAGGAAAGCGGCCGCCGATGATTTTGCGCATCCGGCGTTCTATCTCCTCGAGATCCTCAGGGATGAAGGTCTTGGGGCGCCCCTGTTCGTCCTTGCCCAGGTCAAAGTCGTAGTAGAATCCGTTCTCGATCGCCGGCCCAATGGCGATACTTTGCGTCCGGATAGAGCTCCAGCACTGCCTGGGCCATCACGTGCGCAGTCGTATGCCGCATGCGGTGCAACAGATCTCCCTCGCGTTCGGCCTCGTGCTCGTGCTCGTGATTTGCCATTGGTCACCTCTTCTCTCGGAATGAACCCGGGAAACAAAAAAGCTCCTGCCCATTGGGGCGAGGAGCTCGCGGTTCCACCCAACTTGCGCGTGTCACGCCGGAGCGCAGCACGCCATCTCTGGTAGCCGATAACGAGGCCGGCCGGGGCGCCATACTCTCCGCACGATTTGAGGCGCCCGCTCCCGAGTGGTTTTCGGTGTTCCCTGGTGAGGCAGGCTCCCAGCCACGACCCGCCCTTTCTGTCACCCGGCGACACCTACTCGTCTCGGTCTACGCGTTCTTTTATGTGAGCCTATTATAGGCGCGATGGCAGGGGTGTCAAGCA
>CAWAOA010000011.1:0-170000 GCA_963783655.1 uncultured Chloroflexia bacterium
AGCGAGCTGCTGAAGCTCCGCCTCAAGGATCTCAAGGTCACCGTCGAAGGCACCTGGCTCGAGCGGCTGCCTGGGCGACCTGTACGACGAACTCGACCAGCGCGGGCTTCGGATCCGGCCGCACGCCTGGATGTCCGACGAATGGTTCAGCCCCGACAACACGCCCGGCATCGCGATCCCGTTCTATCTCGCGCATCCCCGCCTGATGCGGCTCGAGCGCAAGATGATCATCGACGTCGAAGGCGGCACCGTGCCGGAATGCATGCGCATCCTGCGCCACGAAGCCGGTCACGTGATCCAGGACGTCCTATCAGCTGCAGCGCCGGCGCCGCTGGCAGGAGTTGTTCGGCCGCTCATCGACCCGCTACCCGAGCTACTATCGGCCCAATCCGGCGAGCAAGAATTACGTCCAGCATCTGCGCGCTGTGGTACGCGCAGAGCCATCCGGACGAGGATTTCGCCGAGACCTTCGCGGTCTGGCTCACGCCGCGCTCGAACTGGCGCAAGCGCTACGCCGGCTGGCCGGCGCTGAAGAAGCTCGAATATGTCGACGAACTGATGGCCGAGATCGCCGGCAGAAGCCGGTGCTCACGCGCCGGCTGCAGGTCGATCCGCTGAGCCGGCTCACCAGCACGCTGGCGGAGCACTACAAGAGGAAGCAGGCACACTACGTCGATCGACACGCCGCGACCTATGACCGCGAGCTGCACCGCATCTTCTCCGCCGATCCGCGGCATCGACGTTCGCCGGCGGCTTCCGCCTTTCTGCGGCGCAACCGCGCCGAGATCCGGCAGATGGTGTCGAAATGGACCGGCGAGTATCAGCTCACGCTCGACGCCGTGCTCGATGAGATGATCGGCCGCTGCCGCGAGCTGAAGCTGCGCGCGGTCGGCTCCGAGCGGCAATTGCGGATCGACTTCACCGTGCTGTTGACGGCCGAAGACGGTGCATTCGCTGTACAGTCCGTCGCGGCGGCAATGGTTCGCGCTATGAAGCGCCTTCGCGTTCTGGTGCTGCTGCATCCGGAGCAGGTGCCGCCGGATTCGCTCAAGGGCCACAGCGAGCAGGAGATCAATGGCCTGGAAGACCGAATACGACGTCGTCAGCACGCTGCGCGCCAGCGGCCACGAGGTGCGCGTGCTCGGCGTGCAGGACGAGCTGCGGCCGATCCGCGACGCGGTCGAGAGCTTCAAGCCGGACATCGTGTTCAATCTGCTCGAGCAGTTCCACGGCGAAGCCGTCTACGACCAGAACGTCGCGAGCTATCTCGAACTGCTGCGCATTCCCTATACCGGCTGCAATCCGCGCGGCCTGATGCTGGCGCGCGGCAAGGATCTGTCGAAGAAGCTGCTGATCTATCACCGCATCCCGGTGCCGGCCTTCGCCGTGTTCCCGATGGGGCGCAAGGTCCGGCGCCCGGCGCGGCTCGCCTTTCCGCTGATCGTCAAGAGCCTGAGCGAGGACGCCTCCTCGGGCATCGCGCAGGCCTCGGTGGTCGACAGCGACGAGAAGCTCGCCGAGCGCGTCGACCTTCATCCACGAGCGGGTCGGCACCGCGGCGATCGCCGAGCAATATATCGAGGGCCGCGAAATCTATGTCGGCGTGCTCGGCAACGAGCGCCTGCGCGTGCTGCCGATCTGGGAGCTCGAGTTCGGCAGCATGCCGCAGGGCGCCGGCCCATCGCCACCGAGAAGGTCAAGCTCGACCTCGAATACCAGGAGAGGCGCGGCATCATGCAGGGCCCGGCCAAGGACCTCGCGCCGGAACTCGCGACGCGCATCAAGCGCGTCGCCAAGCGCATCTGCCGCACGCTCGAGCTCGACGGCTATGCCCGCATCGATTTCCGCCTGTCTGCCGACGGCATGCCGTATTTCTCGAAGCCAATCCCAATCCCGAAATCGCCCGCAACGAGGAGTTCGCCGAGGCGGCCAAGCACGACGGGCTCGAATATGCCGAGCTGATCAACCGCATCCTGACGCTCGGCATCAGCCGGGCAGGGGCGGGGGCATCGAGCAGGAGAAGGGCGCTTAGGGCCCTTCCAGAGCACATCAGCGCGCGGAAACGCGTTGGTGGATCAGCTCCCACACCCGCGGGGGCGACAGCGGAAGCTCCGCGGCTGGACGCCGAACGAGGCGAGCGCGGTCGCGACCGCGTTGGCGACGACGCCGCCGACGGGAATGATGCCGCCCTCGCCCGCGCCCTTGGCCCCGAGCGGATTGTTCGGCGAGGGTTTTACATCGAGCGCGAGCGCCCGGACGGCGGAAATCGCTGGCAGTCGGCATCAGATAATCGGCGAGCGAGCCGGCCAGCAATTGCCCGTCGTCGTCGTAGACGAAGTGTTCCTGGAACGCGCCGCCAAAGCCCTGCACGATGGCGCCCAGCACCTGGCCGTGCAGCGTCATCGGATTGATGATGCGGCCAACGTCGTCGACGGCGACGTAGTCGAGGACCTCCACATGGCCGGTGCCCGGATCGACGGCGACGTGCGCGGCGGGCGCGCCGTAGGTGTAGGTGGGCTTGGTGCTCGCATAGGTGCCTTCCGCCGAAGTCGCCGGCAAATGCCGCAAGCGGCAGCGGCGGCCCGTCGGCGACGCGCGCGACCGCCGTCGATCGTCGACGTCGTTTGCGGCGCAGCCCCAGCGCCGGCCGCGGCCGCACGAAGGCGTCGCGCATCTTCGTCGCCGCCGTCGAGCACGGCGGAGCCGCCCATCACCGTCGCGCGCGAACTGTAGGAGCCAAAACCTCGTTCACATGATTGGTCGAGCCGTGGAACACGGTGATGCGTCCATGCGGCAATTCCAGATCATCGGCCGCGATCTGCGCGAAGATCGTTTCGATCCCCTGGCCGATAGCCGACGAGCCCACATAGACCGTCACCTTGCCGTCGGCTTCGAGCACCATGCGCGCGTTCTCCTGCGGGCCGGACGCGCCGCCTTCGATAAAGCAGCCGATGGCGATGCCGTGATAGCGGCCGTCGATCAGCTTGCCCTGCAGCGCCGACTTCTCGCCCAGTCGATCTCCGCAAGGCAGCGCTCAAGCGTCATCGCGATAGTCGCCGTGTCGGTTTCGGTCTCGATAGCGAGCGGCTCGACCGTGGCGAGCGGATAGGGCATCTCCGCTTCGGTGATCAGATTGCGCCGGCGGAACTCGACCCGATCGATCCCGAGCTCGGCGGCCACGAGTCGATCAGCCGCTCGCGGAAGAAATCCGCCTCGAAGCGGCCCGGCCCGCGATAGGTGCCCGCCGGCGTCTTGTTGGTCACATCAGCGAGACGTCGATGCGACATGGGGGATGCGGTAAGGCCCCGACATGACCTGCGCGACATTGCGCGCGGCGGTCGTGCCGTTGGTGCGGATATAGGCGCCGATGGTCGGAACAGGCGCGCCGCGCAGGCCCAGGATCGTGCCGTCGTTGTCGCAGGCGATCTCGAGCTCGCAAGCGGCTTCGCGCGCATGATTGGTCGCGATGAGGTGCTCGCGCCGATCCTCGATCCATTTCACCGGCCGGCCGATGATGCTCGCGGCGAACGGGATGAGGAAATCTTCCGGATAGAATTCGCCGCGCGCGCCGAAGCCGCCGCCAACGTCGTTTTCGACCATGCGGATCGCACTCTCCGGCAGCTCCATCTGCCTCGCCAGTATGCGCCGGTTGAGGAAGGCGACCTTGGCCGCGCCGAAACGGTGAGCCGACCGCGCGCGCCGTCCCATTCGGCCAGCAGGCCGCGCGGCTCCATCGGTACCGCGCCGTGGCGCTGCACCGCGAATGCTCGCGGCGCACGTAGGCCGCGTCCTTGAACGCGGCATCGGCATCGCCGCGCACGCCGGTAAGCTGAGCGCGCGATTGGTGCGCACGGCTTCGAAGAACAGGACGTCGTCGGCGCCGGCCGCGGCGCTGGTGACGGCCGCGGGCAAAGGCTCGATAGCGAGCTCGATGGCTTCGAGCGCGTCCTCGGCGGCGGCGGCACTATCCGCGAAAACGACCGCGACGGGTTCGCCGACGTAGCGGACCTTCTGAGGTGACAGTCGTCGAGATGATGCCGCAGGTGCTGCCGCTCGAGGACGCCGAGACCGCGGCGGAAGTCGCCAAGGCGTTCAAGAAGCAGGGCATCAAGATGCTGGTCAACACGCGGACCGAGGCGATCGAGAACCGCGGCGAGAGTGTCGCCGTGCGCGTGAAGGACCAGGGCAGCAACGAAGAGCAGACGATCGAGGCCGACACGGTCCTCGTTTCAGTAGGGGTCTCCCCGAACAGCGAAGAGATCGGCCTGGAAGCGGTCGGGGTCAACAAGGACAAGCGCGGCTTCGTGACGGTGGACGAGTACATGCAGACCAACGTCCCGGGCATCTACGCCATCGGCGACCTCACCGGGCGGCTGCTGCTGGCCCACGTCGGCAGCGCCCAGGGCATTGTCGCCGTCGAGCACATCGCCAAGGCCGATCCCCGCCCCATCCGCGAGGCGGACTATGCCTTCATGCCGCGTGCGACGTACTGCCAGCCGCAGGTCGCCAGCATGGGGCTGACCGAGGCGCAGGCGCGGAGACGGGCCGTGAGATCCTGGTGGGCAAGTTCCCCTTCATAGCCAACGGAAAGGCGCTGGGTCTGGGCGAGAAGGAAGGGTTTGTCAAGGTGATCGTGGACAAGCGCTACGGCGAGATCCTCGGCGCCCACATGGTCGGGCCGGAGGTGACCGAGCTGCTGCCCGAGTTCGTGCTGGCGCACCACTGGGAGCTCACGATCGACGAGATCGCCCGCACGGTACACTCGCACCCCACCCTGAGCGAGGCGATCATGGAAGCCGCCCACGCCGTACACGGGCAGGCCATTCACATATAGCGCGCGGCAGGTAGGCACCGGCGCACAACAGCGGCGCCAGGGGCGCATCGCACGCTGGGGGCAATATGTAGGACAACATGCCAATGTTGTCCCGGGTGCGGGGTAGAGCATGCTTCGGGGTTTCAACAAGCTTGATCTACCCCCATCCGGGACAACATCGGCATGCATAGCGTGTCCTACATAGCGCGCAGCGCGGAATGTGGGCACGCGCTGTGGATGCGCCCCTAAAGCTTCCAGTACGACCACGGCCACTGGTCTGGCTGGCTGACCAGCCCCGCTTTCACCGGGTTGTTTACGACGTACTTCACTACGCGCAGCAACTCACTCTCATCACGAACCACGTGATCGTAACTCTCGTGCTGCCAGAAGGTCCCCGACCGACACAATGCAAGGTTAGCTCGCGTCGCCGTGAATCGCTTGATAGTGTATAGAATCTTCGCTAGCGAGTAGTAGCCCTCTTCCGAGGCAAGCGATGATAGGACAGCATGTACGTGATTGGGCATGATCGAGTAAGCAAAAAGCTTGTACCGCTTGTTGTCCCAGAATCGTAGGGACCCGGCGACGATATCAGCCACGCGTGAGTCTGCTAACCACAAGGGGCTGTGCGCCTGGTGCATGGCTCGTTCCCAGCGAAGAAAGATCTTGCGCTGCTCAGCGCGGATTCGTTCCCGACGCTGCTCGTCTTCCGTGCAACCATCGACTGCAACGGTTCCTTCAAGTGCAAGCTGTCGAAGTTCGACTAGCACATTCATCGGAACCGAGTTGCAGAGGCGAAAGGTGACAAAGACTGGAGAGCCAGCGCATTGGTAATGTGGCAAATGCCGCTCATAGTAGCATTTGAAGGCAAGGCGATTGGTCCACGGGGGAAGGGTCGGCCATAATTGGAGGTCCCTGCTAGAGACTACACGCGCAAAGGCATAGCCACACCAATTGTAGGGCACGTCTCGGGATTCGGGCAAGAGGGTGCCGATTCGTGGGCGCATCCACAGCGTGCGGCGTATGTAGGACACGCAATGCGTGCCGATGTTGTCCCCCGTGCGGGGTAGAGCGGGCCTGCTTGTTGCCCCAGCGCGTTCTCTGCCCCATACACGGGACAACATCGGCACGCATTGCGTGTCCTACATTCTTATCCTACATATTGCCCCCAATGTCGGATGCACTTAGCAGTGGCTTCGTTTATCATCTGCCGTTCGAGTCCACGTCGGTAATGTCCTTTCCTTGACAACCTCCCCCTTTCTCGACATACTCCCCGGCATGAAATCTACCATTACCATCGACCCTTTTCCGGCCGGTCCTGATTCTGAATCGCAGCCGCAGGCCGGCGACCGCGGGTTGACGCGCGGGCGGCGGCCCGAGTGGCTGCGGGTCAGGATAAACCAGAACGATGAGTACTGGGAGCTCAAGCGCCTGATGCGGGGCAAGACGCTGCACACCGTGTGCGAAGAGGCGCTCTGCCCCAACCTGGGCGAGTGCTGGGGCCGCGGCACGGCCACCTTCCTGCTGATGGGCGACACCTGCACCCGCTCCTGCCGCTTCTGCAACATCAAGACCGGGCGCCCCGAGCCGCTGGACGAAGAGGAGCCGCTGCGGGTGGCGGAATCGGTGCGGCAGATGGGCCTGCGCCACGCCGTGCTCACCAGCGTGGACCGCGACGAGCTGCCCGACGGCGGCGCGCACATCTTCGCCAACACCATCCGCGAGATCCGCCGCCTGCAGCCCGGCTGCACCATCGAGGTGCTGATCCCCGACTTCCGGGCCAATCGGGACGCCCTGCAGATGGTGATGGACGCACACCCGGAGATCCTGAACCACAACGTGGAGACCGTGCCCCGGCTCTACCAGCAGGTGCGGCCGCAGGCGCGCTACACCTGGAGCCTGTCCGTGCTCAAGATGGCCAAGGAGATGGACCCGCAGGCGCTGCACCAAGACCGGTTTCATGGTGGGCCTGGGCGAAGAGTGGGACGAGATGCTGCAGATGATGGACGACCTGCGGGCGGTCGACGTGGACATCCTGACCATCGGCCAGTACCTGCAGCCGAGCCGCGACCACCTGCCGATCGAGCGCTACTACCACCCGGACGAGTTCCGCCGGCTGGCCGAAGAGGGCGATGCGCGCGGCTTCAAGTGGGTGGAATCCGGCCCGCTGGTGCGCTCGTCGTATCACGCCGACGGGCAGGCGCCGCATGATCCCGCCGCGCCTCGAGCATCGCCGACCTGAGGGCCGCCATGCAGATCCTGACCGTCGACATCGGCACCGGCACGCAGGACATCCTGCTCTTCGACAGCGACCGCTCGCCGGAGAACTGCCTCAAGCTGGTGATGCCCTCGCCCACGCTGCTGGTGGCGCCAGCAGATGCGGCAGGCCACGCGCGGCGGCCTGCCGCTGGTGCATCACCGGGCAGCATCATGGGCGGGCGGCCCTGCAGTTGGGCGGTCGAAGGGCATCGCAGGGCAGGGCTGCCGGTTTCGCCACCGCCGGGCCCGGCCCGCACCTTCAACGACGACCTGGACCAGGTGCGGGCCGAGCTGGGCGTGCGAGATCGTGGGCGACGAGCGAGGCGGACCGCCTGGCCGCGCAGACTCGGGCTACGCAGCGGTCGCGCTTCGGCGACTTCGACTACGCGCCGATCCGGCCAGGCCTTCGCCGCCTTCGGCCTCGACCTGCGGCCCGATGCGCTGGCGCTGGCCGTCTTCGATCACGGCGCGGCCCCGCCCGGCGTCAGCGACCGCCAGTTCCGGATGGATTACCTGACCGACCGGCTGCGGGCCGGCGAGCGCCGCCTGAGCGCCTTGGCGCACCGCGCCGAGGACGTGCCGCCGATCATGACCCGCCTGGCGGCGCTGGCGCGGCGCCGGCAGCGAGCAGGCCGGAGCTGCCGCGTGGTCGTCATGGATACCGCGCCGGCGGCGGTGCTCGGCGCCCTGGAGGACGCGCGTCGTGGCGGCGCAAGACGATGCGCTGGTGGCCAACGTGGGCAACTTCCACACCCTGGCGTTCCAGTTCCGCGGCGGGCAGCCGGTGCGCCTGTTCGAGCACCACACCGGGCTGCTGGACGCCGGCCAGCCTGGCCGGCATGGCTGCGGGCGCTGGCCGACGGACGATCACGCACGAGGCTGTCTTTGCCGACCACGGGCACGGCGCGCTCGCGCTGGACGTCGAGCCCGTTCCGCTGGGTTGTATCTCGGTTACGGGACCCAGGCAGGCGCTGCTGCGTTCCGCCGCCCTGCCGCTGTATACGGCGGTCCCGCACGGCGACCAGATGCTGGCCGGTTGCTTCGGCCTGCTCCGTGCCTGCGCCGAGCTTTACCCCGAGTGGCGCGAGGAGATCGAGAGTGCGCTCTCGGGCGGCGACGACCGCAGCCTCTGGTAAGCCGCAAGTCACGAGGAGAGATGTGAATGGCGTCTGAACCCGTTCTTGAAGTGCGCAACGACGCTTTGCGGATGCTCTCCAACGGGGTGTACGTGCTGACCACCGCCGTGTCAGACTCTGTCCACGGCGCCACCGTCACCTGGGCGAGCCAGATATCGGTGCAGCCGGCCCTCGTTCTGGTTGCCCTGCGGCGTAACTCACACCTCGTCAAGGCCGTACGTGATGCGCACCGCTTTGTGTTGAACGTGCTCGACACCGGCCAACAGCCGATAGCCGAGCTCTTCTTCCAGCATCAGGTGGCTCCCCTGGAAGCCGGCGAATTCAGCGGGCATTCCTTCCGCACCGATCCCGCGCATTGCCCGCTGCTTCTCGATGCGCTGGCCTGGGTCGAGTGCCGCCTGGCCAGCGAGGCGGAAGCGCCCGGCGACCACAACCTGCTGATCGGCGAGATTTCCGGGGCGGGTGTGCGGCGCGAGGGGCGGGCGATGGTGTTGGCGGACACGCCGTGGATGTACGGCGGGTTTGCACCGGAGATCGTGAGCTAACCGGATGTGACGGAGCTGCTGCCCCTGTACGCCACCTTCATGCTCGTGAGCCTCTCCGGCGCGCTTTCGCCCGGGCCGCTCACGGCGCTGGCCATGGGCGAGGGCCCCCGGACGCAGTGGGCAGGCACGCGCCTGGCGATCGGCCATGGGCTGGTGGAGATCCCGGCGGTCTTTGCCATCGCCTACGGTCTGGGCGCCTGGCTCAAGCAGCCCGCCGTCAGCGGCGCCATCGCGCTGGCCGGGTCGGCGGTCCTGGCGTGGATGGGCTACGGCCTGGCGACCGGCGCCTGGCGGGACGAGCTGCGGCTCGACGCCCGTGCCGGCGAGGCACGCCGGCGGGGCGCTGCGCTTCGGGCACCTGCCGGCCGGGGTGCTGCTCACCCTCTCCAACCCTTACTGGTCGCTCTGGTGGGCCAGCCTGGGCGCCGCCTATATCGCGCGCGTCACCACGCTCTATCCCTTTCCCCTCGCCATCGGTGGGCTCGCCCTGGCGCACTGGCTGACCGATCTGGGCTGGCTCGGCGGTCTCAGCCTGGTCACCGGCTCGGGTCGCGGCCTCATCGGGCAGCGCGGCTATCGCATTGTCATGTTCCTCTGCGGCCTCTTCCTGCTCTGCTTCGCGTTCTACTTCGCGTGGAGTGGCCTGGGTTTTCTGCTGGGTCGGTAGATCGCCCGCGGTGGGGCGGTGACAACGCGCCTCTCCCCTGTAGGTCACGCTTGGAGCGTGACGCCGTCGCGTCTCGCCCCGTGGGAGACCCTCGGACGCGAGCCGCGCACTAATTGACGCCGCCCGCGATCCCTTTCGCCCCTGGCCCCGACACCGCATCCCCATCCGCCATCGCCCGCGGCGCATCCGCCCGTCGGGGGCCTGACTCGCGGTGGGCGCGGCCACACACCTGCCGGTCGGCGATAGCCCGGCGGTACTACTGCCGGGCAGATGGATCTGTGCTATATTTACGACGGTTTAGGTCGTCGGCGGTGCTCGCAGGGTGTTCTGGATGCCGATGGGCGCCTGGGTAGCACGCCAGACGGGGAGCTGCTGACAATGCGGTCTTCGATCCCGCCCAGCCGGATCAGGAACTGGCCACGGTGATCCGCCTCACGGCGGTGGTGCTGAACCACACCGGCGCGGCGCAGGGCGCGGACCACGACCTGCGCACGGAATACGCCTACGACGCCCTGGGCCGGCGCACCGCCCTCACCGACGCCAACGGGCACAGCACCGCATACGCCTACGACACGTTGGGCCGCCTGCGCACGCAGACGGATGCGCTGGAGCACGCCACCGGTTGGGAGTACGACGCCCTGGGGCGGGTAACCCGGGTCACCGACGCCAACGGCCAGGTGAGCGAGCGCAGCTACTATAGTCCCCGCAGCGAAGCGGAGTGGGACGACCAGCGGGCTCGTCACCGGGGTGGACTACCTGGCGACGGGCCAGGGAGTGACCTTCGGCTACGACCCGCTGGGGCGGCGCACGGCCGTCACCGACACCCTGGGCATCACGCGCTTCGCCTACGACCCCCTGGGCCGGCTGGAGCGGGTCACCTACCCCGACCAGGCGCCGGTAGGCTACACCTACGACGCCGCCTCGAACCGCACCGCTCTTGCCTATCCCGACGGACGATCCGTCAGCTATGCCTACGACCCGGCCAACCGTCTGAGCGCAGTGACGGATGGGCAGGGGGAAGTGGCGAGTTACGGCTACCAGGGACGGCGGCTGGTGGGCGTGAGCACGCGCAGCGGGCTGGCGACGGCCTACGGCTACGACGACGCGGACCGCCTGACGGAGATCACGCAGCGGCGGACGGCGAACCAGGAGCTGGTCTCGCAGTTTCTGTACGGCTACGACGCGGCGGGGAACCGCACGGCGGTGACCGAGACGCTGCGGCTGCCCGACGCGACGCTGGCCACGACCGGGGGCGCCTTCGGCTACGACGGTGTCCAGCGGTTGACCGCGGCTCAATACTCAGATGGCGCGGCTTTCGCCTACGGCTACGACGCCGTGGGCAACCGGCTGGCGGCCACCCGCACGCTCACCAGCACGCAGACACACAGCTACCCTACGACGATGCAACCGGCTGAGCGTGGCCGATGGCGTGGCCTACACCTGGGACAATGCCGGCAACCTGCTCTCGGACGGGGTGTACACCTACAGCTACGACCCCGAGCAGCGGCTGGTGGGGGTCACCGGGGCCAATCTGGGCTGGAGCGCGGGCTACACCGCTGAGGGGCTGCGCCGTTGGCAGGCGACAAACGGCGTCACCACCACCTACTTGCTGGATCTGCAGCCGGAATTAGCCACCGTGCTGCAGGCCGGCAGCCCGGGTGGTACGATCAGCTACCTCTACGGGCTGGGGGACAGCCCGCTGGCCAGCGAGACCGGCGGGGCGTGGCGCTACCTGTCGGGCCGGGACGCCCTCAACAGCGTGCGCCAGGAGACGGACGCCGCTGGGGCGGTGCTGGCGGTGCGGCGCTACGACCCCTACGGCGTGCCGCTGGCGGGGGATGGCGGGCAGCCCTACGGCTACAGCGGGGAGTGGTGGGACGCCGCGACCGAGCTGGTGTACCTGCGGGCGCGCTACCTGCGGCCGGAGCTGGGCGCTGTTCACCAGCCGCGACCCCTGGCCGGGGGACGTGCGGCAGCCGGGCACGCTGCAGGGCTACGGTACGTCTGGCGGGAACCCGCTCAGATACACCGATCCCACCGGGCGGGCCTGGAGCGACGCCAGCGAGGGCGCCGGCATCTATGACGCCGGCTGCTGGGCTTGTGCTTTTGCCTTGTCGCTGCAGAGAAATCACGGCCCCGTTGAGGCGGTCTCGGCGGGTATCAGCTTTCTCCCTGGCATCGGAGATGCGAAGGGGCTGATCGAAGTTGGCACCGGAGTAGACCTCATCACCGGCGAGGAGCTCGGTGCTTGTCGTTTTCTTGGCCTTATTGGTGCTTCGGAAGTTCGTTTCCTACCACGTGTCCATGAGGCGGCGGCAGCAGCCGGTCGTGTCGCACGATGGGGTGTCCAGGGATCGCTCGTGGCGGCTGAAACCGCGGCGAAGAGAGCCGATCCGATCTTGCCTGGTCTCTTCGAGGATGGCAAGACAACAATGCCGACTATTACTGGTTACTGGAAGGGCCACCTATGGCCGGAAGGACTGGAGGACCTGCCACAGGATGGGCAGTGTATGTCCGCGACGGCTGGCACACTGAGCAGGGCGGCATCCAAAACTGGCTCGATCAACAACTAATGGCGCGCACGGATTTGCCCCTGGATCAAACGCTATAATGGGCAAGGCGGAATCCTGATCAGCTGCTCCCGATGCTTCGCGAAATCTATACGGATATCGGTATCGATTTCCCGTACTGAATGTGGAATTGTTCGGTTCCGAAGGTGATGCCTATGCTGCTTGGTGATGCTCTAGCCATGGTTCTCCGTTCTCCGCATCTAGCTATCCCTTTGAGTTCTTGGAGCGAGGATGAGGTTCCAAGCTGGTTTGTCGATGGCGTGCGTCGGCAAGCAGGGGCGTGGCTGATTCCCTGTTCTCACACACTGCATCCCCTGGCGCCGGGAGAACTGACATCAATCGATGCTTGCCTAATCCATCGATTTCCCGCACCGCTAGGTGAGCTACTGCGGCTCACCAATGGTGCAGAATTCTTCCGCATTCGCTACCGGCTCACGCCGGAATCGGAAGTGTACACAGTACCGATGTATCGCATCATGAGTGCTCGGGAGATCCTCGCGACCAACTGAAAAATGCACAGCATCTTTCAAGGATTCGCAAACGGTGACTCGACGTATGACAACCGGCCACTCAACTACACCGCCTTCTGCGCAGTAGGAGATGGCAACTATCTGGCACTGGCGCATGAATCGTGCGGGACGGATGTGTTCTTCGTGGACCATGAGTATGAGTTCTTTCCGTTTGGCGCGGAGTCCACGAGCGCCGCGTACGTCGTGCTGGCCAACTCATTCGAGGAGTGGCTTACCGAACTAGCAACCACCGATGGCATGAGCGGGTCGCCGTTCATTTCCTTGTGAATGTGCCTAATAGGCCTTGAACAGTCTACTCTCGGACGTGATCGCCGCCGGGCCGGTGCTGGCGGTGCGGCGCTACGACCCGTATGGGGTGCCGCTGGTGGGGGACGGCGGGCAGCCCTACGGCTACAGCGGGGAGTGGTGGGACGCCGAGACCGGGCTGGTGTACCTGCGGGCGCGCTACCTGCGGCCGGCGCTGGGCGTGTTCACCAGCCGCGACCCCTGGCCGGGGGACGGGCGGCGGCCGGGCACACTGAATGGGTATAGCTACTCTGACGGCAATCCTCTCAGATTTGCGGATTCTAGCGGGCATTGGTCTGAGGAAGCACTGCAAGCTGCTCTCGGGAAGGACTGGCGAGACACTTACTTCGGCATCGGCGCGGCGTTCGGGGGCCGTGACAAGTTACTCGCCTTCCTGACCTCAGACCACACCACGAGCGACCTTACCTTGAGTCAGGTACAATCCTTTTTCCAGGGTGCGGGAGTTCTCCGCGGACTAGGGTCCGACCTAAGCAATTTCGACGCCATGGGGATGCGCCTTTCGGGTAACGTAGGCGTGGGAGCGTTCGCCGCAGTGTCGGTTGATGCCATCCTCAACCTGTCGTCTGGCGAGTTCAGCTACTTTGCATCACCCGAGGTTGGGGTATTGCTTGGCAACACTGTGCAGATCGTGGGGGGCACCACACTGATTAAGAGGTTGCCCTCCAACGACGCGTATCGCGGTGCTTTCTGGGCCGGGGGTGGATTGGCAGGCGCCTCTGGGAGCATTACAGGCGAGTTGTTCTGGGGTGCTCCAATGTCCGATCGGTTCGATCCAAGGGATACTGCGCACGGCGGTTTCGTCGGGGCTGGCGCTGCCGTTCCCGAGTTCGGCTGCTATGGTTCGTTGTCATACTCACTTGAGGTGTATCGCGAGGACACCGGAGGAAGCCATTGGTACTCACCACTTCCGCAACTGCGGCAGCTGATCGGCTATCTTCAACAAGTGATTTACCATGACGTCGGAATGAATCCGATCTGGCCTTGGTCGCCATATCGCTGATGGAGGGAGGGATGGAGAAGTACCGCTACGCGGGCGCAGCAAGGCTTGGTGCTCTGGCTAGCCAGGTCGTCGGGCTCGCAGTTCTAGTTGTGGCTGTACTGCTTTCGGCTGCAATACCCATCTATACGCTCAGAATCGATAGCATTGGCGATGCTGGCGATGTGGCACTACTCAGTTGTTTGTCGCTCTGGGTTCTGTTCGTGCTTGGCTTAGTGGGGATGGGGCTGATGAACAGCTATCCCACAGTCTGGATTGCTGACGATCACCTCGAGATATCAGCGTTTGTTTTCGCACGGGTCCGAATTGCTTGGTCCGACATCATCGATGTGGGTGCTGGGAAGGTGCCTTGGGGTTTCGTGTTGGTTCGTGCCCGGCGCATCACAGTATTTCACAGGTTCTATGGCTGGCAGTATTCACGAACGCTTCTGCCTGGTTTCGTGATTGGACCACAGATTGAGAACCACGATCAGCTTGTTCGAGAGATCAGACGCCGAGCGCAGCACGCCAACTGGCCCGGTCACTAGTGCATACGAGTCTATCGCATTCACGGACAGTGTAGTTGGCTGCGCTGCGGGGGGCAGGATCGCGTGACCCCGACTCCCCGGCACCGTCCCAGGCTGTGGCGCTCTGCAGAGCACCCCGCAGCCCGTCGGCGCGCTGGTCTGCGTAGATGGGGCTGCGGGCTACTATAGTCCCCGCAGCGGAGCGGAGTGGGACGACCCGGATGGGCTGCGCCGCTGGCAGGCGACCAACGGCGTCACCATCACCTACCGGCTGGACCTGCAGCCTGAATTAGCCACCGTGCTGCAAGCCGGCAGCCCGAGTGGTACCATCAGCTACCTGTATGGAATGGGGGATAGCCCCTTGGCCGGCGAGGCGGGTGGGGTGTGGCGCTACCTCTCGGGCCGCGATGCCCTCAACAGCGTGCGCCAGGAGACGGACGCGGCCGGGGCGGTGCTGGCGGTGCGCCGCTACTATAGTCCCCGAAGCGAAGCGGAGTGGGACGACCCGTATGGCGTGCCGCTGGTGGGGGACGGCGGGCAGCCCTACGGCTACAGCGGGGAGTGGTGGGACGCGGAGACCGAGCTCGTGTACCTGCGGGCGCGCTACCTGCGGCCGGAGCTGGGCGTGTTTCTGACGCGGGATAGTTGGCCGGGGGACGTGCGGCAGCCGGGCACGCTCAACGGCTACGGCTATGGCCTGGGGAACCCGCTCAGGTTCAGCGACCCGACGGGGCATTTTACGGAAGAGGCCATCCGCAATTACCTGCAGCAGACGTACAAAGACTCCTGGGGAGTAGTGTGGGGCGTCTGGCAACGCGACGCATCTTGGCTGTCCATGCTCGGCGCAGCGCAGGCCGGTGACATCTTTGCTGGCATGCGCGATGACGGAAGCGTTGTGCCGGATTGGTTCCGGTTTGAGGGCAGCGGTGAGACGGAGCTGACCGGGGCCGTGCGCCTCGGGGATCCGGTGGGCAAACAAGCCGGCGACCGCATCCTGCTCCATCACTACCCGCAGGGGTTTTTGGGCACCCCGGTGAGTGGCCTGCTGCGCCCACGCGGTGAGGGCTTCGCGGTCCAGGCCACACAGCCCTTCGTGCAAAACGGCCGCTACTACTTGGAGCTCGGTTGGCGAGAGGTTGGCCGTGAAGAAAGCGCCGTGCTTAAGTACGGACGCATAGCGGTTACGGCTTTGATCGTCGATTCTGCGATTGGCCCTTACCTCGCGATAGCACCTCGGTTGGGGGTGGGCGATTTTGCTGCCTCGCTGGGCGAGTATTGTGTGGACAATGCTTGGGTGGACGTGGGCTACGAACCGGGCGATCAGGAGTTTTCGATCACCCTCCACCTGGTGAACTACCCCGGCTACCGGCCGGATGGCGCGGCGGCGCGGGCATACACCTTGTGGTATCGCCCGGCCAGCTTCTCTCACTAGCAGGGGGAGCCGAAGCATGAACAGGAAAACCTGGGCGCGCGTGCTGGTCACCGTGGGATTTCCGCTCGTTTGGGTGTATCTGTTCCTGGACGACTGGATCGGCGAGCCGGCCTCCCCGCTGCAGGTGGCCCTGGCTCAGCCCGGCTACCCACTGCAATTCGGGCTGGGTGCGCTGTTCGGATTCGGGCTGGGCTCTGTGCTGAGCCGGGCATTCAACGCCGCCCCGGCTGAGCCTGACCGCCGGCGCCGGCACCAAAGGACGCGTGTGCTGCAGCTTACCTACGCGGTGGTTGGTTTGGCCATCCTCATCGCCGCGCGCGAGGGCTACGCCCCGGACATGCTCAGCGAGTCGGCATTCACGCAGGCGCTGCGCGTGTTCGTGCCTATGACCTGGTCGATGTTCATCCCTTTCCTGCTGGCATCGACATGGGGGCAATGGCGGCGGGAAACTGATGAGGACCGGTCGTAAGCGCCGGGGTGTGCGGGCAGCCAGGCGCACGTCTCAAAGTTCCTCTATGGCTACGACTATAGTCCCCGCAGCGGAGCGGGGTAGGATACTTATCCCCGTAGCGCAGCGGAGCGGGATACTTATCCCCGTAGCGCAGCGGAGCGGGATACTTATCCCCGTAGCGCAGCGGAGCGGGACGGCGCCAACCGGCTGAGCGTGGCCGATGGCGTGGCCTACACCTGGGACGCGGCCGGCAACCTGCTCTCCGACGGGGTGTACACCTATGCCTACGACCAAGAGCAGCGGCTGGTGGGGGTGACGGGGCCGGGGCTGGCGTGGAGCCGTGTCAAGACCTGGGCAGAATGTCCGCAGATCACCCATCTACTGAGTCCCCTGATGCGGTGCGGAACAGCTCCGCTTGCGCCGTCGCAGCATATGCTATAATTCCCCGTGCCCCGGCACTGCGTTGGCCTTCCGCGCCAGCCAGGGATGCCGCCTCTCCGGGTAGCTTCGCTCTGTTTGCCAGTCGTGGGTCTTGCCAGCGGTCCATATCTCGCATCGGCCGTCTTCGCGATCGGCCGGTCTTGCCCGTGCAACAGGAGCAGCCATGTCCTCGCTATTCAACCCCTTCGCCGTAGCGCAGCAGCAGCTAGACGAGGCCGCGGGCCTGCTGGGCCTGTCGCCGGCCATGAACGCCTTTCTCCGCGAACCGATGCGCGAACTGCACTTCACCCTCCCCGTCCGCATGGATGACGGCAGCTACCACAGCTTCAGCGGCTTCCGCGTGCAGTACAACGACGCCCGCGGCCCGGCGAAGGGGGGCATCCGCTTCCACCCCGACGAGACCATCGACACCGTGCGGGCGCTGGCCGCCTGGATGACCTGGAAGACGGCCGTGGTGGACATCCCGCTCGGCGGCGGGAAGGGTGGCATCATCTGCGACCCGAAGCAGTTGTCGGAGATCGAGCTGGAGCGGCTCAGCCGCGCCTACATGCGCCAGGTGGCGTACTTCATCGGCCCGGACAAGGATGTGCCCGCGCCCGACGTCTACACCACGCCCCAGATCATGGCGTGGATGATGGACGAGTACCAGGCGATCACCGGGCGCCACGTGCCGGGCGTGATCACCGGCAAGCCGATCAACCTGGGGGGCTCGCTGGGGCGGGGCGACGCGACCGCGCGCGGCGGCATGTACACGGTGCGCGAGGCCGCCCGCACGCTGCGCATGAATACCCCCGGGCTTGCGGGCCGCCATCCAGGGCTACGGGAATGCCGGGCAGTACGCCCATCGTCTCGGGCGCGATCTGCTGGGCCTGAAGGTGGTGGCCGTCAGCGATTCCCGCGGCGGCGTCTACAACGAGCATGGCGTACACCTGGAGAAGGCGCTCCAGTGGAAACAGGAGAGCGGCAGCGTCGTGGGGCTGCCGGGCGCGGACGCCATCTCGAACGCCGAGCTGCTCGAGCTGCCGGTTGAGGTGCTCTTCCCATCCGCCCTCGAAAACCAGATCAACGAGGCCAATGCGGACCGGATCAAGGCGCGCATCGTGGCAGAGCTGGCAAACGGACCCACCACGCCCGAGGCCGACTGCATCCTGCACGACAGGAATGTCTACGTGATCCCCGACTTCCTGTGCAACGCCGGCGGCGTGACCGTCAGCTACTTCGAGCAGGTACAGGATGCGTACAACTACTTCTGGCCCGTGGAAGAGGTGTACTCCCGGCTCGACGCGAAGATGACGAAGGCTTTCGAGGCCGTTCACCTCACGGCGCAGGCGCACCACGTCCACAACCGGCTGGCGGCGTACCTCGTGGCAGTGCAGCGCGTGGCCGACGCCGTCTCGGTGCGGGGGTGGGTGAAATAACTGCGGTCTATGTGACAAATATCCCAACCGGCGTGCAATTGGCCGTCATTTGTCCCTTTGCCGGGCAGGAGGGATAATGTAATCTAGTTTCCGGTTGGGGCGATGATGCCGCTTCTGCCTGCCGCTCAGCGCTCCCTTTCAACTGCCACATGAGGCGCTTTTCGTTGATCATCGAGCATGCCAGCTATGTTGTTCGCGATGCGGACCGGATTGAGCGAGACGTCGACGTTCGGATAGAGGGTGATCGGGTCGTCGAGATAGGGCACTTCCCCCCCGAGCTGTACAGCGGTTCTGATCGAATTGACGGGCGCGGCTGCGCCGTGATTCCGGGGCTGGTCAACGCCCACACCCATCTCTATCAGAATTTCCTCAAGGGCCTGCGCGACGACGTCGGCCTGGTCGAGTGGTGCGACACCACCCTCTATCCCCTCGCCTACGCCATCCACCGGCTCCACTGGACCGCACGACGAGCGCTGCGGCCACCATTGGGCCGTCCTCAGCGCCATCGAGCAGTTCCGCGGCGGCGTGACCTGCTGCATCGACATGAACATGAACATGGACTCGGTGTTCGACGGGTGGATCGAGGTGGGCATCCGCGGCGTGGCGGCCGTCGCCCTCTCCGACCGCTGGCTGCCGGACGCTGCGCCGCGACCGCCGCGCAGGCGCGGGCCGAGGCGCTGCGCTCTGGCCGAGAAGTGGCGCGGCGCGGACCCGCGTGTCGAGCGCCGTCATGGCGCCCTCGACGCCGTTCCTCTGCAGCCGCGAGCTGCTGGAATGGTCGCGCGATCAGGCCGAGCGGATCGGCATCGGGCTGCAGATCCACCTGGCGGAGACGCGGTACGAGGTGGAGAAGGTGCGGCAGGAGACGGGCCTGACGCCCGTGGCCTATGCCGCACAGCTTGGGTTGCTGCGACCGGGGACCAGCGCGGTGCACTGCGTCCACGTGACGGACGAGGAGATCGGGCTGCTGGCCGGCAGCGGCGCCACGGTGGTGCACTGCCCGAAGAGCAACCTGAAGCTGGGCAGCGGCATCGCGCCGGTGCCGCGGATGCTGCCCGCAGGCGTGCCGGTCGCCCTGGCGGCCGACGGCGCGGCCTCCAACGACATGCTGGACATGTTCGAGGAGACCCGCATCGCCGCCCTGCTCCACAAGGGGGTGGCCGAGGACCCCACGGTGCTCACCGCGCGGCGAGGCGTTCCGCATGGCCACCGAAGGCGGCGCCCGGGCGGCCGGCATCGAGGCCGGCACCGTCGAGCCCGGGCTGCTGGCGGACCTGGCGCTGGTGGCGCTTTCGGCGCCGCACCTCCTGCCGGTCCACGATATCGTGAACACGCTGGTCTACTGTGCCAGGGCGAGCGACGTGGTGGCGACGATCATCGACGGCGGGTGGTGATGCGAGACGGCAAGTCCTGACCGGTGGACGAAGAGAGGGCGGTCGCCGAGGCGGCGGCATACGGGGCCGATCTGTACGACCCGGGCTCGTGCGAGATCGGCGGGCGCAGTAGGGCGAGGCGCGCATCGACGTTGACACTTGTGGATACGCTGTGCGCGAGTCGCCGCTGTGAGGCGTACGCTTGCACAACAGCGTGACGACATCGCGTGATCCTCATCGAGCGTGCGATGCACCGCAGGAATTCGGCGTGCTCTGATGAGCAGCCCGGCGTTCGGCATCCCGGTGGTGCAAACGTTCCTTGCCGCCGGGTACGACGTGGTGGGCGTGGTCTGCCAGCCGGACAAGCCGGTGGGCCGCGGGCTGCGCCCCACGCCCGCCGCCGTGAAGGTCGCGGCCGGGGCAGCCGGGATACCCGTCCTGCAGCCGGACAACCTGTCGGAGCCCGCCGTCGCTGCACGATCCGGCGCGCTGCGCGCCGACCTGATCCTGGTCGCCGCTTACGGCAAGTACATCCCGGCTCCGATCGTGGCGCTCGCCGCCGCGCGGCTGCCTCAACCTGCACCCGTCCCTGTTGCCCCGCTGGCGGGGCGCCTGCCCGATGGCGGCCGCCATCCTGGCCGGCGACGACGAGACAGGCGTCACCATCCTCTTTGTGATGGATGAGATGGATGCCGGCGACATACTGGCCCAGGAGCGATCGGCGATCCGCGCAGGGGAGACCGCCGGGCAACTGAGGGCGCGCCTGGCGGAGCTGGGGCGCCGGAGTCTTTCTGCACGCCGTCGAGCGCTGGCTGCGCGGCGACATCAAGCCGTGGCAGCAGGATCACGACCAGGCGACCTGGTGCGATCGGTTGAGCAAGGACCAGGGGCGCATCGACTGGACGCGGCCTGCGGTCGAGCTGGCGCGCCTGGTGCGCGCCTACGACCCCTGGCCGGGTACCTTCACCGCGTGGCGCGGCCGGCGGTCGAGGTGCTGGAAGCCGAGGTCGCTGCCGGAGTCGCGCGCGAGGCCCCGGGCAGGTCGGGATGTTGGGTGGCCGGCTGGCCATCGGCGCCGGCGGGGCGCGCTGCTCGGCACGGTGCAGCTGGCCGGGCGGCGCCCGGTGGACGCGGCCGCTTCGTTTGCGGCGCCAGAGGCTTCGTGGGGTCCACGCTCGGGACGACGATAGTCCGGCAGCGCACGCCGGAATGTGCGTCAGGTCAGGAGGAGGATTTTGGAGAATCTCACCCTTGAGCTGGCCGCGATCTGCGGGCAGAGTACGTGAGCGACAAGCTGGTGGACCGCATCTGCCACACCCGCGACTGCGGGCCCAACCCCGGGCGGCGTGCCGGCGGTCGTCGTCCGGCCGCGCACGCACCGAGCAGGTGAGCGGGATCGTGCGGCTGGCCAACCGGAACCACACCCCCATCTTCATCTGGGGCCGCTCCTCCACCTTCATCGGCCACGGCATCCGCGAGGGCTGCATCCTGCATGGCGCTGGACCTGATGAACGCCGTCGAGAAGATGGACTTCGAGAACCAGGTGGTCACTGTGCAGACCGGCGCCGATCTGGCACGCGGTGGATGTGCGAGCTGGACAAGCGCGGCTGGGAGCTGGCGGTGCCCGGTTCCGGCGGCATGTTCGTCTGCACCGTCGGCGGCTCGGTGGCCTACAACTCGGTGCCGCACGGGCTGGCCGAGTACGGGATGACCGGCGACTGCGGTCGTGGCGCTGGAGGTCGTGCTGCCCGAACGGCAGGTGATCTACACCGGTTCGCGGCGAACCGGGCCGCCGCGGGCTGGCCGTTCGAGCGCTACGCCAACGGCCCTGACCTGGCCGGGCTCTTCATCGGCTCGTGCGGCGTCTTCGGGATCATCACGCGGGTGACCTACAAGATCCGCCGGAAGCCGGAGAGCGAGCGATTCGCCTTCTACGCCTTCGACAGCGTGGAAGCAGCGGTGGATGCGGCCGCAGGCGCTGCAGCGCCGGCGCGTCCCCACGCACCTGGTGGGGCTCTTCGGCGGCCCCAAGCCGCTCGGGCATGCGAGGGCGAGGCTTTCCTGCACATCGTGATCCGCGACGGCGCGGCTGCCGCGGAGGAGCGGCTGGCGGCTGCCCACGCCATCTGCGGCGCCTTCAACGGCGTGCGGCTGGACGAGAGCGCCACCGAGCGCTACTGGGTGCACCACATGTACTCGTGGCTGCGCAACACCGCCGCCCGAGGCCTACTACAGCGACCGGCCCTACACCTGCCCGGAGGCGACGGCCTTCATCCCGACCGACAAGGTCAAGGATGCGATCCGCTACCTGAAGCAGTACGAGGTGGAGCACGCCGAGGAGTTCGCCCGCCACGGCATCCGCATCAAGTGCTACGACGTCTACTTCAGCCGCAACGCGGCGTTCTTGTGGATCGACACGCTCTACCCGGAGCTGGATCAGGAGGCCTGGCAGTATGGCCTGAAGATGCGCGCCGACTACTCCGAGTATCTGTGCAGCCACTATGGCTCGCCCGGCGGGATCCTGGCGCCGCTGGCCGAGCACATCATGCCCAAGATGGGCGGCGGCTTCGGGTTGATGCGAACTGCTGAAGAGAGCGCTGGACCCCAACGGCATCCTGAATCCGGGCGTCCTGATGCTGGGCGAGACGGTCCGACTGGGCAAATGGAGGGTGAGGCGAATGGCTAGCAGCGAGCGGGCGATCGACGCCGTCACGCGAGATCGTCTACCAGTGCAACCGCTGCGCGCACTGTTTCGATCTGAGCTGGCTGGGCTGAGCGCTACAACAAGTGCCCGGCCTACCGCTACGGGCCGCTTCGAATCGTACACCGGCCGCGGCCGCTTCTTCCTGGCCCGCGCGCTGGTGGACGGCGTGATCGACTACGACGCCGAGATCGCCGCAGCGCGTCTTCGCCTGCACCGAGTGCCGGGCCTGCGCCGAGCACTGCTTCAAGTACCTTCGCACGACCGACATCTACGAGGCGATGAAGGAGGATCTGGCCGAGCTGGGGCTTGCTCCCGCCGAACCTGGCTGCCGGGCTCGTCCGACGAGGGCGGGCTGGGCGAGTACCACAACGTCTACCAGGCGCCACAGGAGGACCGGCTGGCCTGGCTGCCCGACTCGCAGCCGCGTGGACAAGCAAGGCGGAAGTGGTGTTCTACGTCGGCTGCACGTCGGCCTACGTCGCGGCAAAACATGGCGCTGGACACCTACGTCGCTGCTGGAAAAGGCCGGCGATCGATTTCACCGTGCTCGAGCGACGAGTGGTGCTGCGGCCACCCCTACCTGGCGGCCGGGCAGCCCGACAAGGCCCGCGCAGCTTCATGGAGCACACCCTGGAGCAGGTCGCAGCGCGCTGGGCGCCAGCCAGATCGTCTTCAACTGCCCCGGCTGCCAGCGCGCCTTCCGCGACGATGCGCCGAAGCTGACGGGAACGCCGCTGCCCGTTCGAGTCGCTGCACGTCGTGGAGCTGCTGGCCGACCGGCTGGAGCGCGGCGAGATCGCCATGGAGCGCTACCGGCCCAAGACCGTCGTGACCTACCACGACCCGTGCGTGCTCGGGCCGCTGGATGGGCATCTACGAGGCGCCGCGGCGGCTGCTGCAGGCCATCCCCGGCGTATCAGCTGGTGGAGATGCCGCGCAACCGCCGCGACGCCTACTGCTGCGGCGCGGGCGGCATGATCCGCTACGACTTCGCGGACATGGCCGAACCTGGCCGGCGCCGACCGCATCGCCGAAGCGGAAGGCACCGGGGCCGAGCTGCTGGTCTCGCGCCTGCCCTGCCTGCCTGATGCAGCTGCAGCAGTCGCGGCAGCGGGCGCAAGCAGCCGGCTCAAGGTCATGGACATCACCGAGCTGCTGTGCTCGCAGGTGAGGCCACTGAGGTTGCGACGCCCCGCTGCGGGCGGAGCAGGCTCCGGGCGTGATCGACGAGGCGGACAGGACAGCGATGAAACGCACACCGTTCTACCACCAGAGCTGGCGGCCGGCGGCGACGATGCGTGAGGTCCAGGGCTGGGCGATGCCCGACGAGTTCAGCGGCGCCCGGGCCGAGCACATGGCCGTGCGCGGCAGCGCCGGGTTGTTCGACTGGTCGTCCACGGGCGAGATCGAGCGTGCAGGGCAGCGATGCGCTGGCCGCTCGTGCAGCGGGTCATCGTGAACGATGCCGCGGCGCATGCCCGCCGGCAGGTGCTCTACACCACCATGTGCCGACCCGACGGCTCGATCCTGTCGGACATCACGGTCTACCGGCTCGGGCGAGCGGCGCTACTGGCTGATGACCGCCTGGGGCAGCAACCGGGCCAACGAGCGCCCGGAGCTGGATTGGCTGCGCGGCCAGGCCGCGCGGCCTGGACGTCTGCATCACCGACGTGTCGTCCGGGGTCGCGCTGCTGGCCGTGCAGGGCCCGCAGCCGAGGCAGATCGTGTCGCAGCTCACGCCCGGCCGACCTGCAGGCCCTGCGCATACATGAGCTTTCGGGAGGGCACGCTGGCCGGCGATCCCGCGCGGCATCGTCTCGCGAACGGGCTACACCGGCGAGCTGGGCTACGAGCTGATCGTGCCGGCGGAGCACGCGCAACGACGCTGTGGGAGGCGGTGATGGCCGCGGGGCAGCCGCGTCATGGCATGCTGCCGTGTCGGGCTGGCGACCGTCTTTCGGCCTGCGGCATGAGAAGGGTACATCGTGCCGCTTCGATTTCCTGGACGGCGTGACGCCCGTGGAGGCCGGGCTGGGCTGGACGGTGAAGTGCGACAAGGGCGAGTTTGTGGGCCGCGAGGCGCTGCTGCGCCAGAGGCGGAGGGCGTGCGCCGCCGGCTGGTCACCGTGGAGATGCTGGACGACCTGGTTCCCGCTGGCGGCTGCGCCATCCTGCGCGGTGGGGCAGTCGGTCGGCAAGGTGACCAGCGGCGCCTATGGGCTACGCGGTCGGGCGGCCGCTGGGCATCGCGCTGGTCTCGGTCGGAGCCTGCCGTGGAAGGCGCGGAGGTAGGAGGTCGAGGCTGAGGGCCGGCTGCACCCGGCCAGGTTGGCGCGGCGCGCCGTTCTACGATCCCGAGGGGGCACGCGTTTGCATGGCTGATCCCGCTGCCGTCTGATGTGGTCGATGCGCACATTCACCTCTTCCCGCCCGACGTGTCGGCCGACCGGGAGCGGTACTCCGCCGCGCGACCCGTTCTTCGGCTATCTGTACAGCAGTGCCCGAGCGCACATGGTTCGCTGGAGCAGCTTGCTGGCCGACATGGACGCGACGGCGTGGCGCAAGCGGTCGTGGTCGGGGTGGCCCTGGCAGCAGCGAGGACTTCTGCGTTGAGCACAACTCCTGGCTGATGGAGGTCGTCCAGACGCCGCGCGATCGGCTGCGCGGGCTGGCGGCGGTCCAGCCCACGGCGGGCGCGGCGGCAGTGCGCGAGCTGCGCCGGTGCCTGGAGGCGGGCTTGGCAGGCGTGGGGGAGCTGAACGCCGACGGGCCAGCGCTTCCGGCTGGATGAGCCGGGCATGATGGCGGCTGGCGGCTGCGGCCGCTGAAACGGGCGTGCCGGTGATGCTGCTGCACACCAACGAGCCGGTGGGGCACGAGTACCCGGGCAAGGGGCAACTTGGCGCTCGCCGCAGGTGTACCGCCTGTCACAGCGCTACCCGGCGCTCAAGCTGGTGTTGGCGCACTGGGGCGGCGGCTTCCCGTTCTACGAGCTGATGCCCGAGGTGCGCAGGGCGGCGCGCGAATGTTTACTATGATACCGCCGCGTCGCCCCTGCTCTACGATGCCTCGGGTCTTCCGTTCGGTCGTCGGGATGGTGGGGGCCGGGAAGGTGCTGTTCGGCACGCGACTACCCGCTGATCCTGTATCCCAGGCGCCAGAACGATTCCCGGTTTCGCCCGCTGCCATCGGCCAGGTCACGGGTCTCGGACTTGCTCCGAGGAGTGAGTTGCAGGCGATGATCCTGGGAGGAAATGCGCTACGCGCGTATACTCGATGGACGCAGCGATCCGGCTGAGCAGGGATCAGTCGATAGGAAAGGGGGTGGCACCGAGTAGCAGACTGGAGACGAGGCAATCGATCATGGTGTGTCAGGGCATTCGAGTCCAATGCCGATGCAGGAGGAACATCCATGGCGACCGGCGCGACTGCTGGTTCGTAGCTGACCCTGGGCGTCATACTGGCGATGACGATGAGCTTGTCAGGCATGCGCCACGCTGCCACGGCCGCTCCGACCGTCGCGCCGACCAAGCGCCGACCGACGCGGCCCCAGCCGACGGCCGCACCTTCGGCGGCTGCGCCCACGGCTACTGCCGCGCCGGCCGCCGAGCCGACCACCGCCCCCACCGCGGCTGCCAAGAAGGAGCTCAAGTACGGCCTGACGCTGGTGGTGTCGGGCATCGACCCGCACATCCACTCCTCGTCCGAGCTGGGCATCCCGCTGACCAGCGTCTACGACACCCTGGTCTACCTGACCGCGGACAACAAGTTCGTGCCCGGGCCTGGCCGAGTCGTGGACGGTCTCGGACGGACGGCCAAGCGCTACACCTTCAAGCTGCGCAAGGACGTCAAGTTCCACGACGGCACCCCCTTCAACGCCCAGGCCGTGAAGGACAACTTGGACCGCATCGTGGACCCGGCCACCAAGTCGGCAAGGCGCATCCGCTGCTGGGACCGTACAAGAGCACCGAGGTGGTGGACGAGTTCACGGCCAAGGTGAACTTCGACAAGCCGTACACGCCGTTCCTGGACTCGCGCGGCGCAGGTGTATCTCGGCATGGCCTCGCCCACGGCCTTCAAGAAGTGGGGACCGGCCGACTACCAGATGCACCAGGTGGGCACCGGTCCCTTCAAGTTCGTCGAGAAGGAATACGTGCCCAAGGACACCATCGTCCTGGAGAAGAACCCGGACTACAAGTGGGGCCCGTCGGTCTACAAGCACACCGGCGCCGGCCTATCTTGACCGCATCGTCTTCAAGTTCTACCCGGATGCCGCCACCCGGGCGCCTGCGCTGGAGACCGGCGCCGTGGAGTCATCGGCGAGCTGCCGCCGCAGGACGCCGAGCGCCTGCAGAAGGACGCCAAGTACCAGGTGATGGTCGTGCCGGTACCCCGGCCTGCCCCTGCTGTTCTTCATGAACAGCGGCCAACCCGCCGACCGATGATCTGAAGGTGCGCCAGGCGCTGCTCTACGGACCGACCGCAAGGCCATCGTCAAGACGGTCTTCCAGGATCTGTCGCCCGTGGCCTACGGGCCGTGGAGCCGCATCCGCTCTGGCTACGAGAAGAGCGTGGAGTCCATGTACCCGTACGACCTGGCCAAGGCCAAGGCACTGCTGGATGAGGCCGGCTGGAAGCCCGGCGCCGACGGCATCCGCGTGAAGGACGGCAAGCGGCTGTCGCTGGAGACCTATCTGCAGACCTGGGGCTTCCTGCAGCGAGACCGGCCAGATGCTGCAGGCGCAGCTCAAGCATGGTCGGCGTGGAGCTGAAGACGCAGATCGTGGCCTTCCCGGCGGCCAGACGGCAACCAAGGAGGGCAAGCACCACCTGGCGCCCGAACAGCCTGAGCGCCACCGATCCCTCCTTCCTGAGCGCGCATCTTCCGTCCAAGGGCGGCTACAACTGGTCCAAGTATGACGACCCGGAGCTGGACAAGCTGCTGGATCAGGCCGACGCCGACCCGGATCCGGCGACGCGCCTGGACTCTGTACAAGAAGGTGCAGAAGACGGTCATGGAGCAGGCGCTCGTGATCCCGGTCCGCGACTACACCAACTGGAACGGCGCCAGCGCCAAGGTCAAGGGGCTGGCTGTACGACGTGCACGGCTGGTGGCCGTACTTGTACGACGTGAGATCGCGAAGTAGCTCACGGGTGAGGCGAGTCGAAGCGTAGCTCGTCTCGCCTGACGGGCGTAAGCGAATCGGCGCCTGTAGGCGCGGCCTCCCGCCCTACGTCATCCGAGGGCATGCGCTTATGGCGAAGTACATCGCCCGCCGCCTGCTGATCGGCATCCCCATGCTGCTGGGGCTCACGCTCATCGTCTTCTCCATGATGCACCTGATTCCGGGCGACCCGGCGGAGGTGATCCTGGCGCAGTCCGGCGCGCGCCCGGAGGCCGTGGCTCGGCTGCGGTCGCAGCTTGGGCTGGACCTGCCGCTGCCCGTCCAGTACGTGCGGTACCTGGGCGGCCTGCTGCGCGGCGACCTGGGCACCTCGCTCTTCACCTACCGCCCGGTGACTGAGATCATCGGCCAGAACTGCCGTCCACCATGGAGCTGGCGCTTTCGGCCATGGCTGCTGGCTATCGTGCTGGGGGTGCTGCTTGGCGTGCTGGCGGCCGCGATTCCAGAGACAGCTGGATCGACAACCTCACCATGACCCTGGCCGTGGTCAGCGTCTCGATGCCCGGCTTCTGGCTGGCGCTGCTGCTGATCTTTCTCTTCAGCCTGCGCCTGGGCTGGCTGCCCAGCGGCGGGCAGGGCACTCTGCAGCACCTGGTGCTGCCGGCGGTGGTGCTGGGCGCCAACTCGGCGGCGACCATCGCCCGCCTGGTGCGCTCCAGCATGCTGGAAGTGCTGCGGCAGGAGTACATGACCACGGCGCGCGCCAAGGGGCTGCGCGAGCGGCTGATGCTGTTCCGCCACGCCCTCAGGAACGCCCTGATCCCGGTGGTCACCGTGGCGGGCCTGCAGTTCGGCTTCCTGCTGGGCGGCACGGTGGTCACCGAGACGGTCTTCGCCCGGCAGGGGCTGGGCCGCGTGGCGGTGGAGGCCATCATCTACAAGGACCTGCCGGTGGTGCAGGGCATCGTACTCTTCGTGGCGGTGATCTACATGCTGGTCAACCTGATCGTAGACATCTGCTATGCGTTCCTCGATCCGCGGATCCGATGTCAGTAGGCCCTGCAGCGGTGACGTCCCGCCGTGATCGATGCGGCGGCAATCCGTGGCCGGCGATGGCGTGAGCAAGCGTCGCCTCGGAGAGCCCGGCGCAGCTGGCGCTGCGCCGGCTGGCCGGGAAGCCCGCCGCCGTGACCGGCCTCGTCGTGCTGGTGCTCCTGGCGGTCGCCGGCCGTGCCGCGCCCCTGGTCGCGCCCTACGACCCACTGGTGATGGGCACCGGCGGCAGCTTCGACGCGCCGGAGGCGGCGCACCTCTTTGGCACCGACCTGTTCGGGCGCGACATCCTGAGCCGCGACGATCTATGGGGCGCGCATCTCCCTGGCCGTGGCTTCGCCGCGGTGCTGCTTCGCCAGCCTCATCGGCGTGACCCTGGGGCTGGTGGCCGGCTACTATGGCGGCTGGCTGGACATGATCATCATGCGGGCCATGGACATGCTGCTGGCCTTCCCCGGCATCTTCCTGGCGCTGATCATCGTGTCGCTGCTGGGGCCGGGCTGACCAACTGCCGTGCTGGCGGTGGGCATCTCGGCGCATCCCCACCTACACCCGCACCGTGCGCGGCTGCGTGCTGTCTGCCAAGGAGAACCTGTACGTCGATGCGGCGCGGCGTCGTGGGCTGCCGCGACCGGCGCATCATGGTGCGGCACATCCTGCCGAACGTCTTCGCGCCCGTGATCATCCTGGTCGACCCTGG
Source organism: uncultured Chloroflexia bacterium (assembly GCA_963783655.1). Classification (GTDB taxonomy): domain Bacteria; phylum Chloroflexota; class Anaerolineae; order CG2-30-64-16; family CG2-30-64-16; genus CAWAOA01. The sequence goes on from CAWAOA010000011.1 coordinate 29,025, forward strand.
GCGTGGCCTGGGCGATCCTGAACATCTGCGCCCTCAGCTTCCTGGGCTTGGGCGCCCAGCCGCCGACGCCGGAGTGGGGCACGATGCTGTACGAAGGCCGCGGCTACCTGCGCGAGGCATGGTGGGCCACCACCTTCCCCGGGCTGGCGATCATGGTGACGGTGATGGCGGTGAACCGGCTGGGCGACGGCCTGCGGGATGCATTCGACCCGCGGCTGAAGATTTAGCCTTCGCTCGCGGCGGCTCCGCGAGATGCGTTCCCCCGCGATCGCGAGGGGCGGAGAGTACAGCGTGCATGGCCAACATCGGCGGCTACGAGTTCCCCGAGGAACTGTACTACGACGAACATCACCAGTACGCCCGGCTCGACGGCGATGAGGTGACCATGGGGCTGAGCCATTACGCGCAGGCGGCGGCGAAGGAGATCGCCTTCGTGGGACTGCCCCGCGCCGGGCCGCAAGGTCGAGCAGGGCAAGCCGATCGGCTCGATCGAGTCCGGCAAGTGGGTGGGCCGGCTCTATGCGCCGGTCACCGGCGAGGTGATCGAGGTCAACGACGCGCTGGAGGACGACCCGACGCTGATCAACAGCGACCCGTACGGCGAAGGATGGATCCTCCGCATCCGGGCCGAGGATAAGGGGCAGCTCGAGAACCTCAAGCGCGTTACCTCTCCCGATTTCGCTCCCTGGTTCCTGGCCGAAGTCGAGCGCATCGCTCAAGGCAAGGGGTAGGTGTGACGGAACAAACGATCAGGCATCCGGAGCTGGCAGCCTTGCTCGGCGACCGCTACACCGAGAGCGAGTTCGAGCGCGGCTTCTACCGCCGCGATCTGGCCGCCGTCCCGCGTTCCTGGCGCGCCTGGTCGCCGACACAATGCCCGACGGCATCGCCGCTCCCGTCTCGGCGGAAGAGGTCGCGGGACTGCTTCGCTATGCGGCCGGGCACGGCGTGCCGGTTACCCCGCGCGCTGCGGCCACGACCGCCTTCTGGAACGCCGTCCCCGTTCGCCGCGGCATCGTGCTCGACCTGAACCGGCTGCGCGGCATCGTCAGCCTCGATCCTGATGCCCGGACGGTGCGGGTCCGCGCGGCTACCCGCTTCGACGAGCTGGACGCGTGGCTGCGGCGGCGCGGATTCACGCTCCTCGCCTACCCCACCAGCGCTCCCGCCGCCACCGTGGGCGGCTGGCTCAACATGGAAGGCTACGGCATCGGCAGCCTCAGGCACGGGCCCTTTGCCGCGCACGTGGTGCGCGCCCAGGTCGTGCTGCCGGGGGGCGAGATCGTCGACGCGGTCGAAGGTTCCGAGCTCGAGCCGGCGCTCTTCGAGGGCAGCGAAGGCACCCTCGGCGTCGTGACCGAGCTGGAGCTGCGCGTGCGGCCCGTCCCGCCGGCCGACGATACACCTGCTGGCGGCTTTCGAGCGCATGGATGCCCTGGCCGCGGCCCTGCGCGCCGTCACGGCCGGAGGCCCGCTCCCGTTCTACATGCACTTCGCCGGCAGCGGATACCAGTCGCTGCTGCGTGCTGCCGGCTTCGAGCCGGCCACCGGCCGCGCGGTCCTGGCAGTCACCTACGACGGCGACGAGCAGGAGGTGAGCGGCAGGCGGAGAACGCATGGCCGCGATCGTGCGCTCCAGCGACGGCGACCTGCTGCCCGAAGCCGAGGCGGCACGCGAGTGGGACGAGCGCTTCTCGGCGCTCCGGCTCAAGCGGGCCGGGCCCAGCGTGCTGGGGGCCGAATCGTGGCTGCCCGCGGCGGGACTGGCGGCGTACGCACGGGACGTGGAGCGGTTGGGAGCCGCGCAGCGGCTGCCCATCGCCACCTACGGCACCGTGATCGGGCCGGATCTGCTCACCGTCATGTCGATGTTCCCGTGCGACGAGACCCGCACCGCCCGTTACCTGCTCGACCTGAGCCTCACCCGCGCCCTGTTTGCGACGGCGGCGCGCCACGGTGGGCGGCCGTACGGCACCGGGGTGTGGAACACGCCGTATCTGCGGCGCAGCTACTCGGGGGCGCAGCTCGCCGAGCGGCAGGCGCGGAAACAGCGATTCGATCCGCACGGCGTGTTGAACCCGGGGAAGGGGTATGCGCCGCCGCTCCTGCTGCAGCCGGCGCTCTTCCATCCCGCCATGGCCGTGCTCGCGGCCGTGCGCCGGGTCGCCGGGGGCGCATCATGAAGTCCTTCGCCGCCGGCATCGCGCACGATTCGCTCGTCTGTGCCCACTGCGGCTACTGCCAGGCCGCCTGCCCCGTGTTCGCCGAGATGGGCTGGGAGTCGACCGGCCAGCGCGGCCGGATGGCGACCGCCCGCCTGGCGGCCGCGGGCAAGGCGCTGGGACACGACGAGGCGCAGCGCATCTACGAGTGCACCCTCTGCGGCGCCTGCCGACAGGTGTGCAGCACCCGCATCGACACCGTCGCCACCTGGTTCGAGCTGCGTGAGCACGCCGCGTCAGCGGGAGCGCTCCAGGGCAGGCCGCTCGCGGCGCTCCGCGACAACCTGACGGGTCCGGGCAGCATCACCGGCGAGCCGGCGGAGAGCCGCCTGTTGTGGCGCGACGACCTCGAGACCCCCATCGCCGGGCTCGAGCCGCACGCCGGAGCCGAATACCTCTATTTTCTGGGCTGCGTGACCTCTCTCTACCCGCAAGGGCAGGCCATCGCGCAATCGATGGCCCAACTCATGGACGGCGCCGGCGTCGATTTCACCACCCTCGGGAGCGGCGAGCGCTGCTGCGCCTTCCCGCTGCTGGCGATGGGTCTGCCCGGAGAGGCGGCCACCGTCGCGCGCCAGAACGTCGACGCGGTGGCGACGCTGTATCCCCGGGCGCTCGTGGCCAGTTGCCCGTCGTGCTACCACATGTGGCGCGACGTTTACCCCGAGCTGCTGGGCATGTCGCTGCCGTTCCGCGTGCTGCACGCTACCGAGATGCTGGCCGGCTTCGTGTCGGCGGGGCGCGTGAAGCCGGAACCGTTCGAGCAGCGCGTGACCTACCACGACCCGTGCGACCTGGGGCGAAACAGCGGCCTGTACGACGAGCCGCGCGCCCTGCTGCGGGCGATCCCCGGGCTCGGAGCTGGTCGAGATGGAGGACAACCGCGAGCACGCGCTCTGCTGCGGTGGGGGCGGCAACATGGAAGCCGTCAACGCCGGGCTCGTCGCCGCCATCGCAGATCGCCGGGCGCGCCAGGCCATCGACACCGGCGCCCGCATCCTGGTTACGCCCTGCCAGCAGTGCAAGCGCACCCTCGCCGCCGCTCTGCGCCGCGAGAAGTCGCGCATGAAGGTGATGGATCCGGGGGAGCTGCTGTGGAGCGTGGTGGGCGGGTAGCGCCGGCGCGGCGGGGCGCGCTTCGATGCGAGTTGAATGGGCAACGGGGCGTACTTCGACAGGCTCAGTATGGAGTAGTCAGTGGTAGTCAACGAAGCGAATAATTCCGTTCAGGGGTACCGGTAGGCTGTGGCACCCATGTTCGGGGTTCCTGGGCCGCACCATCTTCATCGTTGTCAACCCCTTACAACTCCATCCTGAGCTTGTCGAAGGACGCCCCGTTGCCCGTCCAACTCGCATCGAAGGCAACCGCGCCGAGCCCCGGGCCACGCATCCGCGCCGCGCCCCGGTAGTCGCGTGGCAGTGCAGCCAGCGGGGCGGGCGACCCGCCCCCTACGTCCGGAGCGTGAGCCACCCGTTCCCAACGTTCCCCACCGAGCGACCCGCGCTCAACATCCCCCATCGACCGGCCCGCCACGTACCTTGTCCGCCGAAATTCGTTTATTCGTTCCCGTAATTCGTTGACGGCCCGTCCCGGCGCCCGCAGCCGCGCGACCCGCGGAAGCCTTTGCGTCTGTACCTCTTTGCGTTGAGAGTGTTCCGTTGCCGCCCAATCCGCATCGGCCGCGTCCCGCGCGATTCGTGTCACGGGAGCCAGGTATTGGGAGTGTGTGGGCACGGGTAAAGCACTCGCTGTACTGAAGCTGTGCAAGTTACATGGGCGGCGAGTGCTTTACGGCTACAATGGTCTTGGGGGACGGTTACGTGGTCTTGAGGGACGGCTACAAGGCCGGCGAATGCCAGGCCCTTGCGCCGCGGCACAAGCTTTGCGGATGCGGTCTCTATGAGAAACGCGTGCCTTTCCTCTCCTGAAACTCGCTCTTTGCCGCCTCTAGCTTGCCCGGGTCGACCAGCAGGTCGATCGTGCTCCAGGCCAGGACGCGGGCGGCGTCCAGCAGCATCGTCCGGCCGGTCGGGGAGGCGGATGCGGCGGCGAAGCCGGGGCTGTGGAATGCGGTGTTGTCTTCCGCGATCTTCAACGTGGCGCTGATGGCCGGGATCACGTGGCTGACATTTCCCAGGTCGGTGGATGCCTTGCTGTTGCCGGGGAGATGGTCGAGCAGCGCCCTCCCGGTGGCGGCCATGTTCGCACGCACCACCCCCGCCAACGCCTCACTCGGCAGCAGCTCCTCGTAGACCTCAGACAGGATGTGGACCTCGAGCTGCGAGCCGGTGGCCCGGGCCCCGGCTTCGCCGCAGGCGCGCACCTTCTCCATCACCTCTTCCAGGTACTCCCGCTCCTCGGCGCGCACGCGAAAACGGCACGCGGCCCGCTCGGGGATCACGTTGGCGCTGGTGCCCCCCTCGGTGATGATGCCGTGGATGCGCACGCTGGGTAACAGGTGCTGGCGCAGGGCGTTGATGCTGGCGAAGGTGAGCAGCACCGCCTCGAGGGCGTTGATCCCCTGGTGCGGCATCACGGCGGCGTGTGCGGAACGCCCGCTGAAGACAAACTCCATGCCGCAAGAGGCAAGCGAGCCGTCATTCGACACGATGTCGATGGTCCCCGGATGCACCATCAGCGCCGCGTCGAGGCCCTCGAACGCGCCGAGCTTCAGCAGCCGGATCTTGCCGCCGGACCCGTCTACAGCCGACTCCTCGGCCGGGCAGCCGAGCACCAGTACGCTGCCGGGCAACTGCCCGGCGACGGCCGAAAGGCCGATCGCCGCGCCCACCGCAGCCGTCCCGATCAGGTTGTGGCCGCAGCCGTGCCCCACGACGGGCAGCGCGTCGTACTCGGCCAGCAGCGCGATCGTGGGGGAAGGCGAAGCGCCGGGCAGCATTGCCCGGAAAGCGGTGGCGAGGCCTGCCGTTCCCCGCTCCGGCTCGATACCGGCGGCGGCGAGTAGCTCGCACAACACAGATACCGCGTGCTGCTCGCAATACCCGAGTTCTGGCTGAGCATGGATGCTGAGGCTGCTATCCCATAGCCGTGCATCCCATTCCCGGATCCGCGTATCGACTGCCCCCTTGAGGGCGCTTACATCCACCATGATCGATTATCCTTGCGTTGACTGCTGCGATGATTGTAACGACTTGCAGGCGGATGGCCAAGAACGGACGCCGCCCCGGCGTGCCGTGCTGCTTCCCGCGGTGAGGGTGTGGGGGTGGGGAATGCACCGGTCGCGATGTGTGGCGAGTCTGCTGCGAGAATAGCGAACGGCCCCTGCAGGTGGCAGAGGCCGTTCGTATACGTATGAGCCAGAGTCGCTAGAGCGACGCCATCATGTCCGCCAGCGCCTCACGGCTCGGGCGAAGCTGGTCCTCCGGCAGCCGGGCCAGCGGCTGCTCCGGCAGGTGTAGCAGCTCCAGCAGGTTCGGCCGCTCCTGCTCGTTCACGTAGATCAGGCCGGTGATGAACTTCTGCTCCGCAACGGGCATCCTCCAGCACCCTGGAAAGCGTCCGCCTTGTCGGTCGGATCGTAGCCCGGGTCAAGCTTCTTCAGCACGATGCGGGAGCCGTCGTGCATCTCCACCTCGATCTCCGTCTCGTAGTCCTCGATGGTGATCTCGTGCTGGCCCTTGGGCATGAAGCCGATCAGCTCGTTGAGCGGCGTCCTCGTGCTCTTTGCCCCAGGTGTAGCTCTTGGTCGACTCTTCATGGTTGTTGAAGGTCACGCAAGGGCTGATGATGTCGAGCACCGCCGATGCCGCGGTGGCACAGCGCGGCGTGAAGCAGCGCTTCGACCTGCTTCGGGTCGCCGGCGAAGCTGCGGGCCACGAAGGTGGCGCCGGCAGCCAGCGCCTCGATGCAGACGTCGAGCGGCGGCAGGTTGTTCACGCCGGCGTACTTGAGCTGCTGGCCCATGTCGGCGGTGGCGCTGAACTGCCCCTTGGTCAGGCCGTAGACGCCGTTGTTCTCCACGATGTAGACCATGGGCACGTTGCGGCGCACCACGTGCTTGAACTGGCCGATGCCGATGGAGACGGTGTCGCCGTCGCCGCTGACGCCGATCGCCGTCAGCTTGTGGTTGGCGACGATGGCGCCGGTGGCGACCGACGGCATGCGGCCGTGCACGCTGTTGAAGCCGTGGCTCCAGCCCAGGAAGTAGGTGGGCGACTTGCTGCTGCAGCCGATGCCGCTCAGCTTGATCACCTGGGTCTGGTCCAGCCCGGCTTCCCAGGCGACGTTCATGATGCGCTGGCTGATGGTATCGTGCCCGCAGCCCTTGCACAGGGTCGACGGAGCCGCCTTGTATGCGGTCTTGTCCAGCCCCAGCTCGTTCAGCTTCGGAGCGCGAGTCGGGATATCGGTGTTCGTTGTCATTTCGGCTCTCCCTTTCTCCCTACGCCTGCCGGATCGCTTCGCTGATCCACGGGCCGCCAGCGGCAGGCCGTTGCAGCGGGCGATCGAGACCAGCTTGCTTGCCTGCCCCGGCTCCTCGCTCACCAGGATCTGGTACAACTGCCCGTCGTGGTTGTTCTCGACCACGTAGACCCGCTCGTAGCGGGCGATGAAGTCGCGCACCTGCCCGCTGATCGGCAGGGCCCGCAGCCGCAGGTAGCTGGTCTCGATCCCGGCGTCCCGCAGCAGGTCACGCGCCTCCATGCACCGCCGGATCGTTCGAGCCCAAGCTGATGATGCCGACACGTCGCACCCTGGCGCTCGTCGACCACCGGCGCCGGCACGAGGTCGCGCGCCGTATCGAACTTGCGGCAGGCGCTGCATGTTGCGCTCCCAGTCGTCGGGCCGCTCGGTGTAGGCGGCCATCTCGTTGTGGCCGGTGCCGCGGGTGAAGTACGCCGCCATCCGGTTGGGCGTGCCGGGCAGGGTGCGGTAGGCGATCCCGTCGCCGTCCACGTCCTGGTAACGGCCCCACTTGCCGCCCAGTCGCTCGAGGTCGTCCGCCGCTCAGCACCTTGCCCCGGTCCATCGGCTTCTCGGGGTACTCGAAGGCGTCGCTGATCCAGACGTTCATGCCCAGGTCCAGGTCGCTCAGCACCAACACCGGCGTCTGCAGCCGCTCGGCCAGGTCAAAGGCCGTGCATGCCGAATTCGAAGCACTCTTTCGGGGTCGCCGGGGAAGAGCAGCACGTGGCGCGTGTCGCCGTGGCTCAGGTAATACGCGCTCAGGATGTCGCCCTGGCTGGTGCGGGTCGGCAGGCCCGTGCTCGGGCCGATGCGCTGGATGTCCCAGATCACCGCCGGGAACCTCGGCAAAGTAGGCCAGCCCGGCAAACTCGGCCATCAGGCTCAGGCCGGGACCGACTGGTGCTGGTCATGGCCCGCGCGCCCGCCCAGCCGGCGCCGATCACCATGCCCAGCGCTGCCAGCTCGTCTTCTGCCTGGATGACGGCAGAAGGTGGCCTTCCCGTCCGGGTCGCACGCGGTACTTGCGGGCAGGTATTTGTTCAGCGCCTCGGCCAGGCTGGAGGCGGGCGTGATCGGGTACCAGGCGGCAAAGGTGACGCCGCCCCAGATGCGCCCAGCGCGCCGGCCGTATTGCCGTCGATCAGCAGCTTGCCCTCGTTGAAACCGGTCATCGGCTCGACACGGAAGGGGTCGGTCTTCGTGCAGGTTCTCCTGCGCCCAGGCGTAGTGCCCGCCTCACCATGTCCATGTTGAGGTTCGACGGCTTGGCCTTGCCGCCGAAGTTCCAGTCGATCGCCGCTTCGATCTCGGCCATGTCGATGTCGAGCAGATACGCCATGACGCCCACGTAGACCATGTTGGCGATGTAGTCCTGCAGGTCAAACGGCAGGTTGGCCTCCTTGACCAACTGGCTGACGGGCATGCGCGTAGTAGGTGACGTCGTGGCGGCGCGCGGCGATGGGCAGCGAGTCGTCGTAGATGACGACGCCGCCTGGGGCCACGCCTGCCATGTCCTCGGCGACCGTGCGCCCATTCATGCAGACCGACCACCTCGTACTGGTCGCGCCGCGCCAGGTAGCCGTCTTTGCTCAGCGCGGATCAGGTACCAGGTCGGCAGCCCCTGGATGTTGCTGGGGAAGAGGTTCTTGCCGGTGACAGGGATGCCCATCTTGAACAGCGCGCGCAGCAGCACACCATTGCTGGTCTGGCTGCCCGAGCCGTTCACCGTGGCAATGTTGATGCAAAAGTCGTTTACGATGGGAGTCGTGTCTGCTGCCCTGGTTGGAGCTTCTTTCACTCCAATGCTCATGCCTCGTCTCCTCTATACATGTGATGAGAGCGAATAATGGCGGCTGGTCACGCGGCGGGTGTGACGCTCCGTTGCGTTTCGCCAAGCGGGAGGATCGCTTCGTGCGCCACTCCCAGCTTGTCGATCAACCGCATATGTTCTAACAGAAAACGTTTGCCTGAACCGAAATCGCCGGCCCTGATGGCCCGCGCAACTTCCCGGTGATACTTCCAGACCTCTTGCAGGTAGTTGTAGTCGGCGTAGGTGTTGTATTCAACTGCCTCGTAGGCATCCCAGTACGCTTCCAATAAGCCGCGTACGAATGGATTCTGCAGGCGGCTGAAGATGGTCAGGTGGAACTCGCGGTGTTCGGGATGCGGGATCTGGACGCGCCCCTGCCCCAGCTTTTCCCACGCCCGCTCGACCAGCTCCTCGAGATGCGCGATCTCTTCCTCGCCCAGCAGCACCACCGCCTCGTCCCAGAATGCTGACTCGAGGTGGCAGCGCAGAGTGCTGAATGCGGTGAAGGCGCGCTGGTCCAACGCCAGCGCCATCATCAGGCTGAGGCGTACGGCCGGGAGGAAATCGTAGCCGCGGAAGTGGATGCCCCGCCCCGGGCTGACTTCCACCAGCCCGAGCATGCGCGCCACTTCCAACTGCTCGCGCAGCTTCCCCACGCTGATGCCGATCTCGGCGCCGATCTCCTCGAGGGGCGGCAAGCGCGTCCCCGTTGCGCAGTCCCGCCGGATGAGATAGCGCAGGAAGTCGGAGTCAAGCATGGCCAGGGGCCGGTCAGGCAATGGGCAGCACCTTTCTAGGATTCATTGGATGAATTGAAGAGATTGTAGCAAGAGTGCAAGGGGAAGTCAAGACGCGTGATATTTTTGCGTTATACCTGACAAACTCTCCAATCTGGTTTGACGCCCCTTCCCGGCTCCCCTATACTGCTCTGGTAACTTACCAACCGATGATGCGAGGTAACCATGAGCAACGAACGACCCAACATGTGGACCAGCGCCTTGATGCAACTCAAGGAAGCGACTGACCGGCTCGAGCTCCCCGAAGGCATGTACAACGTACTTGCTACTCCGGAGCGGGAGCTGAAAGTAGCCATCCCCATTCGCATGGACGACGGCAACATCCGCGTCTTTCACGGCTACCGCGTGCAGCATTCGAGTGTGCGCGGCCCCTGCAAGGGTGGTATCCGCTACCATCCGGACGTAGATCTGGACGAAGTGCGCGCGCTTGCCATGCTCATGAGCTGGAAATGCGCCGTTGTGAACATCCCGTATGGTGGTGGTAAGGGCGGCGTCGAAGTGAATCCGGCAGAGCTCTCCAAGGGTGAGCTGATGCGCCTGACGCGCCGCTTCGCGTACATGATCCACCCCATCATCGGCGAGAACAAGGATATCCCGGCTCCCGACGTCAACACCAACGCCCAGATCATGTCGTGGTTCGTGGATACGATCAGCATGATGGAAGGCGCCACGAACCTGTCTGTGGTCACCGGCAAGTCGCTGAATTTCGGCGGGTCCCTCGGGCGCGAGGCGGCCACCGGCCGTGGCGTTGCCAGCGTTACCCGCCAGCTCCTGCGCCGGCAGGAGAAGCCCATCGAGCAGACGCGTGTGGCGATCCAGGGATTCGGAAACGTCGGCTCGTGGACGGCATGCATCTTGGGCGAGATGGGCGCGAAGATCGTGGCGGTCAGCGACGTCTCGGGCGGCATCTACGATCCGAATGGCCTGGACGTTGCCGCGGTGACCGCCCATGTCCGCAGGCACCCACGCCGCCTGCTTGAGGGATATGCCACACACGGCACGCAGCAGATCAGCAACGAGGATCTGTTGGAGCTCGACGTTGATGTCCTTATTCCGGCCGCGCTCGAGAACCAGATTACCGAGGCGAACGCCGGCCGCATCAAGGCGCACATGATCGTCGAAGCCGCCAACGGCCCCATCACGCACGAGGGTGACGAGATCCTGCAGAAGGCCGGCAAGTTGATCGTCCCGGACATCCTGGCGAACGCCGGCGGTGTCGTGGTCAGCTACTTCGAGTGGGTGCAGAACCGCCAGGCGTTCTACTGGACCGAAGCCGAGGTCAACGACCGGCTCGAAGGGATCATGTCCCGGGCATTCGACGAGGTCTGGAACTTCGCGAAGGAGCGCTCGGTCGCCCTGCGAGACGGCGCCATGCTGCTGGCCGTGAAACGGGTCGTGAACGTTTGGGAAGAGCGGGAGATCTTCCCTTGATCGAGGGCGTTCGCCCTTCTACCTTCTCGATTGTCGCCCGTGACCCAAACACGGGCGACCTCGGCATCGCGGTCCAGTCTAAATTCCTGGCCGTAGGGGCCGTGGTTCCGTTTGCCCAGGCCGGCGTGGGCGCTGTGGCGACCCAGGCATGGGCGAATACCGGCTTTGGCCCCGAAGGGTTGGCCTGGATGGCGCGTGGCGCTTCTGCCACGGAAGCGCTCTCCCGCCTGATAGCGGCCGACCCGGACGCGGGACATCGCCAGGTGGGGCTGGTGGATGCCCGCGGGCACGCAGCGACCTATACCGGTGACGCCTGCCACCATTGGGCGGGTGGGCGCACCGGGGCCGGCTACGCCTGCCAGGGGAACATTCTGGTCGGCCCGGAGACCGTCGATGCGATGGCGGAGACGTTCGAGACGACCGCCGGTGGGCTGTGGGACCGCCTGGTCGCTGCACTGCATGCCGGGCAGGGCGCCGGCGGCGACAGCCGCGGGCAGCAGTCGGCTGCGCTGCTGGTCGTACGGCCGGGCGGCGGCTACGGTGGGCGAAATGACCGGTTCATCGACCTGAGAGTAGACGACCACCCCGAGCCGATCGTAGAGCTGGAGCGGCTGCTCGAGCTGCACAAGCTGTACCTGTTCAAGAGCGCACCCGAGGAACTCCAGGCGGTGGACGCTCGCCTGGCGCAAGAGCTGCAGGAGATCCTGGCGCGCACAGGCCACTGGCAGGGCGAGCCGACCGGCGCCTACGACGAACGGACCCGCTCGGCCCTGCGGGATCTTGTGGGGATCGAGAACCTCGAGGAGCGCTGGCGTGAGGACGACCAGATCGATCGCGTGCTGGTTGAATTCTTGCGAGGGCGCTTCCCGGCGTAGCTCGGGACGCGATAATACAATGTGCCCGCGGGATCATGACGCGGGCACATTGTATTTGCGCGTGGCGGCGAGCCTGCGCCTACCGCTCCAGGGAGCGGAAGAGGCCGACCCCCAGGCAGATTGCGCCGATCAGGCGGTACCTGCTGGTGACGCCAGCTACCTCCGACAGGTAGCGACCGGTGTCCATGCTGCCGCCATGCCGGGCCAGGATTGCCTGCCCCGCCGCCTCCCCCAGGCCGGAGCTGGCAAGGACCAGGGCAAGCCCACCCAATGCTAACAGGACCGCAACGATGCGAAGTGTCTTCGTGCTCATATTCCGTCCTCCGCGGGCATGGTATACTCTCCCCACGATGTGCGCATCGGCAGGTTGGTGAGGCGGTAGCCTGGTCAACTGGCTGGATTCCTGCAAGTGTGGCTCGCTCTTTCTCGCTACCGCCGGCATCACACAACATGTTATACTTTTCTCAAGTGTAGGCAGTCCATTTTCGTGGGCGGCTGCCATTCTGTGCGGCGCCGCCAAGGCGTAAGCCGTTTCTTCCAGGGTGGAGGTCTGATGGACAAACTGCTCGTTGGCTTGCTCACGGGCGCCGTGGCGGGCGCGGTCTCCGGTTTGCTGCTCACGCCCAAGTCGGGTCGCGGTATACGCGACGGGGTGAAGGAGCACTGGCAGGATGTGATGGAGGAAGGCCGCAGGGGCTATGCGGAACGACGTGCGGAGTTGGAGGCGCAGTTTGCCGAGGCAAAACGCGCTCCGAAGAGCGAATGAGGACGACACATGCGGATTACGATTGAATTTTGCGTAGAGTGAAACTATACGCCTAGAGCCGCCAGTATGGCGGAGACACTGGTAGTAACCTTCCGTCCGATCGTCGGCCAGCCACATCCCATCGCCGAGATCGTCCTGCTGCCTTCCGGTGGCGGACGCTTCGAGGTCACTGTGGATGGGGAGCTGGTCTATTCCAAGCGCGCAACCGGTCAGCACACGACCAACGAGCATGTTGTAGAGTTGGTGCGGGCCAGGCTGGGGAAGGGGTAGCGTCAGGCGTTAGGCGTCACACGTCATGCGTCATCCGTCATCCGTCATTCGTCATCCGTCATCTGTAGGGTGACCACTACGCCCGACCACTTCCGGTGATGTGTGACTCCTTCGGGTGACGGATTACCCCCGTGGGTGACGGATGACGGATGACGGATGACGCTCTCACCCCTGGCACCTACCACACCAGTACGTGCCTCTTTGGGCAATGTGCGCGTATTCTACGGGCGTGCCGCAGACGCGGCACGGTTCGCCCGCGCGGTCATGCACGCGCAGCACGAACTGGTACTCGCCCTGCTCTCCGAATGGGGGGCGGTAATCGCGCAGGGTCGTGCCGCGCGCCCCGATCGCTTCCCGCAGCACCTGCCGTATCGCCGCCACCAGCCGGAATAGCTCGTCCTCCGTCAGGCTGTCCGCCGGCCGTGCCGGGTGAATCCCGGCCATGAACAGCGCCTCGTTGGCATAGATGTTGCCCACCCCCGCGATCAGATGCTGGTCCAGCAGGACCCCTTTGATCGCGGCTTTTCTGCGCTTCAGTTTTGCGGCCAGCGCGTCTACGTCGAACGCCTCGGTGAGCGGCTCCGGGCCAAGCCGTGCCAGCAACGCGGTGACGTCGGGCACCAGCCATACCCGCCCGAACTTCCGCTGATCTGTGAAGACCAACATCCGGCTGTCCGCCAGCTCGAACCAGGCGCGCACGTGCCGGTCGTTTGCGGCCTCGCTGCCCGCCGGCTCGACGCGCAGCCGGCCGGTCATGCGCAGGTGCACTACCAGGGTCGCGCCTGATGCCAGGTGAATCAGCACGAATTTGCCGCGCCGGCCCACCCCGACCACTTCCTGCCCTACGAGCTCCTGGGCCAGGGTCTCCGGATCCGGGAATGCAACCGTCCGTGCCCATAATACATGAGCGCCCGTGAAGCGGGCGCCCAACAGGTGCGGTCTCAAGTCGGCCGCGGTCGTTTCTACTTCTGGAAGTTCCGGCATATTACTTTCTTGAAGTCACGCTGTACATCAGCGGGAGGGCCAGCTCCGCAACCGCGGTAGCGCGTCCTGTTACCGGCCATAGAGTTGGCAGCCAGCGCTCCGGCTGGCCTGCCATGTAGAAGATTGTGTCGCCGGTGATCCAGCGCGGGTCCTGTACGTTGAACAGGTCGCCCAGGTCAACCGGCGCCTGACCGGCCGTGCCCGCGTACGCCCGGAAGCCCGAGGTATACAGGAAGTGCCGGCTGTCAGGCGACCAACTCACGAATGAACCGCCCTCGATGGCGGCGTAGATTTTTTCGCCACTGCCGTCTGCGCTAGCCAGCACCAGGTTGCGATTTTCCAGCGTTTCGGTCACCGGCCGCGTGTAGGCCAGTTGTGTGGCATCGGGTGACCACGCCAGCTCGGTGGTGCCCAGCCGGCTCAGCAGTTGTGATTCGCCCGCAGCCGTTATCTTGTAGAGGGCGGTCTGGCCAACCGTATCCGGGCCCTGAGGGAACGACTCCACAATCGCTACCAGCAATCCGCTCGAATCGGGAAGCCAACGCATCTGCCCCTCGAAGGTGGAGCCGCCTAATCGCACTTCACCCTTGTCCAGAGTTCGGCGTTCGTTCGACCCGTCGGCGTTGTAGATCGCCAGCGAACCCACAGGGTTGCTCGGGCTTGCCATGCGTGCTGCAGCGATCCGCTTGCCGTCGGGCGAGAACACGGCTGAACCACTCGTCCCGAGGTTCAGGGTGAATACCGGCTGTGCGTTTTCGACATCGACCCGCCACACCTCGACGTTGGTCGAATCCGGGCCGGCGGGCAGTCCCTGCGCTATGATCTCGAAGAGAAGCGTATGCGTGCCGGGAACCCAGCGCAAAGCCCCGGCGATAAAGCGCTCCGCTCGGGCGGTGCGGGTGGGATTCACGGGTAGACGGCCGGACCCGGCGATCAGCCGGTTGCCCGTACCGTCCCAGCGCACCGCCCGCAGGTCCAGTCCGTTGGGATTCGTCACGTAGTACGCGATCCACCGGCGGTCCGGCGAGACGGAAGGCTCACCCAGGTCTTTGCTCTGCAGGATGCGGTGCAAGCCGCTGCTGCGGTCCAGGGTCCACAGGCTCGTCCCGTTGCTGAACACGGCGCCGGCGTCGGCCGGGAAAACGGCGGACGGTGCGGCGGTGGGCGGGGGCGGTGCGTAGGTGGGCTGCGGGCCGGCTCCCGGTCCAAAACCCCCCCCGCCGCCACGGCCAAAGTCCGGTCCGGGCGTCCCTCCGGCAGACATCGGGGCTGCGGCAAGGGCAGCGGCCGGTGCTGGCGGCACGCTCGTAGCGGATGGCAGTTTGGCCGCAGCAATTGTGGGCGCGGCAGCGCTCCGCGTGGGTGCAGGCGCGATGGGACTCGCCGGTTTTGCTGCGGGCGCAGCGGCTGCTGCGGCCGGCGCGGTGGTCGCTGCGGGGCGCTCTCCGGCTGCATCTGTCGCCACGGTTGCCTGTTCCGGCGCGGGTGCATCCCCTGTAGCTTGCCGGAGAGCGGCCGCCGCCGGGACGGCAACTTCGGCAGGTTGGGCGGCGGCCGGAGCGGTTGTCACCTGCGCAGGCGCCACGGCTACCAGCCCCGTTGAGCCCGGCTGTGTTCGCTGCATCAGGAACGTTCCCAGCGCAGCCACCATGACAAGCGCGGTCACCACTCCGGCAACCCGCGCAACTCCGACAAACCACGGCACCGTGGTCCTTCGCTCGCGTGCGCCAATCATCGCCTGAGAAAGCGTGAATGCACGCGGCACCGGAACGCGGGGAAGCGCCTGCAGCATTTTCACCGTCTGGCGCAGGCTATTTAGTTCTTGCTGGCATGAAGCGCAGGATTGCAGGTGCACTTCGGCTCGGCTCCGCTCGGCAACCGATAACTGGTTGTCCAGTAGATCCGACAGCAATTCCACCGGAAGATGCTGCCCCTGCGCTTTCGAAGACATGAATTTCATCGGCATTCTATCGCATCAGTAAGAGTATGGGCGATCACCCGCTTCTTTTATGGCGGTGTGATTGCTCCTCATCTGTCTGTCAGACGATACTGTGAAGGCAAAAGTTCCTTTTGTGACAATAGTAGATCCCTCACCCGCGCCCGTGCCCGGCTCAACCGCGATTTCACCGTCCCGAGCGCTGCTCCCGTGGTATCCGCGATCTCCTGGTAGTCCAGCCCTTCTACGTCTGCCAACACGAGCACCGTGCGCTGATCCGGTGGTAGCGGGACGATGGCGGCCTGAATGGCTGCTGCCAGCTCCTGCCGCATCACCATGTCTTCTGGCATCTCGCCTTCATCCATCAGCTTGCTATCGTGCTCGGGGTCCTCATCTTCCTTCTCGAGAGAGGTGGTAGGCCGGCGCTTGTGTGACCGGAGGGTGTCGTAGCACGTATTGGTGATGATCCGCAGCAGCCAGGCCTTGAAGGAACCGCCCCGGTACTGGTCGATCTTGCGATACGCTTTCAGGAAGCCATCCTGCGTGGCATCTGCGGCGAGGTCCTCATCACTCAGGATGCGGTAAGCTACGTTATAGGCGAGGCTCTGGTAGTGAAGAATAAGCTGGTTGAATGCCGGGAGATGGCCGCGTTTTGCCGCCTCGATGAGGGCAGGCTCGTCGAAACCGGGTCTGCCGGCCGGAGCGCCGTGCACCGGACCCGTCGGCGCGCCGAGTTCTTCATCCCGGACGAAGCCCGCAAAGCGCAGGATGAATCGCTGAAACCGGCTACTCGTTTGTGGTCGCAGTGTAAGTAACATTGCTATTCAAGCGGCTTTTGACGGACTGAATTTGACGCTCCTCCGCGGTTCAGGTATACTCCGAGCTTACCACTGGCCGAAGTGGCGGAATGGTAGACGCGACGGTCTCAAACACCGTTGGGGGTTGCCCCATGTGGGTTCGAGTCCCACCTTCGGCATCGCTCGTTATCGATCACAGATCGATCCGCGCTGGTAGCGTTGGTTGTTCCCGTGTTTGTATCGTCTCACACGTGCCGGCGTTCACAGCCGGCGTGCGTGCCATTATAGCAGCGTAATATCTTCCGGCCAAGCATTTGGCGAGTATCCGTGCGCCTGCGCTTCTCCGCTGCGTGACAGCACGAGACATCGCAGTTCTGCAGCCCGGAGATCCTGATAGGAGGTCAGCCAGGGTGTGCGTTGCCATATCACGCCAGCCCACGCAACAGACCCAATGATGCCGAATCGCTCCAATACCCTTTCACGACTCCGAACTCGCTTTCCCGTCTCTGCTTCCCGTCCGCTTTTCCTCTCGCTCCTGTTACTTTCCATCGCTATCACAGCGTGCGGTAGCCCCGCGAAACCTCAAGTTGTGGATCGCGGCGCGCAGGTGCAGAAGATCGCCGGCGCATATGCACAAGGTCACGACCTGACACGCGCTCGCAGCGAGCTGGATGGAATGAAACTGGCGAATCCGGGCCAGTACGTGGTGATGCTTGCCGAACAGGGGATCGGCGACGGCCAGGCACAGCAGCAGATTGCCGAGCTTGCCGCTCTGGCCGAGGCGCTCGGTGCGCGCAGCACGCTTGTAGATACCTTTTTGACACCGCCGCCCAACGCTGCGCCCACGGCTGCACCCACGCCGGTGGCCACGTCCGTCCCGTCTCCGTCGCCGGCCCCTTCGGCGCCGGCCACACAGCCGCCTGCCGCGACCGTACCTCCGGCGACCGCCGCTCCAACAGCTGTTATCGCTACGCCTGCGCCTGCGGCGACCGCCACGCCGGGCTTTGCACGCGTCGTTGGCCGCGCCACCGCCAACCTGCGCGCCGGACCGGGCACGTCCTATCCGCTCGTCGGACAAATACAAGCGGAGCAAGAGGTGGAGATCATCGGCCGTAACCCGGCGGGGGATTGGTGGCAGCTCCGGTGGAGTGAAGGCGGGCAGGCGTGGGTGAACGGCGCGATTGTGGACCTGTTAGGCCCGACAGGCAGTGTGGCAGTAGCGGCAAACATCCCGACGCCGCGGCCCACGGCTACACCGGCGCCCACCGTGGCGGTTACCGCACGCCCGACGAGTGCTCCTGCGCCCACGCCGGCGCCGAAGCCGGCGACGGTAGGGGTAGACTATCGGATTGTGGAGCAACGACTGCTTGGAATCCACGAAAACGGCGAGTGCATGGGTAACCACAGCATCTTTGTGCAGGTGGTTGATCCCGGGGGCGCCCCCCTCAACGGCGTGACGGTGAAACTCGTTCATGGAGACAATCCGGTCAGCATGGCCAGTGGTGCGAAAGACTGTCGCTGGCACGTTGGGGTGATGAACGAAGGATGTGCTACATTTGATCTGTGGAGCGCCACCAATCAGGTCCACGTCATTGCGGATCCGAGCAAGGGTGGGGTAACCAGTCGAAGTATCAAGACCACTCAGCAGCCTGGACCAGGGGATCCCGAATGCGGATCTGATCGCAGGGGGATACTGCTCCAGCGAAGCCGATTGCTCGTGGCGCAAGGATCCCGGAGGCGGCATGCCGCCGCAGCTCTGCAACGGCCACTACTCGTGGTTCGTGAAGTTCCAACGTGTATGGTGAGCCTGTCGAACCGTGCGTGGTGAGCTGGTCGAACCGTACACGGTGATGGTGAGCCTGTCGAACCAGACGTGGCCAATACGTGTGATGAAACGACGGTTGAGGGGGAATTGGTGAACGCAAGCATGCTTGAGAAGCAGCCGATCTTTACCTGCCTCTCTGCATCGCAGCGAGCTGCGATTGCGGAGCGGATGGTAAAAGAGAGCCGGCGGGCCGGCGAGCGGATTTTCACAGCCGGCGCTTCAGCGTCGCACCTTTATGTGATCGAGTCGGGCATAGTACGCCTGCGAAGCGAAACTGGCAGGGTGCTGGGGACGCAGGACACCGGCGATACCATCGGCGAGGCCGATGTGTTGCTCGGGCAGCCGTATGCCACTACTGCCGAAGCGGCAACCGATGTGGTCCTCTGGGCATTGCCCGGGGGCGAACTTTCGCCGGTCGTGGCTGCCGACCCCGAGGCCGGGCTTTGCCTGAGCCGCTTCTTCGGTGCCACCGTAGCTCCCCTGATCGACTACCTGGTCGAACGGCGGCTGCGGCTTTCCCAGGGCATGGATTCGCTGCCGCGGGCAGCGTTGGCGGCGTTGGCCGGGCGGTTGGCCTTCGCGACTTCGCCGCCGGTGAGGAGCTCTCGGGAGCCGGCGCGGCATACCTGCTCGAGTCAGGTCAGGTAGAGGTGTCCGGTGGATCGGTCGGGGACGCCGGTGGGGACTTCCTGGTGGAGCCTTCTGCGCTGGGCGCTTCGGCCGCTCCGCTCACCCTTCGTGCCGTGTCCGCGGGCCGGGCCTGGATACTGCCCGCCTCGGACCTCGAGGAGTTGCTCGCGACCTATCCGCAGCTCCGGCCTGCGTTGGGCATGTCGCTGAGAGCGGCTCTGGCTCCAGAAGAGCGCCGGCGTGCTTTGGCGATGCTCGCCGATGTGTCAGCTTTCGGCGGTCTGTCGCGCGATGTGCTCGACGATCTGGCATCGCGTCTGATGCGCCGCGAGATAAAGCCGGGCGAGCGGATTGTCGAGGCTACCACTCGAGCGGACGTGCTGTTCCTTGTTGCCGACGGTGTGGTGGATCTGCAGGACTCTCGCCGGCGCTCCCTGGCTCACATCGACGCCGGCGGGCACTTCGGGGACAACGCCCTTTCCCCCGCCGAAACCTACGAGGTAGGTGCGCGGGCTACCGGCGCCACCGTGCTGTGGGCGCTGTCCGCGGCGGACGTGGCGGAATTAGCGGCGCTCCATCCCAGCCTGGCTTCGGCGTTAGCAGCGGAGGCGGCCGCATTTTCAGCCGACACTGTTACGGCCCCCGTCGCCGTTGCCCCCCGAGCCGTCGCCGCCCGCACTGCTGTCGCTTCCACTACTGCTGTTTCCTCAGCCAGGGTGGTGCAGCAGCCGCGGGCGCGGCCCCCTCAACGCCCGGGGCTGGCCCAGCGCATCAGTGCATCGTTGGGGACACTCAGCTTCGGCGGTAAGGTGAGGCTTGCCCTGCTGGTACTGCTGCTCATCTACCTTGTCGGCGTCGCCCTACCCGCAATATTGGTTACGTCGCTCTCGGCTAACGCCCAACCCGCGCCGGCGATGGACCAGCTCGCGCTGGACGTGTCCGCTTTGGACAACCTGTCCTCGGGCAACATCAACGTGGCGTATGTGAGCAGCGCGCAGGCGCTCCCTACCTGGACGCCGTGGCCCACCGAAACGCCGATTCCGACGCACACGCCCCGGCCGACGGCCACGCCGACGAATACGCCGGTTCCGACAGCGACAATCGCGCCGACGGCCACTACTGAGCCGACCGCTACACCGGCGCCGACCGCGACCCCGCGGCCTGCAACGCCGCGCCCGACCGCCACCAAACCGGTGGTGGTTGCGGCACCCGCCGCTCCTGCGGCCGTCAAGGCCGCGCCGCCGCAGGCTGTCGCTCCGGCGCCTGCTCCGGGCAAGCAGTATAAGGCGATCGAGGTACGCAAGCTGACGCCATGCGAGAACGGCGGCAAGCACAATGTCTTCATCAAGGTGATCGATGCCGCCGGCAACCCGCTCGACGGGGTCACCCTGGTACAGTCACCGGCCGGCGGCTACGGCAACGTGCTGGACAAGACGGTCTCCGGCACCAAGGGCGCCGGGCTGGCTGAGTTCGTCATGTGGAAACTTGCCAACTACGCTGTGTACGTTAGCGGAGACGGCGCGAATCCGGCGAGCACCGACATCGTGGAGCCGCTGCACACCGACTATCCGGACGAGGGTGGGGAGTGTTCCGGCGGTAATACCCGATTCCACCATTCGTTCAACGTGACGTTCAAGAAGATGTTCTAGCAGTTCGCTGCTTAAGCAAGAAGGCGGACCGCGTGGTCCGCCTTCTTGCTTAAGCGTCTCCGGGCCAGAGTAATCATCCTTTTGCCACACTCATTACAGATGCCGGGGTGCGGCTGTCATATCCTTCTACGACGCGTCATCGCGTGCCGGCTTCGCATTCCTTTCCTCTGTCCTGAGCAGTAGGAGGCTCCGCATGCTGAACTTCAGTTTGTCAGACGAACAACGCATGATACGCGACATGGCCCGCGACTTCGCCGTCAAGGAAATCCTGCCGGTCGCAGAACACTATGACCAGTGCGACGACGAATATCCCTGGCCGGTGATTGCAAAGGCGCAAGATGCGGGCCTCATCAGCGCAAACGTGCCCGAGGAGTACGGGGGGCCGGGGCTGAACGTGCTGGAGGAGTGCATCGTCAACGAAGAGCTGGCGTATGCCTGCTCCGGCATCCAGACCGCGATCATGCTGAACAGTCTGGCTGCATGGCCGATCATGCTGGCGGGGAACGAGGAGCAAAAGAAGAAGTATCTGCCGCGCCTTACCGACGGCCGCGAACTGGCTGCCTATGGTCTGACCGAGCCGGCGGCCGGTTCCGACGTAGCAGGCATCCTCACTACGGCGATTCGCAAGGGGGATGAATACATTCTGAACGGCTCCAAGACGTGGATCACCAACGCCCCGGTGGCCCACTTCTTTGTCATCTTCGCCAAGACGGACCCGCAAGGGGCTCACAAGGGGATGAGCGCATTCGTAGTGGAGCGTGACTGGGACGGTGTCAGCACCAGCAAACCGATCCCCAAGATGGGCCAGCACGCGGCATGGACGGGCGAGATCGTGATGGAGGACGTCCACGTCCCGGCAGAGAACTTGCTCGGCCACGAAGGGGACGGCTTCATGATCGCCATGCAGGTGTTCGACCGCTCCCGCCCACCGGTGTCGGGCGCTGCTGTCGGGGTTGCCCGCCGTGCATTTGACGAGGCGACTCGATATGCCAAGGAACGCAAGGCGTTCGGGAAGCCGATCATCGCGCAGCAGGGCGTTAGCTTTATGTTGGCGGACATGGCGATGAACATCGAGGCCGCCCGCCTGTTGGTACACAAGGCAGCCTGGCTCGTGGACCGCAACCAGGGCAATACCTTGCACTCGGCCTATGCCAAGGGCTTTGCCGCCGACATGGCGATGAAGGTGACCACCGATGCCGTACAGGTATTTGGAGGTTACGGCTTCAGCCGCGAGTACCCGGTCGAGAAGTTGATGCGCGACACCAAGATCTACCAACTTTACGAGGGCACCAGCCAGATCCAACGTGTTATCATTGCGCGTGAGCTTAGCCGCTAGCGCGACGCCGGACGTGATTCCTGCGGCAGCCGGCTACATTATGGCCGGCTGCTTGTTCCCCGCTATCCGCATTCCATTATTAGAACGTATAGGGCGCCCATGGAAGCCCGTATAAGGATAGTCGAATACGATCCTGAGTGGCCGGACCGCTACGAGACTGAGCGGCGACAGATCGCGTCTGCGCTCGGGCCGCTGGCGCTTGCGATCGAGCACGTGGGGAGCACTGCCGTGCCCGGTCTACCGGCCAAGCCGGTTATCGATCTGATGGTCGCGGTCGCCAACCTGGATGCGGTGGCCGCCTGCATCCCGCCTCTTGCCACTCTCGGATACGAGTATTCGCCCGAATACGAATCGACAGTGCCCGAGCGTCGCTTTTTCCAGAAGGGCCCGGTAGAGGCGCGCTCCTACCACTTGCATGTCGTCGAGCTCGATAGCTGGTTTTGGAAACGCCTTCTTCTGTTTCGCGATTATCTACGCGCGCACCCCGATGTCGCTCACGAATACGTGCGCTTGAAGCGACTGCTCGCCGACCTGCACGGCACTGATCGCCGCGCCTATAGCGACGCCAAGACCACCTTCGTGCGCGAGGTCGAGGGACGTGCGCGTACCGAGTCAGGTGAATAAGAGCTCCTTGGAAGAACTACCTCCCCGGTATTTGCGGCGGATGGAAACACTGCTAGGGTCAGAGTATCCGCTCTTCCTGGATTCCCATTCCGCCCCCCCGCACGCGGGCCTACGCGTGAACACCTTGAAGATCACTTTCCAGGATTTCGAATCTCTGGCGCCCTTTGCCCTCCGCCCGGTGCCGTGGTGTCCAACGGGCTTCCTGGTGTTGCCGGGCCAGCAGCCGGGCAGGCACCCATACCAGCAGGCCGGTCTCTACTACCTTCAGGAGCCGTCGGCGATGGCGGTGGCGGAGGCACTGGCGCCGCGCCCCGGAGAGCGTGTGCTCGACCTGGCCGCCGCTCCGGGTGGCAAGGCCACGCACCTGGCGGCCCTGATGCGCAACGAAGGGGTGTTGGTGGCGAACGAGGTGCACCCGGCTCGAGCCTGGGACCTGGCCGAAAACCTCGAGCGCTGCGGCGTCAGGGTGGCGACGGTGACAAACGAATCGCCGGAACGCCTCACCACGCGTTTCCGCGGCTACTTCGATCGCGTCCTGCTCGACGCACCCTGCTCGGGCGAGGGGATGATGCGGAAGTCGGAGACCGCCCGCCGGCAGTGGAGCGAAGAGCTGGTGCAAGGGTGCGCGGCGCGGCAGGAGAAGCTGCTCCCGCTCGCCGCCCAGGCGCTGCGGCCGGGCGGAAGCCTGGTCTACTCCACCTGCGCTTTCTCGCCCGAGGAGAACGAGCGGGTGATCGCATCGTTCCTCAGAGCACATCGCGAGTTTGAGTTGGTGGAGATCGATGCACGGCCGGGCTACGCAGCGCGCGGCCGGAATGGGGCGCCCGTTCGGGCGTAGAGGGGATGCCCGAGCTGTCCCGGGCGGTGCGGCTCTGGCCACACCGGCTTGCCGGAGAAGGACACTTCGTGGCCCTGCTGCGTAAGGCAGGAGGGGATGAAGAGGAGCAGGAACCCGGTCCACCTGCCCGCCTGGGGCGGCAGGAGTACGATCTCTTCCGATCCTTCTGGGGCCAGCTCTTCACGACACCGCTATACCCGCCCGATGAGTTGTGCTTGACCGGTTCGTATGTGTACCGGATCTCGCCCGAGCTCCCGGCGTTGGATGGGCTCAGGGTGCTGCACCCGGGCTGGTGGCTGGGCGTGTTACGCAAGAACCGCTTCGAGCCGAGCCATGCGTTTGCGCTCGGCATGCCGGCAGGAGCTGCGACCCGAATCGCCAACTTCGAACCCGGAGCGCCGGCCCTCCTCGCCTATCTGCGCGGCGAACCGGTTCGCGAGGCGGGACTCGATGGGTGGACGCTGGTGGCCGTCTCTGGTTTCCCCATCGGCTGGGCAAAGCGCGTGCAGGGAGTCCTCAAGAGCCACTACCCGCGTGGTCTCCGGCGCCCGGATTCTCCCACGCTTGCAGCTCAATGATGTTCCCCTCCGGATCACGTACGTAGCACCAGGTGACGCGGCCCCCGCCCACGATCTGTACGGTAACCATCTCACCTACGGGGGAGCCGCCGGCCGCGCACACCGTCCCACGCGCCGCGGGCACGTCATTCACAGCGAATGCGATGTGCCCGAAACCGGGACGGTTCACGCTGCCCGGTTTCCCTTCTCCGGCCGGATCGTATTGGAAGATCTCCAGGGTCGGCCCTGACGGCCCGTATCCCGGCAGCCGCAGATGCGCCCCGCGGATGTGTGCTCCGGGGATCGCCGTCCCGGCCTCGATGTCGGGCCCGGCCAGGTCGCGTTCGGGCGGCACCGGCTCACAACCGAACAGGTCGCGATAGAACGAGACGAGCCGCCGCCAGTCGCGGGCGACCAGGTTCGTGTGCGCGTAACGTGCTCCCGTGATCATGTTTCCCTCCGCTTCCGGCGATATGATATCATGCCGCGGCATTGCCTTCGGCATCGCTTGGACCCGGCGTGGGTATGATGTGGGACCTTCGAGGGATGGACAGCATGGAGATGTTGGAGCACGGCTGGTTTGGACGGGGAGATCAGCGGCCACTGGTGCTGATCCGCGGCGGTGGTGATCTCGGCAGCGGCGTTGCCCTGAGACTGCACCGCGCCGGCTTTCATGTGGCTATCGCAGAGCTGGAGCAGCCTCTGATGGTCCGCAGGGCCGTGGCGTTCGGCGAGGCCGTCTACTCGGGCACGCACCGGGTAGAAGAGGTCCAGGCGCTGCGGGCATCCGGTCCTGAGGAGGCCGGCGAGGCGCTGGCCAACCGGCACATCCCGGTGCTGGTAGATCCGGATCTGTCAATTGCCCGCGCCATCTGCCCCGATGTCATCGTCGACGCGATCATGAACAAGCTCAACACCGCCACCACAATCCGCGATGCTCCGTTGGTGATTGCCCTGGGCCCAGGCTTCGAGGCGGGTGTCGACTGCCACGTCGTGATCGAGACGGAGCGCGGCCACTGGCTAGGGCGCGTGATCTGGGAAGGCAGCGCCGCACCCGATTCCGGCGAACCGGGCACGCTGGCCGGCCAAAGCAACACTCGCGTTTTGCGTGCGCCCTGCGATGGGATTCTGCAAGGTCTGCGGGAGATCGGCGATCGCGTGGAGAGTGGAGAGGTTGTGGCGACGGTGGGCGGCGAGCCGGTGTACTGCCGCCTGGCCGGTGTGCTGCGTGGGCTGGCACGCTCGGGTCTGCAGGTGACCAGGGGGCTGAAGATCGGAGATGTGGACCCGCGGGCCGAGCACGCCTTCTGCTTCACCGTCTCCGACAAGGCGCTCGCCATCGGCGGCGGCGTGCTCGAGGCAATCCTCTCCGTTTGGAGCAGGAACGGCGGCCCAGACTCCGAATGAGCATGCTCCTGAGCCACGCCCTGCGCCTCCGGCGAGGGGACGTGGTGGCCTTCACCGGAGCCGGCGGCAAGACCACCCTCATGTTTCGCCTGGCGGACGAGCTGGCCGCGGCCGGCTGGCGCGTCCGTCACCACGATGACCACGAAGATCTACCGCGGCCAGATGGAGCGCGCCCCGGCCTCGCTGTGGCTGGAATCTCCCGACGCCATCCCGGCAGCGCTGCCAGATCTGCTGGCGGAGCACAGGCACGTCCTGCTCGCCGGCGGCCCTGCCCAGGAGCCTGACAAGGCGGCCGGGGTATCGCCGCTTCTGCTCGACCGCATCGCCCGGGCGCAGATTGCCGACCTGATCCTGATCGAGGCCGACGGCTCACGACGCATGCCCTTGAAGGCGCCGGCGGCGCACGAGCCGGTGATCCCCACCTCCGCCACGCATGTCGTGCCCGTAGCCGGTATGGACGCTGCCGGCCGGCCGCTGACCCCCGAGTACGTCCACCGCCCGGAGCTGGTTGCCGCTATCACCGGTGCTGCGCCCGGCTCGCAAGTGACTCCCCAGGTTATTGCGCACGTCCTCGCCCACCCGCGCGGCGGTTTGCAGGGCGTGCCCGCAGGCGCGCTGGTGGTTCCGGTTCTCAACAAGGTCGAAGGGGTCTCCGCCCTCGAAACGGCGCGAGAGATAGCGTCGCTGCTACTGGCCGAACCGCGGATTGCGTTCGCCCTGGCCGCGCGTGCAACCGGTCCAGGACCGGTGATCGAGGCATGGGGGCGAGTGGGAGCCGTGGTGCTTGCGGCCGGACAGGGTCGCCGGTTCGGCGGCGCCAAACAACTTATGCCGTGGCCAGAAGCAGGTGGACCGCCCCTCGTGGTGCACGTCGCGCGACAGGCCCTCGCATGCAGCAATGTGTCGTCTACCGTCGTAACACACGGCGCGGCCGCCGGCGACATTGCGGCCGCGCTCGCAGATCTGCCCGTGCGAATGGCGCACGTGGAAGACTGGGAGGCGGGGCAGAGCCGCAGCGTGCAGGTGGGGCTGCGCGCTTTGCGGGATGTGGTGCCGCATCTGCAGGGGGCGCTCTTCCTGCTGGCAGATCAGCCCGGCGTGTCCCCGGCCCTACTCGACGCACTCGTGCAACTGCATCGCGAAACCCTCGCCCCCGTAGTCGCGCCCCGGCACGCGGGCCGGCGCGGGAACCCGGTCCTCTTCGACGCCGCAACATTCCCGGAATTCGAGCGGTTGTCCGGTGACATCGGTGCGCGCCCCATCCTGCAAGCCCACGCCGCCGAGATAGCATGGCTCGATTGGCCGAGTCCTGAGGTGCTGCAAGACATCGACACGCGGGAAGACTATGAGGGCCGGGTAGGCGGGTAGTGGGCTACGTGACTGGCGGGTGATGTGACTGGCGCAAGATACTCCAAGGGTCACGCGCTCGCCGGAGGTGTCACTCGTCCCGATAGCATTGTAGGGGCCACGCCCTCGCCGCGCATGTGGTTAGCGGTAACCAAGGGAATTGTAGGGGCTAAGCACTCGCCACGTATGTCGCTTGACGAAACCACTCGTGCGAGTGCTTCGCCCCGGGCTGCGCCACCACACCCCTCTGGGTTGCCCCCGTCCCGCTGCCCCGTGACGGGCGCTCCGCCGCCGCGCAGCGTCGCCACGCCCGTGCGCGTCGCCGAAACGCTCGCGTAGAGGCGCGCGGGGGCCGGCACCGCACATGCCAGCGCGGCTCGCGCCACCACCGCGTTTCTCATGGCCGCGTCTCGGGGCGCGGCTTCCTGCGGGTGGTGTGGTCACGAGTAAAGCAACTCGCTGCCCGTGGTCTCGTCCAGTGACATCTCCGGCGAGTGCTTTACGGCTACGATCGTTCTGAGACGGTTACATCGCATGCGATCGCCATGGATACCGTAGCTGCAAAGCAGCTACGGTGGTAAGGGAAGGCAATGCTGGCCAACAGAGCGGAGCCGACCGCCACGTGATCCGGGTGCTCCCGCGGGTGGTACGTGCAATGCGACAGGGCGAAGCACCGGCAACCCACACGTCTGGAAGCGCGCGCTGCCACCCGGTGCTTAGCCCCTACAATGCGATACGTCCCCCACGATGGGACACGCCCCCACCGTGTCATACGCCCCTACAATTCGCGTCGCCCCTCGCGTCGCCCATTTAGTTCTCCTGGCGCCGGTTGCGTCTCGCGGGTGAGCTTTGCGGCTGCGATGAGCACCGCGGCGAGGCCCCACAGCTGTGCGGTTCGGATGCCGGCGAGGAGCACTGAGCTGTCGGCGCGCAGCGGCTCGAGCAGCAATGCGACCGCACCGGCGATCAGGACGGCGAGCCAAAATACGCGGCCGGGACGCTGCTGATCACGCGCTACCAGTCGCCACGTGGCGGCGAGTCCCGCAACATATACGCCCGCCTCATACAGCTGCAGCGGATGCCGGCGCACGCCGTATACGTCAATGCTCCAAAATAGATCGGCCGGCGCGCCGAGCCCGACCCCGGCGAGGAAATAGCCGGCGGCAGCGATCCCCATACCGGCGAGCAGTCCGGGCGCTGCGACGTCAAGCACATCGGATAGCCGCAGCCGGTAGTGACCCACGTACCACAGATAGACGAGCACTGCGCCGAGCAGCGCCGCCCAGGGTACGAACGCGCGGAGATTGGTCGAGACGATCTCGACCGGCCGCAGCCGGTAAGCCGGCCAGTAGAGGAGCACGTGCCCCAGCCGTCCGGCGATGACGGCGCCGATCAGCGCCGTGAGACCGGCGTTGTACAGGTGGTTGCCGTCCAGCCCGCGCTGCGGAGCCAGGCGTGCGGAAATCGCCAGGCTTGCCCAGCCGGCGACGAGCAGCGAGAGGGGCAGGGTCGGCAGGGCCAGCGGTCCGATTTGCAGCACAGGGTACATCTGGGCTCGCTCTTGTTCAGGGGAAGACGCTGCGGAGCATCTGGGCAAGGGTCGCGTCGTTCAGCCCACCGATCTGCATCTCCCGGATGATCCCCTCCCGGTCGATGAAGAAGGTGGTAGGCAAGCTGCGTACGCGGTACAGCGTACTGGCAGCGCCGCGGCTATCCAGCGGCGCGGTGTAGCGCATGCCCAATCTGGTTGGCATATGCCAGGACGATCGCTGCAGGCTCAACCTGATCCACTCCCACTACCAGCAACTGATCCCCATAGTGGTCGGACGCAGCCTGAAGCGCCGGGATCTCGGCGCGACACGGTGGGCACCAGGTGGCCCAGAAGTTGAGCACAACCGGGCGCCCAAGCTGCTCTGACAACCGGAACACGCTGCCGTCAAGGGTTATAAGCTCGAAATCGGGAGCAGGATAGCCGATGATAGGAGCCGGTGGCAGGGTAGAACTCGCCGAGGGCGCCGTCACCCTGTTCGCCCATATCCACGCCAGCCCGAGGGCGAGCAGCGCAATCAAGCCCAGCCTACGGAGTGGCATGGTCTAGAGCAGCTCCGCCGGGTCCACGTCCAGCCGGCATCCGGGTGGAATCGCCCGGTCGCACAACAGCGCCGATGGGTCGGGACCGCGGACGATCACCTGCCAGCGATAGAGGCCTCGCTGCTGCCGGAAGAAGCAGGGCGCCGGACCCAACACGGTGGTATCGGGCAGCGCCAACTGCGCGGCATCTGTTCTAAGCTCACCCGCCATCGTCTCCGCCGCTTCTCGTGCCCGGTCGTCGCGGCTGTTGTAGAACACCGCCCGCGCAAGCCGCGCGAACGGCGGATAGTTCTGCTCGCGCCGGAACGCGAGCTCCTGGCGATAGAATGCCTCATAGTCGTGGCGGCTCGCTGCCTGCAGTGCGTAATGGTCCGGGTGGTAGGTCTGAACCACCACCTCGCCGCCCAGGTCGCTGCGCCCGGCGCGGCCGCTGACCTGGGTCAGGAGCTGGAAGGTGCGCTCGGCCGCCCGGAAATCAGGCAGGAAGAGACCGGTGTCGGCTGCCATCACGCCGACCAGAGTTACCAGCGGGAGATCCAGCCCCTTGGCGATCATCTGCGTGCCGATCAGCACATCGGCCTCGTGCCGCATGAACTGGGTCAGGATCGCGTCGTGCGAGCCGCGCTGGGCCGGTGACATCGCGGTCCCACCGGAGGCAGCGCGCCCCCGGGAAAAGGAGGGTGGTGGCCTCCTCGATGCTCTGCGTTCCGCTGCCAAAGTAGCGGATGCGCGTGCTGGCGCAGACCGGGCAAAGGGTCGGGACAGGATAGCGGCGGTTGCAGTGATGGCAGAGCAGCATCTCGCCGGCGCCGTGATAGGTGAGCGGGATACCGCACCGGACGCAATTTTCGACATGACCACAGTCGCGGCATAGCACAAAGCTGGCGGTGCCGCGCCGGTTGAGGTAGAGGATGGCCTGCTGGCCGGCCGCCAGGACGCGCCGCATGGAGCGTTCCAGCCTGCGGCTGAACACCCCGCGGTTCCCCACACGCAGCTCCTGGCGCATATCGACTACGTGCACGGCCGGCAGTTCGAGCGATCCTTCGGGCTCCTCGTCCGATTCCAACCGGACCCGGTGCCCTGCTACCCGCTTCGGTAGCGCGAGCAGCCGGAGGGCGCTGCTGCGCGCGGCGTGGAACGACTCCAGAGCCGGCGTGGCGCTCCCCAGCACGACCGGAGCCCCGGTAATCTGTCCGAGCTGCAAGGCTACCTGGCGTGCGTGATAGCGCGGGGTAGCCTCCTGCTTGTAGGTAGGCTCGTGTTCTTCGTCTACTACGATGATTCCCAGGTCTGGGAATGGCAGGAACAGGCTCGAGCGAGAACCAACCACCACCTGTGCGGCCGGGTGGCCCCTGCGCACGCGCCGCCATACGTCGAAGCGCTCGCCATCGCTCAGCTCGCTGTGCCACAGGGTGACCTGTCCCGGGAAGCGCGCCGCGAAGCGCCGGCTTGTCTGCGGGGTAAGCGCGATATCGGGCACCAGCACCACGGCCTGCTGGCGGCGTCCCAACACCTCTGCGATCGCACGCAGATACACTTCCGTCTTGCCCGAGCCGGTCACGCCGTACAGCAGGTAGCCGCAGCCTCGCTGCTCCGGCAGCCGGTCGGCGGAGCACGTGATCGTTTCAGCGAGCGCCTGCCATGCGCGCTGTTGGTCCGGAGTCAAGGGGGCGCGCTGTCGGGCGTAAACTCGATCCCCGCCAGCGGGTCGCGCCACACGACCTCCTCCCGGAGCTCTACCAGCCCTGCCGCTTCCAACCCTCGCAGGCGCTCCAGGTCGGCGCCGGCGTCTTCGTACAACCGGGCGGCTTTCGCTTCCCCACCGGCTGCCTGGAGCGCCTCGAGCACGCGGTGGTGCCGGTCTGTGAAACGCATTTTGCGCAGCAGTCCGGGCAGTTCTGGGTGCGGCACGAGCAGCATGACCGCCGGCTCGTCTGTCACGATCTCGATCAGGTCGCGCTTCGCCAGGGCCGCGAGCACCTTCCGTGTCACGCTGTTGCGGGCGCGCCACTCCGTTGCATCTGCCGGCGCCACCGGCGCTGCTGCCAGGGCCGCCGCCAACGCGGGCTCATCAGCCAGGCCCGCCAGCGCTGCAGGCAGTGCCGCCTCGGGCACCGTTCGCCGGAGCACTTCCCCGGGCAGCAGCTTGACGTGCCCCGCGGCTTCCAGCGCCCGCAACGTGGCAGGGGCGCATTTGACGGCGGCGCATAGCTCCCGCTGCGATGGTAGAGGGTCGGCCTGCTGCGCCAGCCACTCGAGCACATCCGCCTGTGGTGAGCGACGCTCCAGCCCTCGCAGGGCATCCGCGCCGGACGCACCGGCTCGCAGTTTCACGACTCGCTCTACCTTCGGGCGGGGCGGGGGCGACGAGAATGCGACCTCGCGGGTCACGAGCCCCATGTCGAGCAGGGGCTCCAGATCGGCGGCCTGGGTCAGCTTCGGCAACTCTTCCTTGATTTCCGCCCAGGTGGCCTCACCTTCGTCCAGCCGCCGCAACAGCGCCTCTTGCCGCCCGGTCAGGCCGTCGGGATGAGGATCGCCTGCCGAAACGTATACGGTCCGGCCGCGCTGGGTGATGCGCACCGGCAGCATCATGCGCAGCGCGTCGATCAGCGGCGTCAGGTAGTATTCGCTGATCCAGTGCGCGAGATCTAACTGCGCGGGAGTCAACACCGGCTGTGCCCAAACAAGGGAGATTATCTCGCGAGTGTCGAACTCGGGCGGTTGCGATGTGACGCTGAGGACGACGGCCTGCAGGCGCCGGCTGCGGAATTGCACCCATACCAGATGCCCCGGCTGCAGCCTTCCCGCGAGGGATTCCGGCACTGCATATGTGAAGGCGCGGTCACGCCAGCCTGGTTGGACATCGGCGCCGAGACTCGGTCCGATGCGCCTACCAAGGGGTGTATTTACGCATACCTGCGCGTAGAGCATGGCGGCCCGGACTACCGGTGGATCGCCGCTGCCAGATAGCCGACGGTGTACGTGCCCGGACGCCTGTCCCCTGTGACGTCACCAGAGGTGGCGTAGCCCAGCACGGTGATCCCCGTCGCTCCCAGCAGTCTGGCCGTCTGCACCGCCGCCAGCAGCGGTAGTGCGCCGCATGCCTGCGCCTGCCCGTTGAGCAACAGACTGCGCAGAGCATCCACGTCGTATGAGCGCATCGCTTCCACGAGCCGCTCATCTTGTGTCACGACGTCCCGGTGATTGTGCAGATGGCTCAGATCTGTGCTGGCAACGAGCAGGCTCTCCC
The DNA here is from genome assembly GCA_963783655.1 of uncultured Chloroflexia bacterium. Taxonomy (GTDB): domain Bacteria; phylum Chloroflexota; class Anaerolineae; order CG2-30-64-16; family CG2-30-64-16; genus CAWAOA01. Next base: position 60,899 of record CAWAOA010000011.1, read on the forward strand.
CCTCGACTTCATGGATAGTGGAAGCGAGCTCTTCCGCGAGTTGCTCGACGTGCCGCAGTGCGGCGGGGTCTCCGACGTATTCACTGAACAGGATCGGAGCGATCTCGAAGCCCGGAGCCAATGCCACCTGCAGAAACGGCAACTGAATCTCGAGCGAGTGTTCTTGATCGCCATGCACGGTGAGAGCCGGAACCTGTTTGGCGAGACGGTGCAAGAACTCGTGGTCTACGGCCACATCTCCCAGCGGGGTGGAATATGCATCTTCACCGGCGATCATGAAAGGAGCGGTGTCGCCTCGCAGCGGCCGGTGGAGTGGACCCATCAGGACGGCACGCCGGAACGAAGCGCTGAGAACGGTGGCGTAGGCGCGGGCTGCGGTAGGACCAGAGTAGTTGTAGCCTGCGTGGGGCGTGATGATCGCCAGCGGAGCAGAGGGCAAAGTGGGGGTACCGGCCTGGTCAATCAGCGCCGCGACGGTCCGCCTCAACTCCTGTGCTGTTCCGGGATACCAGCTACCCGCGATTGCAGACGGACGCACCGTCGTATGCTGCTGCATCACATCCTCCCGACACAGGACCTGCTTGTGGAAGCGCCGTCGTCGGACTACGGGTCGGGGATGGCGCCGGGGCCCAACGGTCGTCTCCGGCGTTGAGGCCCCCAAAGAAGATCGCAATCGCCAGCAGTACGGTCAGCACGGATAAGACAAACGACTGGCGCCGCTGCAACCGGGGTTTCTCCAGCGGGCTCGACCACTGCCACACAAAGGTCGGGGAGAGCCCCAGTCCCAGCAGCACGCCGGCAGCCAGCCCGCCCATGTGGGCGAGATTGTTGATTCCGGGTACAGTGAACCCGAATATCAGATTCACGATGACAAGCCCGGCCAGGTTACCTAACTGTTGCCGCGACACGTTCCCGAAGGACTGGCGATTGCGGGCAAAGAAGGCGATCTGCGCCCCGATCAGGCCAAAGATGGCGCCCGAAGCGCCCGCCGACGGGACATTTGCGCCGAAGACGTAGCTGGCCAGTCCCCCGAAGAGTCCGGAGGCGAGATAGATCGCTGCGTAGCGCAGGGTACCGTAAAAGGATTCAACCTCACGTCCCAGGCTGAAGAGGGCCCAGCCGTTGAACATCAGATGCATGACGCCGATGTGGAGGAACATGGAGCTCAAAAGACGCCACCGTTCCCCCAACCCGATCAAGGTGTTGACCTGCGCGCCGAGCGCAATCAGCGTCCGGATGCTGGTGGAGCCGCCGAACAGGGTTTCCAGCACGAAGACGATTACGATGGCGCCGAGCAGCACTCCGGTGAGGACCGGCGTCCGAGCCCGTAACGGATGCTCTTCCGGCTCGCGAGCAACCGGCCGCGATTCTTCGGGATAGAACGCATCACCGGTCACAGCGCGGCCGGCTTCCAGTCGCGCCGGCATTTCTCTGCGCGCATAATGGAGATCACCTGCTCGACCGTGTCGTCGAGGTGGCATTCGCGATTGATGACCACGTAGTCGAACTTCTCAGCTTCCTGCAATTCCTTGCGGGCATCCCGAATCCGCCGCTCCATCTCCTCTGCATTTTCCGTCAGCCGGTGCTGCAGCCGCTTCACCAGAGCGTCGTCAGATTCTGCAGTGAGGAAGATCGTTACGGCTTCCGGCACCAATTCGCGGATGGTAGCGGCGCCCTGCACGTCGATGCGCAGGATCGCATCCATTCCGCTCTCGAGCGCCGCCTGCACTTCCGATTTCGGAATGCCTTTGTACTGATTGTAGACGAGCGCATGCTCCAGCAGATCTCCGCTACGCACCATGCTCTCGAATTGTGTGATCGACACGAAATGATAGTCGACTCCGTCGACTTCGCTTTCCCGTTTCGCGCGCGTCGTCGCCGTCACGACAAAGTGGCACGGATACTCTTTGTTTTTCAGCCGTTGGATTGTCACGTCTTTTCCGACACCCGACGGGCCGGAGATCACGACGAGCAGTGGCCTCGGCCTGTGTAGTTGTTTATACCAGGCTGCCACGTCTTCTTCGACCTCCGTAGCGTCACTGTCCGAAAGGCTCATAAAGCTCCTTGCCGGCAATTAGACCGTTGATGATGACCCTATTGTGCGTTATAATCGCACGTCAGGTCAAGGTTAGAGGTCCTGGAGCGAAAATACCGCATGCCAATTTACGAATATCAGTGTTCGACGTGCAACCGGCGGGTGAGTTTACTCTTCCGTAGCTTTGCCGATGCGAGCACGAAGGCGCCCGCCTGCCCGCGCTGTGGTGGCAACGAGCTCCGCCGTCTCATGTCTCGGGTGGCGGTGCTGCAGTCCGAGGAGAGCCGCATGGACAGCATGGGGGATCCGGACTCGTTAGGCGGGATGGACGAAAACGATCCGAAGGCGATGGCCGCGTGGATGCGGAAAATGGCCGCCGAATCAGGGGAAGACCTCGGCCCTGAGTTCGATGAAGTCATGGGTCGCCTTGCCGCGGGCGAAGACCCCGAATCGATCGAGGAATCGATGCCGGATCTGGCCGGCGCCGGCGGCGACGATGACTTTGGCGTGGTCGACTAAACTGAGTCCAGGGCGGGAGCTACGTGTCATGGCGCTGGGAGCGTGTCTTTCTCACCTTGGACTTAGTCTAGCGGCTACACCTGCACGAACTTCTCTACGTTAATCACCATCACCACAGCACCGCCAACGCTGACCTCGATGGGCTCGGACATTTCCAGCCCGGGGCCCTCAAGCGTAGGCAGAGGCGACACCCATTGCGTGCGGCGACGGCAGCTTTGACGGATGACATCGATGGCGGCGTTTACTCGCTCGTCGTCCGTGCCGACGAAGAGCGTGGTGTTGCCCTCGCGCAAGAACCCGCCGGTCGTGCTGATCACCGTAGCCCGGAAACCGGTCTTCGTAAGCCGGTCCAACACCTCACGTGAATCATCGCTGCTAACAATGGCCATGAGAAGCTTCATTCTGGTCCTCCCTTGCGACTATGCGATGAGAAGCGGGTACGAGTAACTACCGGTGAAGTGACAAAGAGACGGCTAGCCGTTCGCGGATTCTCTCCGTTACCGTATCGCGCGGCTGGCTGGCATCGATCACGAGCCACCGCCTGGGCTCTGCCTCTGCCAGTTGACGATATCCGTGTTGCACACGTTCGTGGAATTCGAGCTGCTCTCTTTCCATGCGGTTCCAATCATCATCGCCCTGCCCGCCCCGCTTTCGGCGTAACCCCTCGGCTGGAGGCAGATCGAGGTAGATGGTCAGGTCCGGCGCCAGCCCGCCCGTGGCAAACGTAGTGATTCGTTGCAGCATCTCCCGATCCAGCCCCCGGCCGAACCCCTGGTAGGCAAGAGTGGAATCGGCAAACCGGTCACACAGCACGATCCCCCCGCCTGCCAGGTGGGGGCGGATGATCTGGCCGACAAGCTGTGCGCGCGCGGCCGAGAAGAGCAAGATCTCCGCCTCCGGCCGCATCTCCACGCAGTCGGGGTCGAGCAGCAGCGACCGGATGGAGTCCCCAATCCGCGTTCCCCCGGCTCGCGCGTCGTCAGCACCTCTTGCCCTTGCTGGCGCAGCCAGGCCGCAGCCAGGTGAAGCTGGGTACTCTTCCCACTACCTTCCGGTCCCTCGAATGTGACGAAAAGCGACATCGCTATGCCTGAAAGATGCGAACGCGGCGACGCGGCTCATTCCCGTAACTATGGGAGACGAGGTTGGCTGCACGAGCCATTTCGTGCTGCATGCGCCGGATCTCAGCGGTTGCGGGCGGGAGCTCCTCGACGTGGGACCCGCCCAACACCCGGCGGATTGCCTCCTGTGTCTCAGCCACAGCCTGCTCCATGGGGTCCTCCGTCAGAGTCGGCAACCCGAAGATGTCCCCCAGGGCAGATTCCATCTGGTTCACGGTATTCGCTCGCAGCACATATACCGGGATCCGTTGTCGCTCAGCATCTGCAATCGGCTGCGGATGCTTGCGATAGTAGTTCTTGAGTGTCACAACGGCGTTGGCCTGCGCCAGGTTGTCGACCACTGCGACCGGCACGCCCAGGTTGTGGGCCGCCTGCTCCAGGCGCCCACGGCCGATGCCATACGGATAGATGCGCGCCGCGTGCTCCTGGCGGGCCGGCGACGATGGCTGGGCGGCTTGCCCACGAACGGGCGCCGGCGTTGTGGTTGCCCATGCCGGCCCTCCGGCGACACGGTGCCCCGACTCAAACGGCAGCCGGTCCATGCCCATCACCGTCGTCGCGCTCCGCCCGTCCTGGGGAGCGGGTGCAGGATGGATCACGCGCACCTGGTCGTTCTCGTCACGGTAGCGGATCTCTGCCGAAAGCGCGCGCCCTCGCAGCAGCGCGTCAACCGCTGCGGACACGCTGTGGTGAACCGCCATTCGCTGCCGGTCCTGAATTTCGATCAGAACGTCGAACGTGGGCGGCGCCCGCCGTTCCAGCACCGTCTTCTGGGTGCCGCGGCGGCGCGCTTCTTCGTCGCTCAAGGTCACGCTCTCGATCCCACCCACAAGATCTGACAGGGTAGGATTCATCAGCAGGTTTTCCATCGTGTTGCCGTGGGCCGTGCCGACGAGCTGCACGCCGCGTTCGGCGATGGTGCGCGCCGCGGCGGCCTCTGCTTCCCGTCCGATCTCGTCGATGACGATCACCTCGGGCATATGGTTTTCTACCGCTTCGATCATCACCTCGTGCTGCAACTCCGGCATCGCCACCTGCATCCGGCGCGCCTTGCCGATGGCCGGATGCGGGATATCGCCGTCGCCCCCGATCTCATTCGAGGTGTCCACCACGATCGTGCGCTTCTTGTCGCCCATAATGCGTGCGGCCTCGCGCAGCAAGGTGGTCTTGCCCACGCCGGGGCGTCCCAGCAACAACACGTTCTTTTCGGACGCGATGATGTCCTCGATCATCGTGATCACGCCGTACACCGCGCGCCCAACACGACACGTGAGGCCGATAATGTGGCCCTGGCGGTTACGGATCGCCGAGATACGGTGGAGGGTACGCTCGATGCCGGCACGGTTATCTCCCGTGAAGTCGCTGATGCGATCTGTCACGTAGGAGATGTCGTCCGCGGTAATCTCTTCCTCGCTGAGGACCATCTCGTGATCGACAAACCTGGCCTCGGGCCTACGCCCGGTGTCCATCACGATCTCAAGCAATTTATCGGCCTGGTTCGTACCGCGCAGGGTCTGCTCCACAGCGGGAGGCAGCACCGCCAACAGTAGATCCAGATCGTCGGTAATGCGTAGTTCTGCCATCTCTTGCTGATTTATCCTGTCTGGCGGTGATAAAAACGATCGTCCGCCGGCGGCTCGAGTGGTTGCGGCAGCGATTCTGCCGGCGTTGAAACCATCTCTACCTGGGTTCGGATGGGGATCTTCTTGTGTGACTCGAGCGCCCGCAGCTTGGCCGGCGCTCGCTCGTTGCACCGCGCAAGCGTGTGTCGAACGAATCGTGCGCGGCGTGCATAGGGTGCGAACCCGTATCCCGTGAGCGCCCCACTCAGACCGATCTCATAATCTCTGACGGTAGCATATACAGGGGCCTTTGACGTGCGCCGCGTGATTGCCAACAGGCGCAGGCCCTGCCCTACGAGCTCGCGTAGCTCCCGCGCGGTCAGGGCGCTCGCTCCCCACACCCGTAGCCAATGCCCCGCCCGTCCGGAATGCACCTGGACGGCCCCGCGCACCTCGCCGGCCGGCGCCAGGACGGCGCCGCGCCAGCGTGCCGGCTCCCACCACGACATGGGCGGGGAACCCGCTTCCTGTGTCAGCGCACCTTCGGCCTGCTGCACGAGCCGCGGGCTACAGCGGCTGTAGAGACGCTGTAGCGCCCAGCTATCCTCGGGTCGCTGTGCGCGGAAGCCGGCCTGCAAAGGCTCTCCCTTAGGCACAGCATCGACACGGAAGATCGTCTCACGAGTGTAGGGCCTGAAGCCCGTTTCGGCCAGAATCGCTTCTTCTGGACCGTCGTCGGGCGTACTGACGAAGAGCCGCTCCAGCCCGTGATGGGCGGCTTCCTGGCAGCAGTGCAGCAACAGCCGGTGCCACACCAGGCTCGCGTTGCCGTTGCTCGAGTCATCCAGCGATGGTGCAAGATGAAGAAGATCGGCCTCAGGCCGCGCCGCACGCTTACGCAACTGGACGAACCCGGCAAGGCGTCCGGTCGCATTGCGCTCGTGGATCACATAAGTTGCCACGCCGACTCCCGCCCATGGCCACGGTGCAGTCAACGCCAGCCACAAAGGAGCATGAGGATGCGTTAGCGTATGTTCGATTGCTAGTGGCGTATTACAGCCTTGTAACCGCTGCACCAGCAGGATATCGGCCAGTGCGAAGGGCCGTATCACCGGCACGTATACTCCTGCTCAAGACCAGAGGTTCCATGCCCAGGGCCGCCGCAGCTACCACATTCATGTTGGCGCTGCCTGGACCTCGTGCCCGATTCTACACGTCCGTATCATGTGTGACAAGTGGTTAGCGCTACAAGCGAAGCCGCCGGGGCCGGGCGCCCGGTTTGGTAGGTTGCCACTGATAAGTGCCCCAAAAGAAAAGCCCCCGGTCTATACCGGGGGCGGGGAGTGTACCAGACACCTGGTCAGGGCTAAATGCGACTGACGCCTACAGCCTGTGGACCCTTCGGGCTATCCTCAATCACAAACCGTACACGCTCACCCTGGTTCAGGTTCTAAACCCATCACCTTCGATATTGGAGTAGTGGACGAAAACGTCCTTCTCCGCCTCACCGTCCGGCGAAATGAAGCCGTAACCCTTGCTCCGGCTGAACCACTTCACCACGCCTGTGCTCTCCATTGCGACGAGCCTCCTTGAGTAATGCTGAACTTCGCCTTGTGCGCCGTGTTGGAAGGCAAACAAAAACCACCGGGCCAGACGTTCAGCACCGGTGGCTGGTGTGACTGCCGTACTCCCCCCGGACCGATCAGTACAACGAAGTTCTTAGGAATATCCTAGCATAGCGGGAGGGAGGGTGTCAAATAGGGCGGCTATTCGCCTAGTTCGGCAGCAGCGTACCGCTTGGGCCAAACTGCACTTGTTCCGGCCATTCCTTCGATCCGACCATCCAGGTGAGCAGCGAATTTTCGCGGTTAAGCAGAGCCGACTCCACCTGGTAGATTTGCCCAACGTTTCACCGCTCAACAGTCGCTGTTTCTCGGTATTGTCGATCTGCATGGCTACGGCAGCCAAATAACCCAGTTGCGCTCCGCCCTCCGGCATCTCCCCTACCTGGATCTGCAGCCCGGCTGCTTGCGCAATCAGCTCGATGTAGCGGCCAACCTTCTGCCCGCACGAGATGGGCCATGGAACCGGCGCCCGTGTTCTCGTCCGGCGGCGCCCCGGCAGCGGGAAGTTGCTCCACTTCGCCGCGAAGATAGGGCTGGTCGTGTAGTAGCCGGCGAATACGGAAACGCTCCGTGCCGACCACGACGATGTGCATGCGGCCATCGGGCATGTGTGTGCTTTCGACAATGCGCGCGATCGTCCCAACGGCGTGCGGCTCGACCTCAGCGTCGCCGACCTCACGCCCGCGCTGGATCAGCACGATGCCAAATGGCAGGTCCTCCGCCAGACACTGCCGGACCATCTGCTGGTAGCGCGGCTCGAAGATATGCAGCGGCAGTACCTGGCCCGGGAAAGAGGACCGTATTCAACGGGAAGAGTGGGAGCTCAATTACCTCGCTCGTGGGATTGACTTCGTTCACCTTTCCTCCCTTCCCGGCTGTCTCACAGCCGGACGTCCCTATTGTACACCAGTCGTGCTACCCCCTCGCAGCCTGCACAGATGCAGAGCCGTAGAATACAAAAGGGGAGACAGTCACCCCCGAAACTGCCTCCCTCTCGAAAACCGGCGTGAACGCCGGGGAGAAAATCTATTCGAATGTGCCGGCCGCAGCGCGCAGCCCACGCAGGTCGCGCAGCTCAATCTTGCGGTAGCCAAGTTCTACGAGTCCGGCATCCTTGAAGCCGCGCAGGATCGCGCTGATGGTCTCGCGATAGGTGCCCAACATGTCTGCCAGCGCCTGATGGCTCGTCCCCCGGATAAACTTACCGCCGTTGGAAAGCTCGAGCAGCAGCGATGCCAGCCGCTCGGGCAGTCGCTTGTAGGCGACTTCCTCCATGCGGTTCTCGACCTGCGCCAGCCGCTCGCCCACGGTCTGCAGCATCCCCCAGCTTAGAACCGGGTAGCGCAGTACCAGTTCCTGGGCCTGCGGAGCAGGAACCATCCACACGATACAATCAGTGAGAGCAATTGCCTTGACAGAGGGATCGTAACCACCCAGCAGAGCGCCCTCGCCGAACATGGCGCCGGGGTTAAGGGTGGCGATGGCCAACCGGCGACCATTAGGGCCTTCTCGGATCAACTGCACGCGGCCCTTCATCAGGGTAAACAGGTTCAGGCTCAGGATCTCAGGCTCCGCCACGGTCTGGCTGGCTCGGAAAGCCTGGGCTGCGATCGCCTGCTTGAAATCAAGGTCATCTTCACGGAGCTCAATCAGGATCTCCGGTAGGGATCGTTGTCGTCCTCGGTATACCATCTGCCGCCTCCTAAGGCTGTGGGGCCGGAGTAGCTAGCCGGCTCTACTGACGCCTATTTGCCTCATCATTATAATACAAATACGACCGTCTCGTCAATACTTTGTACAGCCCACTTATTCAAGTTCGGACTTCTTCCAGAGGAATCGATCCGGCAGTACATCTCGCAACAGATTCACGGTTCCTCATGTCCAGTTACGTGATCATTCTACGATCTTACCGGGGCAAGGGGAAGCGTAGAACACCTGGATTTATCTGGCTGTTTTTTGATGGCAAACTACTCACGGGGTTACGGGGAATACGGGGGGTACCCGCTGAATTGTACGGTAAACTACTTAGTAGGTTTGTTCAAGGTTTAGGCGGGGGCCGGCTGAGGGGCGATCAGCGTGGGGATTTCGGCGGCGCTCGCGATCACGGTCGCACCGGGGAAATGCCGTGCCAACTCGGGATGCGTTCGGAACGCACGGCCGCCGAGCAGGATCTGCGGTACAGTACCCGGGAGTGATAGGATCTCCTCGACCAGTTGCTTGAGACGGAGCGCGGTCTCGTTGGTGGCGGCGGACAGGGCGAGAATCTGCGGCCGCAGGCGTACGATCCCTTGCAGCAGGTCATTCGCCGGTACATTAGGGCCGAGGTGGACGACACGGAAGCCGCGCAGGCGGAGGGAGATCGATATCATCAGGATGCCGAGATCGTGCCATTCTCCCGGCGCGCTGCCGGCCAGCACCAACGGACCGGTGGCCGGCTGTCCGAACGAGCTCAGGAGTGCGGCGAGTTTTCGCTGCATGAAGCTGCTGATGAAATGCTCCTGGATGGCGGTGACCTGCCCTTGCTGCCAACGATGCCCGAGATTCGTCAGGATCGGGCTGATGATCGCTTCGGTCACCGTATCGACTGAATGAACGGCAAACGCCCGGCTCAGGATCGTCTCAGCCTTCGCCTCGTCGAATTCCAGTAACACCTCGATCAGCTCGCGTGACAGCTGGCCGGGTCCGTGGCAGTCGTTCGCGGGTCGGGGCTCGCTCTGCGCTGGCCGCCGGTCCTCGTCCAACCTGGCGCCGGCCTGCAGCATTTCCATGGCCTTACTGATACTGATGCCGTTCTCCAACTGGCTTTTCAGCCATTGCAGCATGGCTATGTCGCGTTGCGAGTAGAGGCGGTATCCTGCGTCAGTCCGGTTTGGGCGGAGCGCTCCGTAGCGGCGTTCCCAGGCGCGCAAGGTATCGGGACCGATTCCGGTGCGCTGTACGGCGGTTTTTATGGTGTAGATCGGGGTTTCGTCGAACCCACTGAAGACCGGCCCCTCTGCCACGCTTCCCCCAGTCCGACAGAATGTTGACAGGACAGTCATATCACGGGGGCGGTCCGGCTTCAGTAACACAGTAGACACAATAGGAGGAGTGACGGGGACCTAAAAGGCGGCGGGAGCGAACTCGCTCCCGCCGCCTGTCGTGCTCAATCTGGCAAGTTCACGGCGATGCGCTCGGCTGCGGCCAGCAGCTCGGGTGCGTGGCGGAACACGGCCGCGCCCTCCTGGTCGGCAGTGACTGCGCTCATGGAGAAGGGGATGCTACCGGCTACAGGGATGCCGCCCGCATGCGATTGAATGAACTCCTCGTCCTGAGGTCCGCGGGTCTTGTTGGCAACCAGAAAGACATTATTGATCCCGATTTCCCGCGCCAGCTCGCGGATTTGCTGAGCGGTACCCAGGCTGCGCAGCCCCGGCTCGACCACGATCACGAAGGCATCGACGGAGCCGGCCGTGCCACGGCCAAGATGCTCGACCCCCGCCTCCATGTCCAGGATCAGCGACTGGTTCTTGCGCAGCAGCAGGTGCGTGACTAGCGCCTTGAGCAGCGCATTTTCCGGGCACAGACAGCCGGCGCCACCGCCACGCACGGTTCCCAGCCGCAGCAGGCGCACCCCATCCTTGGTAACGCTCAGGTTTTCGGGCAGGTCATCCACCTTGGGGTTCAGTTTGAACCAGCCGCCGATCGTTCCCTTCTGCGCACCCGTGCGCTCGTAGATCATCTCTTCCATCTCAGCGATTGGCTTCAGGTTCGCGTCCATTTGCGCCGAAAGCCCGAACGCCAGCCCGAGGTTCCCGGCCGGATCCGCGTCGATGGCAATGACATCCTGGCCGCGCTGTGCGTAGACCTGCGACAGCAAAGCCGTCAGGGTCGTCTTGCCTACCCCGCCCTTGCCGGTGATAGCGATCTTTGGCATTGGTTCCTGCTCCTTATTTAAGCACCTAAAGTCACTCTATTGTATAGCAATGGGGATATCGTGGCAAAGCCGGGTAGCGCCCGCGGTGTCGTTCACTGCTCCAGGTAGCAATAGGTTTCCCCTCCCAAAGGTATGAAGCCAATTTCATCAGGGTTCCCAGCCCGCGCCAGGGCAGATGAGAGCGCTTCCTCGACGGTGGCTGCACGCTCAAACCCCATGGCCTGCACATCCGCAGGCGACAGCCCGTCCGACACCAACGTGACCCGGTATTGCTCGCGCAGGTAGCCTACCTTGATGGCGCCCGCTGCACAGATCGGGTCCGGCAGATCGCCGCGGCGCAACCGCTCCGCCAGCAGCGCCGTCGGGGTACCGACGTACGTGGGGTGATTCGGGTAACCGGGAGCTGATCCTTCCGGGCAGGCGGTCACGACGATGATCTCACCGCCGGGCCGGGCGAGTGTGGCGCCGGCAAACAGCCCTTTGCATCCCTGCCAAAAGTCGATCCAATGCGGATAGGAACCCGCAATCACCACCGGGTAGCGCTGGCGGGTCGGAGCGCCGAAGATCTGCCGGGCTACCCGGTACCCAGCGCGCAGCACCGCCTCGTGCTCGCCGGCAAAGACGCTGCAGACCTGCCCTTCAGCGTTGAGTACCGTATTTACCACGAACTGCAGGCCGGTATGGTCGGCCAGACGCCGGATTCCCTCGCGAGCAGGCGTGGGGAAGACGCCATAGCTGTTCTCGGGGTACAGGCTGTACGTGACATGAAAGCCCGCGATTGTCTCTTCCCCCGCTACACCCGGGTAGAGGATCTTGGCGCCGCCGGCGTACCCTACAATTGCGTGGGGGGCGATGTTTCCGACGGCGATCACGAACGACGCTTCCGCCACTCGCCGGTTGAGCCAAACCTCAATTCCGTCTTCGCTGCGCCCGAAGTAGTGCAGCTCCGATCGCTCGAAGGCGTTGTGATTGCTGCACGTTACACGGGCGAACGTCTCCGCCCCGACCTTGGCACGCATCTCGTCTTCCGACATCCCACGGTGCGTCCCGGTGGCGAACAGGATCTCGATCTGCGCGTCCCGCACACCGCAGCGGTTGAGGCTCTGCAGCAGTCCCGGCAGCAGCAGGTAAGCCGGGGTAGGCCGGGTGGCGTCGTCGCAGATGATCAGGACGCGGTCGTGCGATCGCACTCGTCGTTCCAGCGGCTCGCTCGCCAACGGGGTTGCGAGCGCCGCGGCAAGCAGCGCTTCCGGCGGCTGTTCCGGATTGACGGGCGCGGGCACGTACCGGTGCGGCGTCACATGCGAGGGTAGCTCGAACTCGAGCGTATGTCCGGGGGTGTACGGGAGCTCGACACTGCTCATGTGTGCCGTCCTACAGGCCAAAGATCCGCGGCGTTACCGCCCATGATCAGCGCCCGCTGCTCGGGCGAAAGGTTGGCCTCGTTCACCATCCCCAGGGTATGGGCCGGGTCGAAAAGGGTGTAGTCGCTGCCGAAGAGCAGCCGCTCGGCGCCCAGTTGCTGGACGGCTGTCTCTACCTTCTCGGCGTCAGCCCAGGTAGCGCAAGGATCGGCATACAGGTTGGGGGCAACCTGCGCTGCCGCAATCCCTTCGCTCCAGGCGTCGCCGCCCATGTGCGCCATGATGATCGTGAGCTTTGGGTTTGCCTGCGCCAGCGGCACCACGTTCCACGGCGACTCGATTGCGCTGCTGTACGTATGGATCAAGAGCGGGACACCGCGCTCTGCGATGGCGCGGCGAGATAAGCGCCACCGGGCGAGCTGGCCTTCTGCCGGCAATACAAGGGATGGATCTTGGCGCCCACGAACTTTGGGTTTGCGAGGTGCCGGTCCAGCTCCTGCTCGCTCTCACGCGGATAGTTGAGGTTAAGCGTCACGTATCCCAGTAGCTCGGGGTAGGGGGCGATCTCCTCTGCCAGCACCCGGTTGCCCTCGCGGAAGTCGTAAACAATCGCCAGTCCCGAAGAGACGATCAAGCGCTCGATGCCGAGCCGGCGCAGCCGTTCGACGGCCTGACCGGCGCTGACGTTCGCCTGTGGGAACGGCCATTTCCCCAGGTGCCCATGGGTATCAATGATGCGCATCGGTCACCCCCGCGCCCGCGCCGGCGCCGGACGACGGCATCGCCAGCAATCGTTGGGCGTTGCCGCCGAGAATGGCTGCCTTCTGGTCGTCGGGCAGCTCCGACTGCTGCACCAGCCCGAGCGCCGCCCCCATCGTCACCAACGGGGCGTGCGAGCCGAACAGCAGCCGCTGCGCGCCCAGCGCCCCCACTGCGATCTCCAGGGAGCCGGGGCCGATCAGGAAGCGGGTGCTGAGGTAGACGTGTGGGAGCTCGTCTGCGTAGGCGAGCAGGTCGGATAGGCTATAGAAGTGTGCCCAAGTCAGGACGACCGGCGTGCTCAAGTCAAGGATCGCCGGTATCGCCTGCGCCGCGGTGCCCCCCAGCATGATGACCGCTCCCGCGTTCTCCAGAATGGAGAGCAGCTTGCGCGCCGCGGGCGCGTCGGCGCTCCAGTTCTGATATTCGGGGTAGAGGCGGAACAGGCGGTGCCCTTCGGCGATCCGCTGCTTCACCTCTTCCGGAGCACCCAGGTAGCGGCGTGGGTCGAGAGTCAGCACCGGCGTCAGCCGGGGATGCTGCTGAGCGGCTGCGATCGCTTCGGCGTTACCTTCCAGGAAGTCATACGCGATGCCACGGGCCGAGGCCGTCCAGGCGGCATCGACGCCGTGCTTTGCCATCAGCTCCAGAAGCCGGTCGAGCGAGAGATCCACACGTCTCCCCGGCCAGAAGCCGAACAATGTATCGATATCGACGATCACAAAATCGCTCCTGTCACGTAAACCGAACTGGGCGGGGTCATGCTGCGTCCTCGCCCGGTTCGGCAATCAGTGCGGAATTACAACCTGTCCGTATGTTACGAAAGCAGCACCGGCTGGTGCGTACGGGCAGACTCCACAACCGCATCGGCGATACGCACCGCGGCGACGGCATCCTCGACAGAGATAAGTGGCTGCTTCTCCTGCCGGGCACATGCCAGGAAGTGCTGCACCTCATTCACGAAACCCATCCGTATTTCGCCGTAGACACGCGGCATGAACACGGTGCCGGGGAAGGTGGAAGCTTGCTCTGTGGCCTGGAGTATCCCCTGGTTGAGCAACTCGACATCGAGCCGGCCATCGGCTCCCTGGACGTAGAAACGCGTGTCCGACTTGTTGATGTGGCCGGCGGGTAAGATCCAGCCGCACTCGCATACGGCCAACACCCCATTCTTGAAGGTGATCATGGCCCAGTTGGTATCTTCGGTGTTGTAGCCCATCTTTTGGAGCACGCCGGCCTGTGATTCGGCATAGACGCGCTCGGGCTCGCTGCCGGCGAACCAGCGCACGATATCGTAATCATGTACCCCCAGGAACGCCGGTAGCGAACAGCGCCCTTTCAGTCTGTCCTGCGCATTCTTTCCATTCAGACGCCGCGTCTGCATGTACTGAACCGGTCCGATCTGGCCGGAGTCGACGGCCGACTTTGCCAGCGCGTAGTGCGTCACGAAGCGCAAGATATGCCCCACCATCAACAGCCCGCCGGTGCGTGCCGCGGTCTCCGCAATCCTTTGTGCGTCTGCGAGGTTGTCTGCGATCGGCTTTTCCAACAGCACGCTCTTGCCCGCCTCCAGTGCGGCCACGGTGGGCTCCACGTGCGCGTCCTCCGGTGTCGCGATGATTACGGTGTGTACATCGGGACGGCGAATCAGTTCGCTGTACTCTTTGTAATGGGGTACGCCGAACTCCTGCGCGGCGGCGTTACCCGCCGTATCAGAGATGTCGCTCACGCCAATCAGCTCTGCCTCCCACAACTGGTTGCAGATCTGGGCGAAGCCGCGCCCCATCATACCCATGCCGATCACGGCGACTCCCAAAGGTTTGCCCTTCATGTATCCTCCTCTGATGCCTGGTGGACGCCATTCACCGGCGTCCTGCTTATTAGCGGATCCGGCCGTGGCTGAACATCTTCTGTAGCGCATCGGCCAGCAGGTTGAGCGATAGGACCAACAAGGTCAGGAACACACCGGGGAACACGCCATACCACGCTGCCCGGTGCAGGTAGATACGGCCCGAATTAAGCATCTGTCCCCACGAGGGTGCGGGCGGTTTCACGCCTAATCCCAGAAAGCTCAGGCCCGATTCGAGCAGCACGGCAAAGCCGGCATTGATAGCGATCTGCGGCAGCAAGGGCGGCAGGCAGTTGGGTAGGATCGTCAGGAACAGGATCCGCGCATCCCTCGCGCCCAGAGCACGCGCCGCTTCCACGTACTCGAGCTTCTTCTGTTGGAGCGTTACTGCCCGGATCAGGCGGGCAAAGGTGGGGATGCTGACGATTGTTACTGCGACCATGCCATTCGCCGGCCCCTGCCCCAGCACGGCGATCAATCCCATTGCCAGCAGGATCGCGGGGAACGCCAGAACTGCATCCACCACCCGCATGATGACTGCGTCGATCCAGCCGCCGAAGTAGCCCGCAACCAGGCCGAGCGGCACGCCGACCAGGGTGGAGAGCAGCACGACAACCAGGGCAGTGCCCACCGAAGCTCGCGTCCCGTAGATGACCCGGCTCAGGAGGTCACGCCCGAATTCGTCGGTACCGAACAGATGCGCGGCCGACGGCGCTTCGAAGGCACGCGTGGGCGCCATGGCAAGCGGATCGTAAGGTGAAACCAGCGGGGCAGCCAGCCCCAAGAGCATCAGCAGCACCAGGATTACGGCAGCAACCACGCCCAAGCGGCCCAGCCCGGCCAGGCTGAACCCGCGCCGCGCAGCGACGATATGAGGTGCGTCAACAGTGGGTGATACCGCTGCCAAGCGTCTTCTCCTGTAAAGGCCGGACGAACTCCTAATGCTGGCGAACGCGCGGGTCGATGAACCCGTAGGTCAAATCGGTGAGCAAATTGACGATGAGATACACCAACACGGCCAGCAGGATAAGCGCTTGCACGATGCTGTAGTCGCGGGTTTGAATCGACGTCAGCAGCAGACGCCCGACCCCGGGCCAATCGAAGATGCTCTCGGTGATGACGGCGCCGCCCAACAGGGCGCCAAACTGGATTCCGAACACGGTGACGAGCGGAATCAAGGCATTTCGTAGGATGTGCCGGCGCGCCACCTGACCTTCGGGAAGGCCCTTGCCCCGCGCCGTGCGGACGTAGTCCTGTGACATCACTTCGAGGATCGAGGACTTCAGGAAGCGCGTGAAGACCGCCGAAACGTAAATCCCGAGGGTGAGCGCCGGCATCAGGATCAGCTTCAGCGACTGCCCCGGGTTCTCGCCGAATGAGACGTAGCCGGAAGGCTGCAGCCACCGCAGCTGCAGCGCCAGGAACAGCACTAACAGGATCCCCAACCAGAAGCTGGGGATGCCCATTGCCAGGCTGGTGAAGACCGTCGCCAGGTGATCGGGCCAGCGACCTCGATTGAGAGCGGCTGCGGTGCCAAGCGGCAAGGAGATGGCCAGCGCCACGAACAGCGCCGCCAGCGATAGTTGTACCGTAGCGGGCACCTTGAGGAGAATGAGCCGCGACACCGGGAATCCGTTGATAAACGAGTTGCCGAAATCGCCGCGCAGCATGGCGCGCGACCCAGTTGGTGTACTGGATCACAAGCGGTTGATTCAGCCCCATCTGCGCCCGCATCTGTTCGATCTGCTCTTTGGGTGCGTCCGGACCCAACAGCACGGCTGCCGGGTCCCCTGGTATCAGCCGGATCATGCCGAACACGATGATCGATACCAGCACGATTACCGGCACCGTTTGGAGCAACCGTCGGGCCACGTATTGTGCCATGCGGCAGCCTCCAACACAGTGGGGCCCCGAACTCGCGCCCGGGGCCCCGGGCCGTCTACTTGTTAGACGAGGCGCCGAAGAGGCGCGGCTGATCGTACACGCCGAAGCCGAAGTTCTGCACGTGCTTCTGCAGACCGAAAAGCGTGTAGCGGAAGGCAATCGGGACTACCCACGCCTCGTCCAGCAGCGCTTCCGCCGCCTGGCGCATCCCTTCCTTCTGCACCGCCGGGACCAGGCTGGCGTCGGCCTTTGTGATCCCATCGACCCATCCCTTGGGCGGGGTACCATTGGGCCAACAGGTGTTGTTGACCAGCCGGAAGAAGGAGCCGAGCGAGATACGCGTGGGGTACCACTGCGTCCCGCCGGCGAAGGTCAGCAGCGCCTGATAGGTGCCATTGGCCACGATGGGAGTCCACTGCGCACCGTCCATCGGCTCGATGTTGCAGGTCACCCCGATCTGAGCCAGGCTTGCCTTCAGGATCTCGCCGAATTTGGCCAACTCGGGGTAGCTGTTGGATACAGGGATCGTGAAGCTGACGTTGGTAGCGCCGGCTGCTGCCAGGCGCCGCTTTGCCTCGTCCAGATCATACTTGTATTTGGCCGCAAGGTCATCGAAATAGGATAGTGAGTCCTTGGGCCACGGTAGACCGATCGGATCGGCGATGCCGAACAACACGTTCTTGGCCATGGTGGCCTTGTCGACGGCGAAATGGATCGCCTGGCGCACTTCCTTCTTGTCGAAGGGTGCCTGCTTGGTGTTCAGAGCCAGCGCATAGAAGTTGGCCGCGTCCTGGCCGCGCACCACGTTCACCTTCGCTTTCAGGCGTTCGTAGTCGTTGGCCGGCACGCTCATGGCGATGTCGATGGTGCCACCTTCGAGAGCGGACACCATGGCCGACGCGTCCTGGAAGAACTTGATGCGCGCCCGGTCGAGGAGCGGGCGGCCTTTGTCCCAGTAGTCGGCAAACTTGTCCAGGTCCAGATAGTCACCTGGGACCCACTCCTTGACCTTGAATGGCCCGCTGCCACCTTCCTGGTTCTTGAGTGTCTCGAACCCACCAGGGCGAATCAGGGAGATCAGCCCCAATGCCGGGACGATGTAGGCAGCGGTGTCGCTGAGCGTCACTTCCACGGTGTCATTCCCCTTGGCGACCACCTCCTGCAGCTTCGCCCAGTTGCTGTACTGGTGCCCTCCCGTTTCGGACTTGGCGGCGCGCTGGATGCACTTCACAAAGTCTTCGGGCGACACCGCGCTGCCGTCATGGAACTTCATTCCCTGGCGGGTCTTAAGAGTCAGCTTCTTGCCGTCCGCGCTTGCGCTCCACTCCTGCAGAGCACCCGGGTTAGCCTGGATCTTGTTGTCGAGCCGGGCGAATTGATCGTAGACGTTCTCCATCATGGGATAGTTGTTGAACGTCATCATGAAGGGGTCGAGGTTAGATAGGTCGCCGACGTTTCCCAGGATTAACTGGCCGCCGGCCTTGGCTGCAGCCGTGGTAGCCGCAGGGGCTGTCGTTGCGGCCGCCGTGGTAGCGGCAGGCGCTGTTGTTGCGGCCGCCTTGGTGGCGGCGGGAGCTGCGGGCGCGGTCGTCGCTTTCGCTGCAGGCGCAGCGGGCGCCGTGGTCGGAGCGGCGGTGGGAGCCGGCTGGCAGGCGGCTGCTAACGTTCCCGCGACCACCGCTGCTCCTGAGGTCAGGAACTGCCGGCGGCTAATGGCGGTTCGCTTGCGTTCCTTGGTCGACTTCTCGGCTGACATGCGCTACCTCCTCTTAGGACATTCGACTGAGGACGCCGGTCCGGCCTCAGGTTTCATCGCACCTTTTGGCTGGGCGCCAGTGACCGGTCTGGTGGGTGATAGCGTTCGCGCGTGCGTGGCCGTGTGCTAAAGCGACTTGACGACCTTGCCGTACTTTTCGATGTACTTCTTGTTGTGCTCGTCACCTCCCGGTGTGTTGGCACTCTTCCAGATCGGTGGCTCGATCCCACGCTGGACAAGCAACTCGACGGTCTCCGCGACAATCGAGTTGAGTGCGAAGGAGTTGGCGATGGTGGAAACCGGGGCTACCTTTTGCCCGAAATTCGCGATCTCAACCACCCCATCGCCCAACGGTACGTGGGTATTCACAAATACGTCTGCGAGTTCGTACAGGTTTTTGCCTGAGGGATGGCGTGACGGATGGTCAGGCGCCAGCGCTTTCGGGTGTTCGGTACCGGTTACGGCAATTACCTTGAGCCCGAGGCGCTTGCTCTCCAGAGCCGTGTCAATGCTCGCGGAGTTGATGCCGTAGGCATTGATCACGATCATGACCTCACCCGGGGCGAGGTCATGGGCTTTCAGCACAGCTACCATGTAGCCTGGAACGCGTTCGACAAAGGTTGAGCGGCGGGCGCCGAACGACAGCGATATGCCTGGATCGAAGATGGGATCAACCGGCACGAGGCCGCCGGCACGCCAGGTCATGTCTTCGGCGCCCAGGTAGCTGTGTCCGCCGGTGCCCGCCACGTGGATCAAGTTGCCCTGCTCGAGTTGCCCGGCGAGCAACTCTGCCGCCTGCCGGATGCTCTCTCGTTCGCGAGTGGCGATCGTCTCCAACACTTCGGAGACTGCGTGGAAGTAGCGTTCCGTGGCTGACATCATTCTCTACTCCTTGCTGTGATTCACGGCGCAGCAGGTCGCTGCCGCGGAATAACCAGGAGAGTGTGGCGTTTCTATCTATGCATAGTCATGTGCGCCCGGCAGGCTGAATAGTTCGTCGAGCACGAGCGCCGCCGCGCCGATGGGGCATGCCAATGGGCCCAATACGCTGCGCTCGATGTGCACGGCGGCGGCCGGAGCCGGCAGGGCCTGCGCGGCTACCGTTTCTCGGATGCTCTGCATCAGGAGGTCGCCGGCGTCCATTATGTCCCCGTCGATGAGGATCAGATCCGGGTTGATGATGTTCACTACGTCCGCCAGCGCCATTCCCAGAAAGCGGCCTGTCTCGCTCACCACGGCGCGTGCCCTGGAATCCCCCGCCCGCACCGCATCGAACAGAAAACCGGGGTCGGGTCGCTCGCCTTTCGCGCCGTTACGGACAGTCGATGGGTGGTCGGGCGGCTCCAGGCCTGCCTGCCGGGCGCGTTCCAGCATGGCGGGCAGGCTGGCAAGCGCTTCCAGGCAGCCGCGCTTGCCGCAGCCACATACCGGCCCGTCGGACAGTACCTTCACGTGCCCCAATTCCCCGGCACCCCCGGTGGCGCCCAGGTATAGCTCTCCGCACAGCACGGCGCCCGCGCCGATGCCGAGTCCGACCGAGACGTAGTACATCGCTTTCTTGCCGCGCCCACTTCCATGCCAGTATTCGCCCAATGCCCCGGCCGCCTGTCGCATTACGAGTGACACCGGCAATCCGAGCCGTGTAGATAACAGTCCTGCCAGCGCAACCTCTGTCCATCCGAGATTGACCGCCTGCAGCACCCGCTGTCCGTCGGCGCTGATCAGGCCGGGCAACCCAACCCCCACCCCCAGCATGCGATCGCGGCACGCACCCTCGAGTAGCTGTTCCACACTTTCGACAAGCAGGTCACACACCGTATCCACATCAAGACAGGGGGTGGGCCGGGTTCGCTCGGCCAGAGGGCGCGCACATAGATCGGTGAGGACGGCCCGGCACTCGAATCCGGTCAGCTCCACGCCCACTGCGAGTCCTGCGCCGCCATTAAGACGCAATCCAACGGGCCGCCTTCCGGCTGTATATCGACGGTTCGCAGTACCAATTTCGAGTAGAAGGTTTCGGGAAATCAGGTCGGAGACGAGTTCGGAGACGGTAGCCTTACCCAGGCGGGTACGCCGGGCGATCTCGCTGCGGGACAGATCGGGGTACCGCCGCAGCAAGTTCAGGATCCGTTGCTCGTTCAGACGGTGAAGCGATTTCAAACGGTTGTCCACGAAACGCCATCTCCCATACGGGCGATTTGTTCGGAAGACGAACTTACTCTATCACTCCATCCCTGCCGCTGTCAATCCCCGCGAAATCTGAGATACGCCCTGCCATCCTGCTATCCCGGGCCGCTTGACCCTCCCGCGAACGCGGCCCGTATAATGCAGCGGACTTATGCCATTACGAAAAGGGGGGAGCGACCGTGACACGCGAAGAGATCGTGCGGCTGACCAGCCTCAGCAGCTGCGCCGGCTGAGCGAGCAAGCTGCCGCCGGCAGCGTTGGCGCAGGTACTGCGCCCACTGGGACAACTCTTCCCCCCGGCCGACTATCCTGATCTGCTGGTGGGGTTGAACATAGCAGACGACGCCGCGGTCTATCGCATCAACGATGAGCAGGCGATCATCCAGACCGTGGATTTCTTCACGCCTGTCGTCGATACGCCGTACGAGTACGGTGCGATTGCGGCTGCCAACGCGCTGAGCGACGTTTACGCCATGGGGGGAAGGGTTCTCTTTGCGCTCAATCTGGCGGCCTTCCCGCCCGACCTGCCGCCCGCACTGTTGAGCGAGATCCTGCGTGGCGGCGCCGATATGGTGCGCAGCGCCGGAGGCGTGATCGCGGGCGGCCATTCGATCCAGGACAAGGAGCCAAAGTACGGCCTGGCCGTCACCGGCATCGTACACCCCTCCCGGATTCTGACGAAGGGCGGAGCGCAGCCGGGAGATCGCCTGGTGTTGACGAAGCGCCTGGGCACAGGGACCATCACCACGGCCGTGAAGCGCGGGATTGTCCAACAGCCGCACCTGGACGCGGCCGTGGCCAGCATGATGCGCCTCAATCGGGTGGCGGCAGAAGCGGCGGCCGCTGCCGGCGTCCGCGCCTGCACCGACATCACCGGTTTCGGGCTGGTGGGCCACGCCCTGGAGATGGCGAAGGCCTCTGGCTTCTGCTTCCGGTTCCGCTTCGATGATCTTCCCTGGCTGCCCGGCGCCACCGAGTACGCCGAGAACAGCGTGTTCCCGGGTGGCGCGTACAACAACCAGTCATACTACGGATCTGACGTTGCTTACGAAGCGCCACTGGCCAAGTGGCAGCGGCTGCTGCTGTTCGACCCGCAGACTTCCGGCGGGCTGTTGGCGGCCGTGCCGGTCGCCGGAGTCGACGCTTTCGTGGCTCACTGTAATACCGCAAACGAGGAGGCCTGGGTCGTAGGTGACGTGGTCGAGGGAGAAGGGATTCGCGTGTGGTAGAATGGGCCAGCCAACCGTGGGGAGGTTAGCGACCCGGTGAAAGGCTTCGTGATCTACAACCCCGGTGCGGGGCAGCGCGACAAGAGCGGCGAGATCACGCAAATGGTCCAGCTTCTGCATAGTCGCGGCTGGGACCTGTGCGGCGTCGAGCCCACCGTGGGTCCCGGCGATGCGACCCGGCTGGCGCGGCAGGCGAGCGATGCCGGTTGTGACGTCGTCTTCACCGTCGGGGGCGACGGCACCATGTCGCAGGCGCTTGGCGGGCTGGTGGGCACCGAAACGGCCCTCGCCGTGCTGCCGGGTGGCACCGGCAACGTCATGGCCCGGCAGCTTGGTCTTCCCATACCGTCGAACCTCTATCCTTCAGCGCTGATAGACGCGGCTCGCCTCCTGCTGGACGGTACTACGATGCCTGTAGATGTGGGGGAAGTGCGGCTGGCCGGCGGCGGGATTCACTACTTCTTGTGCTGGTGCGGCGTCGGCTTTGATGCGCAGGTAAACCTGGCAGTAGAAGAGGTGCCGGAGCGGAAACAGCGGCTCGGGAAGCTGGCGTTTATCGTGGCCGCCGCCCTGGCGCTGCGCGATGTTGCCGGAGTACGAGCCAGCCTGGGTCTTGACGGCCAGGAGGTCGCCCGCCGCGTGGTGATGCTGGTAGCCAGCAATATCCAGCTCTACGGAGTATGGCTGAAGATGGCGCCCCGCGCGATCCTGGACGATGGGTGGCTCGATATCTATTGTTTCGAGGGCAAAAGCGTATCCCGTTCGCTGTGGCAGGGAATGCAGCTGCTGGTGAACAGGCATCTGGAGGATCCTGAAGTGGACTTCTACCGCGTGCACCGGCTTGACATCACCTGTTCGCAGCCGCTGCCGGTTCATGCAGACGGGGAGTCGATCGGCTATACGCCGCTACAGATGAACACGCTTCGCGGCGCGCTGCGACTGGTGATCCCGCCCAGCGCGCCCGCCGATCTGTTTGCCGCCGGCGCTGATGCACGCGACACGGCTGCCAGCTGGCAATGGCTCCAGCGGCAGCTCGAGCACCCGCAGGGCGCCTCAACAGGGAAGAGTCGCAACCGGTGAAGTACCTGAATCTCTTGCTGATCCTGGCGCCGGTAGCGATTATCGGCCGCTTCCTTGGTTGGTCGCCGACTCTGCTGTTCGTCGCATCTGCCATCGCCGTCATCCCGGCGGCCGGGATCCTGGGTCAGGCAACCGAGGAGATGGCGGTCCACACCGGCCCGCGATTGGGTGGCCTGCTGAACGCCACGCTTGGAAACGCGGCCGAGCTGATCATCACGATGTTTGCCATCCGGGCCGGCTTGATCGAGCTTGGTCAAGGCGTCCATCACCGGCTCGATCATGGGCAACCTGCTGCTCGTCCTGGGGTTCGGCATCTTGTGGGTGGCATGAAGAACGGCGTGCAGCAGTTCGACCGCACACATGCCGGTGTGAATGCCACACAGTTGATCCTGGCCGTGCGTCGCGTTGATGGTCCCGTCCCTGTTCTTTTTCGCCCACGACGGAGACTACCGGCCCTGTCGAGTGGCTGAGCCTGGGGGCATGGATCATCATGCTGCTGATCTACGCGCTCGGCTGCTGTTTGCCTTCCGCTTCACCAGCCCGAGCCGGACTTGGGCACACGTCGAGGAGAGCACCACGGCACGTGGAGCGTGCGTAGATCGGTCACGATGCTGGTGCTGCGCTACCGTCCTGATGGCAGGTTCAGCGAGATGTTGGTCGGCGCGGTCGAGGTCACACCGTCGCGACGTTAGGGATCTCCGAGTTCTTCATCGGCATCATCGTCGTGCCGCTGGTCGGCAACGTCGCCGAGCACGCCGTGGCCATGCAGACGGCCTATAAGAACAAGATGGAGCTGAGCATGGCGGTATCGCTGGGCTCCAGCCTGCAGATTGCGCTGTTTGTGGCGCCGGTGCTGGTGTTCCTGAGCCTGTTGATGGGTAATCCACTCACCCTGGTTTTCAACCAGTTCGAGCTCGTTGCGCTCTTTGGCTCGATGCTGATTGCGGCGATGGTGGCACAGGATGGCGAGTCGAATTGGTTGGAAGGGGCGCAGTTGTTGGCCGTGTACATGATTCTGGCGCTGGCCTTCTTCTTCCTGCGTACCTGATGAACTCCCCAAGGACGATACCCTCTGCCGTCTTCACCGTCTCCCAGGTAACGACCTACATCAAGGCGGTTCTGGAAGATGACGCCTTTCTGAACGACGTCTGGCTGATGGGTGAGATATCCAACTTCACCCAATCGGCCGCCGGTCACTGCTACTTCACGTTCAAGGACAACAACTCCTGTCTGCGAGGCGTGATCTGGCGCAGCCAGGCCACGCGCATCTACCGGCCGCGAAACGGCGATTCGGTGATTGCACACGGCTGCCTCTCGGTGTATGAGGCGCAGGGCCAGTATCAGCTGCAGGTGGACCAGATGCAGCCGGCCGGGATCGGGCTGTTGTGGCAGGAGTTCCAGCAGCTCAAAGAGAGGCTGGCGGCGGAAGGCCTCTTTGCCGAGGAGCGAAAGCGGGAAATCCCGGCGATGTCCTATCGCATCGGAATCGTCACCTCTGCCACTGCCGCCGCCCTGCGCGACATCCTGCGCACCCTCTCCACCCGCTGCCCGTTCGTCGAAGTCGTGCTCGCCCCCACCCTGGTGCAGGGAGACGGCGCCCCGCCGGGCATCGTGGCGGCGCTGGATCTGCTGAATCGCTGGTCCGACCTGGTGAGCGCCCGTTACAGGTAATCATCCTGGCACGCGGGGGCGGATCGATCGAGGAGTTGTGGGCGTTCAACGATGAGAGGGTGGCGCACGCGCCATCGCCGCCAGCCGTATCCCCGTGATCACCGGTGTCGGACACGAAACCGACTTCACGATTGCGGATTTTGTGGCGGATGTACGGGCAGCCACGCCCACCGCCGCCGCCGTACGGGCCACAGTCGATTCCGCCGAGCTGGCCGTCGCGCTCCGTTCACTTCTTCGGAGCGCCGAAGCCGAGATGGACCGGCAGTTAGGGTCCCATCGTGATGCCGTCGAGGAGCTGCGGCGGCGGCTGGTTCGCCAGTCGCCCACTGCCCAGATGGCGGGGGACCGGCAGCGGGTCGATGAGCTCATGCGCCGCGCCGGGCTGGCGACCGGACACCGCCTCGCTACGTGGCGGCACCTGGTGGCTGCCCAACGCACGCATCTGGCGGCGCTGCACCCCGCTGAGGTACTGCGACGGGGCTATGCCCTGGTAACGGATCAGGAAGGCACAGCGGTGAGCAGCGTGCAGCGCGCCGTGCCGGGAAAGCGATTGCGGGTACGCGTATCGGATGGCGCCTTCGGCGTGCGCGTTGCGGAGGAGGAACAGTGAGCTTTGTGGAAAACCGGCCGTTCGAGGAGCTGTACCGCGAGTTAGAGGAAACGGTGCGGCGCCTGGAGAGCGGAGAGCTGACACTGGAAGAATCGCTCGCGCTGTTCGAGCAGGGTGCGCGTTCGGCAGAACAATGCAATGCCTGCCTGGACCAGGCCGAACTGCGCGTGCAGTCCCTGCTGGAGCGCGCAGACGGGACGCTGGAAGCGGAGGCTTTCGAGGGGTGGCAGACTCCCTAAACTCGGGCCAGGGTGAGGACTACATGCTCCAAGCGCCATGACCTGCTGTAAGTCCCACCCTCGGTTCAGTTAGCACCCCACCGCTGCGCCGGGATACCAATCCTGCAATAGGAGCAACCTCACGACTCTTTCACCTTTGACAGGACGGAGGAAGCGCTTTCCTCTTGCCCTTCTGCCAACACTGTTGCTGGCCCTGATCGTCACAGGGGCCTGTACCGAATTCCCGCCCATTCCGGCCGTGGCCACCGCAGCTTCTACCGCAGCGACTGTGGTCGCGCCTTCCGCGCCCGCCGGCGTCCCACCGCCTGCCTTCACCACCCCCGCAACGAATTCCGATACGCCCACTCGCTCGCGGTCCCTGGCCGGCATTGCGGGATCCGCGACCGTGCCGGCGGCCACCCGCGCGATCACCGGCACCGTGTCCGCGGCGGTGACTGCCACCGTGGCGACCGTAACCCGCGCCCTCACTCCGGCGCCGCCCACGATTACGCCGTCGCCTACTGCCGTGCCAACGCTGCCGGCGCCGCCGCGCACCATGCTGGAGAACGGCCGCTACCAGCAGTCGGTGGGCGATTGCGCCTCTGCACGGCGCGAGTTGGCCACGTTGCTGGTGGGGCAGCCCGCCCCGGGGCACGAACTGCTGTCCGCACATGATCGCGCCGAAGCGCAGTACCGGCTGGCGCAATGCTACATGCGCGACAGTGCGTACCAGGAGGCCGGCCGGGTGCTGCGCGAGCTGCTGCTGGCGGCTCCTGCCGGTGATTCCTGGGCCGCCCCGGCCACGTTCTTGCTTGCCGAGACACAGAGCGCCCTGAGTGAATGGGCCGATGCGGAGACGAGCTACATCGCCTACGCCGAAGCAGTTCCCGAGCTGCGGGCTTTGGCGTGGCAGCGCGCCGGCGGCGCCCGCAGCGCCACGCTCGACTACATCGGCGCGACGCAGGCCTATACCACAGCCCTTGCCGTCTCTCCGGATTGGAGCACCACCGTTTCGCTGCGCCGCTCGCTCGCGGACCTCGCGCTCAAGCGTGGCGATGGCCGGGCGGCCGCCGCGGAGTACGACCTGCTGCGTGGCGAGAACATTACCGGCGCCTGGGCGGCAGAGATGCAGTGGCTCGCCGGTGCGGCGCTGCTGCGGGCCGGCGATGCGACCGGCGCACAGGAGCGATGGCGCGCAGCAGTGAACGCAGCGGTGACGAGCACCTACGCGGATTCGGCGATGGCCGCGCTCGTGGATGCCGGCGTAGAAGTAGACGAATTCCAGCGCGGGC
Source organism: uncultured Chloroflexia bacterium (assembly GCA_963783655.1). Taxonomy (GTDB): domain Bacteria; phylum Chloroflexota; class Anaerolineae; order CG2-30-64-16; family CG2-30-64-16; genus CAWAOA01. The sequence goes on from CAWAOA010000011.1 coordinate 87,576, forward strand.
TGGTGAACTATCACACGGGCCGCTACGACCTTGCGATCGCTGCCTTCGAGCGCTACCGGGCCGGCGATTCGTCGGGACGGCAGGGTCAGGCGTGGTACTACACCGCGCTCAGCCATCTGTCCGCCGGACGTCCCGCGGAAGCTCTACCGGAACTCGGCAACTTTATTGCGGCCTACCCGCAAAGTCCCCTGTGGGCCGACGCCTGGCTCTACAAGGCGCGCGCCCAGGCGCGCAGCGGCGACGTAGAGGCGGCTATCGACACCTATCTCACGCTGGTCGAGACCAGGCCGGACGTGCCGCAAGCGCCGCGGCGCGTTGTGGTTGGCCGGTAATCTCCAGGAAGACGAAGGCCGGCTGTCCGAAGCTGCGGAGACCTACACGGCACTCGCCCGGCGCTATCCGGCGGCGGAAGATGGCTGGCGCGGTTTCTTGTGGAGCGGATCTCACACGTTACATGCAGCGCGACTGGCGAGGCGCAGCCGGCGCCTGGGGCGAGATGGCATCATCGGTGGCCGTCGGTTCGTGGTCGCGTCCGGTCGCGTACACTGGCTGGGCCGCGCCCATTGGGCTGCCGGCGAACGAGAGGCGGCGCAGAATGCCTGGCGGAAGGCCTGGGAGGCCGGCCCCGCAACCTACTACGGGCTGCGGGCAGCAGAGTGGTCGGAGGACAGCGGCAAGCGGCTTGCCCCGGCCTACAGTCCCAAAGCGCCTGCTGCGCGTGACCGTGAAGAGCTGGCCAACTGGCTCACCGGGTGGGCAGGAGAGGGGCAACTCGACGTCTCTGCCCGCCTTGCGTCTGACCCTGACTGGCGCCGGGGGGTGATGCTGGCGCAGCTAGGATTGCGGCCCCAGGCGCTCGCCGCCTGGAACGCCGTGTTGAGCCGGCATGCGGGAAGTCCATGGATGCTGGCGGGGCTGTCGATCGCTTTCAGTGACGCCGGCGCGCCCGAGCTTTCCATCAGGAGCGCCGAGCAGCTTGCGGCCCGTTCTCCGGCCGGGCGCATCGATCTCGCTCCCGTTGCCCTCCAGCGCCTGGCATACCCGCTTGGCATGGAAAAGCTGCTGCGCGAGAACGCCGCCAAGTATGGGCTCGACCCGCGCCCGGTCGCCGCGGTGATCCGGCAGGAGAGCCGTTTCGAGACCGGCGCCCGTTCCGTGGCGGCGGCGCAGGGCCTGATGCAGATTATCCCGGATACGGCGACGTGGATCGCACAACAGCTCAGGCGAACCGAGTTCCGGGCGGAGCAGATCTACTGGCCCTATATCAATGTGGAATTCGGGAGCTACTACCTGCAGCAGCAACTGAAGGCGTTCGACAGCAGTCTCGTCTCCGCCTGGCGGCCTACAACGGCGGCCCGGGAAACGCGAGCCGCTGCGCAAGCGGGCGCCGGGGGACGATGACCTGATGGTTGGCCTGATGGACATCGCCGAAACCCGCCTGTACGTGCAGCTGGTGTCGGAGCACTACGAGATGTACGCGCGGTTGTAATGCGCGGTAGGGGGGCGTCATGCGTCAAACGTCATACGTCATGCGTCACCCGAAGGGGTCAAACGTCACCCGCAGGGGTCACATGTCACCCTTGCAGGGGTCAAACGGTGACCCGCCCCTCGTGTGGACTGGAGGCCAGCCCCCCCGGCGCTCCACGCGGTGCCGGGGGGTCAGCCCCGGGGCGTTGGTCGCGGTGCGGGATGTTTAACCACGGGAGCAGCGTGCGCTTCTAACCATATCTCTTGCCGTGTCGCAGGGGGCGGGTCACCCGCCCCGTGTCCCAACAAGGCCGAATCCTCGGGTCGCGGCGCGGTTGCGCTGACCGGGGACGCGGGCGCGTCGGTTAACCCAACCGCGCCGCAGCCAACACCCTGTACCTGCCGCTAGGGCAGTGCGCCCCGACAAGGGGCTGACCTCCGGGTATTGGAGAGATGGGGCCACACGAATTACGCCGCGCAACCGACCCACCTGGGCTGCCGCGAAAGGCGGCATTGAAACGCGTCCGCGCCGCGTCCGGTAGAAGGCGTGGTGTTGGGGCACGGGGCCGGTGACCCGCCCCCTACGGTATTGTGGGGGGATTGGTCATCCCCGGCCGCGAGTCGGGCCGCGGCGCCGAACCGGTCGACCATCCCGCACCGCGACCAACACGCCCACAAGGGACTCTCCGGCGTGGGGTAGGAGCATGCCCCGCAATGGTCATCGAAGACTACACTGACATCTCACGGTTTGCCCCTTCGGCTAACCATACCTGCGGACCCCTGCTGGTGATTCCTACGGAGTCCCCTGGGGTGACCCCCGGGGACTCGTACGGGTGACCCCTGCGGGTGACGGATGACGGTTGACGGATGACGCCTGACGCCCGACCCCCCATGCTCACACCAGACGTCCCCTCTACCTGACGACCACCTGATCGGCGGGGGACACGAGCTCGAACCAGGTGTTGCCCGGCTTTAACGTGATTGGCTTGCCGTCCTTCGGATCGAGCAGCTCGGGCTGGCCGGTGTCGCCGGCCTTCCACTTCCCCGTGATCGCCACGCCATCGCGTAGCACGGTGACCGCGCCTTCACCCACTGTGATGATGCGGATGCTGGTGTTACCCAGCACATCCTCCACCCAGTTCGTGGCCTCGTGCTTCACCGTCTGCACCACGACGTTCGCCGCGTCGATTTGCCGGCCCGACTGCGCGTCCATGTGCCTGGCGCTGCCGATGCTGCGCAAGTAGCGACCACTGGCCGGATCATAGGTCCAGGTCACCGGCGCCGGGTATGGCACGGTGACCGAAGTCCCGCCGCCGCCTGAAGGCGCCGTGTCTGAGAAGACGAAGCCGCGAAGCTTCACCGCCTGTTCCTTCTTGACGGAGGCGAGCCACTTGCGCAGTCGTGCCGTACTGCTCTGCATACGCGTCATCCAGTTCTCTCCGAGGCTGAAGGAGTAGACGCTGTTGCTGGGGTCATCCAGATCCACGTCAAAGTAGGGTGCGGCCATCTTGTTCTTGAGCCACCAGCGTGTGTCGTTTCCGGCGCCCGTCGCCACCAGCGCTCCTCCGAATTGTGGCGTGAGGTAAAAATTGACCAAGGCGCGCGTCTGCGCAGGGGTCCAATACGGTCTGCTTCCTGCGACAGGAAGACGGCAGTGAACCGGCTGACGCTGTGCCCTTCCATCACATACTCGTACACGAGATCGGCCTGACCAAACCCATAATGCATGGAGCGCGCCGGGGGATCGTTGCCGATCACCACCAACAAGGGCCGGCGCTGCAGCACGATGGGGTCGGACACGGTCAGTCCGGTCAGCGGGTTCTCGTTCGTGCATGGTTGTACGGCTCGCGGGTGGGTGTCGCGGTGGCCGTCGGAGAGGCTGTCGCAGTCGCGGTGGGAGTAGGGGGTTGCGGTCGCAGTGGGCAGTGGGGTGGGGGTGTCCACCGCGGCGACTCGTGTCGCGGCTGCGGTCTTGGTGGGCGTCGGCGTAATGAGCGGCGTATTGCTGCAGGCCGCTAACAGGATGAGCGCGCCCGTAAAGAGCAACAGTATTGCTGCCCGGCGGGTGGTACTTGTCATTGCAGAGGGTTGTCCTTCGATTTGTTGGACCCTGAAGGGGAAAGGCGGGGTGCAGCGTCGCCACACCCCGCCTGCAGGTCTCCGGGTCAGGAGCAGCGCAGGCTACTTGCGGCGCGTTTTCCTTCAGGATGTCGTTGGACTTCGTGACGGCGTCGTCGAGCATCTTCTTCGGATCGGCGCTCGGGTCGGTGATGACCTTGCGTCATCATGTCCTTGTCGATCAGCGCGCGGACCGGGTCGTAGCCGGCGACCGGCGACTTCGATCATCGCGTACTGCGCCCAGTCGAACATCTTGGCGTAGGAGTCGGCGACCGGCGCCCCACGGCGGGTCGGCCTTGTAGGCGGTGATGACGTCGTCCTTGGCGCTCTGGCGCACCGGCAGGTAGCCGGTGTGCGATCGCCCACTTGGTGGTCTGCGCCTTCTCGCCGAGGAACTTGATCACCAGCCAGGAAGCCAGTTCCTTCTCGGGCGTGGTCTTGTAGACCGAGATGCTGGCGCCGTAGAGGTTGACGGCCGGCTTGCCGGTGTTGGGCAGCATGGCGATGTCCCACTTGAACTTGCCGCCCTTGTCGACGGCCTCCTGGTAGAACGGCAGGCCGGAGGACGAGGCGAAGACGAACAGGATCTCGCCGTTGGCGAAGCGGTTCTGCTCGCCGTAGCGCTCGCTGGTCGGGATCTCGACCGCGCAGCCTTGTTCTTGAACATGCGCTGGATCATCGCGACGGTGTCGACGCCGGCCTGGCTGTTGAAGACGTAGCGCTGAGCCGTCCTCGGCCAGGATGCGGCCGCCGCGCGCGAAGACCTGCGAGGCGAAGTTGGAGGCGTCGTGGCGGAAGGCCCAGCCGTACTTGTTCTTGCCCGGGTCAGCTGCCTTGCAGGCCATCTCCTCGAAGGTCTTCCAGTCCTTCGGCGGCTCGTTGTAGCCGAGCTGCTTCAGCCAGTCGGCGTTGTAGTACATGCACTTCCATCGACCGCTGGGTCGGGAAGCCGAGCCGCTCGCCCTTGAACTGCGGGTTGGCGTCGCTGTCGAGGAAGGTCTGGAAGTAGTCCTTCAGGTCGGCCTCGCGTCAGGCCGTACTTCTTGCTCGTCGAGGAACGGGGTCAGGTCGATGACGGCGCCCTGGCCGCGGTAGAAGGCGGCCTGGTTCTGGTAGGCGACCGACATCTCCGGCGGCTGGCCGGCCTGGATCGCGGCGTTGACCTTGTTGTAGACGTCGTTGTACGACGGCGCCGGCGATCTCGGCCTTGGCCGTGATGCCGTACGGGTTCGTCTTGTTGAACTCGTCCAGCATCGCCTGGAGCAGGTCCTGGTCCTTCTGCGGGCGGTTGTGCCAGTAGGTGACCTCGACGTTCTTGCCCGTCAGGTCGATCGCGTCGACTTCTGTCGGCCGATCTTGGGCGGGTTGCTCACCGCCGGCGTGGCGCGGGCCTTGTGGCTCAGCAGCCGTGCCGTCGGTGCGCTGCCGGCTGCGGGCGCGGTGGTAGCCGCAGCCTTGGAGCGTGCGTGGCGCTGGGCTGCCGCCGCCAGCCGGCGCAGGCACTGAGCAGCGTTGCCAGTACCACGAATACACTGATTGCGACGAACCACTTGCGAGACTTCATTCTGCCTCCTTGTTCTATCGTGAACGCTACGGTCCGATTCGGACGCAGCTCGGACCTTCCTCCTGACCAGGATCTCTCGCCTCTGCTGGTCAGTCTGCGGCACTCGCTGTCTGGCCTCTAGCCCTTGATCCGTGGTGGTGAAACCCTGCGTGAAGTACTTCTGGGTGAAGAAGTAGACGACGATCACCGGCACGACCACCATCGTCGCGAAAGCCATCATCAGGTGGATCTTCGTGCCGCCTTCGCCGACCATGAACTGCTGCAGGCCGACCGCGAGCACGCGCATGTTCGCTGTCGCGGGTGACCAGCAGCGGCCACTTGAAGCTGTCCCAGGCCCAGATGAACTGCAGCAGCGCCACCGTGACGATCGCCGGCTTCGAGAGCGGCAGGACGATCGGCGAACAGATAGCGCAGATGGCCCGGCCCGTCGATCAGCGGCGGCGTCGAACAGATCCTTCGGCATCTGCATGAAGAACTGGCGCAGCAGGAAGATCCCGAACACGCTCGCCAGGAACGGCACGATCAGCGCGAGGTAGGTGTTGTACCAGGAGCCCTCACCGAAGGGATTGGGCAACTGGTACATCATCACGACCTTCGGCACGAGCGTCAGGTCTGCCGGGATCATGATCGTCGCCAGGAGCAGCATGAAGAGGACGTTCTTGCCCGGCACGTTCATCTGCGCGAGCGCGTAGGCGGCGAGCGTCGAGGTGAGCAGCACGCCCGCGACCGTGATCGAGCGCAACGATGAGGCTGTTGAGCGAATAGCGGAAGAACAGGGCCATGTCCCACGTGCTTGTCCCAGCCGATGGTCTCGATCGCCTCGGAGTAGTTCTGCCCACTGCAGCGGTTCGGTGCCCAAGGGCGGCCACGGCCAGAGGTTGCCGGTGATGACGCTGCCGTAGGTCTTGAGCGAGGTCGTCAGCATGTAGATGAACGGCAGGACCGAGACCACGCGCGCCAGCGATCAGCACGACGTAGACAAGCACGCGTTCCCCAGCGCACGGCGCGCGCTGCGGAGCCGAATGGTTGGCGGTTACCGTTCGAGGCAGGCTCGTGTCCATGTCCATCCCTCATGAATAGACGACGCGCGGCTCCGGCGACGCGGTTCTGGACGATCGTCAGGACGAGGATGACGGCGAACAGGATGAACGACAGCGCGGCGCTGTAGCCGTAGCGGTTGTACTGGTACAGCTGCTGGAAGATGAAGATGCTCGCCGTCGTCGTGGCGTCGCCCGGCCCGCCCTGCGTCATGACCTAGATGTGGTTGAACGCCTTGAAGGTGCCGATGACCGTCAGGATCAGCAGGAAGAACGTCGTGGGCGACAGCAGCGGGAACGTGATGCGGCGGAACAGTTGCCAGCCAGCCGCTCCGTCGATCTTGGCGGCGTCGTACAGCTCTCCGGGGATGTTGCCCAGGCCGGCCAGGAAGATGGTCGTGTCGTAGCCGACGAACACCCAGGTGGTGTAGATGATGATGGAGACCAACGGCAGAGTGGGTCCTTGCATCCAGCCCGGCAGCTGCAGCCCCAGCGTCTGCGCCGCGATCTGGAAGATGCCCCGGCTGTCTCCCAGCCAGTTCATGCCGCTCAGGCCGATGCTGCGCAACGCCGCATTGATCAGGCCCTTATCCGGGCTGTACAGAAACGCCCACACCGAGGCCGAGGCGACGGTAGAGGTGATGTACGGCATGAAGAACAGCACCCGGTAGATACGATTTGCCGCGGATCTTCTGGAACAGGAGATAGGCCAGAACCAGCGCCAGTCCAAGTTGGAGAGGCACGGCGATGAGCGAGTAGGTCGCCGTAGTAAGCAGTGACTTCCACATCTCCGAGTCCTCGAAGGCGCGCGTGTAATTGCCGGTGCCCAGGAACTGTGCGCAACCCGTGGCGCGCCAGTTGCACATGCTGATATAGCCGCCGTAGAAGACGGGGAAGAACTCGAAAACAACCAGGATGAGAAAGGCCGGAAGGAGAAGCAGGTACCCAAGAGCGGCTTCGCGTGCCCGGCGACCGGCGGGCCCCGACCGGGACCTGAGTGGGGGACGGGCCACTGCCTCAGAAGCCATTCGACAGACCTCCTGCGGTTGTCTTGGCCTGCAACGGCAGGCCACTTTGCCACTTAAGCCGCATTATAGCACACCAGACGCAACGAACGCCCATGCCAGACAAGGTTGAATGCTGCCGGGGGCAGGCGGATACGAGATCTGGCGACAGGACGAGCCGGCCGATTCACAGTGAGCAATGTCACAAAAGCCACATTTGACGCCGGGCATTTTTGCGATTCATTTGACACTGCTGTTCCGCATGTGCTATCATCGGCGCTTAGACGTTAAAGGCCTCGTATATTTGTTATGGAGTAAGTGCCATCATTGGGTGAGCGCTGTTTTGTCGCATCAACTCAATCCCGGATTATCCGGCTTACTCCCAACGCAATTCCCCCATGCCGGTTGGAGGGTAAGGAATGAGTAGACTTCTGGAGGTGAAGGGGCTGGAAACACGCTTCTTCACTCAAGACGGAGTAGTTCAGGCCGTTAATGGCATCTCCTACGGCCTCGACGAAGGGGAAACCCTCGCTATCGTAGGTGAGAGCGGATGCGGCAAGAGCGTGGGGGTTATGTCGCTCTTACGCCTCATTCCCCAACCGCCGGGCAAAATCACGAACGGCGAAGTGTGGTTCGACGGTAAAGATCTCCTCAAGCTTTCCGACGATGAGATCAGGCAGGTGCGGGGTAATCGCATCGCCATGATCTTCCAGGACCCCATGACCTCGCTCAATCCCGTGTTGACCATCGGCTTCCAGGTTGCCGAAGCGCTCATGCTCCACATGGGCATGGACCGCGCGGCGGCCCGGCAGCGCACAGTAGAGCTGCTCGAGATGGTGGGCATTCCCGAGGCGGGTTCTCGCCTCGACGACTACCCTCACCAGTTCTCGGGTGGCATGCGCCAGCGCGTGATGATCGCCATGGGCCTGAGCTGCAACCCGCAGCTGCTGATCGCCGATGAGCCTACCACGGCGCTGGATGTGACAATTCAAGCCCAGATCACAGACTTGGTCAAGCGATTGCGCGATGAGATCGGGATGGCGATCATATGGATCACGCATGACCTGGGCGTGGTAGCCGGCCTGGCCGATCGCGTCATGGTCATGTACGCAGGGTTCATCGTCGAGGAATCTCCGGTTCGCGACCTGTACGCGAACCCCAGCCATCCTTACACGATCGGCCTGCTCGGATCGCTGCCGCGTGTGGATGAGGTGCGAAACCAGCGCCTCGCCTCCATCGAAGGATTGCCGCCCGACCTCATCGAGCTTCCCAAAGGTTGTCCCTTCTATGCTCGTTGCAAGTATCACATCGACCGCTGCGCCAACGAAAACCCCCGGCTGGAGCCGGTTTCCCCGGGCCATCGCATTGCCTGTTGGGTCGACGTGAGCACGGGGAAGGGGCGCTAACATGAATCCCGACGCACTCCAGGGACGAGAGATTATACTTAACGTCAAGGGCCTCAAGATGTGGTTCCCCATCTTTCGTGGCATCTTGCAGCGACACGTAGCCGACGTCAAAGCGGTGGACGGCATCGATCTGCACATCTTCAAGGGAGAGACGCTGGGCCTGGTGGGTGAATCCGGCTGCGGTAAATCCACCACCGGTCGCGCGATCCTGCAGCTGTACCGGCCCACCGCCGGAGAGGTTGTCTTCCAGGGTAAAGACCTGACGGAAATGAAGGGTGACACCCTGCGCAAGATGCGGCGCGAGATGCAGATGATCTTCCAGGATCCCTACGCCTCGCTCAATCCCCGCATGACGGTGGGCGGTATTGTCGGGGAGCCGCTGGAAGTACACAATATCGGCTCGCGCAATGAGCGGATGGACCGGGTGCGTGAGCTGTTGGCGGTAGTGGGGCTCAACCCCTACTTCATCAACCGCTATCCGCACGAATTCTCCGGCGGCCAGCGGCAGCGCATCGGCGTTGCGCGCGCTCTCGCCGTCAATCCCTCATTCATCGTTTGCGATGAGCCGATCTCGGCGCTCGACGTGTCGATCCAGGCGCAGATCATCAACCTGTTGGAAGAGCTGCAGCAAAAGCTGGGCCTGACATACCTGTTCATTGCCCATGATCTGGCGGTGGTGCGGCATATCTCCGATCGCATCGCGGTCATGTATCTTGGCAAGATCATGGAGCTGGCAGATCGCGACGAGTTGTACCGCAACCCGATGCACCCGTACACGCAGGCGCTCCTTTCAGCAGTCCCGATTCCTGACCCGAAGGTGGAGGAGAAGCGGAAGCGCATCATCCTGGAAGGCGATGTGCCCACTCCCATCAATCCGCCGAAGGGTTGTCATTTCAGCACCCGCTGCCCGCACGTAATGGACGTGTGTCGCGAGGTAGAACCTGACTTCCGCGACTACACCGGCACCGGGCATTACGTACACTGCTGGTTGTATCAGAAGTAGGCGCCGGTCTGTTTGGCGCCTGCCGCAAGCTCGCGAGCAGGTAACAACACTTTCTGTAGTGCTGAGAGCTCGCCCGCAAATGCGGCGACTGAGCGTGCAAGAACGCTCTGCTGTGGATCGAACAGGTGCAGTTGGTCATGCACCAGGAGGGTTCCCGGCCAGACACCAGCTCCGGCCGGGTAGCCTGATGAAAGGGGGTGGTGGACTGTCCAATTGAGGTGACCGTAGTTGCCCATGACGCAGATCGGGCCACGTCGCCCCCTGCCAACGGCACCCGTCCTGTTCGACTGGTACCATTCATTCCATTTGGAGGAGACAATGACTGTTAAGAAGTGGTCGGTCCTGCTGGCTGTACTGATGATCGTCAGCCTGATCCTGACCGCCTGCCCCGCTCCCACGGCCACCGAGAAGATCGTGGTGCAGACGCAGGTTGTTGAGAAGGAAAAGGTAGTCGAGAAGCAGGTAGTGCAGACCCAGGTGGTCGAGAAGGAGAAGATCGTCGAGAAGATGATCACTCCGACCGCCGGGCCGCAGTCCAAGGTTCTGCGCATCGACTTGAGGACGTATCCTGACATCATCGATCCCCAGAAGAGCTCCTTCGTAAACGAGATCGCTCACCTTGAGTTGATCTATGAGGGACTCACCAAGCTGGACAAGGATCTGAAGACGATCCCGGCCGCCGCCGAGAAGTGGGCGTACAACGCAAACGCGACGGAGCTCACCTTCACCCTGCGCAAGGACCTCAAGTACAGCGACGGCAGCCTGCTCAACGCAGCTCGTTTCGCTTACTCGATCCGGCGCAACATCAACCCCGAGACCGCCGGTGAGTACGCTCAGATCACCGACGAGATCAAGGGCGCACCTGAATGGCGCGGCTTTACCGCCGATTCCAAGAAGTCGGCTGCCGAGAACGAGAAGGCGTCGGCTGATCTCGCGAAGGCGCTGGAAGCAAGCATCAAGCCGTCGCACGCCGACGGCAGCGCCTGTGTGGGCGCCAAGCCGGCCGACGTCTACAAGGACGCCGCCTGCGATACCCTCAAGCTAACCTTCTCCAAGCCGGCCCCGTACTTCCACACCGTCATGTCGCTGTGGGTAACTCACCCGGCCAAGGAAGAGCTGATCACCGAGGGTGGCGAGAACTGGTGGAACAGCTCGAAGTTCCAGATCGGCAATGGCCCCTACGTGCTCCGCAACCTGGAGCCGTTCGTCCGCGCTTACTTCGTCCCCAACAAGAACTACTGGAAGGGACAGGGCAAGGTCGACATTCAGTTCTCCTTCATCAACGACAGCGCCGTAGCCTTCGAGGCGTACAAGAACAATGAGCTGGACGTTATCGCTCCAGGCGCCGAAGACTACCGTGTCATCCAGGCGGACGCGACCCTGAAGACGCAGCACACCCAGTATCCGGGCGCCTGCACCTACGCGGTCATGTTCCACCAGTTGAAGGAACCGTTCACCGATCAGAAGGTACGCGAAGCGTTCGCGATGGCCCTGGACCGCACCGCATGGGTGAAGGACATCCTGCAGGGTCTGGGCGCGCCGACCCTTACCTGGATCCCGCCCGGGTTCCCTGGGTACGATCCCAGCGAGAAGCGTTGGGGCTTCGATCCTGCGGCCGCCAAGGCCGCCCTCGCCGCCTCGAAGTACGGCAGCGCCGACAAACTCCCGCCCATCAAGGCGACCTTCAGCGATTCACCACGCAACCGGACTCGCAATGAGTGGTTGGTGGCGAAGTGGAAGGAAGTCCTGGGCGTGAACATCACCCTCGACCCGGTCGAGGCGACCACCTACACGGCCCTGACCAAGGACATCAAGACTGCGCCGCAGATGTTCATCCTTGGCTGGTGCGCCGACTACCCCGATCCGCAGAACTGGATGAGCGTCTACTGGAAGACTGGCGCCTTCGGCGAGCGCATCGGCTACTCCAACAAAGACTTGGACAAGATGATGGACTCAGCCGACGTCGAGAACGACCCGGCGAAGCGCATGCAGCTCTACCTCGACGCTCAGAAGAAGCTCACCGACGGTGCGCCGGTGGCCTTCATGTACAACAACGTCAACCAGTACCTGGTGAAGCCGTGGGTCAAGGGGATCGTGACGACCCCCCAGGACTCTGACTTCCCGGGCAGCAACGATCCGCTTACCATCGACATCGACCTTGCGGCGATGCCTAAGCGGTAAGAGATCCACATACGAGGCCCCGCCGGCCCTTGCGCCGGCGGGGTTCTGACTATGGCTGGCTCACCTCAGTGAGCCAGCCATAGTTCAAGAAGCAAGGAGCGTTATGACAACCTATATTATCCGGCGCCTATTCTGGTTGGTCCCAGTTCTCTTCTTTGTTGCACTCATCACTTTTTCGTTGATGCACATGGCGCCGGGCGGCCCGTGGGATCGTGACCTGAGCGCCCGCCAGGTGGACTCCCGCACGCAGGAGTTACTCAATAAGAAGTTTGGCCTCGACAAACCGCTCTACGTCAACACCAGTGGCGGGAACCCGCTAGACAGCCAGTTTTTCAGTTGGCTCTGGGGCGTAGTGCGCCTCGATCTTGGCCCATCCTACCGCCAGCGTGGGCTCGACGTACAGGATATCCTTTTTAAAGCACCCGAGGGGAAACCATTCTGGGATAGCCGTTTTGGCTACTCGGCGCGCCTTGGCCTGATCGCGCTCTTTATGGCAGCCGTCCTGGGGATTCCGTTCGGCGTGGTCGCCGCGTTGAACCGGAACAGTCCCATCGACTACGTGGCGCTATTCGTATCTACGGTAGGGGTCTCAATCCCGAGCTTCGTTCTGGCTCTCTTCTTGATCATTATTCTCGCGGGTAAACTGAAACTGATCAAGGTTTTGCAGCAGGACTGGAGTGTTCCCGGGGCGTGGCTCGTCCCGGCGTCTGTTCTGGGCTTCGGCACCTTTGCCTACGTCACCCGCCTGACACGTTCGACGATGCTCGAAGTGATGCAGCAGGACTACATCCGAACCGCCCGCGCCAAGGGGCTGGCGGACCGGGTAGTTATCATACGGCATATGCTCAGGAATGCGCTGATTCCGGTGGTCACTATCCTTGGCCCTGCACTCGCAGGCCTGGTCACCGGCTCTTTCATCGTCGAGCAGCTCTTCACCTTTCCGGGCAGCGGGCGGGCCTACATCCAGGCTATTAGTCAGCGAGACTACTCCATGATTATGGCAACCACGCTACTATACGCCGTACTGGTGGCGGTAGCGAACCTGACGGTTGACATTGTATACGGATTCCTGGATCCCCGGATCAAGGTGGGAGACTGACATGGCGACAAACGCGCAGATCGACAGCATCAACCCGGCTCTGCTGACACAGGTGATCACACGCCCGCCGCGTTCGCTCTGGCGGGACGCGTGGCATCGTCTCCTGAAGAACAAGGCAGCGGTTGCCGGAGCTATCATCATTCTCCTCTTTGCTCTCGTCGCGATCTTCTCGTCGGTGATTGCACCGCACAATCCGCTCAAGGTCACCGGTGGTAAGAGTTACCTCCCGCCTATCTTTGAGAGCCAATCGGGCGCCGGTGAGAAACCGGACTCGCAGTTCGTGCTTGGCACAGATAACCTGGGCCGCGACGTATTGAGTCGCGTCATGTACGGTGCACGCGTTTCCATGGTCGTCGGGTTTGTCCCGGTTGCCATCATTCTGGTGGTTGGTATCTTTGTCGGTTTGCTCGCGGGCTTCCGTGGCGGGCGCCTGGACAATCTATTGATGCGTTTTGGCGACGTGGTCTATGCGTTCCCCGATCTGCTCTTCTTCATCATCGTGATGACGGCGCTGCGCGACACCGCACTCGGCCAGCTTCTCAACGGGTTGATCCTGCTGTTCGCCGCACTCGCCATCATCCATTGGGTCGGCGTCGCTCGCCTTGTGCGGGGTCAGGTGCTCTCTCTCAAGCAGAAGGAGTTCGTCGAGGCCTCGCGCATGATCGGCTCCACCAACTCGCGGATCATGGTCAGGCACATCCTGCCGAACACCCTCGGTCCCATCATCGTGTCGGCGGCGTTCCTGATTCCGAACATGATCATTACGGAAGCCACGCTTGGCTACCTGGGCATTGGGCTCCGTCCCGCCACCGACCCGCGGGCTGTCTTTATTACGAGCTGGGGCGCCATGCTGCTCGATGGGCAGGTGGCCATCAATAACCAGCCGTGGCTGCTGCTGGTCCCCGCCATCTGCGTAGCCCTGATCGTACTTGCGTTCAACTACGTCGGCGACGGTCTGCGCGACGCCCTGGACCCGCGCCTGGCCGGGGAGAAGTAACCGTTACCTCGCGAAACCCTGAGAAGCCTCTCACGCATAGTGGGAGGCTTCTTGATTTTTCTGGTCAAAATGTGGCACCCTGCTGTTTATGGCTACTCTATCCATCTCTGCCCACCGTGTGCGATGCGCCGTTGCGCTGCTGGCTGCGCTGAGTGCCGTGGCCGCGTGTAACGCGCCGCCTCGCCCCGGGCCATCGCCTGCTGCTTCGACGGCATCGCCACAGGCGGGCACCGCCGGGCGTACGGTCGCAGCGGAGCGAACGGTGGTGGTCGAGCGAACGGTGATGGTCACGGCCGGGCCCACACCCACCCCCGCCTATAGCTCGACGCTGCGGCTGCCGTCCGGCGTGCTCGCGTATCCGCTGGCAGCGGCGCCGGCTTCTCTGAGCCCACAGACCGGCGACGAGGCCGCACAACTACTGCTGGCCCAACTGTACGAGCCGCTCTTCGTGCTCGACTCGACCGGTGCGCCTGCGCCGGCTGCTGCTGCTTCCCACCAGGTCTCTCCCGATCGCCGCACCTATACTGTTACGCTGCGCAGCGATCTGCGCTGGTCTGACGGCATGCCCGTAACCGCGGCGCATTTTGCGGCCGGCCTGTGCCGGCTGTTCGACCCCGCTTCGGGCAACGCCCGCGGCCGCATCGTCGCGCGCGCAGCGGGCATCGAGGGCGCCGAGGATTTCGCGCTCGGACGCACGCCTGACTGCACCCGCACCGGTATCTCTGCGCTCGACGACCGTACTTTGCGGTTCGTGCTGGCGCAACCCAACGCGCCGCTCCTTGCCGTGCTCGCCGGCGCCGCCTCCTACCCGGCGCGTCCAGAGCTGCCCCCCGGCCAGGTGACGGGAAACGGCCCTTACATCCTCGAGAGCGGAGAACCGGCAGGCTATGTACTCCGCCGAAACCCGCTATACGCGGGTCGTAATTCCGGCGGCCCGGTCGAGCTGCGGCTGCGGGTGGCGCCTGCTTCACAGCAACTCCCGTTGTACCGCGCGGGCGATCTCTCGGCCATCGAGCCCTCGGCCGGCGAGGCCGCCGCGCTCCCGGAGCCCGGACTGCGCGCCGAGGTGCGCAGCGCGCCGGTGCTGGGGAGCAGCATGCTGCTGTTCAACACCCAGCACGCCCCACAGACGACGTCCGCTTCCGCCGGGCCGTGGCCGGTGCGCTGGACCGGGCGGGGCTCGGCGGCAGCGGTGGGTGCGACCGCGCCGCCGGCACGCGGCCTGCTCCCGGCGCCGTTTGCCACCGGCAGCTCTGCGCTGCCGTTCGACCGCGCCGCAACCCAAAAGCTCCTGGCAGAGCTGGGCTACGGGCAGGATAACCCGCCGCCGCCCCTGGATATCTGGGTCAATCGTGAGGGCAACAACGATAGGCTCTTCACCGCGCTGGCGGCGCAACTCGAGAGCGCCGGCATTCCCGTTCGCCTGACCCTCAGCTCGTGGGATAGTTACCAACGCTCGCTGGCCGGATGCAGCGAGCCCCGGCTGTGTGGATTCAACCTCTACTGGATGGGCTGGGTGTGGGAGTACGCCGACCCGGCAGCGCTGCTGCGAGATGTGCTGCTTCCGGAGAGCCCACGCCAGAAGACGGGTTGGCGATCCGAGCAGTACCGGCCATCGCTGCAGATCGTGATGGCGCAGCAGGACGCCACGGCTCGCGCGGCCGGTTACGGGCAGCTCGAGAACATCCTGCTGCAGCAGGACGTGGTGGCGATTCCGCTGTTCGACTACGAGCGTACGCTTCTGGTTAAGCCCGGCGTACAGCCTTTCTACCCCCCGCTCGGACCGCCGCGGTTCAACGAATGGCGCGTACCGTGAACCAGGAGATCGCGCTCGATCTCGTTCTCCGGCGCCTCGATACCGACCCGCATTTCGCCCGCAACGTAGCGCACCGGCGCCTGTTGCCCGCAGTGCCGGCGAAATTCGCGCCGCTGCCACCCGGGCTGCACCCGCTGCTCCAGGCTGCGCTGCGCTCGCGCGGTTTGGATGCCCTGTACACACACCAGGTCGCGGCGGTAGCAGCCGCGCTGCGGGGTGAGAATGTTGCGGTGGCTACCCCCGCCGCCAGCGGCAAGAGCCTCTGCTACCACCTGCCGGTGCTGCACCGGGCGCTGCTCGAGCCGGGAGCGCGGGCGCTGATGCTCTTCCCCACGAAGGCTTTGGCGCAGGACCAGCTTGCCGCGCTGAGCCTCCTGGGGGAAGCGCTCGCAGACGCGGGGGGAGCCGCGCCCGCGCCGGCGTCTACGACGGCGACACGCCGGCTGCCCAGCGCAGCCGCCTGCGTGAGAGCGCCGGGATCATCCTGTCGAATCCCGACATGCTGCACGCCGGGATCCTGCCGCAGCACCCGCGTTGGGCCCCCTTCTTCGCCGGGTTGCGCACGGTGGTCGTGGACGAGATGCACACCTACCGCGGCGTCTTCGGCTCCCACGTCGCCAACGTGCTGCGGCGTCTCCGCCGCATCTGTCGCTTTTACGGCAGCGACCCGCAGTTCATCCTGACTTCCGCCACCATTGGCAACCCCGGGCGATTGGCAGAGCAGCTTGCCGAGGCGCCGGTGACGTTGGTAGAGCCGCGAGAAAACGGCGCGCCGCAGGGGGAACGGGTCGTGCTCCTCTACAACCCACCGGTTATTGACGAATCGCTGGCGCTGCGGCGCAGCAACTGGCTCGAGGCGGTGGATCTGGGGCAGGAGCTTCTGGCCAGGGACGTTCAGACCATCATCTTCGCCGGCAGCCGGCTGGGCGCGGAATTGGTGGTGACGGAGCTGCAAGAGCGCCTGCACGACCGCCGCGGCGTGCGTGGGTATCGGGCGGGCTACCTGGCGACGGAGCGGCGCCAGATCGAGGCGGGGCTACGGGCGGGCAAGATCCGCGGGGTGGTGGCGACCAGCGCGCTCGAGCTCGGCATCGACATCGGCCGGCTGGATGCGGCGCTGCTGATCGGTTACCCGGGGACCATCGCCAGCACCTGGCAGCAGCTTGGCCGCGCCGGGCGGCGCCAGGGCGTTTCGCTGGGTGTGCTGGTGGCGGGAGCATCTCCGCTCGACCAGTACCTGATGCTCCACCCCGAGTACCTGTTCGAGCGCAGCCCGGAGCAGGCGCTGATCAACCCCGATAACGATGTGATCCTGGCGAACCACCTGCTGTGCGCGGCGGCGGAGCTGCCATTTGCGGACGGCGAAGCGTTCGGCGCTGCCGTCGCGGTTCCCGAGACGTTGAGGGCGCTGGCGGAAGCCGGAGAGCTGTTCGAGCGCGCGGGCCGCTACTACTGGGCCGGCGAGGGCGCTCCGGCCATGGCGATCAGCCTGCGTTCCGGCTCGCCCGATCGTGTGCTGATCCAGTCGCGCGGCGAACGGGGAGAGCCACAGTTGATCGGCGAAATCGACCGGCCGGGCGTGGCGTTCCTGCTGTATCCGGGGGCGATCTACCTGCACGGCGGCGAAACGTACCTGGTGGAGGAGCTGGAATGGGAGCAGGGGATCGCATACGTGGAGCCGGTCTCGGTGGACTATTACACGCGTCCCATGACTTCGCAGGAAGTGCAGGTGCTGTCCGAACAAGCCACCCAGACGTACGGCGGGGGAGAGGGCGAAGCGGGGAGTTGGCGCAGCGCCTGGGGCGACGTGCGCGTCACGCTCCGCTGCACCGGTTACCGGCAGATTCGCAAGAACACGCACGAAGTGATTGCCATCGCCAGCGTGGAGCTGCCGGAGCATGTGCTCGACACGACCGCCTGTTGGCTGGAATTGTCGGCGGCTCTGGTCGAAGAGCTCAAGGCCGCCGGAGACTGGTTGTCTGATCCCAACGAGTATGGTCCGCGCTGGACGGAGACGCGCAACGCCGCACGGGCGCGGGATGGTTACCACTGCCAGATCTGTAATGCGCCGGAGACGCCAGGCCGGCCGCATCACGTCCATCACCGCGTGCCGCTCCGCGCCTTCACCGCAAACCCGGCGCTGCGCGGGGATCTGCCCGCCGAGATGGCCTGGGTGGTCGCAAACCGCCTGGATAACCTCGTGACTCTCTGCCCATCGTGCCATCACCGGGCGGAGGCGGGTGTCCGGCTGCGCTCGGGTCTGGGTGGAGCTACCAATCTCCTCGCCGGGGTAGCGCCGCTCTACCTGATGTGCGGACGCGCACGACCTGGGCGTGATTGCCGAGGCGCAGTCCCGGGACAGTGGATTGCCGGCGATCACCATGTACGAGCAGGTCCCGGCCGGGGTAGGCTATGCTCAGGAGTTGTTTCGCCGGCTGCCGGAGCTGCTGCGCGCTTCACTCGATCTCGTCGACGGCTGCCCCTGTGAAGCCGGCTGCCCCGCCTGCGTCGGCCCCGTACTCGATCTCGAATATGCGTTGGAAAGCAAGCGGCTGGCACGGGCTCTGCTGGCGGGCATGGTCCGGACCTCCGGCGCCGCTGCAAAGCTGTGACTTCTGGCACTTGTGCTATAATGACCTGGCAAAGCAGAGGGAGGGGGCATGGGTCGACGATTCCGTAACCGCGTCGCCCTGGTGACCGGCGGTTCGAGCGGTATCGGCCTGGCCACCGCCGCGACTGCTGGCTGCTGAGGGCGCGCATGTATGGCTGGTGGCGCGCGACGAGACCCGCTTGCAGGGTGCGCTCGAAGAAGTGCGTGGCTGCCGGCGTGATGGCAGCCAGAACTGCGGCGCCTGGAGTGCGGATGTCTCGGATCCTTCGCAAGCGCAGGGGGCGGTCGCGGCGGTCACCGAACAGGCCGGACTTCCCGACCTCGTAATCAACTCCGCCGGCATCACCCATCCCGGATATTTTGAGGAAATCGATCTGTCCATCTTCAGGCAGATGATGGATGTCAACTACTTCGGCACCCTGTACACCATCAAGGCCGTCGTTCCCGGCATGCTCGACCGCGGTTCCGGCCACATCGTAAATGTCTCTTCTTTGGCGGGGCTGGCAGGGGCATTCGGTTACACGGCGTACTGCGCATCCAAGTTCGCAGTAACCGGCCTGTCCGACGCGCTGCGGGCCGAGCTGCGCCACCGTGGGATCATCGTCAGCTGCGTTTTCCCACCGGATACCGATACGCCGCAACTCGCGGCTGAGAACCTCATCAAGCCGCCCGAAACAAAGGCGCTCGGGGCAACGATGAAGGTCGTGTCCGCCGATTGTGTGGCAGCAATCGATCGTGGAAGGCATCGTGGCCCGGCGGTACGCCATCACGCCAAGTCTTGACAGCAGGCTCACTTACTGGCTCAGCGGTCCTGGCGGCCGCGGCTTACACTTTATTCAGGATATGTTACTTCGCGCGTGCCCGCCGGAAGATGGGCGACCGCAGCTGAACTCATGGAGGACAGAATGGCAGATCTTTTTGACAAGGCACGTAATTTCACTACGGCCCGCGAGGCTATCGCAGCCGGTATCTACCCTTACTTTATCCCGTTGAGCGATACCGAGGGCACGGTCGCGACCTTCAAGGGCCGCAGGCTCATCATGTGCGGCTCGAACAACTACCTGGGCCTGACCACCCACCCGAAGGTGCCGCCAGGCTGCGAAGGATGCCATCGATCGCTACGGCACCAGCTGCACCGGCTCGCGCTTCCTGAACGGCACCCTGGAGATGCACGAGCAGCTCGAGCGCGAGCTGGCCGAATGGGTTGGCAAAGAAGCCGCCCTGGTCTTCTCCACCGGCATGCAGGCCAACCTGGGCACGATCAGCGCGCTGGTGGGGCGCGGCGACGTGGTCATCCTGGACAAGGACGACCATGCCAGCATCGTCGACGGCGCCCGGCTGGGCTATGGGGAGACCAAGCGCTTCCGCCACAACGACATGGCCGACCTGGAGCAGCGTCTTGCAAGCTGCCCGAGGACAAGGGCAAGCTGGTGGTGGTGGACGGCCTGTTCAGCATGGAAGGCGATATCGCGCCGCTGCCGGAGATCGTGCCGCTCTGCAAGAAGTACGGCGCCCGCCTGATGGTGGACGACGCGCACGCCATGGGCGTGCTGGGCGGCGGGCGCGGCACCGCCGCGCACTTCGGGATGACCGACGAGGTCGACCTGATCATGTCCACCTTCAGCAAGTCGTTCGCCTCGCTGGGCGGCTTCATCGCCGGCGACGAGGACGTGATCCACTACATCAAGCACCACGCCCGCTCGCTGATCTTCAGCGCCAGCATCCCGCCGTCCAACGCCGCCGCGGCGCTGGCCGCGCTGCAGGTCATGCGCGACGAGCCGGAGCGGATCGAGCGCCTGGCCGCAGATCGCCGACCGTATGCGGACGGGTTCCAGCGACTGGGCTTCGACACCGGGCACTTCGTGCACGCCGGTCATCCCGATCATGATCGGCAAGCCTGGAAGCGCACCGATCTATGCCTGGAAGCTGCTGTTCGAGGCCGGCGTGTTCGTCAACCCGGTGCTTTCGCCCGGCGTGCCGGCGGGCACGAGCTGCTGCGCACCAGCTACATGGCCACCCACACCGACGAGCAGCTGGATCGGGTGCTCGAGATCTTCGAGCGCGTCGGCAAGGAGATTGGGCTGATCTAGCAAGGAACAGGAGAGCCGGTGTCCCCGTCACCTGAGTTGATCCCGGGCGGCGTGCCGCTCGCGCAGATAGCCGGGCTTACACCTTCTCAGGTGGGGCTGCTCGGCGGCCTCTGGGTGAACACGGTACAGGAATTTGTGGGTTTCGCGGGCCACCGGCCCACCTCCGCGCTCCTCGGCGCGGCGCTGGGACTCGGCGAAAGCCGGCTGGAGAACCTGTTCCAGGAGGCGCAACGGCTGGTTGGGAACCGGGCGCCTGATGCTCGCGTCATGATAGCCGATATCGCCGCAGCAGATTATGGCACCGGCGCGCTGCTGGATGAGCCGCCGGACGAGATGGAGCGCCGCCAGCAGCTGCCGCTTTATACCCCGGAACCGCATCGCTCCTCCCTGCCGCCCACTGCCGACTTGCTCCACCAGATGCCGCCCCTGCGCGAGCAGGGGAGCCGCTCCACGTGCGTCCCGCATGCCGTGCTGGCGATGCGCGAGCAACTGGAGATAGCTGCCGGCGCGCCGCCGGAAATCGATCTCTCCGAGCAGTTCGTCTACTGGTGGTGCAAAGAGCAGCGACGGCTCCCCACCGCGTCCCCGGGACCTATCTCTCAATAGCCATCGATTGTCTGCGCGAAGTTGGCGCGCCCCAGGAGCGAGCGTGGCCATACGACCAGCGCCACCGGGGGGACGAAGGGCAGGGCCCGCCGCCGCCACCTGTCGCATCTGGCGATCCCGCGTATTGCATCCTGAGGGGGCTGGAATTTAACCGGGCCGACATCGCCGGCATCAAGCGGCGGATCGTCGAGGGCCGCAGCGTGGTTGCGACGATGCCGGTGTTCGCAAGCTGGTACCACTCGATCGCCTCTCGCCGCTGGGGCAAAGTCACCCTCCCGCTGCCGGCTGAGTTGACAGACGATGGGCATGCGATGCCATTGGTGGGATACCAGGATGACGCAGCGGCCCCCGGTGGCGGCTACTTCATCGCGCGCAACGCCTGGCGGGATTGGAGCGCTGAGTGCGTCTGGAAACCCGGTTATGCCTGCGTGCCTTACGCCTATATCACGTTGTATGCCACCGATGTCCGCAGCGCCGAGCGGACCGGCGCCAGCGACGTGTACGTGCGCGATACTGACCTGGATACGGGGCGGCGTGATGGAGCGCCACAGCTCTTTGCCAGTCCGGACATCTGGCTCCGGCGCCAACCCGACGGCAGGGAGGAACCAGAACGGGCCGGTCCCGGGGCCAATGCGGTTTACGTGCGCGCACACACGTTGGGTCCTGCCGTGGCATATCGTGTCGAGGTAGAGGTTCTGGAAGCGCCCCTGGCGCCCTACGTGCCGGCGGGGGAGTGGCGCGTGGCCGGCAAGCATGTGGGGGATGTCGCGCCGCATGGGCCGGCGACCTTCCCTGCGCTCACCTGGCAACCGCTCGCCGGAGAGGATCCCGATCGCTGCTGGTTGGTCCGGCTCAATTCCGCCGTCGACCCTCTGCCTCCCCTGGGATTGCTCAAGAGCAACAACAGCGCGGAGTCGCACCAGATCGTCCTCCAGGTTACACCCGGTACGCCCGCTGAACTGCACTTCATGGTCTTCAGCGCGTTGGGCCACCCTGGAGATCCCGTCCTGCGTGTAGAGCGCGGCGATCTCCCACCGAGAGCAGTCCTGACCGAGCCCACCCTGGAACCGGTGCATGCGAGCCGCAGCACTCCCGCTGCCGGTGGCCTCGGCGGGCTGTGGGAGGCGCTGGCCAACGCTGCAGCCAGCCTGCGAAATCGGGGACGCATGACGGCGCACATGGCGCTGCGCATGTCTCCCTCGACGCGGCGTGGGGCGACCTATCAATGGGGGATCACGCAGTGGCAGGGTGAGACCTACCTGGGGCGGTTATCCTGCATCGTGCACGTCGTGTAGGAACCGGCGGCTTATCTCGTCGCCCGCTTGTAATCCATAAACCGGTAGCCCACCCCCCGCTCGGTGAGTATGTAGTGCGGGTTGGCGGGGTCCGGCTCGATCTTCTTTCGCAGATAGGTGATGTACAGCCGCAGTAGCTGGCTATCATCCCGGTACTCTGGCCCCCACACCTTACTGAGCAGCGTCTCATGCTGCACGATCCAACCGGCGTTTTCCACCAGGTGCGTCAGCAAGCGATACTCCGTCGGGCGCAGCTTCACTCGTTCCCCGCGCACGATCACTTCGCGCCGGGGAAAGTCGATCTGCAGCCCTTCGTCGATCACCAGCGGCTCCCCGGCGGTTCCCGGCGCCGGCTCGACACGCCGCAGGACCGCACGGATCCGGCTCGACAGCTCGCGCGGGCTGAACGGCTTGCTTATGTAATCGTCCGCGCCCAGGTCCAGCCCATGCACCAGATCGTCTTCGCCCCCCTTGGCCGTCAACATGATGATCGGCACCGCCGAGAAGGTGCGGATTTGCTCCAGCGCCTCGAAGCCGTCCAGTTGGGGCATCATCACGTCGAGCAGCACGAGGTCCGGCATCTCTTCGCGAACACGCTGGAGCGCACCTAGCCCATCGTCGGCTTCCAGCACCTCGTACCCCTCCAGCTCCAGGTTCATGCGGACTAAACGCCGGATGCGGGGTTCGTCATCGACCACGAGGACGCGCTTCTTCAACTGCATGTGCTTCGCTCCTGGGGGCCATCCAGCGGTAAGGCAAAGAACACGGTCGTTCCCTTGCCTGCCTCGCTGCGCAGCCAGATGCGCCCGCCGTGTGCTTCGACGATCGACTTACACAGGAAGAGACCCAGCCCGGTCCCCTGGGTGGTACGCCGCAGACCCGAATCGACACGATAGAAGCGCTGGAATACCTTCGCCTGCTCCTCGGGGGCGATGCCAACCCCCTCATCGGCTACGTACGTCACCGCTTCCTCTCCCTCGACCCACCCGCCAATACGGATCTCGCCCCCATTGGGTGCGTACTTCAGGGCATTGTTGAGCAAGTTGGCGAATACCTGTCGCAATCGTTCCTCGTCGCCGTACAGGTTGGCGTAGTCTGGCGGGAAATCCAGCACGAAGTGATGCGCCGGCGCCTGTACCTTGAAGCGTTCGATCACCTCTGCTGCCAGTTTCGGCAGGCACACATCGCTGCGGTCGATGCGAAACGCTCCCGTCTGGATGCGGGAAGCGTCCAGCAGGTCGTCAATCAGCGCCGTGAGCCGGTCTGCCTCTTCGTCGATAATCTGGAGACCCTCGCGCACCGTTTCCCTATCCCACTCGGCGTCCTCGCGGGTAAGGGTGCCGGCGTATCCCTTGATGAGCGCCACGGGCGTTTTCAGCTCGTGCGAGACAATGGAGATAAAGGTGCTCTTCATCTCCTCTGCTTCCCGGAAACGTGTGATATCGACCACGTTGGCGATGATGTTTCGCAGCTCTCCGTCTTCGTTGTAGAGCGGAGTGTAGGTGACGCTGAGGGCCACGCGTGACCCGGCGGGGCGAACGAGAACGCCCTCAGAAACGGAGGGCGCTCCGTCGGTGAATTGCACCGGCTCTGATCCGGGACCGCACAACGTTTGCCCCACCACCTCTTCCAGCGGCATCACGCGATAGCATGGCTGCCCGAGCGCCCGCTCCACCTCCCACCCCGTGATGCGGCTCAGTGCCCGGTTGAAGGCCGTGATCTTCAGCCCGGGATCGAGGATCATGATCCCGTTGGCGCTGTGCTCGATAACGGCATTCAGCCGCTGCGTCTCGGCGCGCAACTGCTGGTAGAGCTGGGCATTGCGCACGGCGATCGCCGCCTGGTCTGCGAAACTGACCAGCGCGCTGCGATCGGCGCCGCTGAATGCGATACTGCCGCTGCGGAACAGGTAAATCACCCCCAACAGGCGGTCCTCGAAGGCAAGCGGCAGTGCTACTGCCTGGTTGAGCGGCAGCAGCACCGCCTGTGACACGCGGGCAAGCCGGGCCTGAAGATCGGGGATCAGATCGTCGCTGCGGGACGCGTCAAAGCCGGCGAGAAGCGGTGCGAAACGCGGTAACAACTGCGCCGGCACGCCAAAGCTTGCCCGAATCGACATGGTAGTGCTATCGGACTCGCGCAGCGCCACCAGCCCCGCCTCGGCCCTCACCATCTCGCCCACGCTCGTCAGGATCAGCCGCAGCAAGGAAGGGGGGTCGAGGCGCGAGGTCATGGCCCGGCTGATCTGGAGCAGGTACTCGCGCTGCCGTAACTGATAGTTGATCATGCGATGCCTCACGAGCATCATAGCAAAATGGGCATCGCAGGACAAGCAGACGGGCAAAAGCGGCGCGTCGCACGCTGGGGGCGATTTGTAGGATACGCTATGCGTGCCGATGTTGTCCCGTGTGCGGGCAAGAGCGGGCTAGCTTGTTGCCCCAGCGCGTTCTCTACCCCATACACGGGACAACATCGGCACGCATAGCGTATCCTACATGTTGCCCCAAACGTCGGATGCACCCGGCAAAAGCGCCCGGAACGACGGGCGTTGGGGCATCGATCGCCATCATGTTAGAATGGCGTGCGCCACCTGGGGTCGAAAATCACCCATTCAGGCGTTCAAGGACGGGTAGATGCCATTGTCGTCACGGGCACGTGCACGTTTTTCCACCGCACTGTTGATCATAGGGATCGTGCTGTTCGTCTCTGTGGTAGCGAGTTTTGCACTGCAGATCTATCGAGGCGAGGGACTACGCGCACGGCTGCGGGATGCCACGCCAGCACCCACCGCACGGCTGGCTTTGGCAATGACCGCAGCGCCCCCGGAACCGGCGACGCCGGCGCCGGGTGTCACCCCCACTCCGATCACAATTGTGCCGGCTGCACTCGCCGCCACAGCTACCGCTCCGGTCTCCCCGCTGACAACCGCAGCTCCGCCGGCAACGCCGTTGGCAGCGCCAACCGCTGCGCCTGTGCTCGCATCCTCACCTGTCCGCCTGGCGATTCCCGATCTGCAAATCGACGTACCGGTAACGGATGCCACGTGGAAGGTAGTGCGAACGCCCGCCGGGCTGGAATCTGAGTGGGTCATCCCGGAAAATGCCGGCGGTTACCACGTGAACAGCGTGAGACCAGGCGAGCCCGGAAACGTCGTGATATCGGGTCACAACAACATCTTTGGCAAGGTGTTCGAGCGCATCAGCATTGCCTGGGACGAGGACCACAAGCAGCAGGTCGATCGCTTCACGTTCACATCGGACATCCTGAACGGCCGGACAATCGAACTCGAGGTGGCCGGCGGACGGCGCTTCTCCTACCGGATCACCGAGTTCATCCGATTGACAGAAGCCGGAGTGCCGGTCGAACAGCAGAGGAAGAACCTGCTTTACATCGAACCCACGGGCGACGACCGGTTGACGCTGGTGACGTGCTGGCCTCCCTGGTCGAACACGTACCGGCTGATCGTGGTTGCCGTGCCTGCCGGCTGAGACGGTGATGGATGCTGTAGGGAGACGAGGCGGCGGCGCCTGGGCCTGGGCGCAGGTCCTCTTGGGGATCGCTCTCGCTGCCGGCTGCCTGTATCTTGCGATGCGCAACGTCAGCGTTGCGGAACTGGCGGTGGTGTGGTCCGGCGTGCGCGCGGAATGGGTTTTGTTGGCCGGGCTCACATTCGTCATTACGATGCTGGTCAAGGCGATGCGCTGGCGTGTCCTCTTTGGCGCAGAGCGGCCAGATCTGTCGCTGGCACAGCTTGCCACCCTGCTGGCTGCCGGCCAGGCGACCAACATGCTTCTGCCTGCGCGCCTGGGGGAGCTGGGCCGGGCGTATCTGACGGGCAGCCAGGCGGGGACGAGCCGCCTTTATGTTCTGGGAACGCTTGCCGCCGAAAAGATCCTGGATGTGGCTGCACTGGCGGTGCTGTTGGTGGTTCTGGCGATCACCCTGCCTTTGCCGGGCGCATTGGCGGAACGAGCGCCGCTTCTGGTGGCGCCGGCGCTCGTGGTAGTGGCCGGGGCGGCGGTGTTGTGGGGAACGCGGCGCCGCTGGCAGCCGTTCGCGGCGAGGGTGCTGGGCGAGAGGATGGGCGGCCGCGGCTCACGATGGCGCGGGTGGTTGGAGGCCGGGGTCAACGGACTCGCAGCCGCATGGCGCAACAGAAGTCTGCCGGCCGCCGCCGGTTGGACCGTGCTGATCTGGTTGCTGGCGGGGATCACCAACCTGGCGCTGTTTCCGGCGTTCGCTCTTCCGGCGGATCTGGCTCCGGCCTTCGTGCTGCTGGCCGTCTTGCAGGTTGGGGTCGCTCCACCGTCGACGCCGGGCAAGGTGGGTATCTTTGAATACTTGTCTGTTCTGGCGCTCGGACCATTTGGCGTGCCCGCGCCCCAGGCGATTACGTATAGTATAGTATTGCATCTGCTCGTGCTTGGCATCACCGGCGTCTGGGCGGCGCTCGGCCTGGTCGCCGGTCGCCGATAGCGGCAAGAGGAGGGAAAGATGGTGCGCTCTCGTCTCGGGTGGTATGTAGTTGTTGCGCTGGCATTCTTGCTGCTGGCGGTGCGTGGGCCCGTCGCCTGGGCAACGCCGGATCAGGAAAGACACCCGCAGAATCCGACCATCCCCACGCTGACGCCTACGCAGCGGCCGCAGCCGGCGAACACCCCGATTCCGCCCGCCACGACGGTTCCGACGGAGCCGCCGGGCGCAACGGCAGTGCCTACCCAACCATCAGGCCCCGCGCCCACACCCGGTCTCGCCACACCAATGCCCGCCGGCCGCGCCGTGGCTACCGCCGCCGCGGGTACCCTCGCGCTCGAGCTGCGCAGCGATCGCGAGTATGGATGGGGCGGAGCCACCATTCCGTTCACCGCCACGTTGGTGAATATAGGATCCGTGGCGCTGTCCAACGTCCAGCTTGAAATCACCTTGCCCCCCGGCCATATGGCGCCCCTGCCCGGTGCGCTGCCGGCCGGCGGCTCCTGGTCCGGGCAGAAGTTGGTGTTGGCGCGCCCATCTTTGGCGCCGGGCGAACGGATCGTTGTGCCGTTTTCGGCAACGACCGCCATCAGCTCGGCAATGCCGGGTGTGCTCGAAGTGCAGGCGGCTGCGTGGGCAGCCGGTGCGCCGCGCGTTACGGCAACCGTTTACATCGCCATGCCGCCACAGCAGCTTCCGCGCACGGGGGCGCGCCCTTACCCTGAACGGTCCTGCAGGCGCCGGCAGGGTTCTTCGAGCCGGTCGTGCTGCAAGGACCGGCTCCATGGTGACCGGCGCTGCGCTGCTGGTCGCGGCGCTCGCGCTTGCGCTGTACGGGGCAACGCTCGCCCCCGGGCTTACCTGGGCGCACGACGGCGCCGATGGGGGCGATTTGCTGGCGGCTGCACTGGTGGGAGGCGTCCCGCACCCGCCGGGCTATCCGGTCTACCAGCTGCTGCTCCGGGCAGGGATCGCGCTGTCGCCACTGGAACCGGCGGCGACCGGCAACTGGCTCTCGGCCCTTGCCGGCGCAGCGGCAGCCGGTCTGCTGGCTGCGCTGGCGGCGCGGAGTCTTGGCGCCACGGCGACGGCTGTCGCCGCAGGGATGGGCGCAGCGGCGACGTGGGCGGTCTCGCCCCTGCTATGGGGGCAGGCCGTCATCACGGAGGTATACGCTCTGTACGCCCTGGCGGGCGTGACGGTGCTGGCGCTCTGTTACCTCGTGCTCGAAGCGCCGACCCCGCGCCGCCAGGCGTTGCTGGGGCTTGCGCTTGGGCTCGGGGCGGGCGTTCACCTGTCGTTATTCCTGCTCGCGCCCGCCGTCGTGGTGTTGGTCGTGCGGTTGGGGCCGGGGGTACGCCGCCTGGGGGTAGTCGCGGCGGCCTGCGCGGCCGGTCTGGCCGTCTATCTCTACTTGCCATTGGCCGCCGCCGGTCGCCCCGCCGTCAACTGGGGCGATCCGGTGACGCCCGATCGTTTCCTGTGGCTGGTTACGGCTCGGGCGTACGGTTCGCTGCCATTCGGGCTGCCCGCTGCCGACCTTCCGGCCCGCCTCGCAGCCTGGGCAGCGCAGCCGGTCCGGCAGTTCGGCGTAGCCGGGGTGTTGCTCGCACTCGCCGGGTGCTACGCAATGCAGGCACGCCGGCGCGAACTATGGCTGCTGACCGTCTATACGTTCGTCGCTTTCAGCGTCTATGCCGTGGCGTATAACAGCCGCGACTCGTACGTATACCTGCTTCCGGCAACGGCCGCCGGTGCACTGTGGATAGCGGAAGGGGTGCAGGCAACAGCACGGGCGATCGAAGACCGGGTGCGCTGGCCCGCCGTTTTGCCGCTGTTGCCGGCGCTGCTGCTGGCGCTGTTGCTGCCGCTGCGTCTGGGGGGATACTATCCCGCCGACGCGAACCTTTCCGGCGATCGCACGGCGCGTGCGTGGGTAGACAGGGTTCTGGCCGCAGCCCCGCGCGATGCGGTGCTGTTGGCGGCGAGCGATCGCGCCACCTTCGCGCTTGCCTACGCGGTAGACGGCCTGGGTGAGCGGCCTGATCTGACCGTAGTCAACACGCATCTGTATGCGTATGACTGGTATCGAGAATCGCTGGCCGGGCGAGCGCCGTCTCTTTCGCCGTCGGGCAGCGCTGCGGCGATGCCCGCGGCGGTCGAAGGGCTGGCCGTGAGCAGCAGACGACCGGTGCTCCTGGTGGAGCCCATGGGGATCTGGCGCCCTGACGGAGCTGCCGCAGCTGCAGCTTGACAGGTAGGGACGACAGCAGCCATCATTGGGGATAATGCGCAGAAGACATTGGGTTCGCGGCTTACTGCTGACACTGGGCATCGCCCTGGTGTTGCTTGGCGTGCGTGCCTGGCGTGCGGTGGATCATGCGCGATCGGCGGTTGCCGAAGTACGAGCGTTGCAGGCCCTCGGACGGTCGGGCAAGCTGCAGGACTTGCCTTTGATGGAGCAGCGCTTGCTCGAGCTGGAACGCCATCTCGTCGCGACCGAGACCCAGGCTGCACCGTTCCTTTGGGTGGCGCCTGCCTTCGGCTGGGTTCCTCGCTATGGCGCGACGATCGGTCAGGCGCCGCAGTTGCTGGATATCGCCATCGAGGGGGCAGGCGCCGGTCACGATGCCATCGTTGCCGCTGCCCCGGTGATCGAGGCGATGCAGGGAGAGGGGGATCGCCTGGCGCGTTTCGCTTCCTCGCCTTGCAGAAGCCGCCCCGGCGCTCGAGCAGGTCGAGCGGCGCATGGATAAGCTGAACGACCAGCGAGCGGCTCTCGGTCCGGGCATGCTGCCCTCCGTCGCGGCGTTGCTCGAGCAGTTCGACGAATGGATGCCTCTTGCGCAGGTGGGATTGCGTGGGGCGGGTCTGGCGCCCACGCTGCTCGGACACGACGGCCCGCGCACCTACCTCGTGCTGGCGCAGAACAGCGACGAGTTGCGCGTGACGGGGGGCTTCATCAGCGCAGCGGGAAGCGTGCGGCTTGAGAATGGGCGGATCACCGAATTGCGCGTCGGTGATAGTTACGCCCTGGACAACCTGGCGCAGCCGCACCCACCGGCGCCCGCAGCCCTCGCGGAGCAGATGGGCGCACAGATGTTGGTGCTGCGTGACAGCAACTGGTCGCCCGACTACCCGACGAGCGCCGCCGAAGCGCGCGGCCTCTACCTGCAAGATCAGGGAGTGGTTACCGACGGCGCGATCGCGATCGACCTGGAGGCGATCCGATTGCTGGTTGGAGCGCTCGCGCCACTCGAAGTTCCGGGCTTCCCGCCGCTGACCGCGGAAAACGTCTTGCCGGAGATGAAGCGGGCGTGGGCCACGCCGGCCAACACCACCGCCGCTATCGGCAGTGGTGAGTGGTGGAAACAACGTAAGGACTTCATGGCTCCGCTGCTCGCCGCGGCCCTGGCGAGGCTGCAGGGGGAGGCGAGCTGGACGCTTCCCGGCTCGGGGCGGCGCTCGCGACGATGTTGCGGCAGAAGCATCTTCAGATCGCCGTGGACGACACGGAAGCCGCAGCGCTCCTGGCTGAATCTGGTTGGGATGGGGGCCTGCGGCTCCCACCGGATGTCCGATTTCGTGGCTATCGTCGATAGCAATGTGGGCTTCAACAAAGCGAATGCGTCCGTCCGGCAAGAGGTCACATACGAGGCAGCGAACGGCGGAGACGGCGTCACCGCAACGCTGAGTATCACCTACATCCACCGTGCAACCGCTGGGGAAGAGCGATGCGACCGGACGCCGCGCTATTCCGACACGTACGAGGGGATGGAACGGCGCTGCTATTGGGATTACTTGCGGGTGTTTTTGCCACCGGGAAGCAGCCTTCTGGCGGGGGAAGGACTGGATAATGCACATACAGAGATCGGGAACCGAAATATGACGGTCGTTGCAGGCTCATTTGTGCTGCCTGTGGGCGGGCGCCACATCGTGCGCTTGCGCTATGCTCTGCCGCAGACGGTTCCGGCGGCGCCATACCGGCTGCTGGTGCGGAGCCAGGCCGGGGCCGCCCCTTTCAGCGCTGTGGTGCGCGGCGGCGCGTGTGAATGGCAGGGGCCGGTGGTGGGCGATTTGGCCTTCAGTTGTCCGTCTCTCGAGAAAAGGTGACAGCCTTACGATGAAGGATTTCCGCATGAAGGGCGTTCTGCTGGTGTGGGGCGTCTGCGTGCTGTGCCTCTTGATCTCGTCGCCGGGGAACGCCGTACCCCAAGCGCGCGCTTCCCAGTTGGATCTAACCCCTTCTGCGACGCCGACCGTGCCCACCGCTACTCGTATGTACACCAACACGCCCGCGCCCACGGCCACGCCGACGCCCAAGCCCACCGGCACGCCCACCCCGATCACGCCCAGCAGCACCCCTTCGCTGACGCCTCTGCCGTCGGCGCGCGTCGGCAGCCCGACCGGACCGGTGCCGCGCGTGACCCCGGTGCTGGGCGCCTTCCAGTCGCCGCTCACGCCGCCGGCGACACCCACGCCGACCCCGTCGCCCACGCGCACGGCCACGCCGACAAGCACGGCCAGCGTGACTCCGGTTGCTACCCCTACCGCATCGCCTACGCTGCCGCCGGCCGTGTTCCTTGCCGCCGAAGCGACTGCCACGCGCCCGCCCGCAACACCTACTCCGCGGCCATCTTCGCTGGGCAGCCGCGCTCAGCTCCTGCTCGTGGCCGGTGGGTTGGCTCTTGGACTGGGAGGCGTGGTTGGGATAGCGACGATTCTGTTACTACGAGCGCGAGCGCGCCCTCGCCAACCCTAACTCTTCGGGCTCAGTATCCAAAGAAACAGGGCGGCCAAGCTCAGGAGTCCTCCCGCCCCGGCAATCGCGCCCGCGTACAACAGCACTGTCTGCGCGGCCGGGACAGGCAGCCTCGCGCCCACGGGGGCGATTGTCGGGAGCGGCGCGCCGGGATCGGGTGTCCGCAAGAGCGGCGCCCCGGCCGCCAGTCCGGGTGTGCCTGCAAGCGGTGTGCGCACGGTGGGCGCCGGGGGAGGTGTGGGCCATGGAGTGCGTGTGCGTGTTGGAGTCGCCGGGACCTGGGATGGGACCACGCTCGGGAGCTGGCCGCCTGAGGGGGTAACGTTTGTGGCCCCTGTAGCTGCAGCGCCGGTCGAGGACGGCGTGCGGGTACCGGTGGACCGGACGCTGGGCGTAGGCGACGGAGTGGGCGTGCTACTCGGGCGCACCGGCGTGGGCGTGCCGGTGGATGTGTTCGTGGGCGACGGCGTGCGCGTGGGAGTCGGAGTGTTCGGGTTTGGTGTCCAGGTCGCCGGTACCTCGAGCGGCACTGTTACGCTGATGACGGGGGACACCTGGGTCTGGTGGTAGCCTATGTAGAACGTGTGTAGCCGGTAGTAGTACGTCAGGCCGCGTGTGACGTTGGTGTCCGTGTAGACATAGCTACAGCTGGATGCAACATCGCACGTCGCTTCTTCCGTTATCCCTTCGAACGGGCCATAAAGCGCCGTCGAGCGAAACAGACCGTAGAAATCTACCTCAACCTCATTATCGGTTCGCCACTCCACCCGCACCTGTCTTTCCGCCACCGTCGCCCGAAAATCGATTACGTCAGCCGATATGAGGGGAACGAGCAGCAAGACCAAGGCGGCTGCCGCGACGAGGACGATCAGGCACGCCCGGACAATTGTGAGGCGGCGTAGGGGTCGCTGGTGGTGAGACATGCCGTAATTCTAGTCTCCGCCGCACGCCTTGGCAAAAGGTGCGAAACGGCAAGGGACGCGCATGCTATAATCATCGTGTGACGTGAAAGGCGCCGGAAATGAACTCGAAGATTCTGATCGTCGATGATGAAAGCAAGATCGTGAGCCTCGTCCGGGCTTATCTCGAGAAGGCGGGCTATGCGGTCGTCACGGCAGAGGACGGGCAGACGGCACTGATTCAGGCGCGCCGCGAACGCCCCGACCTCGTCATCCTCGATCTGATGCTTCCCGGTATCGATGGGCTGGAGGTGGCGCGCATCCTGCGGCGTGAGCGAGACCTGCCGATCATCATGCTGACGGCGCGTGTCGACGATACGGATCGCATCGTGGGGTTGGAGCTGGGGGCGGACGATTACGTCACCAAGCCTTTCAACCCGCGGGAGCTGGTCGCGCGCGTGCGCGCCGTCCTCCGCCGCACGGGCGCAGCTGTAACCGCGCCGGAACTGCTGCGGGCGGGCGCCATCGTCCTCGATGTCTCCGCGCATCGTGTCGCCGTCGATGGCCGGCAGGTCGAGTTGACCCCGACTGAGTTCGATCTGCTGGCGGTGTTGATGCAAAACGCAGGACGCGCCTTCACGCGGCTGGAGTTGCTGGACAAAGTGCAGGGCTACGCATACGAGGGATACGAACGAACTGTCGACGCACACGTGAAAAACCTGCGGGCGAAGCTGGGCGATGATCCACGCCGGCCCCTCTACATCCAGACGGTGTACGGCATCGGATACAAGTTCGAGGAGCGGGCGTGAACAGGCTGCCGGTCAAATTGACCATTGCTTTCCTGCTCGTGGCGCTCGTCGCGGTGGCCGTGATGGCGGTGCTGTCGGTTCGCAGCACCGGAGAGGAATTCCGCCGCTACGTGGTACAGTCCTCCATGATGGGCGAGGCGGGGATTGCGGACGAGTTGGCGGCGCTCTATTCCAGGCAGGGCAATTGGGACGGGGCCGCCGAACTACTGGCGGGTTGGACCCACGGAATGGGCGGGATGATGGGCCTCGGCCGGCGCGGCATGGGGGGCAACGCCACCTTCAGCCTCGTAGATGCCGGCGGGCGGGTAATCGTGGACGCTACGGGCACTCTGGCGGGTCAACGTCTGCCGGACAACGTGCTGGCGCAGGGCGCTCCGGTGGTGGTGGGCGGCAAGACCGTGGGCACCGTCCTGAACATGCGGCCCGCCGACGTTGTCCTGGATACGCAGGGGAACGAGTTCCTGCAGAGCGTTCAGCGGACGCTCCTGATCGCCGGGCTGGCGGCTGTGCTCGTGGCATTGCTCGCGGGCGTTTTCATCAGCGGCCGGCTGACGGCGCCATTGCAGAAGCTGAAGGGGGCTGCTGCAGCGGTCGCGGCCGGCCAGTTCGACCGGCGCGTGACGGAAACCTCTACCGATGAGATTGGCGATCTGGCGCGAGCGTTCAACAGCATGGCCGCCGACCTGGAACAGGCCGAGACTGTGCGCCGCAACATGCTGGCCGATGTTGCTCACGAGCTGCGGACGCCACTGACGGTAATCCAGGGGAACTTGCAGGCCATTTTGGAAGGGGTCTATCCCCTGGACCGCGAGCAGGTTGAGACCATCTACGACGAGAGCCGGCTTCTGACCCGCCTCGTCGAAGATCTGCACGACCTGGCCCAGGCAGAGGCCGGACAACTGCGCCTGGATCGTGCGCCGCTGGATGCGAATCGGGTCGCGCAGGCGACGGTGGCGAAATTCGCAGCAGCAGCCGGCGCCGCCGGTGTGGCGTTGCGTCTGGAAACGGCCCCAGGCGCACAAGTAGTGAACGGAGATGCCGATCGCCTGGCGCAGCTTTTGGGGAACCTGATCGGCAACGCACTGCGCTATACGCCCGCCGGCGGCCAGATTCTCGTTACCATCTCGTCGCTGCCGGGGCGTGCCGTCATCGAAGTGAGCGACACCGGCAGCGGGATCTCGGCCGAGGATCTGGCACACGTCTTCGACCGCTTCTATCGCGGCGAAAAGAGCCGCAGCCGTCGCGGTGGCGGAGCCGGACTCGGGCTGGCGATTGCACGGCAGATTGCGACCGCGCACGGTGGCGAGCTCACGGTCCGGAGCAGCCCCGGTCAGGGAAGCTGCTTTACGCTCAGCCTCCCGGCGGATAAACGTTCTGGTTGAACTGCTCGTCCAGGTCGCGGCCAGACACCTTCTCCGCCACCGCCTGGAAATCCCCGGTACCGGCCACTTTCCACCGGAAGTCCCGATAATACTCCTGCAGGAAGCGAGACATCGTATCCGCGCCAAGCTGTTCGCGCAGTGAAATCAGCCACAGGGCGCCCCGCCCGTAGATCACGCCGCTGTATTCCGCTTCACTGTACGCTCGAACCGGCATATCCAGCGCCTTGTTGCTGCTCCCGGCGCCTTCCCAGCGGCGGGTGAGAGAGGCAGCGAATCCCCGTGCCCCAGAAGGCCCATGGGCGCGGGCATAGTAGAGGTAGGTGCTGTACTGCGACATCGATTCGTCCAGCCACGGCTCGTCTCGCTGATCGTTCCCAACGACGTTGTACCACCACTGGTGCGCCGCCTCGTGTGCGATCACCGCCTCAAAGAAGTCGCTCCGCCCTTCGTCGGCGTATAGACCGTAGGAGACGACGATCATCCCCGGATACTCCACACCTCCGGCCGTAGTAGGCGTCGCGACGATCTCCAGCTCGCGATATGGATACGGGCCAAAGTCGCCTTCGAATGTCTCCAACGCGATGGCTGCGATGGATAGGGCTCGCTCGCCTGCAGCGTGGTGTTCCGGCAGGTGGTAACTGCGGATCGTGGTATCGCCGGCTTCACGCGTGGAGACCTCAAAGCGCGAGCTGGCCGCAATGTTGAAGTCGCGCATGGGTCCGCCGGCCAAATGCCACGTCGCACGCCCGTCCTCGCGCTCGGTACGGGCCACGTTGGCGCCGGTGGCCGCAACTTTCCAGTCCGCGGGTGCGGTGAAGCGAACCTCGAAAAGGCTCGCGTCGGCATAGATCACGTCCCCGATGGGAGAGGGCGTGTCCAGTTGCCACTCGCCGTCAAACACGACGAGCGTGGGATAGAAATGTGCGAGCGCCAGGATCCCGTCCTGGAAAGCGAACTCGGAATAGTTGCCGATCTTCTTGTCCTTGACGATCGGAATCGTGAAGGCGAGCTCCAACTCGACCTGCCCGCCCGGCTGAAGCGGGGCGGCCAGTGGAAACCGCACATTTGTCGCCTGGGCGTTGGGCTCGGCTGCCACCGGCTGCCCGCCGGCTCTCGTGTCCGAAATCGTTACATTCGCCTGCCAGAGGTTTGGATAGAGGGACAGGTATACCTCGCCGAGAGGCGTTTCCTCGGCGTTCGTGTACAGGATTCGCTCTCGTCCGGATAACCGTGCGAGGTCGGGCGATAGCTCGGCTTCAATGTAATACTGCGCCATTCCGGATAGATCTGTCTGGGCGGCCTCGGGCATCAATGCCGCTTTGTACAGATCCCACTGATTCCACGCATGCGCGGGGAGGGTAGGCGGCCGGGTGGCGGGCGCCGTCGCAGTCGCAGCCGGAACGGCCGTGGGAGCGGGTCTGGCTGTGGCAGCAGGCATGGTTGCCGGAGCAGGCGAGGAGGTCGCGGAGCGCCGCCGCGGTCGCGGGAGACGCCGCCGCGGTAGCCGGCGCGACCGCCGTGGGCGCAGCGCCCGGCGTCGCGGGCAGCGGTGTGGCGGACGGGCGGCCCTGGCAGCCGGCCAGCAGGGCAACGACGAGCACTAAGCTGATTTTGCGCAGCATATCTGTTTCACCGATCTCCAATCCGGGGATTCACGCCGTCAATTATACCGTTGTCGCAGCCGAGGTCCAGTGCTCCGCCTTCCGGCGCCTCATTTCCATGCTCATTTGACTTTGGCCCACTCCTGCGCCACAATCTTTCCATGACGATCGGTCTCCACCCGCTGCGCCATCTCCGCCGCTATCGACAGATTGGCCGCACTTTCATGCGGCATGGCTTTGGCTTCGCGCTTCGCTGGTTAGGTCCGGCGGTCGGCGCGGCGACTGGGCCGCGTGTCCGATGGACGGCCTCCTGCGAACGCCAACGTGCTTGCCCGGCGCTTCCGGCTGGCGCTCGAGGAGTTAGGGCCTACGTTTGTGAAGCTCGGTCAGGTACTCAGCACCCGGCCAGACCTGCTTCCCCCGGCCTTCATATCCGAGTTGTCGCGCCTGCAGGACCAGGTTCCCCCCGAGTCGTGGGAGGTTATCCGCGCAGTCTTTATCGAAGAGCTGGGCGCGCCGCCCGAAGAGCTGTTTGCCGGCATCGATCCGCAACCGTTAGCCGCCGCTTCATTGTCGCAGGTGCATGCCGCGACCCTCATGGATGGGCGCGAGGTAGTCGTCAAGGTACAGCGGCCCGGCATCACCCCGCTGATCGAAACCGACCTGCAGATCCTGCACGACCTGGCCACCGCTGCTCAGCACAGCCCGGCGGGGGAGCTGTAC
This sequence comes from uncultured Chloroflexia bacterium, assembly GCA_963783655.1. Taxonomy (GTDB): domain Bacteria; phylum Chloroflexota; class Anaerolineae; order CG2-30-64-16; family CG2-30-64-16; genus CAWAOA01. Next base: position 124,519 of record CAWAOA010000011.1, read on the forward strand.
GATCTCCCCGCCATCGCCGAGGATTTCGCCGCTACCCTGCGTGCCGAGCTGGACTATCGCCGCGAGGGACGGAACGCCGACCGCTTTCGCGAGAACTTCGCGGACGAAGATCAGCTATATATCCCCAGAGTTTACTGGCACTACTCGTCGCGGCGAGTGCTGGTGCTCGAGCGCATCCACGGCATCAAGATCGACGATGTCGCAGCGATGGAAGCCGCCGGCATCGATCGCAAGGCGGTAGCGCTGCACAGCGCGCAGATCATCGTGAAAGAGGTGCTCGAGGACGGCTTCTTTCACGCCGATCCCCACGCGGGCAACTACATGGTAATGCCCGGCGAGGTGATCGGTGCGATGGACTTCGGCATGGTGGGATACGTGGACGACCGCTTGCGCCTCGACCTCGTCCGGCTCTATGCCGCCGCCATCAACTTTGACGCCGAAGCGATCGTCGACCAGCTGGCGCGGATGTACGCGATCCCAGAAAATGCGAACCGCCGCGCGCTCGCCAGTGATATCACGCGCCTTCTCCACAAGTATCGCGGCATGAAACTGAAGGAGATCAGGGCCACCGAAGCGATCGAAGACATCTTCCCCATTGCGTTCCGCCACCGGCTGGCGCTGCCGTCCGATCTGTGGCTGCTTGCCAAGACCCTGAACATGATGGAAGGAATCGGGCTCCAGCTTGACCCGGATTTCGACATCTTCAACGTTTCGGGACCGATCGTCGGCAAGCTGATCTCGCGTGTATTCTTGCCCAGGCAGCCGCTCAAGCAACGGCTGGTGAGGTTGGGAACCGATTGGGGAGATGTGGCGGAGCTGCTGCCACGTGCCGGAACCCGGCTGCTGCAGCAGGCGGAACGGGGGGAGTTGTTCACGCTCCGCCTCAAGGACGCGGACGAGTTCTTCCAGCGCATGGATTTGCTCGTGACGCGCCTGTCGCTCAGCCTGCTGATTGCCGGCCTCACCGTCGGCCTGGCGGTGCTCGTGCCCGCGATCGGTCAGAATGCCCTCGCCCGCGCCATGGCCCTAATCGGCTTCGTACTGTCTGCCGGACTGACGGCCTGGTTCGCCTTCTCCATCCTCAAGCCAAGGAAGCGACGGCCGGGACGAGGGGGTTAGGCTGATCTCACTCTCCCTGCTAACCGCCTACCGTCGCCAGCGCCTGCTCCAGATCCCCGATGATGTCATCCACGTCCTCGATACCCACCGACAGACGGACGAGACCCTCGCGGATGCCGATGCGCTCGCGATCGCCGGCGGACAGCGCACGGTGGGACGACCGGGTGGGATACAGCACCAGGCTGTAGACGTCTCCCAGGGTGGTAGCAGGGACGACCATGCGCAGCGCCTCCATGAATCCGAACACCGCCTTCTGCGATCCGATGGCCAGCTCGAAGCTGATCATTGCGCCGCCGGTGCCGGACAGAAGCCTTTGCGCAACCTCATGTTGCGGGTGAGAAGGTAACCCCGGGTAGTTTACGCACGCCACCTGCGGCCGTGACTCGAGCCAGCGGGCCACCTGCGCTGCGTTGCTGCACTGCCGCTCCATGCGTAACGGCAGCGTTTTGAGGCCGCGCATCACTAACCAGGCCTCCTGCGGGCCGAGATTCGCTCCGGTCAGTTTGTGTAGCTCGTACAGCTCCCGCCTGCGAGCCGCGTTGCACGCGACAACCCCGCCCAGCACGTCACCATGCCCGCCAAGATACTTGGTTGCGCTGTGCAGGACGTAGTCTGCGCCCAGGTCGAGCGGGCGGCACAGGTACGGGGTAGCGAACGTGTTGTCGACGATCAGCGCGGCTCCGGCAGCGCGTGTGATGCCGGCCAGCCGCGGGATGTCGGCGATCCGCAACAGCGGGTTGGACACCGTTTCAACCAGCACTACCGCCGGTCGCAGCTCCTCCACGGCTTCCGCCACATTTTCCGCATTGGTGGCGTCGACGAAGCGAACCTGCACTCCCTGAGCGGTGATCACACGTTCTAGAAGCGCGTATGTGGCGCCGTAAACGTCCTGCGCAGCCACAATCGCCGCTCCCGCCCGGGCGCCGGCGGCCAACAAGGTGGCGTGGATCGCCGCCATGCCGGAAGCGAAGCTCAGGGCCGCCTCGGCCCCTTCCAGGGCAGCGACAGCCGTCTCGAGCGCGTCATTGGTCGGATTTCCGTAGCGGGCATATACCGGTCCGGCCTCCTCGCCGCCGAAAACCCGGTCAAGCTCCTCCATGTCGTCGTATACGTAGCCGACGCTGGGATGGATGGGGGTGACAACCGGCTTGAAGTGCGGCCGCGCGGCCGCTCGCCGGCGTGAACGGCCTGAGTGTGGATGGAAGGACGTTTCACGGTAGCTCCTTGCTGTTTTCTGACATGATAACATGATCGCTTAATGCTAACGGCGAGCAGATAGCTCGCCGTTAGCATCGTCATCCTCACTTGCATGAGCCCGGAAGGGATCGAACCTTCAACCCGCGGCTTAAAAGGCCGCTGCTCTTCCAATTGAGCTACGGGCCCGGAACCATGCCGGCTATGATAGCACAAAATGGCGCCGAGAGCGAAAAGGGGCGTTACCGCCTCTCAACCCGCACTCGCCACGTATCCGGGCGCCAGCTCGGCGAGCAGCGCTGCGCGGGAGCCCGTTGCGGGTCGCCATCTCGCGGTAGACCTCAGCGCTGCGCTTCAGCGTGCGCTTGCCGGTTTCCTGATCGATTCCGATCAAGCCGAACTTGAGATTCCACCCCTCGCACCACTCAAAATTATCGATCAGCGTCCAGTGATAGTAGCCTTTTAGCGGCACGCCCTCTTGAATGGCGCGCCAGGCTTCCGCCAGATAGGTGACCAGAAAGCGGGGCCGCAGATCGTCGTCGTGGTCTGGAATGCCGTTTTCGGTAATGTAGATCGGCTTGCCGTACTCGGCCACCGTCTTCAGCGCCAGGTACATCCCTTGCGGGTCAAACTGGCTGTACGCATACCCGCCGCTGGTAAGATCGGTGAGCTCGGCGTCTGGCCCAAAAAAGCGCCGGGTGAAGAGCCCGGCGGGGTTACGCAGATCGAAGGCGGCGCGCACTGTGGTGTAGTAGTTGAGCCCAATGTAGTCGGAGCTATCGATCAATTGCGACACCAATTGGCCGTAGCCGATCAGTGGTGTGAGCCTGCCATGCATGACGGCCTCGAGCGTTGTGCGATTTGCCACCTGGTGCAGCACGGCGGCGGCATAACGATCCAGCGGGTTATCCGGGTTATCGGGGATCATGAGCTGCAGGTTATGCGCCGTCCCGGCCCGCGCGTGGTTCTGGAGCCGGTGGATGATCCGGTAGGCGCGCCCGTGGGCTAACAGCATGTTCTTCACGACCCGAACTGTTCGCCGTAGGCTCTGGGCGCCCGGCGGGAAGACGCCGGCCAGAAAGCCCTGATGGGCGTACACGAACGGCTCGTTGATGGTGCACCAGAAGTCCACCTGGTCTGCCAGCGCTTCAACCACGTGTGTGGTGAAGCGGGCGAACCACTCCACGCAGCGCGGGTTTTCCCACGCGCCCTGCACCGTCATCCAGAGCGGGTCCGTGAAGTGGTGCAGCGTCACCATCGGCTCGAGCCCTGCCGCACGCATCCGGCGGATCATCTCCGCATAGTGGCGCAGCGACGTCCGGCCGGAATTGGCCTTCTTCCGGCTCGATGCGGCTCCACTCCACCGAGACGCGCAGGCTGTTCATGCCCAGGTCGCGCGCCCGTCTGAAGTCCGCCTCGGCCGTGTCCAGGTCCCACCAATTCGTGGCATTGCCGCACGTGTGCCCGCCATAGATACGGCCCGATTCGGCTTCCCATCGTGCCCACTGGTTGTTGAGGTTCTGGCCCTCGTTCTGATGAGCCGCGGTCGCCGCTCCCCACAGGAACCCTTCCGGCATGGCGAGCAGATCCTGACCGGTACCTTCTTTCACTGGTCAACGCTCCTTGCCCTTCGGGCGGTAACATCGCTGCGGTGCCGGCGTCGGGCTGCTGCGGCGCCGGATAGCGCTGCAGTCCTACCTGTGCCTGCTCCAGGAATGTGACCGCATTCTCGTCCGGGTAGTGCCCTGCGAAGATCACGCGGCGAATGCCTGCGTTGATGATCATCTTGGCGCATGTAATGCACGGTTGGTGCGTCACATAGATCGTGCTTCCGGCAACGCTGATGCCGTGCAGGGCGGCCTGAATGATCGCGTTCTGCTCGGCATGCAGCGTGCGGACGCAATGCCCGCCCACGATCAAGTGACCGACGTCATCGCAGTGCTCCAGCCCCGCAGGGGAGCCGTTATATCCGGTCGTCAGGATACGCCGGTCCTTGACGATGATCGCGCCGACCGGGCACGGTCACACGTGCTCCGTGTGGCCACCTGGAAAGTGATTCCCATGAAGTAGTCGTCCCACGAAGGCCTGGTTTGTGTCGCTTCCGCCATCACACGTCTCCCGCTACTCGCACTCAGCCGGCTCGCATTACGCCGTTCAGCCGGTGCCGAACTGCCGGTCCCCGGCATCGCCCAGGCCGGGCATTATATAACCTACGTCGTTGAGTCGCTCATCGACGGCCGCCAGGTAAATCGGGACGTCGGGATGGGCGCTGTGAAGGCGCTCGACCCCTTCCGGAGCCCCGATAATCCCCACGTACTTGACCCGGTGTGCGCCCCACTTTTTCAGGATATCGACCGTGGCCGTAGCCGAACCTCCGGTTGCCAGCATGGGATCCAGGATGAGGCAAACCTGTACTGTGGGCGCTATCGGCAGTTTATTGTAGTACTGCACCGGCTTCAGCGTGCGTTCATCCCGGAACAGGCCGATGTGCCACACCTCTGAGCCGGGCATCATCTCCCAGATCCCTTCCACCATCCCCAGGCCGGCGCGGAGAACCGGTACCAGGCCGATCGTTTCGACCAGCTTGTTGCCGGTGGTTTGAGCCAGCGGCGTCTGCACCGCGACGGATTCCAGCCGTAGGTCGGCGGTCGCCTCATACGCAAGCAGGATCGCTATCTCGCGGATCAGCTCTCGAAACTTCTTGGGCTCCGTGTCGCGGTGGCGCAGACGCGACGAGCTTGTCTTGAATGAGTGGATGGCCGGAGACGAAGACATTTTCGGGTAGCATCTGATCCTCCCTGCTTCTGGCGCACGACAAAAAAAGGGTCAGGCCCTATGTGAGCCCAACCCTTTCCCTGTCATGCTCTGGCGTCCGGATGGAACGCAGCATCTATAGCGTCCTCAATGAGTTTATCGGCAAACAGAAGCCATTGTAACTGCCGGCCTGGGGTTTGCCAAAGAGGAGCGCCTGTCCTTGCACGCGCCCCATGGTGTGCGCTCGTTACTGCTCGGCTTCCGAACGCGGCAACAGCCCACGCCGGATCAGCTTTTCCACCTCAGCCTGGCAACTGATGCAGCGCTGGGTGTCCGGCTGTACCTCGAGCCGTTCCGGATTGATATCCTTACCACAGCGCTCGCACAGCCCGTAGGTGCCCTTGTCAATGCTGCGCAACGCCCGCTTCACCCCTTCCAGCTTGTGCTCGAGCTGGCTCAGCAGCGCCACGTTCTTTTCTCGCTCGATGAGGTCGGGGTCGCCCTCTTCGAGATCGACGTCGACCTCTACTTTCAAGGCCTCGCGCAGGCGCTCTTGCGCCCCCTTCAGCCGTACCTGCTCATCCAGGAGCTTCTTGCGCTCCCGCGTCATGATATCTTCTCTTAGTGCCATACGATTGCTCCTGTGCTACGCGTCTTTGCGTGAACCGCCCGGAAAAATGACGGCCTTTTATACCATACATTACATAGCGCGTCAATTGACACTGCGGATGGTTATAGAACATCCGTGCGTTGGCTTCTGGGCTTCGCTCTGTTATAATGGGTGGCGCGTGTAGCGCTGGCACTGCGCCAACTTGAGCTGGTGAGGTACGAAAGTGGCGGAACGGACGATCTCCCCGCAAGGACGTCCCGAAGAGGTAGTGGTCGATGCGGCGCTGCGGCCGAAGTCGCTGGCCGAGATGCTGGGCCAGGACCGGCTCCGCACGAACCTGAGCATCCTGCTGCAGGCCGCACGCGGCCGCAAGGAAGCGTTGGACCACGTGCTTCTCTATGGCCCACCCGGGCTCGGCAAGACCACCCTCGCTCATGTTATCAGCAACGAGATGGGCGCGGGCATGAAGATCACGTCTGGTCCGGCCATCGAGCGGGCAGGCGATCTGGCTGCCATCCTTACCAACCTGCACCAGGGAGACGTCCTCTTCATCGACGAGATCCATCGCCTTGGGCGAGCGGTCGAAGAGGTGCTCTACCCCGCCATGGAGGACTTCGCGCTCGATATCGTGATCGGGAAGGGTCCCAGCGCCCGTAGTATCCGCCTCAAACTACCGCGCTTCACCGTGATTGGAGCCACCACCCGATTGGCGCTGATGACCGCCCCCCTGCGAGCCAGGTTCGGTGCGGTCTATCGCTTTGACTTCTACGAACCCGAAGCGATGGACCTCATCGTGCGGCGCGCCGCCGGCCTGCTGCAGGTGCCCGTCACACCTGACGGCGTCACGGAGATCGCGCCGTCGTGGCCGCGGCACCCCGCGCGTTGGACTGCGCCTGCTGCGCCGCGTGCGCGACTACGCGCAGGTGCGGGGCAGCGGCAGCATCGACCGGGAGACGGCCCGCGCGGCGCTCGAGCTGCTCGAAGTCGACGAGCTGGGGCTGGATAACCTGGATCGCCGCGTGCTCGGCACCATCATCCGCAACTTCAACGGCGGCCCCGTGGGCCTGGAAACGATCGCCGCGGCAATCAGTGAAGAGGCCGACACGATCATGGATGTCGTCGAGCCATATCTCCTGCAGCTTGGCTTCCTGGAACGCACCCCTCGTGGCCGCATGGCCACCCGCCGCGGCTACTCGCACCTGGGCGAGGTGTACCCCGAACGAGCCGACCAACCCGCCCTGTTCAACAACCGTGAAGACGAGTGATTTCGACTACCGGCTGCCACCGGAGCTGATCGCGCAAGAGCCCGTCGAGCCGCGCGATGCTGCGCGGCTGCTGGTGCTGCACCGCGCGACCGGCGAGCTGGAACATCGCCAATTCCACGACGTGGGGGAGTATCTGCGGCCGGGCGACCTGCTGGTGGCCAACGACACGCGCGTCATTCCCGGCACGGTTGCACGGGCGGAAGCCAACCGGTGGCGAGGTGGAGTTGCTGCTGCTCCGCCCGGCATCCGGCGGGTTGTGGGAGTGCCTGGTGCGGGGCAAGGGCTTGCGTGTGGGCAGCATCGTCAACGTGTCGGGACCGGGCGTGGAGGCGACGGCAGCGATTGCCGGGGAGACCGAAGCCGGTGGGCGGCTGGTTCGCTTTTCTCCGCCGCTGGAGGAATGGCTGTGGCGGGCGGGTGAAGTGCCGCTTCCACCCTACATTCACCGCCCGTTGGCGGACCCGGAGCGTTACCAGACCGTCTGGAGCCAGCCCCTCCCCAAGCCAGAGGGATCGGCTGCGGCCAGCACCGCCGGCCTTCACTTCACGCCGGAGTTGCTGGTGGCCCTGCGCCAGTATGGAGTGCAGCTTGCGTTTGTCACGCTCCATATCGGGCTGGATACGTTTCGCCCGGTTACCGTCGAGGATCCTGCGCAGCACCACATTCACCGCGAGTGGGCGCACCTCCCGCGAGACACTGCCGAGCTGGTGAACCGTACGCGGCTGGCGGGCGGGCGCGTCATTGCCGTCGGCACGACATCTGTACGGGTGCTGGAAAGCGCCGCTCGGATCGCCCTCGGTTGTGCTCCCGGCGAAGAGCCGCCGGAAGGAGCGGTATGCGGGTGGCAGGCAGTAGCAGCCTTCACCGGGGAGACTGATCTCTTCATCCGGCCCGGCTTCCGGTTCCGGGTGGTGGACGCTATGATCACCAATTTCCACCTGCCCCGCTCCACCTTGCTGATGCTCGTCAGTGCGTTCGCAGGCAAGGATCTGATAGACCGCGCATATGCCGAAGCGATCTGTGAGCGGTACCGCTTCTTCAGCTTCGGAGATGCGACGCTGATCCTGTAGAACAGCGCTTCGCATTTGCGACGAGCGCATCAGGAGCTGCAAATCAAACGCCCCTCTGGCTACCAGAGGGGCGTTGCAGTTTCGTTCCAGGGCGTTGCAGCTAGCTGCTGATCTCGTCGATCGCCCAACTCGCTTCGGCGCGCACCCTTGCATCGGCGTCCGAAAGCGCATCCTGCAAAGCCGGGAGCGCAGCGCTGTCGCCAATATATCCCAGCAGGCCGGCCGCCTCGGCACGTACCGTCGCATCGTTGCCGTCGAGGGCCGCCACCAGGGCCGGGACCGCCTCGTCGCCGGCTTCCAGCAGCGCACGTTTGGCGACGTGGAGTGCGGCGGGATCGTCTCCGGCCAGTTGCGCCACGAGCGCTTGCAGGGCGTCGGGAGTGCCTATCTGTGCCAGTGCGGTCGCCGCTTCGCTTCCCACCAGCACTTCCCGGTCGTTCACCAGCTCTGCCAGGCCACTCGTAGCGCCGGCGTCCTCGAGTTGGCCGAGGGCCAGTGCAGCGCGGTAGCGCACGCCGGCATTCGGGTCATTCAGCGCGGCCCGGAGCTCAGGCAGCAGGTCAGCAGGGGCCAAGTCGCCGAGTGCCTGTGCAACGTAGAGCCCCACTGCGGGGTCAGGATCGTCGATGTGGTCGAACAGCAGCGCGGCAGCGGCAACGTCGCGTTCGGCGTGCGCTTCCTTCACGGCAGCAGCGCGCACGGCAGCGTCGCTGCTGTTCAGCGCAGAAGCGTAATGATTGAGATCTTCAGACGCCGCATTGTTCGCCTGCGTCTGGCGGAGTCCCTGAAATGTGAAGGCAGCCAGCACCAGGAGTAGCGCCAGCAGTGCGGTGGACAGTGGTCGGAGAGCGGTGGCCTTGGTTTTCATTTCTGCATCCCCTAATAATTGCATCGATTACGTCTGTTAGACGCCGGGAAGCAGAGAAAAGTTTCACCTTATTATGGCTGATTTCACCAGCCGGTGTGCAAGCCAGTCGCCGAGCCCGGAGAGATCTTCCGTCGGGAGGTAGTGCGGCGCGCCGGCGTCGAAAAGGATCCGGATCTGGCCCGGGAATTCGTCATCCCCTTCCCATAGCAAGACGGCAATGGGCAGCCGCGGCAGCGCCTGGAAGCGGAAGCTCGCATCGGCCAGATCGAGCGGCTGCCCCCCGACGACCGGGCCGGCCTTGAGGAAGCTCGCAACATCGGCGCCAAAACGCTCGGCGAGGAGCTTTTCCGCGTGGACGGCGAAAGCCTGGGCGTAGAAGAGACCGTCTGGCAGCTCGCGGAAGGTGATCCAGCGCTCGGTCTGCCCGGTACCGTCTGCCGTCAATAGGTAATGCAACATCAGGATGGCGATCGCGGCGTGAACCGGCTTGCCGGTCTCGACGGAAACGACCTGCCCATCGGGATGCGAGACGCGGTACGGGCCGCCGAAGAACGGCACTGCGACGCCGTCCTCAGAGTATGTGCAGCCGGCCAGTTCGGCGCAGCGGCGCGGGTCGGCCAGCGCCCAGTTCTCGCGGGCGCGGTCGTGTGCGATCTGGAAGCGGCGGTTGGGATCGACCTGTGACATGGGTGTAAGGGTACCTTTTTGTGTGTGGGTGGGGGCGTGTTGGCCGCGGCGCGGATGGGGGATGACCAATCCGCCCACAATACCGTAGGGGGCGGGTCACCCGCCCCGTGTTCCATTGCCCCGCGATTCGCGGGACGTGGCGCGAGGCTCAATGCCGCATTTCGCCGCGGCGCGGGCGTGTTGTTCGCGGCGCGATTGGGTTGCCCTCCCCCCAATACCCGGAGGCCAGCCCCTTGTGGGCGTGTTGGTCGCGGCGCGATTCGCGTAACCCATCCGCGCCGCGGCCCGGTCCCCGCAATCGCGCTGCGTCCCGGCGCGATGTTGGTCATGCGACGGCAAAGCTGGCGGAAGCTACCCTCACCGCGAACTGCCTGGGGTAAACCCCGCCTGCTTTGCAGCTACGGTATTAAAGTGGGGCGTCGGGGCGCGGTGTGGTTAACCCGTCCGCGCCGCGACCCCTTCCCCACTACCGCGCTGAGGTGAACTCCTCGCCCAACAGCTCCCGGGCGATGATCAGCCGCATGATGTTCATGCCGCCTTCGGCCCCGATGCTGTAGGAGCGGACGCCGCGGATGCCCATCTCGATGGGGTATTCCTTGGTGTAGCCCATGGCGCCCAACCAGTTGGCGACCTCGTTGAAGGTCTCGAATGCCATGATGGGCGCGCGCAACTTGGCCATTGCGGCGTAGAGCGCCACGTCTTTGTGCTTGTACGCCTTGTTCGCGTACATCTGGTCCGCCATCCAGGCTGCCTTGTACGTCAGCAACCGGGCGGTCTCGATGTCGGTCATCCGCTCTGCAGCGGGGAACGAGATCCCCTGATAGGCAGCCAGCGGCTTGCCGAACGCCTTGCGCTGGCGGATGTAATCGGTGCCCATCTTCAGCGCGGTCTCGGCTGCGCCGACGCAAGTCGCACCGATCAGGACGCGGGCGAAGGTGAACCCTTCCATGGCGTGGTAGAAGCCGCGGTTGACCTCGCCGATGCGATGCGAGTCGGGCAGGCTCAGGTTCTCCATGTTGAAGCCGCCCGTCGAGATCCCCTGGCGTCCCCAATCTTCCACCAGGGTCGTCGTGATGGCGGGGTTATCCTTGATGGGCACGGCGAAGAAGGTGAAGCCGCGGTGGCCCGCAGCCGGATCGGTGCGCAACAGCGTCATGTGGATGCCGCCCATCCGCTTCGTTTCGCTGATGCCGCTGATATACATCTTCTCGCCGTTCAGCACCCAGTCATCGCCGCGGCGCTCTGCCTTGCAGCGGACGGCCCCTTCGATATCCGAGCCGCCGCCGGGCTCCGTGACCCCGATGCCCAGGAAATGCTCTCCGGCCGTGACCTTCGGCAACACCTTCTGCTTGAGCTCCGGGCTGCCGTAGCGGTCAAGGATGAATCCCCAACTGGCTTCCACCAGATAGAGCACGGGCAGCGCCAGGCTGATCTCTGCCCGGCCCAGCTCTTCGGCGGCGATGGCGGCCATGGTCACGCTCATGCCCTGCCCGCCGTACTCCTCGGACACGGTGGGCGCCAGCAATCCCATGTTCGCCAGGTCGCGAATCAGGTCATCGGGTATGCGCCCGGTGCTATCGATCTCGCGGGAGCGAGGCAAGATCTTCTTCTGGGCGAAGTCGTGGACGCTCTTGCGCCACATCTGCTCCTCTTTGCTCCAGCCGAACTCCATGCTTCTTCCCTCTCTGTTGGTTCAGTCCAGTGTCGCTGCCGGCTCCGCACCCGTTTTGGCCAGGGCCTCTACCAGGTCCACGGAGGAGATGATCCCCACGATCTCGTGGTTCTCGATCACCGGCGCATTCTCGATGTTGGTATTGGCAAAAAGCTGTGCAATGAACGGCAGGCGCAAGGTGGGATTGATGACGATGAGCGGCTTGACCATGATCTCGCCGACGCGCGTACGGGTGGGAATCAGTGACTTGGCGATGACGCGGTAGACGATCTCCTGGTACGTGATGATGCCGTAGGCGTCATCTTCATCTGCGCGATCGACGATCAGGGCGCGACAACTGCACCCCAGCATCATCTCGACGGCCTCGTGGATCGTGGCCAGAGGCGAGACGATACTGAAGTTTCTGTTCATCACGTCACGCGTGCGCAGCGAGTAGATACGGCGAGGTTCCATGTCCGGCTCCTTTTCCTGCCGGCCGCTGGGCCCTTATCAGTCTAGCTGGCGCAGCAGGTAGTTCTGCAGACCCATCTGCTTGATCTGATCGAACTGGGATTCCAGCCAGTCGATGTGCTCCTCTTCGTCCTCGAGGACATCTTCGAGCAACTCGCGGGTGCCCGCGTCCTGCGCCTCAAGGCAAAGGCGGACGGAGTCGTTGTACATCTTGATGGCGCCCTCTTCCGCATCGTGGTCGTTCTGCAGCTGGGCAGGCACGTCCTGGCCGATGTGGAGTGGGTTGAGATTGCTGACGACGGGCTGTCCTTCCAGGAAAATGATGCGGCCTATCAGCTTCTCGGCATGCTTCATCTCTTCGATGGCACGCTTTTCGCTGGCCTCGTGCAACCGCACGTAACCCCAGTTCGCGCACATTTCGCTGTGCACCATGTACTGATTGATCGCCGTGAGCTCGTCGGCCAGCAGGACGTTCAGCCGCTCGATAACGCGTTCGTTGCCTTTCACAAAGACCTCCGTTGTCTTAAATATGGGGCGAGACCGCCATGTCTACCCCGCGACAGTACGTGCGGGGACGATGCCGGTGGATCTACGTGCATCTTACCACAAGTGGAACAAGGTCGCACGGCGCACGCTGGGGGCCGATGCAGGGGCGGCGTCCTTCGGCACGGCCTACGGCACGTCAGGATGTACCCTTCGACACGGCCTACGGCACGTCAGGATGTACCCTTCGACACGGCCTACGGCACGTCAGGATGTATCTCGCCGCGCGGGGACTGGAAGGGGTTCAGGCTTCTCCTGCTGCGCGGCCGCATGCTCGGGAGAAGCCTGACTGTCTTTGACTCTTATGAGGATCTATTCAGCGTCGCAGAGGCGCAGCAGGCGCTGCCAGCGCTCATCCACCTCATGCTGGAATGCTTCCAGCACCTCGATGTGCTCGTCGCGGAACAGGTGTTGGAAACGCCCCTGTGTCTTCAGCCAGTCGGTTACGGGCAGCTTCTGCCGCGGCTTGTAGTTCAGGACGTAGTTGCCGCCTTCCACCTCGAAGAGTGGCCAGAAGCAGGTCTCGACCGCCAGCTCGGCTGCCTCGATGCTCTTCTCGGATTCGATGCGCCAGCCGCGGCTGCACGGCGTCAGCACGTTCAGGAAGGCGGCCCCGTTCGCCGCCACACCCTTGCGTACCTTGGTCATCAGATCCTTCCAGCGGTGAGGGCTTGCCTGCGCCACGTAGGGGATGTTGTGCGCGACGGCGATGGCGGTCAGGTCTTTGCGCCACTGTCGCTTGCCGGTGCTCTGCTCACCCTTGGGTGTGGTGGTGGTATCGGCCCCCAGCGGCGTGGCGGAGGAGCGCTGGATGCCTGTGTTCATGTATGCCTCGTTGTCATAGCAGACGTACAGAACATCGTGGCCGCGTTCCATCATGCCCGATAGTGACTGGAGCCCGATATCGTACGTGCCGCCGTCCCCGCCGAAGGCGACGAACTTAACCTCTTCGGTGATTTTGCCCTGCCGCCGGAGCGAGCGGTACATCGCCTCGACCCCGCTGATGGTGGCGCCGGCATTCTCGAATGCGGTGTGAATCCACGGCACGTTCCAGGCAGTGTAGGGGAAGAGGGCGGTCGAGACCTCCAGGCAGCCGGTAGCATTGCCTACCACCACCGGCTCATCGATCGCGTTCAGCACCATGCGCACCACCACGGGGGCTACGCAGCCGGCGCACATGCGGTGTCCGGGGGCCAGCCGCTCCTCACGCAGCGCGAGGTCACGAAGTGCAAGAGTTGTCATCGTTCACTCCCATTGCTGCCCACGGTCGCTGCGGCAAGGACGCGCGGGGCCGGGGATTGGCAATCCTCATCGCCGCGCACCCCCAGATAGGTAACCGGCTGCGAGAACCTGCCGGTATCCCCGATCGCCTGGAGATCGCGGTAGATGCCGTTGATGTGGTCTGGCCGGATCTCCCGCCCGCCGAGCCCGAAGACGTAGTCGACGATCGGCATCCGCAATCCGTGCAGCTGCGCTGCGGCAGCCAGCTCGAACCACAGGGGGCCGCCACCGTGCAGCCCGCCGAACGACACGGAGCGATCCATCACCGCCACGGCCTTGCAGCCGCGCAGCGCCTCACACAGCTCTGCGCCGGGGAACGGCCGGAACACGCGCGGCTTGATCAGGCCGGCCCGGATTCCGGCGGCCCGCGCCGTCTCCAGCGCGTAGCGCGCCGTTCCTGCGGTGGACGAGAGCACCACGATCGCCACGTCTGCGTCGTCCATCTCGTAGGCATCGAAGAAGCCGTAGGAGCGCCCGAAGCGCCGGCCGAATTCGGCTCCCACCTCGGCGATCACGCGCGGGGCATTGCGCATCCCCTCGATTTGTGCGCGCTTGTGTTCGAAGAAGTAGTCGTGGAAGTCACAGGCGCCGTAGGTGACCGGATTCGCCAGATCCAGAAGCGGATAACACGGCGTGTACGGGCCGGTGAAATCGCGCGCCTGGTCGTCGTCGTATACCTGCACGCGCTCCATCGTGTGGCTCGTGATGAAGCCGTCCTGCATCACCATAACCGGCAGCCGGACGGACATTTCCTCGCCGATGCGAACCGCCTGGAGCGTGTTGTCGTACGCCTCCTGGGCATTCTCACTGTACAGCTGAATCCAGCCCGCGTCGCGTGCGCCCATCGAGTCAGAGTGATCGCAATGGATGTTGATCGGCGCGCTGAGGGCACGGTTCACGTTGGCCATCACGATCGGGAGACGATACGATGCCGCAATGTAGAGCATCTCCCACATCAGCGCCAGGCCGTTCGAGCTGGTTGCCGTCATCACTCGTCCACCGGCCGCCGCCGCGCCGATGCAGGCGCTCATAGCGCTGTGTTCGGATTCCACAGGCACGAATTCGGTATTCACGCGGCCATCGGCCACGTACTGGGCAAAGTTTTGCGGGATGGTCGTCGAGGGCGTGATGGGGTAGGCGGGCATCACGTCGGGATTCACCTGGCGCATGGCCTCAGCCACTGCGCCGTTCCCGTCGAGGGCCATAGTGCGGCTCATCGGGCCACCTCCTCATTGCCTGCGGTGTCGAAACGCCCCTCTTCCACCATGGTGATGCAGCTCACCGGGCACACTTCGGCGCAGATGCCACATCCCTTGCAGTGGTCCAGATCTACTCCCTGGAACTCACCGTCGCGTACGACCATGCTCGTTTCGGGACAGTAGAGCCAGCACACCAGGCAGCGCGTACATGCCTTTGCGGTTGCGCTCTTCTCCCAGTTGATCACCGGTCGCAGCGATCTCCACCCACCGGTCTGATAACTCACCGCGTTTCCGGCGGTCACAATCAGCCCCCCCAGGGCCAACTCCTGCCAACGCGGTCCTTCATTCGCCATCTTGATCTCCTCGCGGCTCGCCTAGCCGACCTGTACTTCCTGCGCCGCGCGCCGGACGGCGCGTTCGTTGGCGGCGAGCACACTGGCCGACAGTTTCTTGCCCAGGCGCGCGCTCATCTGTTCCACGATCTCTTCGACGCCAAACAGGCCGGTTACTGCTGCAAAGGCGCCCAGCAGCGGGGTGTTGCTGACGTCTCTGCCGATCTCATCCATGGCCACGCGCGTAGCGTCAATCGTCGCCACCTTCCCGCCGGTGAGCCCGAGGCGCCGGCGCAACCCTGCGGGTGATTCCGAGCTGTTCACGATAATGATTCCACCGGGCTTCAGGCCAGAGGTGACATCCACCGGTCCAATCACTGTGGGATCGAGAACCACGACGATATCGGGCTCCGTGATGTCACAGTGCAGGTGGATCGGTTGGTCGGACACGCGATTGAACGCCTTGATGGGCGCCCCTGCGCGCTCGGGACCATACTCCGGAGAGGACTGGAAAAAACGACCGGCTTCCATGGCGGTCTCGGCCAACACCTTGCTCGCCGTCACGACGCCCTGGCCGCCGCGCCCGTACCACGTGATTTCCGTTACCATATGCATAGGCTTCCTCGCTATATCGATCGGCTCGAGCAAGCCCTGCGGGTGATCATAGGCAGTGCAGGGCCAGACCCAAGCAACTATCCCAACCGGCTGATTGTAGGCCGAATTACCGAAAGGTCAAAAGCAAGCATGCCAGACCGCTACGGCCTGGCATGCTTGTATTCACTTCGAATGATCAGATCGGGCTACCTATCGCCCGCAGCCGGTTTACTTGTAGTACTTCAGCAGCACCTGCTCGGCCGGTTGCCCGAGCGGATTCCAGGTGATGGAGTTGGTGCCCCAGGTTTCCCACGGAGCTACGGCCCACCAGAAGAAGCCGGCGAACCACGGTTCTCCGGACAAGGCCCGGAACGAGGCCTCGTAGGCATTGGCCTGCTCCTGCTTGTCCAGCGGGCCGGCGTTGGTCCACGGCTTGCCGGCCGAACCGTTCGATGTGGTGTAGCCGATCCCGGTAAACAGGATCTGCTTTCCCCATTTCGCGGACAATGCAGACAGGATCTGTTCGTGCGGCGCCCATCCCGCCACCAGCTCGTCGACTGTCGCGTTGGTATTGCTCGTCAGGCTGTAGAAGGCGCTGACGCCGATCATGTCGACGGCGTCCCACCAGGCGATGTTACCCATCCTGCTGGTGTTCGCTGCGTAGGTGAGTGGGCCGGCGTAGCGTGTGCGTACGTGTGCCACGAGCGCCCGCCAATCGGCCGTTCGAGTGTCGGCTGAGTCTAGCTCAGTTCCGACGGCAAGCATGTCGATGCCCAGGTTCTTGGACAGGTCGGCGTAGCGGGTCATCATTGTCTTGTATGACGCAAACCAGGTGGCCCACTGCGAATTGTCGAAGCCGGCGCCGATCGAGGCGCGGTTCTGCCCGGCGGTCTTGGATTCTACATGCGGCTTGAGCAGCACCTTGATGCCCTTGGAATGTGCGTAGTCGACCACCGTCTTGATCTCGGCGTCCGTGTGCGATCGATATGGGTCGTAGTACATCCGCGTGGACCAGGTGCTGTCTTGCCACTGGTAATCCGATAGCGCCAGCCACTTGACTCCATCCTGTGCGAAGCGATCGATGGTGGAGCGCATTTTGCTCGTGTTCCAGTCGCGATAGCTCGTGGAATAGTAGGTGATACCTTTATACCCGGTCATGGCAACTGCACTGGGCGGCGGGGGGGTCGTGGCCGGAACTGCCGTCGCGGTTGGCGCCGGCGTGCTTGTGACCCCGGGTACGCTGGTTGGCGTTGGCGCAGTGGTCGTCGGCGCCGGCGTGGCGGTCTTGACGGCGGTTGCCGTCGGGGCCGGCGTGGCCGTCTTGACGGCGGTCGCCGTCGGGGCGGGGGTGGCCGTCTTCACAGCGGTTGCCGTCGGCGCCGTGGTCGGGGTCGCCGTAGGCGCAGGCGCCGGCGGGGCTGCCTGGGCATAGTACTTCACCAACACCTGTTCCGCGGGCTGCCCGAGCGGATTCCAGCTGATGGAGTTGGTGCCCCAGGTCTCCCACGGGGCTACGGCCCACCAGAAGAAGCCGGCGAACCAGGGTTCATTCGCAATGGCGCGGAAGGCTGCTTCGTAGCAGTCGACCTGCTCTTGCTTATCCAGTCCGCCTACACTGTTCCACGGCTTGGTGTTGGCGCCGTCCGACGAAGTGTAGCCGACTTCGGTGAACAGGATGCGCTTGCCCCACTTGGCAGACAGGGCGGCGAGAGTTTGCTTGTGTGGCGCCCAGGCTGCGATCAGTTGATCGACAGTGGGGTTATACGAGCTGGTGAGGACGTAGTAAGCGTCTACGCCCAGCATATCGACGGCATCCCACCATTGGATGTTCGGCAGTCGCCCGGTATTGGCGGCATATGTGAGAGGGCCGGCATAACGCGACCGCACCTGAGCGACTATCGAGCGCCATTCTGCCGTGCGCCCATCGGTAGCGTCGAGCTCCGTGCCCACCGTGAACATCTCTACGCCCAGGGACTTGGAGAGATCCGCGTAGCGGGTGATGAAGGTCTTGTAAGAAGCGAACCACGCCGCCCACTGCGACTCCCCGAAGTTCTTGCCGATTTGCCAGCGATACTGTCCGGAGGCTTTCACGTCAATATGGGGCTTCATGAGGACCTTGATGCCCTTGGCGTGAGCGTAGTCTACGACGGCTTTGATGTCAGCGTCCGTGTGGGAGTGCTGTCCATCGAAATAGATATTGGTGGAATCGATCGAGTCTTGCCAGTAATAGTCCACCAGGGCCAGCCACTTCGTGCCAACTTGTGCGAAGCGGTCAATGGTAGAGCGCATTGTGGTGGTGTTCCAGTCGTACGCTCCCGTCGAGTAGTAGGTGATGCCCTTATAATAGTCGGCTGCGGCCTCCGCCTGTGGGGGTGTGGCGGCGAGATACGGCGCAGCAATTAGCGACACCAGTACCACAGCGAGAAGTACAGATTTCATTCCTGAGTCTCCCTTGCGATGGGTTTTTGTTACCTTGCTGCCGGCCATGAGAGCCTGGCGGCTGCGGGCAACATTGTGGGTTAACCTCCTTTCGACAGGATGCGCGGAGTAGCCGGTGTTGGTGGCTATGCGGCATGCTGAGAGTGTGTGGTTGCGTGGCGAGGTAGCGTTTGGCAGGGCAGGACCGGAGGCAGGCCGGTGCTGCAGACGCGTCCGAGCCACAGGCTGAGATCGAAATGTACTCTACGTTACAATTGGACTCAATAGGACATAGTTCCCCCTCATCCGTGCAACGCTGCAAATGGCGTCGAGTGGAACGTTACGAGGTCTCGATCGTCACGGATGGTACAGGGGCGTGCCTAAGGACGATTTGGGTCCGACACTATCGCTGCAGCCGGCCTGAGGTAGGTTGGGATTCGGCTCAACGGGGTGGATTGTACACGGATTCGCAATTAGGGCAAATTACGGATATGGCCGCGTACTTAATACGTAGGGGCACGTTTCCCACTGCAGCCCGCCGGTGCCGTAACGATGCGGCTCGCGCTGAGACTCGGTGGCGGTGTGTGAAGAACTCGTGGCCAAAAAGGATGCAGACGTATGAATGGGGGTTAAAAAGAGACACCCCGCCGCGTGGCAGGGTGTCGTAGGGTTACCGGTATACGCCGGGCGTTAGGCGAGTATCTTTTCCGGCCCGGCAGCAGCCAGCGGCGCCGGCTCGGGCCGCGGGTAGATCCCCAGGTTCTTGGCAACTACCGGCACGGCATCGGGCCAGGAGACGGCCATGATGTGCAGACCTCGCACGCCGGGGATCTCGCGCACCTGTTGCGCGATCTCGCAGCAGAGATCGATGCCCGCCTTGGCTTGATCTTCCTTCGAGAGCCCTTCCATGCGTTTCACGACCCAGTCGGGCACGTCCATTCCGGCGACCTCGTTCTTCATGTACTCGGCCACCTTCATCGAGCGCACCGGTCCGACCCCCGCCAGGATCGCAACCTTCTCGTGCAGCCCCAGGTCTACCACACGCGCCATGAACTCGCGGAAACGATCCACGTTGTAGATCAACTGCGTCTGGATAAACTGGGCGCCGGCGACGATCTTCTTGGCAAGGCGCATCGGCCGGTACTCGTACGGCGGAGCAAACGGGTTCTCCACCGCGCCGATGAAGAAGTCGGGCGCCTTCTTGGGGATCGCCTTCCCGTTCTCGAATACCTGGTTGTCCCGCATCATGCGAACCATGCGGATCAGGTTCACCGAGTCCATGTCATACACGCTCTTACACTGCGGGTGGTCGCCCCAGATGGGGTGGTCGCCGCTGAGGCAAAGCACGTGCTGGATGCCGAACGTAGACGCCCCGAGCAGGTCGGCCTGCAATCCCAACCGGTTGCGGTCGCGGCAGGTGAACTGCACCACCGGCTCCATGCCGGCCTGTTTGAGCATGATGCTCACCGCGAGGCTGGAAACGTGTACCATGGCCGACTGGTTATCGGTGACGTTGTAGATGTCGCCGTAGCCCTTCAGCAGGTTGATCTGCTTCTGGATAGCCTCGACATTCGGACCCACGGGCGGGGAGATCTCTACCGCGACGACTTCGTGTCCGGCAGCCAGCATCCGCGCCAGATGGCTCGTGGCGCCCGTCATCCCGGTCCGTACCGGCGCAGGTGCAGGTGGCTGTGTTTGCGGGATCTGTCCGTTCATCGCTTCTCCACCGCCTCTGTCGCGTAACGAATGCCTTGCTCGCTGCCGGTCGGAACCTGATCGCGACCAGTGGCGAAGGTGACCCACGAGGCCATTCCTTCGAGTCTCCAGTCAACCGGCGGGTTCAGGCGGTAGAATTCGTGCTTGTACTCGATCTTCATCGCCCGCTCGTGGGCCTTGACCCACACGCAGTCCATCTCAGGCTTGACTTCGCACTTGTTGTTCAGGCGAACCCCGCCACACGGACCATTGCGCAGACTCTTAGGGCAGTTCATGGGGCAGGTCATGCCGGAATAGTGCAGGATGCAGTTGGCGCACTCCTGGCAGTTGAAGATCAGCCCCTTGCCCAGGTGCTCCACCGGCTTAATGATGCGTGAAGCACGCTCCGGGCCAACGCGTTCGATCAGCGGCCGCGCTCGCACGAGCAGCTTCTCGGTCACCTTCCACGCCCATACCAGTGGCGTGGGATGATCCTGGATGTAGGTTCGTAACGACATTCTTCCTGGCCTCCGGATTAGACGCCGCACTTGCGGTAGGTCTGGCGTTTGCTTCAAGCCTCGCAACACCGGTCAGGGACTTGCGAGGCTTGAAGTGTAGCATAAGTCACATTTATAGCCTATTTTGCATCCTAAAGCCGCGCAGGGTGTTGGCGAGCAACATGGCAATGGTCATCGGTCCCACGCCACCCGGCACCGGTGTGATGGCGCCCGCCACCTGGGCAGCGTCCTGATACGCCACGTCACCCACCAGCCGGCTGCCATTTTTCGCCGATGGATCGTCGATCCTGTTGATGCCTACGTCGATCACCGTCGCTCCTGGCTTGATCCAGTCCCCCTTCACGAATTCAGGCCGGCCGATGGCGGCGATCACGATGTCTGCCCGGCGCACGACATCGGGTAGATCCTTTGTCTTGCTGTGGCAGATGGTGACCGTTGCGTCGCGGTTGTTGAGCAGCGCTGCTACAGGGATGCCCACGATGTTGCTGCGACCGACCACCACCGCGTTCTTCCCCGCGATCTGTATGCCGCAGCGTTCCAGCAGCACGATGCATCCGGCCGGAGTGCATGGCACGAAGAGGGGATCACGCCCCTTCATGACCAGCCGCCCGATGTTCTCGGGTGAGAAGCCGTCGACGTCCTTCTGCAAGTCGATGGCATCCAACACGGCTTCCTCGTTCAGCCCTTTGGGCAGGGGTAGTTGCACAAGGATGCCGTTGACCTGGGGGTCGGCGTTGAGCTCCTTCACCAGCGCTTCCAGCTCTGCCTGTCCGGTGCCGGCGGGCAGCACCTTCGTAATCGAGCCCATCCCGGCTTCCAGGCACGCTTTGCCCTTGGAACGCACGTAGGTTTGTGAAGCGGGGTTCTCGCCCACCAGTACCGCGGCGAGCGTGGGCACACGCCCGGTCCGCTCCTTGAGTTGTGCTACTTCTGCGGCGATCTCGGCTCGCACAGCCGCCGCGATCTCCTTGCCGTCAATCACTGTCGCCGTCATCACGTTCCTCTCGATGGTCCTAGCCGCTACAGGTAGACGCTACGGGTAGTTCCTACGGGTAGTACCTACCCGTAGCCCGGACCGGTAGCGGCTGGCGGTTTTTACTGAGCGGCCTGGCGGCGCAGCACGTAGTCGTACGCACCCAGCGCTGCCTTTGCGCCGTCTCCGACTGCAATCAATACCTGTTCCGCCGGGATCTGCGTGACGTCTCCCGCTGCGAACACGCCGGGCCTGCTCGTTTCGGCTGCGCTGTTGATGACGATCCGGCCTTCAGCGTCCGTTTTCACGAGCTCCTTTACGAGGTCGCTGTTCGCGCGCAGACCTAGCTCGACGAAGATGACGTCCACATCCAGCGTCTCTTCTCTGCCCTCGGGTGTGCGCACCACAGCTTGCCTGACGTAGTGGTCGCCTCGCACCTCGGCCAGCTCCGCTTCGGGCATAGCCCGCACCACCTTAGAGCTCTCTGCGTGAAGACGGAGGGCATCGCGGGTGGCGTCGCCGTTCTCAGGCGCCGGTTCGTGGCCGATCCAGTAGACCTCTTGCGCAATCTGCGCCAGCTCGACCACGCCTCTCAGAGCCCAGGTGCCTTTGCCAACGACCGCCGCCCGCTTCTCGACGTACAGCGGTGCGTAGCTCGCCGTGGAGTAGCTGATGCCGCGTAGCGGAAAGCGCTCTGCTCCGGGCACTTCCAGCCGCTTTGGACTGGCGCCGGTGGCCAGGATAAGGGTGAGCCCCTCGAAGCTTCTTCCCTGATCGGTTACGACGGTGAAGCCGCCCTCGTGTTCCTCGATTCCGGTGACTCGCTCCAGCACGCGCACGAAATCGAGGTAACGGATCTCATCCACGAAGCGACGCATCAGATCGGCGCCGTTGATGACTTGAGACGTGTCTACTCCCTCCACCGTGAGGCGGACGTTCGCCTTGCCGCCCAGGTCTGGGCTGATCAACACGAAGTTCATCCGCTTTCGCACCGCGTACACTGCGGCCGTCAGCCCGGCCGGGCCACCTCCAACGATGATCAGGTCATACATCTTCAGTTCTCCTCGTGGCCGTAAATGTCTAAACTGCCGGTTGAAGTGCCGGCGCTAGACCTCGGGCGGCGGAGCAATGAAGCCTTCTGCCATCATGGTCTGCGTAAGGCTTCGCGAGCGATGGATCATGTCAGCGGCGTTCTGGTACAACTCGTCGGCGGTCATGTGCAGGCGCGCCAGGCCCTGTTCCTGCGCTTTCATTCCCACCGCTACGGCTTCCAGGGCGTACACCTCCCACTCGTCCATGGTCGGCAGGATGAACTGGGGATTCATACCATCGTCGGGAGCAGCACCGGCCAATGCTTCCGCAGCGGCGATGCACATCTCGTCCGTTATGGTATTGGCCCGCACGTCCAGCGCTCCCCGGAAGATCCCCGGGAAGCCGAGGGAGTTGTTGACCTGATTGGGGAAGTCCGATCGCCCCGTGGCGACAATGGCTGCGCCGGCCTCTTCGGCCTCCCACGGCCAGATCTCCGGCACCGGGTTGGCGCAGGCGAAAACGACGGCGTCCTTTGCCATCGCCTGGACCCACTCCGGCTTGATCGTGCCCGGCCCCGGTTGGCTGAGTGAGATGACGACATCGGCGCCGCGCATCGCTTCTGCGATGTTGCCCACTACCTGCTCGCGGTTGGTCGACTCGCACAGTCGCCACTTGTCAACAAATTCGGCCCGCCGCAGATAGATGTCCTTGCGATCGCGGTGCAGTGTGCCCTTGCTGTCGACCATGATGGTATTTGCCGGTTCAAGCCCGGCAGCGAAGCAGAGGCGGCTGATGGCCACGTTGGCGGCTCCCACCCCGAGGAATGCGACCTTCACATCGCCGATGCGCTTGCCAACGATCTTCAGAGCATTCAATAGCCCGGCCAGCGTCACCGTCGCCGTGCCCTGCTGGTCGTCGTGCCACATCGGGATCTCGGCGCGTTCCCGCAGCGTGTCCAGAATGCGGAAACACTTGGGCTGCGACAGGTCTTCGAGGTTGACACCGCCAAACGCCGGCTGCAGGAGCAGCACGGTGCGGATGATCTCATCCGGGTCCTTGGTGTCGAGCATGATGGGGACGGCGTCGACGCCACCGAGGTATTTGTAGAGGAGCGCTTTGCCTTCCATCACCGGCAGGCCGGCTTTGGGACCGATATCGCCGAGGCCCAGCACGCGGGTGCCGTCAGAAATGACGGCGACGGTGTTCCACTTGT
The DNA here is from genome assembly GCA_963783655.1 of uncultured Chloroflexia bacterium. GTDB lineage: Bacteria > Chloroflexota > Anaerolineae > CG2-30-64-16 > CG2-30-64-16 > CAWAOA01. The sequence continues at coordinate 148,006 of CAWAOA010000011.1, forward strand.
TGGTGTATGAGTACACCAACTCCGGATCCTTCTCGATCGCCCGGCAGGGCGCCGCTACGCCCGGGGTGTACCAGATCGCGAAGTCATCGAGCGAGCGGATGGCGGCCTTTGGCATCATCTCGATCTTGCCCCGATAGAACGGGTGCAAGGCCATGGCATCCGCCGAGGGTTTTTGCGCCTTCGCCAGCAACTCTTCGACCGTGGGTTTCGCTTTCGTGTCGTCCATTCGCTGTCACTCCCTCCTGTAGGCTTAGCCTCCGCAGCCGGCATAGCCGGCGGTGTGCGCTAGCGGTGTGGGCCAGTGGGCGAGGCGCGTCGCTGGTAACGCGGCCCGGACCATGGAAACCGGCGGGGGCGATGGGATGGCTTACGCACATCCCATCGCGTGGTGCCAATCGAAAGCCTACCGGAACGTACTACACGCGCAGGTAGGAGTCCGCGTAGATCACCTTGTTGAGCAGGATCTGCACCGTCTTCCAGATCGCTTTCTGCTCCGGATCAGACATGTCGACGGCACTCTGGCTCAGCTCTTCGCTGTTCACGGTAGCATCGTGGAGCGCCAGCAGCAGGCGGCCCGTGGAAGTGCGCTCGTCTCGCTGCTCGACGATCCGGATCCACTCCATCAGGTCACGGTCGAGCGGGTCGGCGATCATGGTGTTGAGCCCGACGCCCATCAGCATCACACAGTAGACGCGATTGATCAGGGGGCGCATCTCATTGGGTACTGCATTTGAGACATTGCTCAGGCCTACATTGATGCCGGGCGGCGGATCGCCGGCGTACTGCAGCAAGCGCACGGCCTCGACGCATTCGGGCACGTATTGCTGGCACCCGCTGACGGTCAGGACGAGCGGGTCGATGAGCATGTCGGTAATCGGCAGGCCAACCTCCTCGGCGCGCGGCAGCAGCTTCTCGAGAGCGATGTTTACCCGTGCGTCGGCGGAGACCGGGATGCCGGCGGGATCCATGGTGAGGGCAATCAGCCGGGCGTTGTACTTCTTGGCGACCATCGGGACTTTCTCGAGGCGCTCCTCCTCCGCTGAGGTGGAGTTGATGATCGGCTGGTGCTTGACCACCTTGCACGCCTCTTCGATCGCTGCCAGGTTGGTGGTGTCAAGGCAAAGCGGCACGTCGGATACCTCCTGGACGACATTCACCAGCCAGGGCAGGATCTCGTGCCCGGCCTTCTTCTGGGGGCCGATGTTCAGGTCGATCACGTTCGCCCCGGCCTCAATCTGCCGTACGGCCAGGTCCTGAAAGAACCGCTCGTCCCGCGCCGCCAGGGCCTCTTTTACCTTGCCCGAAAGAATGTGGATGTTCTCGCCAATGATATTCATCCCGTGTCTCCCTCCTACTGAGTCATGAGCGAATGCCGGAAACCGCCGGTTGTACTAACTGTTCTGCCAGCCGATCGAGAGCTCCGCTGATGGGTGAGTTATGGGGCAGCTGTACCAACGGCTGACCGGTGGCGTCGAACTGCACCAACTGCTCATCGTACGGTAGCACGGCCAGCAGGGGAATACCGATCTGCTCCACCTTGGCGTGCAACGCCGGTGGCAGCTCGCCGATCACGCGGTTGATCACCAGCCCCGTATGGCGGACGTTGATATCCAGGTCCTTCTCCAGCGCTACCATGCTCTCCACGGCCACCAGGCCGCGCAGGCTGGCATCGCTGACCATCACCAGGTGGTCGACGTCGCGGGTGGTGCGCCGGCTGAGGTGCTCCATCCCGGCCTCGTTGTCCATCACCACGTAGTCGTAGCTGGCGGCGATGCCGTCCATAATGCTGCGCAGCATGTGGTTCGCCGCGCAATAGCATCCTTGTCCTTCCGGTCGCCCCATGGCGAGGAGGTCGAAGTCGTCCCCTTCCTCCACCGCCATACGTACTTCGTAGTTCAGCCAGTCCTGCCGGGGCATACCGAGTTGCTGGGCATCGCGCGACTCCTCGCGGATGTCTCCCACGGTGTGCGCCAGCTGCATTCCCAGTACCAGGTGCAGGTTGCTGCTCGGGTCGGCGTCGATCGCCAGGATCTTGCCCAGATGGCGCTGTACCAGGTAGCGGATCAAAAGGCCGGAGAAGGTGGTCTTACCCACGCCCCCCTTGCCGGCCACTGCAATGCTTACTGTCATCGATTATCCCCTCCGCCGTTTCCGCCGTTACCTCGTCTTGCTCCCGTTAGCGCCGCTTCCACGGATGGGAAAAGGGCGGCGTCCGTATGCGGCAGGAAGAGGGCAGAAGTAAAGGCGTCGTAGAACGTGTTGTCGGCGGATAGCTCTACGTAGGTCATCATCCCGGCGATGTTCGATAGCTGCTCTCGCACATCGCGGCGGAGCAGCGCCATGTAGGCGCCGCGAATCGAGGTATTTCCCAGGAAGCGGAAGCGATCCCACGGGGAAGCGCTCCCTGCGGGTGCAGCCAGATCCGGCAGCAGCCCGATCTGGACCGCCTTCTCGACGTTGATATACTGGCCGAAGGAGCCGCCGATCAGCATCTGCGACACATCGTTCAGATCCACGCCGACGCTCTGCGCCAGCACGCCGTAGCCGGCAAAGATGGCTGCCTTGGCGCGCAGCAGGTTGTCGACGTCGATTTTTGTGATGTAGATGTCCTGTCCGGTAGCGGTTTCCCCGGCCCAGGCGATCACGTACTCCGGGCCGTGCTCCCCGTCACGCACTCGCCGGCGGCCGCCGGGCCCGGGCGGCAGGTCAGGATTGAAGTTCCCGCGCTTATCCATCACGCCGGTGATGAACATCTCGGCCAGAAGGGCGATCAGCCCCGAACCGCAGAGGCCGCGCGGTCTCTCGTCCGGGCGGCCGATGACCCGGTAGCTTGGCTCGTAGTCCTCGCCGTTGATCCAGACGTCCTCGATGGCCCCGGTCGTGGCGCGCATACCGTGCTCCACCCCTGCGCCTTCGAAGGCGGGGCCGGCGGAGCAGGCGCAGGTCACCAGCCAATCGCGGTTGCCGAGCACGATCTCGCCGTTGGTGCCGACGTCGATGAAGAGCGACATCTCCTCTGCCCGGTCCATGTGCGTGCTGATGACGCCGGCGCTGATATCGGCGCCCACGTAGCTGGCCACGCCGGGCAGGCAATCCACGATGGCCTGCGGGTTGGCAGCCAGCCCCAGCTCGTGCGCGAACAGGGTCGGCACGTGATTGATCACCGGCACGTACGGGGTCAGCCGGATCGGCTCCGGCGGGATCCCCAGCAGCAGGTGCATCATCGTGGGGTTGCCGGCGACGGTGATCTTGATGATCTGGTCGGGCCCGGTTCCCGCCTGCTTGCAGGCCGCGGCCAGCAGGCGGTTGATCGTCTGCCGTACCAACTCCTGCATCTCGGACAGGTTATTGCCCTTCGACGCATAGATGATACGGGAGATCACGTCTTCGCCGCGGGCGATCTGCCCGTTGTAGTCGCCTGCCTGCCCCACGACCTCGCCTGACTGCAAATCCACGAGCCAGACGGTGACCGTGGTCGTGCCAATGTCAATTGCGGCGCCGAAGTGTTGGCCGGTTTGGTCCCCCGGAAGTAGCGCCAACAATCGTGGCGGACCGGAAGGCGCGTCCCAGGTGTCGAGAGCGACCACTGCCGTCACCTGCCACTCCGCCTCTCGCAGCGTGCGTCCGAGCGTCTGCAGCACAGGCAGCGATGCCTGCATGTCCGCCACGCCGGCGGCATACAGCCCTCGCTCCAAACGCGACCAATCGTCCGTCTGGTCGGCCAGATCGGGCGGCATCAACTCGAGGAAGAAGCGCTGCACCGATTGGTGTTCAGCCGGGTCATAGGGAAACGGCAGCTCGACGCGGGCCGCCGTCTTCTGTGTCATCAGTCGCCGCTCGATCGCTTCCTGCGGCGGCACGGTAATGTAACAGTCCCCCTCCACCACCGTCTGGCACGCCAGCGCGTAGCCGGCGGCAACGTCCGTCGGGGAAAGCCGCAGCGTCGAACGGCGCCGGACGGCACTGCGGGTGTCGTCTACGATCACCGCGCAGCGACCACACCGGCCCTGCCCGCCGCACGGCTGGTTCAGGCTGATACCGGCCAGGGCGGCGGCGTCCGTGAGAAGGGCGCCGGCCGGCACGTCAACAGACGGCCCGCCGGCCCCGAACTGCACTCTGTGCGTTGCCAGCTTAAGTGCCTTTCATGCAGTGGCCGCAGCGACCTGCTCGATCCACTCGCCAGGCTGCGACAGGTATGCGTGAATGTCGGCGGCGGCGCGCTTGCCGGCGCCCATGGCGCTGATGACCGTGGCCGCGCCTGTCACGACGTCACCGCCCGCCCAGACGCCCGGCTGCGTGGTGCGGCCGTTGCTATCGTCTGCGATGACGGTTCCCCACTTGCTGCGCTTCAGCTGGCCCGCGTCGGAAAAGACGAGCGGATTGGGGCTGGTGCCCAGCGCGAAGATCACCTGGTCGACCGGCATCTCGAACTCGGATCCGGGAATCGGTACCGGTGAGCGCCGGCCGGAATCATCTGGCTCTCCCAGCTGCATGCGGATGCAGCGCACCGCGCGCACCTCGCCCTTGTCGTCGCCGAGGATCTCCACCGGGTTGGTGAGGAAATCGAAAATGACCCCCTCTTCCTGTGCGTGGTGAACTTCTTCGGCGTGGGCCGGCACCTCTTCTGCAGAGCGGCGGTAGACGATGTGTACCTCGCCTTGCTCCTGGCCCTCGACCCGGTGCAGTTCCTGAAGTCGCACGCTGCAGCGGGCCGCGTCCATCGCGACGTTACCTGCACCCACTACGGCCACGCGCTTGCCGACCTTGACCGGGGTGTCGTATTCCGGGAACAGATATCCCTTCATCAGGTTCACGCGGGTCAGGAATTCATTGGCCGACATCACACCGTTCAGGTTGACGCCCGGGATGCGCATGAAGGAGGGCAGACCGGCGCCGGTGCCGAGGAAGACCGCATCGTACTGCTCCAGCAGCTCCGTTACGGTTACCGTGCGGCCAACGACCTGGTCGAACTCCACATTGATATGCAGGGCATCCGTGGCACACTCGACTTCGGAGCCGATCACGCTCTTGGGTAGACGGAACTCGGGAATGCCGTAGATGAGCACGCCGCCGGCGGCGTGAAGCGATTCGAGGATCGTCACGTCGTACCCCAGGCGCGCCAGATCCACCGCGCACGTGAGCCCGGCCGGACCGGAGCCCACCACTGCTGCCCGCTTGCCAATGCGCGCCGGCGGCTCGGGCGGGCAGGACTGCGCTTGCAGCTCGAAGTCCCCCACGAAACGCTCGAGGCGTCCGATAGCTACCGCCTGACCCTTCTTGCCCAGCAGGCAGCGCGCCTCGCACTGAACCTCTTGTGGGCAGACCCGGCCGCAGATAGCCGGCAGGTTGTTCCGGTCCTTGAGCCGCGCCACCGCCAGCGGCATGTCTCCGTCGCGCAGCGCCTCAATGAAGCCTGGGATGTCAACCCCTACCGGGCAGCCTTCGACGCAGTGCGGCTTGCCGCACTGCAGACAGCGCTCCGCTTCCAGCCTGGCGAGCTCGAGCGTGTAGCCCAGCGCTACCTCGTCGAAGTTCGTGCGCCGCTCTTCGGCTGTCTGCACCGGCATATCCTGCCGGGGAATCCTCATCCGTTCTTTGGCCGTCAGCGTGCTCATCGTACCTCCGCCAGCGCAGCGGCGCGGTCGAGATTGCACTCGTGGTCCCAGCGCTCCATAGCGACCTTCTCCTCCGCGCGGTAGTACTGCAATCGACTGAGCAGACTGCTCCAATCCACCTTATGCCCATCGAACTCGGGCCCGTCGACGCACACGAATTGCGCTCCGTCCTCGAGCAGCACGCGACAGCCGCCGCACATACCGGTGCCGTCGACCATAACCGTATTCAGGCTGACGATGGTCGGTACGTTGAAATCACGGGTGGTGTTTGACACGAACTTCATCATGACTGCCGGCCCGATAGCCCAGGCGCGCTTCACCTCTCCCGCACGCTGCTCCAACAGCTCGCGCAGCGGCTCGGTCACCAGCGCCTTGCGTCCGCGCGAGCCATCGTCCGTGCAGACGACCAACTGGTTGGAGAATTCGCCCATGCGATCTTCCCAAAAGAGCAGGTCGCGCGTGCGGGCGCCGATAATCGATATGACGTGATTCCCCGCCTCGAAAAGTGCTCGGGTAATGGGGAAGAGCGGTGCGATGCCCACGCCGCCACCGACACACACGACGGTCCCGTAATTGGCGATCTCACTTGGATGCCCCAAAGGTCCGGCGACCGTCACGAAGCCCTGGCCGGGCTCCAACCGCCCCATCTCGGCGGTCGACTTCCCAACTTCCTGGAAGATCAACGTGATCGTGCCCATCTGCCGGTCAAAATCGGCGATGGTGAGGGGTATGCGCTCTGCACGCTCGTGCACCCGCACGATAACGAATTGCCCTGGCTGCGCCTTGTGCGCAACCTGAGGAGCTTCGACGATCATCAGTTTGGTGACGTCGCTGAGCACCTGCTTCCGAAGGATCGTATACACTGCCTACCTCTTTGCGAACGAAAGACCACTACAGAACGAAAGATCAGCACAGATCGTACTGTGATCTACCCTAATATTGCGATATTATATGTGCATAAATAGATAATATGAAATGATCACGGTCATATGAGACCGCTGAATGTGTTGGTCGCGGCGCGAGTGGGTTAAGCGAATCGCGCCGCGACCAACACCCCCACAAGGGGCTGGACTACTGGTATCGTAGAGGTTTCGCAACATTGCCTACCTCGTTACCCGTAGTGTAGCCCCCTTGTGGGGCGTCGGGCCGCGGCGCGAGCTACAATGCCCCGTTTCGCTCCGGCGTGACAACGTTAAGCACCCCGCCCGCGACCAACACGCCCACAAGGGGCTAGACTACGGGTGTTGGGGTGCAGGGGGAGGCTCCTTTCCTGTCCCCGTGTCCCCGTGTCCCCGCCACCCGATCATACGTTACGCTGGTACCGCCAGCACCGTCTTCAGGTACCGCGGCAGGTCCACTGCCTCGCGGGGCCGACCTTGATGTCCCAGCCCGGGAGTTCCTCTTCCAACTCGCCCATCAGAACTGCGACGTGCCCGGGGATGATCACCTGCTGGTGGTTAGTCTTCTCCTGGATGCCGGTGGTTTTGACGGTCTTGGCGATCCGCTCGGCGTCGAATTTGCCGGCGGCCCAGGCGGTCAAGACACTCATGCCTTCGGCGTCTGCCACCAACAGCCACGCGGGGATGCCGCTTGACTCGAGCTCGTTAGCAACGGCAAAGTAGGTGATCGAGAAGTTGGTTGTCACCATCACCGGCGCATCGGGTCCCGGCTTGTTGATCGGGTAGATACCCGGCTCTACCTGGATGGGCTTCTGCGGATCGGTGTAGATGTTCTGCCGTAGCACCATCAACGGGTAGACCGCTGCCGGGTCGAAGCGGCTCAACACGACAAAGCTCGCGTATTTGGCGACCTGCTGGCCGGCGAGCAGTGCTTCCTGTGCCGGGTCCGTTTCGCCCAGGTACGGGAAGGTGATGATCGGGTAACCGACTTCGCGAACGTTCTTCTTGAGCGCGAGGCGGCGTAGCTGTGTCAGCGTCGCCAGCGAGCCGGCGAAGCCGCGCGTGGCCGGATCCAGCACGACGTCCTCGACGCCGGCGCCTGCCAGCTTCGTAGCGAGATCGGCCAACTCCGCCAGCGTATTGCCGCGCGCCACCACCGGGCACTTGGCGTCCTTGGCAACTGCGGCGACCGCTTCCCAATTCGCGGCCGTTGCGCCGCACAGCAATGGCGTCGTGCCCGCCGCTGCCTCAGCGCCGGCTGCCAATACACCTGCGTTCTCAGAAATCAGCACCAGGGGCAGCCGGGCCCCTGCCAATGCGGCTGTTACGGCGGCGGCAAAGGCGCCTGCGTTCCCACTGGTGTCCTCAATCGCGAGGCCGTCCAGCTTGAGCGCGATGCCCACGTAATCCACCTTGTAGTCCGCCACTTCCGCTGCCAGCCGCGTAATCTCGGCGGCGGGCGTGCTGTCGGGGACGCGCACGATCAGGGCGGTCGGGTGGAAGAAGGTCTTCTCGTGCCGGAACAGCACCGTTTCGTTTCCCGCCTCGATCTTGCGATCGCCGGCGCTCACGGTGATCAGGCGAATGGGAGGCGCGGCAGCGGCTGCCAGTTGCGCCTTCGCTTCTTCACTTACGTATTGGCAGCTTGATAGATCTGCCTGCTTCGCTGCCAGCTTCATGGCGAACGCGAGACAGGTCGGGTAACCGCACTCTTTGCAGTTATTCCTCTTAGGCAGTAGCTTGTAGATCTCCAGCCCGGAAAGTGCCATCGGTTCCTCCTACCTATGCAACGGCCGCAAGGGCATCGATCATGGCGCGGATGCGCTTTACCGTTTCGGGGTGGCGCAGCACGACGATATCTGCACCTGACTCGATCAGTGCGGCCGCGGTCATCGCTTCCCAGTTCACCGCCCGCTCGTTCCACTCGCCCCACGTCGCGGGCACGCCTTCGCCGGCTCGCGCTTCCTTCGTGCGCCATGCTTCTTCGCCGGGCGTCACGATCATCGGCTGCTGGGTCATACCATCGCCCTGCAGCGCTGCCAGCCGGAGGCGCTCCATGACGCTGTAGCCATATTCCATCCCGTAGCCCAGGGCGCCGGTGGTTGGATCCATCAGGATACGATCGAGCGGCAATCCCATATCGTTGATCAAGATGATCAATTGCTTGGCCAGGTTCACGTCCATGGGGGTGCGACTGCTGACCAGGTGACCGTGGGCCAGGGCCGCGGCGACGATGGTGCGATAGTTCTTCTCTTCGCACGGACCGAGCACCAGGCGCTCGCCGGCGCCTTCTTCAGCGCAGGCCACCAGCAGCTCATTGTCCAGTTCCGCCTGGCCGGTGCCCGAGACGATCACCGGCAGGCCGGTCACGCTCAGCAGGTCACGAAGGGCGGTCCTGGCTTCGGCGACCGTGGTGCGCTGGCCGGGCCGGTTGGTCGCGGTGAGTTGCAGCATGATCAGATCAGCGCCGGCGCTTTCAGCAGCCTTGGCCCAAGAGGTCACATCAAAAAGAGCGTCCCCCCAGGCATCTTTGAGCGGCTGCGGCCATTCGTCGCAGGGATCGACGGCCCTGACTTCAATGGCGATCTGGGGGCGATACGAAGTCTTGCCCTCAAAGCCGAGGAATGGGAGCGTGCTGGCGCCGCCGACCGTAACGGTACGGCTGCGTGAGCCGCCCTCAGCTTCGGTAGCGCCTAGAGTGATTGGGCGTACGGTGCCCAACCACTTCTCGACCGGGACTTCAACATTCGCGGGCATGTAACTATCCTCCGTTGCTGTCTAGGGTTGCTTGCTCCTCGTAACAAGTGCCGCTTGCACGAACTACCAGTATCGCTCCAGGTGAATTTGCCCCGGCTGTTTGCGCGTGTGTTCGCAGAAACCCTCGCGCTCCAGCATGGGCACGACGTCATCCATCATCGCCGGGCTGCCGCACAGGAAAACGTGCGTGTCCTCCGGCGTTGGCTTGAACCCCCACTTTTCGACCAGCGCTTCCTTCTGCCACAGGTCCTGCACGTACCCGACGTGGCCGCCCCAGGGCACCGGTTCCTCTTCCGGCCGGCTGATCGTGGCCAGATATGTGAGGTTGGGGCAGAGATGCTGCATCGTCATCAGTTCCGACCGGTATCCCAGATCCCACGAGTGCCGCGCGCCGTGCAGCACGGCCATGCGCCGCGGCCCGCCGCAGGTAAGATATGTGCCCAGCATGCTGACGTAGGGTGCGAGGCCCGTGCCCGTGGCAATCATCACCACGTTCGCCTCAGGCGGCACGCGGTCCAGGGTAAACATGCCGGTGATCTTGGGTGACAGATAGAGCGGATCGCCGCGCTGCAACGAGAAGAGCCGCGGGGTGAGGGCGCCCGTGCTGACTAAGGCCAGGTAGAATTCGAGGTACTCACGTTGAACCGAAGATGACGCGATCGAATACGCTCGCTGGATCATCTTGTCGGGCTTCTCCGGCGGATTCTCTTCCTCTCCGGACAGTGGGCTCCTCGCCGCCGTGCCCGGCAAGCCCAGCACGGCGAACTGGCCCGGCTCAAAGACGGGCAGCGTCCACCCGTTGGGGGCGACGCGCAGGATGATGAGCCAGGGTGAGATATCTATGCGGAGTGCTACGACGGCATTGAAGGCCGTGGCTGGCATGTCTGACCTCTCTCGGCTTACGCGAGCCGCTAGGACTGGCCCTTTGCTCGCGGGTAGCGTTGCCGGAACAGGTCCATCGGTGTTGGGCGAGGCGCCCCCACACCCTGGCCCTGGATGTAGTCCGGCCCTGCCACCGCCCGCACCACGTCGCGCAGGCTCAAAAGAGAAGCAGGCCAGGCGCGCCCACCGGCGTGGTGCAAGAAGAAGAGGTGATCTACCCCCCGGTCGGCCATCAGTTGGATCGCGGCCGTGAGTGGGATGTCCGCCGGTCCATCCGGCACATCCTCGTCCATCACATCGGCTGCCGTCAGCGCCGGGCTGTCTTCGCCGGCGGCCTCGCGGCGCAAGAATGCGTTCGCGATCCGCTGTTCGTTGATCCAGCCGCGCGAATCGCCGTCTTCATCCAATACCACTACGGCGGTGCAGTTCCCATCAATCATCTGCGCGGCCACCGCCTCGATGCTGTCTTCGGGTTTGCACGTGGTCACGCCGATCCGCATTATATCACGAACGAGTAGCTGCCCCATGGCTCTCCTCAGTGTTGCTCCGCTGGTCTGCGGCACAGGCTTGGGGGCTGCGATGCCGCCCCCAATAACCGGTGAGTGCAGGGGTGAGAGCTCTCATCCCTGCACTCGCTTCATCTCGTTAGAAGATCGGGTCCATCATCAGAGCCGGATGGCTGCTCTGCTCCAGGTAGGCCAGAGTGCCCTCGACATCGGTGGCGATCGTCTCATCGGCGATCTTGCTGATCAGGTCCGGGTCGCCCTCACGCTCGGCCACGGTCTGCAGCTCGGCTGCCATGGTCTGCTTGAGCACGCTCGACATCCAGATCACCCGCTTGAAGCCGCCGTCCGCAGACACGAACTTGGGGCTCGTCAGGTAGTACTTGCCGATACCCATCACGCCGGGGGTTTGCAGGCCGCCGCCGGCCATACCCGCCAGCGTGCTGAACGTCATGCCCGCCGGAGTCATGCTGGTGTCCTCGCGGCTCACCACCATCACGCCGTTGGCTTCCGGCACCAGCATCACGATGCACTCGAAACAGCCACAGGCGGTCATCGGCGCATTCATGATCGAGTACATCGACACTTCGGTCACGGTGCCGTTCGATTTCTGCACGGCGATCTCGTTCAGGCCTTCGTAGATGCCCTTCACCGTGATCGTGGCAGCGCCCCTTCTTCACCGGCTGGTTCGGGCCGGTGGGATTGATCTCGAAGCTCGCCTTGCAGTCCAGCCAGTTGTAGGCGCCGCATAATCCCAGGCGCTCGGGGCTGACAAGGCAGACGTGCGTGGGAGCGAAGCTCTGGCACAGCGTGCAGGTATAGAACTCGCCCACCGCCTCATCGGTCAGGTCGGCCAGGCGCCGGTTGCGGAAGTCGTATGCCTCACGTGCCCGATCGAGCCAGCCGGGGAACAGCGCAGGATCGGTCACAAGCTTTACCTGCACCTTGTCGACGATGGCCCCAAAGTCCGCGTGGAAGCGGGCGTAGAGGATGTCGCCGATATGGCGCAGATCGAAGCCCTTGTCGGCCGCGCCGTTCGAGATACGGATCCAGGTGATGTCGCGCTGGCCGATGTGCTGCACGCCGCTGGCGCCGTTCACGAAGTAGTGGATCTGGCGCTCGAGCACCGGCTCGAAGTCGGACTGCATCTTGCGGCCCGCCACCTCGACCAGGATGGCCAGGTCCATCGCGCCTTCGGCCGGGACCGTGTCGAGGCCGGGGCCGATCACTTCGATCTTGCCGTCCTCGACCTCATCCATATCCACCATGCGCAGATACTCGAACGCCCGGCTGTACTTGCCGCCGAACTCGACGCGCATGTCCTTCTTGCGGACTACTTCGCCCTCGAACGCCGAGCCGTAAGGCACAGGCACGGGCACTTCAGAGATCTTCACCTTGACGCCGCGGACCTCGATGGCCTTCTGCACCATCTTCTCGGCGCGCTCCAGGTCGGTCGCCCCCTCGATTTCGTTGAAAGGCATCGAGATGACGTGCTCGTACTGGGTCACACCCGTGGGCAGGATCTGCGGGATCCTGGTGTCCGCGATGACAGGGAAGCCGTAGTTGATGGCGCCCGCCGCCGCGGCGTACTTCAGGTCGTCCACCTCGCCCAGCGCCAGCACGAAGGCGAAGACGCGGGCCCGGTTATACATCAGGATGTCCTTGGCCTGCCCACCCTTCATGCCGCCAAAGGTGAGCGCCGAGCGGGTGGCAAAGCCGAGGGCATAGATGGCGGACAGCGTGTCCAGGCCGAACGGCACGATGTAGGTGTCGTACCCCATCTCCACGCCCTCTTCCTGGAGCTGGTGGATGATGGAGCGGCCGTTGACGTTGCCCGACAGGAAGATCAGGATGTTGCGGCGCTGGAGCTCGCGCACCAGCTTGACGGCAACTTCGTTGCTCTTGGCGCAGCCGACGATGGCGGCAAAGCCGGGCATGCGGCCGTCCACCAACTGGATGCCCCAGGTGCGCAACTGCACGTCGTCGATGGGGCCGTTCAGGTAACCGTTGCCGCCGTTTCCGTCGGCGCCGGCGTCCGGGCTGGTGAAGCTGCCGCCGGTCATGTGGAAGTTCGGTACTCGCTGCGGTTCCTCGCCCTTGACGAAGCGTATCGCTTCGATCACCTCGGCGGTCAGCAAGGTCGCCATGCCGCTGTCCAGCGTTTCCCCGAGGTACGGGGTCCAGCAGTTGGCGGCGGGCAGCGGGTGCAGCAGATCGTGGGCATGCTCCAGCACCGGCGACAGGTCGCCCAGCTTGGTTACCTCACGCCCGGTCATGCCGAAGATCGTCGGCAGGTAGTAGGCAGTATTGGGGAAGGCAACCGGCTTCTCAGGGCCGTAGGCGGCCAATGCCCCGGCCAGCAGTTCGTCCGCTTCCTTGACCAGCATATTCGCACCACGGATGGCACGAGTAGCGATATATCGGGACATCTAACGCTCCTCCGTCTGTTTGCGCATCAACCGCCGTACAGGCTTGCCATCTGCTCTTCGAGCGGTGCATCCAGGAACTCCCGGATCGGCTCGTCACCGCTGCCACCGTGGCGGTTCGGCTCGTATTCTGCCAGCTTCAGCGCAGCACGCTTCTTGTCGATATGGGCCAGCGAGCGTGCTACCATTTCGGCCGCCTCGGGCACGAACTCCAGCTTGCCGCCGAACGTCTCTTCCCACTCCTCCGACATCAGCTTCTCAAGTTCGGGGGCGAACCCCACCGGCGAGCGCACGCCCATCATGACGTAGGCGCCCGAAGCTGCGGCGTAGACGCCGATCGCCAGCGCCTTCTCGCTCATCCATTCCGGCGCAATCGCCGACGGCCGGGATGTCAGAGATATCATCGCCCAGGCCGCCTTCGGTGGCCATCTGCGTGAGGACGGTCAGGATACGGCTGTTATCCACGCAGGAGCCCATGTGCAGCACCGGCGGGATGCCGATGGCTTCGCACACCTCGCGCAGGCCGGCGCCTACCTTCTCAATGCCCGCCTTACCCAGCAGGAAACCGTACTTGCCGGCCGCAATGGCGCCGCAGCCGGTCGACACCACCAGGACGTCGTTCTTCAGCAGCTCGGTGATGATGTCCATGTGGACCTGGTCCTGCGTCGTGTTCGGGTTGTTGCAGCCCGACTACTGCGGCGACGCCGCGGATGCGGCCGGATGCGATCGCATCGTTCAGCGGGCGGAAGGACGAGCGATACACGCCGCCCTGCATATAGCCGATATACTCGTGGCTGAACCCGGGAACCATCTGCTCGGACACGTCCGGGATGTGGGTCTCGCCGCGGTTCTGGTAATTATCGATCGCCCGGCGCACGATCTGCTTGGCGATATCGAGTGCATGGTGCTCGTCGAACTCGATGTGCGTGGCACCGGTGATCTTTACCTTCGGGCTGGTGGTGATCACCTCGGTGTGGAAGTGCTTGGCCAGGTCGGGCAGCGCCTGCATGATGCACTGCACGTCCACCACCATCGCCTCCACGGCGCCGGTCAGGATCGCCAGCTCCTGGTGCAGGAAGTTGCCGGCCGACGGCACGCCCTGGCGCATCAGAACTTCGTTTGCCGTGCAGCAGATGCCGGACAGGTTGATGCCGCTGGCGCCCTTGCTCTTCGCGTACTCGATCAACTCTGGGTCCTGCACTGCCGTCACGATCATCTCGCTCAGCGTGGGCTCGTGGCCGTGGACGACGATGTTGACCTCGTCCGTCATGCAGCACGCCCAGGTTCACCGAGGAGACCTTAGGGCTCGGCGTGCCAAAGAGGATATCCGACAGGTCAGTGGCCCACATGGAGCCGCCCCAGCCGTCAGACAGCGCTGTGCGCGACCGCGCTCAGCATGATGTGGCCCGGGTCCTGATCGTCGCCCACGTGGGTGCGGTGCAGCACTTCGACCACCTCGCGGTCAATCCCGCGGGGCGCCATGCCCAGCTCGCGCCAGATCTTCTGGCGCTTCACGGGGGCGGTAGAGACGTAGAACAGCTCACCGCGCTGCTGCCCGAACTCGGCGATCGCCTTGTTCGCCAGATCCAGCGCGATCTCGTTGACCTCGCGGCCCTTGGTCGGGATCTTGTGCTTGGCTGCTACTGCGAGGAGCTTGGCCACGTCACGGATCTCGTAGCCTTGCGCCTCACCCTTGGCAACCGCCAGGAAGGTGAAGGCCAGGTCGCGCCCGTGATCGGAGTGGGCTGCTGCGCCGGCTGCCACGGCTCGGGCCAGGTTGCGGGCGCCGATGGTCTCCAGCGTCGCGCCACAGATACCTACCTGGCCGTCCTTCGTGAGGCGGCAGGGGCCCATGTAGCAGTTCTTGCAGCAGATGCCGGACTCGCCGCTGCCGATGGGGCATGGCTTGGTTGTGAGGACCCGCGTGAACGCGGTGCTCAGACCCATGCTCGCAGCCACATCCAGCAGTTCAATGGCGGCCGGATCCATGCTCGGCTTATATGCTTGCTTTGCCATTCGTATTTCTCCTCGCTCGGCTAGCGACTGGCCTTGGCGTCGCGGCTGTCGGTGCGGGTGATCCGCACGCCCAGGCGATCCCATGCGGGGTCAGGCCGGCCCTTGTCCACCGGCAGTGTCAGAATACGTGCTTCGCCGGTCTCGGCGGTGGTGTAGCCCGCGGCCACCAGAGCGTCCTGTACCGCTACGGCACTGGTTGTCTGGGGGTCGAACTCGAGAGCCACCATTTGGAACGCCGAGCTCGCGACCACGTTGTTGATGCCCGGCAGCGCCGCCAGCACCGTCCGTACTTTGAGCACGTGGTGGTCGGCATACATGTCCGGAAGGCGCAACTGCAGCTTTTCCATGGGTTTCCGATACCTCCTCTGATTTCCAGAGCTTGCCCTCAACTATTCAGGGCGGCGATCTCGCGCCGGTGCTCTATGTACAGCGCGCAAAAGTCGCAGGTGACGTCCACGGACGCGCAGCAAAAGGGGCAGCCGTCCTGGAGTTCCCAGCACGATACCCCTTGCTGTCGAGCCCGGCAGGCGTCGCAGTCGAGCACCCAACGCCTGGCGCCGTTCTCCTGTTGTTGCCTGATCTGCCAACATGTTTTCACGGGCGATTTCCCTGTGCCTCTCGGCCTGTGCGGTCTGCCCGGCATGTGCCTCGGCAGCCGGTACGCCAGAAAAGAAAAACGCCTGCTCGGTGCCACATGCACGCTTACACGCGTGTATCGTGGCACCGAGCAGGCGTTCATCACCTGGTCGTAACGGCGGACCGCCCATCAGCCCGCCTCTGTCTATGGAACGCTGTCAGGATAAGCGATGTGCCCGGCCGGAACAATGATGTGCATCATATGGTGAAGGGTGGAACGAAAGCGACGAGCGCTTACACGTTGAAAGGCTTGACCCAGATAATATAATCTAGCCAGTCTAGACAGGAGTATGTAATGTTCAAACGATGGCAGCTTCAAGATGCGAAGAATCGACTCAGCGAAGTCATCGAAAGTGCTCGAAAGAAGGGCCCTCAGATCATCACCCGCCGCGGGGTCGAAGCAGCCGTAGTGCTCTCCTTTGAGGAGTATCGCCGGCTGACTCTTCGGCAGAAGCCGATTGTAGCGTTCTTCCGGAGCTCACCGCTCGTTGGCGCAGACCTGGATCTGGAGCGTGACAATTCGAGCTGGCGGGACGACATTTCGCTGTGAGATACCTGCGGGACACGAACGTGATCTCCGAAATGGTGGCCCGCCGTCCAAACAAAGAAGTGCTCGAATGGGTCGGGGCGCTGGAACCCGAAAGTGTATATCTCAGCGTCGTTACCATCGGAGAAATCCGCAAGGGGATTGAGAAGCTCGAGCCGTCCGAGCGCAAAGACGCCTTGCTCGACTGGCTCACGTCCGATCTGCTGATACGCTTTTCCGGCCGCATCGCTGCCGTAACGACCGAGGTCATGCTGTCTTGGGGTGCTCTTACCGGGCGGCCGGAGCGAGTGGGGAGGCCCCTTGCGGCAGTCGATTCCCTCATCGCAGCCATTGCGCTGGAAGGGGAATTTGTGCTCGTCACGCGCAACGAGCAGGAATTCAGCGGTACCGGTGTGAAAACGCAGAACCCGTGGAAATCCCCTTGAACTCCGTTCTCTTGCTTCTCCCTACATCATCGCGTCGGCCATGACGATCGCCTCCGCCACCTGTGCCAGACGGCGGTTGGTGTCCTGGCTCTGCCGCTGCAAGCGGCGGAAGGCCTCGTCTTCGCTCAGGTTCAGGCGGCGCATCAGTATCCCCTTGGCCCGCTCGATCACCTTCCGCGTCTCGAGCGCTTCCCTGAGGTCGCTCACCTCGCGTCGCAGCGCCTGGAACTGCCGGTAGCGGGTGAGGGCGAGGGCAATCGCGGGCAACAGGTCTTCTTCCGATACCGGCTTCATTAGATAGGCGGCGATGTTGGCTTCGGCAGCCCGCTCCACCAGCTCGTCCTCGCTGTAGGCCGTGAGCAGGATAATCGGCATGGGGCGAGTGGCCGTGATCCGTTCAGCCGCCTCGATACCGTCCATCACCGGCATCTTGATGTCCATAATGGCGAGGTCGGGTTCCGTGGCGTTTGCGAGCACCAGCGCTTCCTGCCCGTTCGACGCCTCGGCTACCACCCGGTGTCCCAGCTTGCGCAACTGCGCCGCCAGGCTCATCAGGCGGATGCTCTCGTCGTCGGCGATCAGGACCCGCAGTGATTCCATGGGCTATTTGTAGAAACTGAGGGTGATGCAGCTGCCGCCGCCCGGTGCGTCGTCAAGCTGCAAGGCGCCGGCCAGATCCTTCTCGACCAGCGTGCGCACGATCTGCAGACCGAGCCCGTCGTTTCTCTCCAGGTCGAAGTCGTCTGGCAGCCCTCGTCCGTCGTCCGTAACGGTCACCCGTACCAGTGCGCCTTCTTGCTCCACATGCATGCTGAGCCGGCCGGGTTCCCCGGGCAGCAAACGCGTGCTCGATAGCGTTCGTCACCAACTCGTTCATCACGAGAGCCAGCGCGGTGGCCTGCTTCGACGGAAGGTAGATGTCCGGGCCCTCCACCACGGTCTCGATCTGTTGCCCCGGGCCGACCATCTGGTGCAGCGCCAGATTGCATACCTGCCGGGCCAGCTCGGTGATGTTGGTGAGGCGCAGTTGCTCCAGAGACAGCAACTGGTGTACCGCGGCGATGCTCTTGATGCGGTTGATGCTGTCGCGCAGGCTCTTGCGGGCATCGGGGCTGGTCGACCCCGACATCTCCAGGCTCAAGAGGTCGGCAACGGTCTGCAGGTTATTCTTGATGCGGTGGTGCATCTCCTGGATCAGCGTCGAGAGCGCCTCGGCCCGGCGGGCCTCCTCGCGCAGGCGCAGGTTCTCCACCGCGACGCCGATCTGCGCGCCGATGGAGCGCAGCAGCACCATGTTGGGGCCGGAGAGGGTGCCGTCACTGCGGGCGGTGACGTGCATTACGCCGAGAATGCGGTCCTTCGCGGGCAGCGGCACGGCTGCGCAGGCGCGGCGCCCATGGCGGAGGCACTCGCTGCGGATGATGCGAGGATCGTTGATTACATCCTCGACCAGCAGCGCCTCGCCCGACTGCGCGGCGCGCCCGCACAGGCACTCGTCCCCCCCGATGGAAATCTCTGCGGGGTCGAGCAGGGTCGGGTTCCCTTGCGCTGCTGCCAGGATCAGATGCTGCCCTTCCTGGTCGAACAGGTAGATCTTCCCGCTCTCGAGCTCCAGCACCTCGAGCACGCTGTTCAGCGCATCGGGGAGAGCGCGGTCAACCGATACGGCTGTGCTCATGGCAGCGGACACGGCGTACAGCGCCTCGAGCTCGCGGTTGCGTCGCAACTCTTCAGCCTCGAGCGCCTTGCGCTGGCTGACATCACGTAGGACGGCGGCGCTCCCCAGGATGCGCCCGGAATCGTCGCGCACCGGGGCATAGGTGAATTCGACCGGAATCGGGCGCCCGTCCTGGTGCCAGGCAGTCAGCTCGTCGCTCGATGGGACGCCTGCATCCGATACCTGCTGCTGTACCCTCTCCCACTCCTGCTCGCCGCGCTCGTCTCCGCCGAGCACGAACGTGGGCGACTTGCCCTGTGCTTCGGCCAGTGAATACCCGAACATCGCTTCGGCGCCGTGGTTCCAGGCCACGATCCGCCCATCCACGTCGAGGCCGATGATGGCGTCGGCGGAGCTGGCCACGACTCGTGCCAGGTAGTACTCCTGCACGAGGAGCGCGTCGATTCGCCGGCGGGCCGCCGCCTCCGCCTGCGCGTGTTTCTGCGCGCGTCGCAGCAGCACCCAGGCGAGTACAGGGCCAAGCACACCGAACAGCAGGAGATCGAGCCAGAAGAGGGAAAGCGGGCGCGCACGATTGGCAACTAACTGGATCCACAACTGGTAACCGGTCACCACCAGGATGGTGCCGGCCAGCGGGACCAATGCCAGCCGCTGTTCAGTCATCTGGCGAAGCAGCGAGACCCGCTTCGCAGGCGCGTCATGTATGATATTCATGCGCACTGACGTGAACGCGGCGGCTGGCAGAGCGCGCCGCGTTCGGGGAGGCTAGACCGTCTTGTTGCCTGGGGTCGTGCCGTCCTGAGTCTGTTCCTTCTCCTCGGCGTCTTCGGGGCGGGAGGACTGGCGGAACTCACGGATACTGCGGCCTAGGGCGCCGCCGATCTCGGGCAGCCGGCCAACTCCGAACACGATGAGCACGATGACGAGCAGGATAACCCACTCCATTCCACCAAAGTTAGGCATTCATCTTCTCCATTTGATTACGCTGCCGGTACAACCCCACCGGGTTGCGCTCGGCGCGGGGTAAAACCGCTTCTTATTCCGGCCATGGCTACGTCTATGCCGAGCGAGATCAGGCGCAGCAACAAGGGGGACTCCGACGCTACCTGTCCGGCCAGTTGCTGTGCCGTGGCTGCGGCCAGGGCAGCCGTGCGTTCCTCACCCGCCAGGGCCAACCATGCTGCCATGGCTTCGAGCCGGCGGCAGTAGCTCGCAACCGTCGCCCGATCCATATGCCGCCGTGCCAGAGCGTCGACATGTGCGCGGCGAGCGGCCAGGGTGTGTCGCCGGCCCAACCTCTGCGCGGCGTCGTACACAGCCGGCGGGGCCCAGCACCAGGTCGCGAATGCCGGGTGATCGAGAAGAGCTGACATCTCAACCGCGGGGAACTCGCCGCCTGCCGGGCAGGTCCAGGAAGGCTCCACATCCAGCTCCCAAATCTGCGGGTTCAGCAGCCGGTACTCGGCTGCGGGCTGCGTGCCTGCTTCCCAGTGTAGCGCCAGGGCCCGCTGCACCGCTGCCAGGCCGAACGCCACGGGCGCTTCGAGCAGCGCAATCGGGGGCGTTTCGCGGCTATCCTGCATCAGATAGAGCTGGCCAACCGGCTGCTCGGGTGGCAGATCCGCCGCCGGTACCTCCCCCGTGCCAAAGCTGGCAATGATCCCATCCGGGTCTTTGCACAGCACACTAAACAGGGTCCCGCGCCCATCCTCTTCCGATGGACCGTCTTGCGGGCGCCGCATAAACCAGATCACCTGCGCGCCGCTGCCGTCTACCGGCGACAACAGGGCCCGCCACTTTCCCGCATCCTGCCGCTGCGGCTGGGGAACGCCCGACATGCACAGCTTGCGGTAGCCTCTCGCAGCCACGGCAGCGCGTGCCGGGGGCAACGTGCGTGCCAGCGTCATCAGCGCGTGTGCAGCCAGCGGGGTCCGCTGCCGGCTCAAGTGATCGAGCGCAGTCCCGGCAATTCCATCCTCGGAGCCCTGGGCGAACATCCGCAGGAGCGTTACCACGGCGGGAACCGGCTCCACGAGCGGTACGGCGTCCAGCACCACGGCCGCAACTTCGGGTGGTTGCTCGGAGAGCTGGCTCAGATACTCGAGTATCACCGCCGGGTTGCTCTCCATCTCGCGAGCCAGCTCATGCAACGATTGCACCGCCACCGCATCCGGATTCTGCAACCCGGTCAGCAGCGACTCATCCATCGTCTCGCCGAGGAACCGGTCCAGGATCATAAGCGCCGTCAGGCGAGCCTGGTCGGTGCGATCGCCGGTAAGTGCGGCGCGGCGGAGCGCCGCAACGGTGGCTTCGCGGTCGAGGAGCGCGGCCACCTGGCCCAAACCCCCACGCAGTTGGGGGTCGGCGGTGTCAAGCAAGCTGACGAGGATCGGGATGGCGGCGTTACCGAAAGCAGCCACGCCTTGCGCGCGCTCGGCCAACTGCTCCACGCCCCGCGCCGAAGCCAAGCCGGAGAACGCTGCTTCCAACGCCCGTCTTTCCATCAGTCCTGTGAGCACCCGCGCTGAACTGCTCATAACCTGAATTATAGCACACAGCATCCGCGCGACAAAGATTTGGCACCCGCGCGCGGTCGTAACCTCTGTGGCGAAACTGCTCTGCGCGTGGTAAAATGGGCGCTCTGGGAGCGAGAAGAATGGCCAATCAGGCGTTGTACCGCACGTGGCGGTCCCAAACATTCGAAGAGGTGATCGGGCAGGCGCATGTGACGCTGACTCTGCGGCACGCGCTGCGCGACGGTCGCATGTCGCATGCCTATCTCTTCACAGGACCGCGTGGCACCGGCAAGACGAGCACGGCGCGCATTCTCGCGAAGGCGCTCAACTGCCTGGCGGAGGACCCCGGCGCGCGCCCCGACAACAGCTGCCGGATCTGCACGGCCATCACCGAGGGCCGCCAGCTTGATCTGATCGAGATCGACGCCGCGTCGAACCGCGGCATCGACGAGATGCGTGACCTGCGCGAGAAGATCGGCTTCCGGCCGAACGAGGCGCGATACAAGGTCTACATCATCGATGAAGTGCACATGCTCACGAAGGAGGCGTTCAACGCGCTCCTGAAGACGCTGGAGGAGCCGCCGCCGCACGCCGTCTTCGTGCTCGCGACGACCGAGCCCGAGCGTGTTCCTGAGACGGTGCGCTCTCGCTGCCAGCGTTTTGACTTCCGCCGCATCGGCACCCCCGTTATGGTAGAGCACCTGCGCAATATCCTGGAGAGCGAGGGAAAGCGCGCCGAGCCCGAGGCGCTGGCTGCCGTCGCTCGCCGCGCTACCGGCAGCATGCGCGACGCTATCAGCCTGCTTGACCAGTTGCTCTCGTACGGCGATGAGTTGCTGACGGTGGAACGGGTTGAAGAGGTACTGGGGCTTGTCAGCTCGGAAAGCATAGCCGGGCTGGTTGACTCCCTGGCCGCCCGCGATACCGCCAGCGGCCTTGCGCTCATCAATAACCTTGTTTCAGGCGGCCTGGAGCTCGGTCAGTTTGTGGATCAGGTGCTTGGCTACCTGCGTGCAGTGTTGATGGTGCAGATGTCGGGCAGCGCCGAGCTTTTGGACATGCCTGTCGAGGCCGCCCGCGGCGGCGGTGCGCCAT